>JANNOJ010000095.1:0-82913 GCA_031399025.1 Erythrobacteraceae bacterium | reverse complement strand
TGATGTCGTCATGGGTCGGCCCGATCCCGCCGGTGGTGAAGCAATAGTCATGGGCGCCGCGCATCGCGTTGACCGCCTCGACAATCGCCGCCTCGACATCGGCCACCACGCGAACCTCGGACAGCCTGATACCCTGCACGTTGAGCCAGCTCGCGACCTGCGCGATGTTCCGGTCCTGCGTCCGCCCCGACAATATCTCGTCGCCGATCACGACCAGCGCGGCGGTCCAGATGCGGTTGCTCGTCACAAAGTCTCCGTCGGGTTTATGCAGGCGCCGATTGCCCCTATATACGCATGATGACCGAATATATTCACGTCTCGCCTGAAGATCGCGCCGAACCGCGCAGCCATGTCATCAAGCTGCATGGACCTGAAGGCTTCGATGGCATGCGCCGCGCCGGCCACCTCGCCGCCTCGATCCTCGACGCTCTCGTGCCCCATGTCGTCCCCGGCGTCACCACCGGCGAATTGGACGCGATCGTCTATCGCATGACTGTCGATGCGGGCGGCGTTCCCGCGACGCTCGGATATCGCGGCTACACCAAAAGCTGCTGCACCTCGATCAATCATGTCGTGTGCCACGGCATCCCCGGCGACAAGGCGCTCAAGGACGGCGACATCGTCAACATCGACGTCACCCCGATCCTCGATGGCTGGCACGGCGACACCAGCCGCATGTACCTCGTCGGCGACGTCGCGCTGAAGGCGAGGAAGCTGGTTGATGTCACCCATGAATGCCTGATGCTTGGACTGGAGCAGGCGAAACCCGGCAACCATCTCGGCGACATCAGCCACGCGATCCAGGCCCATGCCGAACAGCACCGCTACGGCGTGGTGCGCGATTTCTGCGGCCACGGCGTCGGCCGCCTGTTCCACGACGCGCCCGAGGTAGTGCACATGGCGCGCGCCGGGACCGGGCCCGAACTGCGGCCGGGCATGTTCATGACCATCGAACCGATGATCAACCTGGGTAAGGGCGCGGTGAAACTGCTGTCCGATGGCTGGACCGCGGTGACTCGCGACAAGAGCCTTTCGGCGCAGTTCGAGCACTCGATCGGCATCACCGAAGACGGCTGCGAGGTGTTCACCACGAGCCCCGGCGGGCTGCACAAGCCGGCCTTCGCCTGACAACCGATGGCACCCGGCCGATCAATCGCTGGTCGGCCTCGAATGCGGAGCCGAAATCAGCGAATGGCGCGGCCCCGCTGCGGTTCTTCCCGCACCCCTGCCGGATCTACTGGTTCCCGAGATCAGGCTGGCTGCGCACGACGAGCTGTGGCTGGGCCTGTGTCCCTGTTCGAGCGCAGATGGGCAAGGGCTTGTTCGAAAGGTCGCTGGTCCCCCCGTAGCTGGATCGCTTCCTTCCCCCGAGAGGGCTTTGCGGTGCGAGGCTGAGTTAGAGCTTGCTGATCGGCTGACCTTGGAATCTGCCGGGGCGGCTGGCGGCTGGCGGCTGGCGGCTGGCGGCTGGCGGCTGGCGGCGGCAGACGGCGACCCGCGGCATTCGCGGCCGGGCTCTTTACCGGACAGCTTGGACCTTGCGCGATGATGGCGTCCCACTGGGAGTTTCACCAACGCATCTCGACACACACACACACACACACACACACACACACACAGACAGACGTCCAAACAAAGGCCTCTGTTTCGCTGCAATCCCGCGCATCTACGCAAGGCTCGCGACGCGATCAGCCCCGACTCAAGGCGCCTGTTGCAGCTGGCTCGCCTCCCCGCGACCCTGCCCGAACGAGAGGCTCTGTGTGCTTGCCAAGTTCATCGACCTTCACCGACCAATGCGAACCCGCGCTCCCGGACGCAAACGACGCGGCTGCGCTAGCAACCCGCCACGGGCTCGATCGCATCACCAGGGCATTGGTGCGAAGCTGTCTTTCACGCCGACCTGCAGATACCCGGCATCCGTCCCATTGCCCGCAGGTGCGAACGCACAGCTGTGGCCACCCAAGCAGGCTTACGAGCGCAGCACGAAGGCCGCGACCGCGATTGCCGCTGCGCACAAGACGACCGTGCCGACGGCCAGATAGCCCATTGCTGCGCCAAGATCCTCGCCCTCGCTGTTGAACAGATTGTGCTGTTGCATCGCCTCGTCCTGCTCGGTCCAGAAATCCTCAGCTTGACTGGAGCGTGCGTTGTGGTCCGACATCTTGGTCATCAGCGTGCATCCTCGGCCGCGGGCGGCGTGTTGATCTGGTCCCCGGAATGGCTCCTGCATATGCCGGGCAATGGTTGAGATATGGTAACCACGGCGACGGCGATGCTCGCGGCCAGGTGGGTTTGCAGCATTCCCGTCCTGCAGCTAATTATTTGCAAGTGATCGTTAATCCGCGCGGCTCGCGGGTCCAGTTCCGCTTCTGGCCTGATCCGGAATGGCGCAGTTCGGGTCGATCTCTACCCCTCGCGCGCGGCGCGGATCGCGGCCCCGCAGGCAAAGGGGGCGAGCGCGACCAGCACCAGGCTGCTCGCCGCGGTCAAGGCCAGGCCGCTTTCCCCGCCCTGGGCAAGCGAGCCGGCGCCGAAGATCAGCAGCGGCACGGCGAAGGGGATCACCAGCAGTCCCGAGAGCGCCGCGCCGCCGCGCAACGACACGGTGAGCGCGGCGACCATCAGGCCGATCGCCGCGAGGCCCGGCGTGCCCGCCAGCAGGCCGAGCTCGACCCGTCGCAGCGTGTCGGCATCGAGCCCCAGCAGCGCCGCGGCGGGCAGCGCGGCCAACATCAGCGGCGGACCGAAGCTCAGCCAGTGAGCGAGCAGGCGCACCGCCGCCACGGCCTCCTCGGCAAGGCCGCGCAGCGCCCATTGGTCGAAGAAACCCCGCTCCAGATCGGCGGCGAGCAGGCGGTCGAGCGGTAGGATCGCAGCGAGCAGCGCGGCGACCCAGATCACCCCGCCGCCCGCCCGCGCGAGCAGCGTGGCGTCGGGTCCCACGGCGAACGGATAGACCATCGCCACCGCCAGGAAGAACAACAGCGGCAGGAGCGTGCCCCCGCTGCGGCCGCCCGGCAGGAACAGCGCCAGATCGCGGGCGAGGATGGCCAGCAGTGCCTTCACCAGGCATCCGCCACCTGGTCCCGCGCGAATGCCGGCAGGTCGAGGATGACCATGGCGCCGTGGGCGAAGGGCTGATGGGAGGCGATCACGGCGATGCCTCCGGTGGCGCAATGCTCGGCGACGAGCCCCTCCACCAGGCTTGCGGCGGCGACATCCAGCCCGTTCAGCGGCTCGTCGAGCAGCCAGATGGGCGCGCGCTGGCCCAGCAGCCTGGCGATCGCAGCCCGCTTGCGCTGGCCGGTGGAAAGGTAGCGCACCGGCACATCGACCAGTTCGGCGAGACCTAGGACGGGCAGGGCGGTTGCCTCGCCGCCGTCGAGACCGCGCCAGAAGGCGAGGGCACGGGCGAGCGGCAGGTGTTCGTCGAGCGCCGGCCGTTCGTCCAGCAGCGCCGGCGCTCCCGTCCGCTCGACCGAGCCGGCCAAGGGCCGCAACAGGCCGGCCAGGATGCGGATGAGGCTCGACTTGCCACAACCGTTAGGTCCCCGAATCAGACAGGCCGCGCCCGGTGCGAGCGCCAGGGAGAGGCCGGCGAACAGCACGCGGCTGCCCCGGCGGCAGGCAAGATCGGTCGCGTTCAGCCGGCACGCTTCCATTTCAAGCTTTGTTCGTGCATGGCTGAGCGGCGACAGCAAGGTGAGGGCCGCCATGGCCGTTGAGCAATTGACGAGTGCCGAGCGCGACGATGCCCTCGGCGAACTGCCCGATTGGATCCTGCGTGAGGATGGCCTGGCCATTCGCCGCGATTGCAAATTCGCCGACTTCAGCGAGGCCTGGGCCTTCGTGAGCCGCATCGCGCTGCTGGCCGAGAAGATGGATCACCATCCCGAATGGTGGAACGTCTACAACCGCGTGTCGATAAGCCTCACCACCCACGATGCCGGCGGCTTGTCGCACCGCGACCTGGCGATGGCGCGCGCGATCAACCAACTGGTGTGATACCTTCACCCTGATCCCCCGCGCGTGCCTTGCGGCCGAAACGTATCTTCGTTCTCGCAGTGTAAGAACGTCGCCGCCAGCGCCAGCGCCAGCGCCAACGCGGACCGCGGGCAGTCCCCGGGAGGGCACGCTAGGCCAGCCCTTTCACGAACTCCTCGCCGGTCTTGATCTGGGCGGTGGAGGCGCTCAGCACATCCCCCAGCGGTTCGGCGCGGCCGCCGAGGTAGGTCGCCAGGAAGTTCTCGGCCACCGCGTTGAAGGCGATGTTGTTGGTCGGCTTGGCGAATCCGTGGCCTTCGTCGGGGAACAGGACATAGGTGACCGGCACGCCCGCCGCCTCCATCGCTGCCACGATCTGGTCGCTCTCGGACTGTTTGACGCGCGGGTCATTGGCCCCCTGGCCGATCAGCAGCGGCTTGATGATCTCGCCGGCGCGATACAGCGGGCTGCGCTCCCTGAGCAGCGCCTTGCCGGCCTCGGTCTCGGGATTGCCCATCCGCTCGTGGAACTGCTTGACCATCGGCGCCCAATAGGGCGGGATCGTCTCTAGCAGCGTCTCGAGGTTGGACGGGCCGACGATATCCACCCCGCAGGCGAACAGCTCGGGGGTGAAGGTGAGCCCCACCAGCGCGGCATAGCCGCCGTACGAGCCGCCCATGATGGCAACCTTGTCGCGCTCCGCGACGCGCTGCGCGATCGCCCATTCCACCGCGTCGACGAGATCGTCGTGCATCGCGGCGCCCCATTCCAGGTTGGCGGCGTTGATGAAGTCCTTGCCGAACCCGGTCGAGCCGCGGAAGTTGACGCTGAGCACGCCGTAGCCGCGATTGGCCAGCCATTGATGCGCGCGGTTGAAGCCGAAGCCGTCGCGCGCCCAGGGCCCGCCGTGGACCAGCAGCACGAGCGGCACCGGCGCCTGCGGCACGCCGGCGGCGTGGGGATCGCTGCCCGGCGGCAAGGTGAGGTAGCTGGGCAGCACCAGGCCGTCGCGGGCGGGGATCTCGAGCGCATGCATCGGCTGGAGCGGCGCGCCGGCCAGTTCGGGGCGCGAGACGTAGAACTCGGTCAGGGTCATGGCGTCGCGATCGAACAGGAGCGCGCGCGCCGGGGCAATCAGCGGATCGTTCCAGACGATCCACTTGCGATTGTCGTCGGTGCGCGACTGGACGCCGAAATCCCCCTCCAGCCGCTCGCGCAGCCAGGCGAGCGCGACGTCGATGTCCGGATCGAGCGCCACCCAACGCGTGCGCAGGTAGGTAACCGCATAGGCCTCGATCTCGCCGGTGAGCGGGTCCTGCATCGCCGAGCCGATATCGGCCTGCTCGTCCGCGGCAATGAGCCGCCGCTCGCCGGTCTGGGTATCCTCGGCGAACAAGGCGGCGGTGTTGCGACCGCGGCTGTCGATCCAGAACAGCGTGCGCCCGTCGGTGGTATAGCCGGCGACATGGGTGGTGAGCGAATCGTCGAGCGTGGTGCTTTCGCGCGGCACTTGCGCCACCTCGCCATCGACCATCTCGAACATGTCCGTGCCGCCGGCGGCGTTCTGCCGGATGGCCCAGCGCAGGGTCAGGCTGTCGTCGGCGATGAACCCGGCGAAGCTCTCGTTGCGGTAGATCAGGGTCAGCGCGCCGGTCGCCAGGTCAAGCCGGTGCACGTCATGATAGGTGGGGTCGCGATCGTTGAGGCCCACCAGCACCGCATCACGGATGGTGTTCGAACTGCCCACGATCTGCACCCGGGTGTTGGCGAACGGGGTGAGGCAGGTCTCCGCGCCGCTCGCCACCTCGACCCGGTAGAGCAGGTAGTTCTCGTCGCCCGCCTTGTCCTGGATGTAGAGCAGGCTGGTGGCGTCCGGCGACCAGAAATAGGCCGGGATGGGCCGGTCGTCAGACCGCGTCATCAGTCGCGCCGCGTCCGGCTCGTCAGCCGGCGCCACCCACACGTTCATCACGCCCGCATGCGGCGCCAGCCAGCTCAGCCAGCGACCATCAGGGCTGATCTGGCCGGAGGCGCGGGTGGGGTTGCCGTAGAGATCGTCGCGCGGGATCAGCGGCACGTCCGCCACGCGCGCGGCGGCGGCGGGGATGGCAACTAGGTCGGTCATGGACTCTCCGGATGGTCTGTGGCGGTCTAGCTAGGCGAATGGCGTTAGATTGCAAACCGGGGGGTCGATGTTGCCCGGTGAGGTGCCTACAGCGCCGGATTGTTGTAGCAATGCCAGGTGAAGATCGCTGCCGCCCCGCGATATGGCCGCCACGGCTCGGCGAGCGCGCGGGTTTGGGCCTCGGTGGGCCGCGCCTCCAGAGCCAGGATGCGGCCGATCCCCGCCTGTACGGCGAGATCGCCGGCCGGCCAGATGTCGAGCCGTCCCTCGGCGAACAGCAGGTAGATCTCCGCCGACCAGCGGCCGATCCCCTTGATCTCCATCAGCGCCGCAATGGCCGCCGCGTCGTCCGCCGGCAGCCGCTCGAGATCGAGCGCGCCCGAGACCACCAGTTCGCATAGCGAGCGGGCAAAGCCCTGCTTCTGGCGCGAGAGCCCGCAGGCGCGCAGGGCGTCGAAATCGCTGGCGAGCAGGTCGGCCGGTGCCATCGCCTCGCCCAGCAGCGCCTCGAGCTTCGCCCACACGCTGGCGGCCGCCGCGACCGAGACCTGCTGGCCCACGATGGTGCGCAGCAAGGTGCGATAGCCGCGCTCGCGGATGCGCGGTTCCGGATAGCCGACCCGCGCCAGGGCAGCGGCGAAGGCGGGCTCGCGCGCCGCGAGCGCATCGATGCCGTGGTTCAAGTGGAAAGCGGTCAGGCCCATGTGGCTTCCTTAGGCCACTTGCGCCGCCTTGCCACGCGCCGCCTTGCCACCGATGGCGCGATTGCCTAGCAGCCGCGCCCAAGTGCCGGATTTGCGCCAGAACAGGAAGACCACCCCCATGCCCAAGCTGACCGTCATCACCCGTTCGGGCGAGCAATCCACCATCGCGGCCGCCAGCGGGCTGACGGTGATGGAGGCGATCCGCGACAACGGCTTCGACGAGCTGCTCGCATTATGCGGCGGGTGCTGCTCGTGCGCCACCTGCCATGTCCATGTCGATCCGGCGTTCAGTGCCCTGCTGCCGGCGATGAGCGAGGACGAAGGCGACCTGCTCGACTCGGCCAGCGACCGCGACGCCCAGTCGCGCCTGTCGTGCCAGATCCCTTTCACCGATGGGCTCGACGGCCTCATCGTGCGGATTGCCAAAGAGGACTGAGCCCACGCCACCGACGCCGGCCCAGGGCGCTCTGCATCAAGCCCCGCTTCCCGTCCAGCAAGCCGGACTTGCGTTGCGCTTGCCTGGCCCCGTGCCTACCTCGCTAACCGTGATCTCCGCTCCCCCCGCCCGCACCGACCCGCTCGATCTCATCGGCAACACGCCGCTGGTGCTGCTGAGGTCCGCCAGCCGCGAGGCGGGGTGCGAGATCTGGGGCAAGTGCGAATTCGCCAACCCCGGCGCCAGCGTCAAGGACCGTGCGGCGCTGTGGATCGTGCGCGATGCCGAGGCGCGCGGCGAACTCAAGCCCGGCGGCACGGTGGTGGAAGGCACTGCGGGCAACACCGGCATCGGCTTGGCGCTGGTGGCCAATGCCAGGGGCTACCGGACGATCATCGTCATGCCCGACAACCAGTCCAAGGAGAAGGTGGACACGCTGCGCGCGCTCGGCGCCGAGCTGGTCAGCGTGCCGCCCACCAAATTTGCCGATTCGGGCCACTTCGTCCACACCTCGCGGCGCCTGGCGGAGGAGATTCCGGGGGCGATCTGGGCCAATCAGTTCGACAACGTCGCCAACCGCCGCGCCCATATCGAAGGCACCGCGCCCGAGCTGTGGGAGCAGATGGAGGGTCGGATCGACGGCTTCACCTGCGCCTGCGGCACCGGCGGCACGCTGGCGGGCGTGGGGATGGCGCTCAAGGCGCGCGATGAGGCCTGCACCATCGCGCTCACCGACCCATACGGCGCAGCGTTGTATAATTACTACGCCCACGGCGAGCTGAAGGCCGAGGGGTCTTCGGTGGCCGAGGGGATCGGCCAGGGGAGGATCACCGCCAACCTCGAAGGCGCGCCGATTGACGCCCAATTCCGTATCTCCGACGAGGAAGGGTTGCACTGGGTCGCGCGGATGCTGCAAGAAGACGGGCTGTGCCTGGGCCTGTCCTCGGGCATCAACGTCGCGGGCGCCATTGCGCTCGGCCGCCAGCTGGGGCCGGGCAAGCGGATCGTCACCATCCTGTGCGACAGCGGCTTCCGCTACCTCTCCACGCTCTACAATCGCGATTGGCTGGCCGCCAAGGGCCTGCCGGTTTTTGACTGGCTGCGATGAACGTGGCGCGCTAGGACACTGAATGTGGCTTTGGATGCGCTAAGGATGATCGTCGGCAGGGCCGTGCGGACCGATGCGTCCCGCGCGCCGCCGGCCGGCAATTCGCAGGAGACCGCGCAACGCCTGCAGGTCGGGCTCGCGGGCCTGGGCGCCATGGTGCTGCTGGTGGGCCTGGCCAACGTCATCATGAACAGCGCGGAACACTTCCAGGCGACCGCTGTGCCCGAGGCCGCTCTCACGGCGGCGGCGAGTGCCGATCCGGCTCCGGCGAGCGATCCGCTGGCGGATGCTGGCGTGGTGCCCGATCTGCCTGACGATCCCGATATGACCGGCGCTGCGCCAACGTCGAACCAAGCAGGCGGCGCGTCCTCGCCTGCGGATGGCGCTGCTGCGCGCCCTTGAGATCACGCTAGCGGCGCTGGCCTTCTCCACCTCTTCGTCGGCTGCGGGACACGACCGGGCGCCGGCCGACCTGCCCCGGCCCGCGCTGGCGATCATGGGTAGCGTGCCCATCTTGTGGGGCGAGGCGGCCGATGTCGACGAGCTGATCGGCGGCAGCTACCGGGCGCACTGGGCGCGCGCGGTGCTCGAGCAGGACTGGCGTCTGGTGCCGCTCGACGCGCTCGATCAGGCGGCGCTCGCCGGTCAGTCGCGGCTGCTGCTCGCCCAGCCGCGCGGGCTCTCCCCGCAGGAAAACGTCGCCCTCGATGCCTGGGTGCGCCAAGGCGGGCGCCTGCTGCTGCTCGCCGACCCGTGGATGACGGGCGAATCGCGTTTCGGCCTGGGCGATCGCCGCCGCCCGCAGGACGTGGCGCTGCTCTCGCCGATCCTGGCGCGCTGGGGCCTGGTGCTCGAGTTCGATGCCGACCAGCCCGCCGGGCCGGCCGTGCGCGCGGTCGCCGGGTACAGCGTGCCGGTCGAGCTGGCCGGGCGGTTCATGGCGCGCGGCGGGCCGGACGGGGCCCGTTGCGACCTCTCGGGCGAAGGGATCCTGGCTCGCTGCAGGCTGGGCGAGGGTCAGATCGTCCTGTTCGCCGATGCCGCGCTGCTCGACCTGGCCGGGCCGCGGCCGGGCTCGACCGAGGCGCTGCAATGGCTGGTGGGGCGGGCCTTTGCCCAGACTGGGGAAATCGCGGGAGCGGGCGGCGCAAACACCCTCGGAGTCCCGCCGACCGAGGTATCTTCGCCCCGCCCGGCTGCTGGTGGACCCTGATCCTCCGCTGAGGTGGCGCCAGCGGGGTCTGGAAAAACCTGGGATATCTACCTAGGTCCCCTGGTTTCCCGCGATTTCCCCTTCCATCCCGCGGCTTGATGGGATACATCTTCATCCCATCGGACATGACGCCCGCATCTCCGCTGCGCGGGGGTGGACGGACCGCGTTTGCATGCGCGGCACCGGCGGCAGGGTCGTGCCCGTTCGAGGGGTGGTTCATCGGGAGGTTGGGAGCGAGTGGCGGAACGGCCGACAGGGTACGCAGGACAGGGCTTCTCGCTTCGCGGCGAGAAGGGCCGGTTCGTCCTGCCGCCGGCGTTCCGCAACACCATCGCCGAGACCAGCGCCACGCGTGTGCTGTGCCTGGCCAAGCACGACCGCTGGCCCTGCCTCACCGCCTTCGGCACCGACCGCCCGGCCCGGTTCGAGGAGCAGCTCGACCGCGAGGAGGAGAAGGCGATCCGCCTGGGCCAGGAATTCGACCGCGAGCTGCGCGCGTTACAACTGTGGAGTTTTACCGAGATCCCCTTCGATGCGAGCGGCCGGTTCGTCATGCCGGAAACCATGTCTGAACTGGGCCGAATCGAGGATCGCATCTATTTTCAGGGCATTGGCGCCTTCTTCACGCTGTGGAACCCGGCGCAGCTGGAAACCATGGGAGCAGGGTTCGAGGGCGCGCAGGCCTATTGCCGCAGGGCGGTTGCCGATGCCACGGGCAGGGGAGGGCGCGCATGAGCGAGCGCCACGTCCCGGTCCTGCTGGATGAGGTCATGGCCGCGCTCGCCCCGGGGCCGGGCGACGTGGTGATCGACGCCACCTTCGGGGCGGGCGGCTACACCCGCGCGCTGCTCGCCGCCGGGGCCCAGGTCCACGCCTTCGACCGCGATCCGGACGCCATCGCCGCCGGGCGCGCCTGGCCCGAGACGCAGCCCCGCGAGCTCGGCGAGCCGCCGCGGCTGGTGCTCCACGCCCGCCGCTTCTCCGAGATGGTCGCGGCGATGGCCGAGGTGGGGATCGCGCGGGTGGACGGGGTGGCGATGGATATCGGCGTCTCTTCGATGCAGCTCGACGAGGCGAGCCGCGGCTTCGCGTTCTCCGCCGACGGCCCGCTCGACATGCGGATGGAGCGCAGCGGACCCAGTGCGGCCGATTTCCTCAACGAGGCGCCCGAGGCCGCGATCGCCGACGTGCTCTATCGCTATGGCGAGGAGCGCCAGTCGCGCCGGGTCGCCCGGGCCATCGTCGCCGCCCGTCCGCTGGCGACCACCGGCGAGCTGGCGGCGGTGGTGCGCAAGGCGCTGGGCCATCGCCCCGGCGCGCCCAAGGATCCGGCCACGCGCAGCTTCCAGGCCATCCGCATCCACGTGAACGGCGAGCTCGACGAGCTCGAGGCCGGGCTCGCCGCCGCCGAGGCGCTGCTGCGCGAGGGCGGGCGACTGGCGGTGGTGGCGTTCCATTCGCTGGAGGATCGCATCGTCAAGCGCTTCCTGCGCGAGGCCGCCGCGGCCGTGCCGCATGGTTCGCGCCACCTGCCCCGGGCGGCGGCCGCGCCGGCCCCGCGCTTCGCCGCCGTCGGCAAAGCGATCCGCGCCGGCGAGGCCGAGCTCGCCCGCAACCCGCGCGCCCGCTCCGCCACCCTGCGCGCCGCCATCCGTACCACCGCACCCGCCCGCCTGCCCCGCGAGGAAGCCGCATGACCCACGAAGCCCGTATCCGCCGCATCGGCTGGATCGCGATCCTGGCGGTGTGCGCCGCGCTGTACCTGGGGCTGCATCTCAAGGTGCATTCGGTAAAGAGCGAACTGGTCCGCGCCGAGCGCGAAATCGTCGCGCTGGAAGAGCAGAACCTGCTGCTGGAAACCGAATTCCTCACCCGTTCGAGCCAGCTGCAGCTGGCCCAGTGGAACCGGGTGGACTTCGGCTACCGCCCGCCCGAGGCGAGCCAGTTCATCTCCGGCGAGCGCCAGTTGGCCATGCTGGGAACCTCGCCCGCTCGCCCGGCGCCGGGAGATGCCGGAGCGCCCGAGATCCAGCTGGCGAGCTACACCCCGGCCCAAGCCGAACCGCGCGCCGATGGCCCGGTCTCGCCGCTCACCGGCAAGCCGGTCGAGGTGGCGCTGCTGGTGCCCGAGGCCAGCGCCCCGCGCCTCGCGCTGGTGATGCCGCAGGGCCCTACCCGCATCCAGCTGGGCGCGCTGGCCCAAGCCGCCGCCCGGTGATCGCCAAGTGATCGCCCAGGCCGCCGCTCGTGCCGGCCGATCTGGGCCCCTCTCCTTCGCGCCGGCCGCACCGCGCGCACCGGCCGGGCCGCGCTCCGCCCCGCCGCTGACCGACCTGCGCCGCCGGGCGCTGCTGGTGGCGCGGCTGCGGGTGCTGCTGGTGGGCGGCGCGTTCCTGCTCATCGCGCTGGCCGCGCTCTCCCGGATCGCCTGGCTCGGGGTGATCCAGCCGCCCAGCGCGACCAGTTCGATGGCCGAGCTGCTGCTGCCCCCGCGCGGCGAGATCACCGACCGCAACGGCGTCCCGCTCGCCCGCGCCTTTCCCGCCTATGCGCTGTGGTTCAACCCCGATGCGCTCGACGACGGCGGCCCGCCGCTGGTCAAGTCGCCGCAGGACGTCGCCGCCCGGCTCACGGCGATCTTCCCCGAACTCGACGAGGCGACCATCGCCCGTCGCCTCGCCACCGGCCGGCCGGGCTATCTGCATCGCCGCGTGCTGCCCGAGGACGCCAACCGGGTGAACGAGATCGGCGAGCTGGCGCTCGAGCTGCCGCGCGAGACCGATCGGCACTACCCGCAAGGCGCGCTGGCGGCCCACGTGCTTGGCTATGTCGCCGCTGATGGTCATGGCCGGGTGGGGATGGAGGCGGTGCTCGATCGGCAGCTGGCCGATCCGGCAACCCGCGGCACCTCGGTGCCGCTGTCGATCGACGCGCGGGTGCAGGGCGCGCTCGAGGACGAGCTGTCGCGCGGCATGCTGGCGGTCGACGCGGCGGGCGCGGCGGGCATCGTGCTCGATGTCGATACCGGCGAGGTGCTGGCGCTCGCCTCGCTGCCCGCCTTCGACCCCAACCGGATCGACGAGATCGGCGAGGCGCGGATGTTCAACCGGGTGACCAACCAGGTCTACGAGCTGGGCTCCACCTTCAAGCCGCTCACGGTGGCCGCGGCGATCGACGCCGGAATCATCACCGATCTGTCGCGCCGCTGGCAGTCGAGCGCCCCGGTGCGCATCGGCAATCATGCGATCCGCGACAGCCACCCGATCGGCAGCAGCCTCAACGCGGCGCAGACGCTGATGCATTCCTCCAACATCGTCACCGCCCAGATCGCCGACGAGATCGGCCCGGTACGCCTGAAGCAGGTGATGGCGGACCTGGGCTTCAACGAGCGACCGTTCATCGAGCTGCCCGCCCGCGGCTTCCCGATCTGGCAGAGCGGCCCCTGGGCGCGGATCACGGGCATGACGGTGGGCTTCGGCCATGGCGTCGCGGTCACCCCGCTGCACCTGGCGACCGCCTACGCCACGATGGTCAACGGCGGCATCTGGCGGCCCGCCACCCTGCGCCGGCTGGAGCCCGGCCAGGCGCCGCGTGGGCGGCGCGTGTTCAAGGCCAGCACCAGCGCCCGGATGAACCAGCTGATGCGGCTGATCGCGCTCTACGGTACGGGCCGCAATGCCGATGCGCCGGGCTTCCGCGTGGGCGGCAAGACCGGCAGCGCGGAAAAGCCGGGCGCGGGCGGCTACCGGCGCACGACGCTGGTCTCCACCTTCGCCGCCGCGTTCCCGATGGACGACCCGCGCTTCGTGATCATCACGATGCTCGACGAGCCCAAGGGCACCGCCGCCAGTTCCTACCAGCGCACCGCGGCCTGGAATGCGGCGCCCATCGTGGGCCGGCTGGTCTCGCGGATCGGCCCGCAGCTGGGCGTCTATCCCGATGCGGACCGCGAGGTGGATCTTGCGGACCTGCGCTACCTCATCCCCCAGCTGAACCCGGAAGACGGCGAATGAAGCTCGCACGCCTCGCGGCGGAGGCGGGGCTGGAGACCGGAGACTGGGCCGCCGCCTGGGGTGAGCGCCCGGTGACCGGCTTCGCCATCGATCACCGCAAGGTGGCGCCCGGAACCGTGTTCGGCGCCTTCGCCGGCAGCCAGGTGAACGGCGAGGCGTTCGTCCCGGCCGCCGTCGCCGCCGGTGCCATCGCCGTGGTCGCCCGGCCTGAGGCGCGGGTCGAAGGCGCGGCGCATCTCGCCGATCCTTTGCCGCGCCGCGCCTTTGCCCACCTTGCCGCGCACTTCTTCACGCCGGTGCCGGCCATCGTGGTCGGCGTGACCGGGACCAACGGCAAGACGTCGACCGTGGAGATGGTGCGGCAGATCTGGCGTCAATGCGGCGAGCGGGCAGCCTCCATCGGCACGCTGGGCGTCACTACGCCTGACGGCAGTGTTTCCACCGGTCTCACCACACCTGACATAGTCACCTTCCTTGCAAACATGAGCGGTCTCGCGCGCGAAGGCGTGACGCATGTCGCCTACGAAGCTTCCAGCCACGGCCTGGCGCAATATCGCAACGAAGGGATCGCGGTAGCAGCCGGGGCCTTCACCAACCTCAGCCGCGACCATCTCGATTATCACGCTGACATGGAGGACTACTTCGCCGCCAAGATGCGCCTGTTCGCCGAGGTAGTGGGCGCGGCCGGGACTGCGGTCGTGTGGGCCGATGATGCCTGGTCGAGCCGCGCGCTGGCGGTAGCGGGCGAGCGCGGGCTGCGGTTGTTCACCGTGGGCGAAGCGGGCGCGGGGATCCGCCTGGTGTCGCGCCTAGCCGGGCTTCTCGGCCAGGACCTGGATCTCGAGCACGCCGGCATACGATACCGCGTCTCGCTGCCGTTGATCGGTGCCTACCAGGCAGCCAACGCGCTGGTTGCTGCTGGCCTCGCCATTGCCACTGGCAGCGAGCCCACGCGGGTCTTCGATGCGCTATCCCGGCTCCAGCCCGTGCGCGGGCGGCTGGAGCGCGCGGTCATCACCGCCGCCGGTGCGCCGGTCTATGTCGATTACGCGCACACCCCCGACGCGCTCGCCGCCGCCATCACCGCGCTGCGCCCGCACGTGGGCCGGAGCGAGCATGGGCGCGGCCGGCTGATCGCGGTGTTCGGCGCGGGCGGCGACCGCGACCCGGGCAAGCGCGGGCCGATGGGCGCGGTGGCGGCGCGCGAGGCCGATCTGGCGATCGTCACCGACGACAATCCGCGCGGGGAGGACCCGGCCGCCATCCGCGCGGCGATCCTGGCGGGGGCAGGCACGGCATCGGGCGAAGTGCGCGAGATCGGCGGGCGGCGCGAGGCCATCGCCGCCGCCATCGGCCTGGCCGGGGCGGGGGACGTGGTGCTCGTCGCGGGCAAGGGACATGAGCAGGGACAGATCGTGGGGACGGGCGAGGGGATGCAGGTGTTGCCGTTTGATGATGTAAGCGTGGCCCGCGAATGTGCGGGTGCTCTGGGCGCAGCGGGGTCCGGGCAGTGAGCGCCCGGGCCAGGAGCCGGCGTTGGCCCGTCCTTGCGCCTGGCCGCCAGCGCGGGGCGCTGTGGACCGCGGCCGAGATCGCCGCGGCGACCGGCGGCAGGGCTTCGGGCGAGTTCGAAGCTGCCGGGGTCGAGATGGATTCGCGCGATGTGCGCGCCGGCGACATTTTCGTGGCGCTGGTCGGCCAGACCACCGATGGCCATCGCTTCTGCGACAAGGCCTTCGCCAACGGCGCGACGGCGGCCATCGTCGACCGGCCGATCGCGCAGCCGCACGTGCTCGTGGCCGACACCGCTGCGGCGCTGCGGGCGCTGGCGGGCGCGGCGCGCGAGCGGACCGTGGCCAGGGTCGTCGGGGTCACCGGCTCGGTCGGCAAGACCGGCGTGAAGGAGGCGATCTTCGCCGCGCTGGAGCGCTCGGGCCGGGGCGCTGCCCACCGCTCGGTCAAGAGCTACAACAACCATGTCGGCGTGCCGCTGAGCCTGGCGCGGATGCCGCGCGCCAGCCGCTTCGGCGTGTTCGAGATGGGCATGAACCATGCCGGCGAGATCGCCGACCTCACCGTCCAAGTCCGCCCGCACGTGGCCGTCATCACCACCATCGCGCCCGCACACATCGAGAACCTGGGGAGCGAAGCGGCCATCGCCGCCGCCAAGGCCGAGATCTTCGTCGGCCTGGTAGAAGGGGGCACGGCCGTCATTCCCGCCGATAGCCCCCATGCCGAACGGTTGCACACCGCGGCGCAGGCCCGCGGCGCGCGCATCCTCTCGTTCGGCCGGAGCGCGGCTGCCGACCTGCGGCTGATCGACGGGGTGCCGGGCGCCCAGGGCGGCTCGCTGGTCACCGCCGCCTTGGGCTCGCGCCGGTTGTGCTACACGATTGCCGAGCCGGGGGCGCATTGGGTGGACAACTCGCTGTGCGTGCTGGCCGCGGTGCACGCTGCCGGAGGCGATCTGGGAGCGGCCGGGCTGGCGCTCGCCGAGTTGGGCGGCCTCAAGGGCCGCGGCGCGCGGCTGCGCATCCCGGCGCCGGGGGGTCACGCACTGGTGATCGACGAGAGCTACAACGCCAACCCGGCCAGCATGCGCGCCACCCTCGCGCAGCTCGGCCGGACCCCTGCCGCCCGCCGCATCGCGGTGCTGGGCGCGATGAAGGAGCTGGGCGATTTCTCACCCGAGTTCCACGCCCGCCTCGCCGCACCGCTGCTCGCCGCCGAGGTCGATTTTGCGCTGCTGGTGGGCGAGGAGATGGCCGCCCTGGCCCGCGAGCTGGGGAAAGCCGTCGGCGCGGCGCTTGGCAAGCCCTTGCGCTTCGCCCATTGCGCTGGAGCGGGCGAAGCGATCGGCGCGCTGGAGGAATTCGGCCTCACGGGCGGCGACGTGGTGCTCGTCAAGGGGTCCAATTCGGTCGGCCTGGCCCGGCTGGTGGCGCATTTCGCTGCCCGGGCGCCGGCGAGCCGCCAGTGATGGCCGGTCTGCGGGCCGTGGTGATGACCTGGGTGATGGCGGGTCTGGTCGAAGGCTGGTCTTGAAGACAGATGCTCTATTATCTCGCGCAGATGCTGGAATTCGAGGGGCTGTGGAACCTCGTGCGCTATCAGACCTTCCGCTCGGGCGCGGCCATGCTGACCGCCCTCGCCATCGGCCTCGTCATCGGCCCGCGCTTCATCGCCATGTTGCGCGTGCGCCAGGGCAAGGGGCAGCCGATCCGCGCCGACGGGCCCCAGACGCACCTCGCCAAAGTGGGCACGCCAACCATGGGCGGGCTGATGATCCTGATTGCGCTGGTCCTCTCGATGCTGATCTGGATGGACCTGTCCAACCCGTTCGTCTGGGCCTGCCTCGCGGTCACCGGCGGCTTTGGTGTGATCGGCTTCATGGATGATTTCGACAAGGTCACCAAGCGCAGTCACCAGGGTGTCTCGGGCCGGGTGCGGTTGCTGTGCGAGTTCGTGGTCGCGGGCATTGCCGCGGCGATCATCGTAGGCGAGATCAGCACCGACCTCTACGTGCCGTTCCTGTCCGACCGGGTCATCCCGCTCGGCCCGTTCTACTACGTGTTCGCCGCAGTGGTGATCGTGGGCGCGGGCAATGCAGTGAACCTCACCGACGGGCTCGACGGCCTCGCCACCATGCCGGTCGTGATCGCGGCCGGCGCCTTCATGCTCATCGCCTACCTGGTGGGCAGGGTGGATTATTCCGATTACCTGGGCATCCCCCACGTGCTGTTCGCGGGCGAGCTGGCCATATTGTGCGCGGCGATCATGGGCGCGGGCCTCGCCTTCCTGTGGTTCAATGCGCCGCCCGCCGCGGTGTTCATGGGCGATACCGGCTCGCTGGCCCTGGGCGGCGCGCTGGGCGCGATCGCGGTCGCCACCCACCACGAGATCGTGCTCGCCATCGTCGGCGGGCTGTTCGTGTTCGAGGCGCTTTCGGTGATCATTCAGGTGTTCTGGTTCAAGCGCACCGGCCGGCGGGTGTTCAAGATGGCCCCGATCCATCACCACTTCGAACAGCTCGGCTGGAAGGAGTCGACCGTGGTGATCCGCTTCTGGATCATCGCCATCGTGCTCGCGGTCCTCGGCCTGGCGACGCTGAAGCTGCGATGATCACCGCGCGCGCCTTTGCTGGCAAGCATTATGCCGTTCTGGGTTTGGCGCGCTCGGGCATGGCGACCGCCGAGGCCCTGCTGGCCAGCGGCGCGCGCGTCACCGCCTGGGACCGTCGCGAAAGCCCGCGCGAAGCACTGGTCGGCCGTGCCGAGATTGCCGACCTGATGGAGGCGGATCTCGCGCGCTTCGATGCGCTGGTCCTCTCGCCCGGCGTGCCGCTCAACACGCACCCGCTCGCCGCCAGGGCACGCGGGGCGCGGGTGCCGATCATCGGCGACATCGAGCTGTTCGCCCAGGCGCGCGCCGAGCTGTCGGCGCACCAGGTGGTCGGCATCACCGGCACCAACGGCAAGTCGACCACCACCGCGCTGGTGCACCACATCCTCCAGACCGCCGGCGTGCCGACGCTGATGGGCGGCAATATCGGGCTCCCCATCTTGGCGCAGGAGCCGCTCCCCGCCGGCGGGGTCTACGTGCTCGAGCTGTCTAGTTACCAGATCGACCTGACCTGTTCGCTCGATTGCGAGGTGGCGGTGCTGACCAACATCACGCCCGACCATCTCGACCGCTATGAGAGTTTCGCCGCTTATCAAGCTGCCAAGCTGCGCCTGTTTCAGATGCAGAATGTCGGGTTGCATCTCGCCGTCCTGCCCGAGCAGTGGCCGGTGCGGCCGGAGATCGAGCAGGGCGTGCCTAACGTGAACATCGCATGGGTAGACGCAGCGAGGGTGTTCGACCGCCAAGGAGCATGGCCGGCACTTCAAGGGCCGCACAATGCCCAGAACGCTGCCTGCGCGCTAGTCGTGGCTCGGGAGCTCGGTCTCGCCGACGAACAAGTAGAGCAAGCCCTGAGTACCTTCCCCGGCCTCCCGCACCGGATGGAAAGGCTGGGCGAACACAACGGCGTGCTGTTCGTCAACGACAGCAAGGCGACCAACCCCGCCTCGACCGCCCCCGCGCTTGCCGCCTGGCCGCCCGATCCCGCGATCCACGGCGGCACCCCGCGCCTCCACTGGATCTGCGGCGGCCTACCCAAGGGCGACCACCTCGACGAATGCGCGCCCAATTTCGCCAATGTCGCCGCCGCCTACACGATCGGCGAGGCCGGGCCGCGGTTCGCCGCGCTGCTCGCGCCGCACATGCATGTCGAGGCTTGCGAGATGCTGTGCGAGGCCGCCAGCCGGGCGATGGCCGCGGCCCGGCCCGGCGATGTCGTGCTGCTCTCGCCCGCCTGCGCCAGCTTCGACCAGTTCCGCGACTACGAGACCCGCGGCGATGACTTCCGCCGCATCGTCGCCATGCTCACCAGCGGCTCCGGGGCCGATCCGGGCGCGGTGGACCGCCTCGACGGGCGCTCGGCCGCATGACCGCCGCGCGCCCCTACATCCCGCGCAGCCGCCAGCGCCCGGCACAAGCGCCGCGCTTTCCCCTCGATCGCAAGCGCCAGCTGCGGGTCTGGTGGCGCGAGCTCGACCGCACGCTGCTGTTCCTGGTCCTGGCGCTCATGGCGATCGGCTGGCTGGCCGTCGCCGCCGCCTCGCCGGCCAGCGCCGGGCGGCTGTCGACGTCGAGCACCACATTGTCGGAACTGCACTTCTTCTGGCTGCACGCCCGCTGGCAGGGGCTCGGGCTGCTGGTGCTGCTGGCGACTTCCATGGTACCCGCCGAGACCGCCCGGCGCGGTGCCATCGTGCTGTGCGCGATCACCTTCGTGGCGCTGGTGCTGGTGCCGTTCACGGGAGGCGAGGTGAACGGGGCGCGCCGCTGGCTGGACCTGGGCTTCAGGGTCCAGCCCTCCGAGTTCCTGAAGCCCGTGTTCGTCGTCACCGCCGCGTGGATCCTGTCGTGGCGGGTGCGCGATCCGGACATGCCGGTCATCGCCATCAGCGCCGGGCTGCTCGGCGCCATCGTCGCGCTCATCATGGCCCAGCCCAACCTCGGCGATGCGATCCTGTTCGTCGCCGCCTGGTTCGTCCTGGTATTGCTCGCCGGCCTGCCGCTGCAGCGCGTCGGGGTCTTCGCGGGCGGGGGCGCCGTGCTGCTGGGCGCGACCTATCTGTTCTACGACAATGCCCGCCACCGGATCGACGCCTTCCTCGGCGGCGGCACCGCCTACGACCAGGTGGACCTCGCCAGCCGCACGCTGATGAACGGCGGGTGGACCGGCACCGGCCTGTGGCTCGGCACCGAGAAATCCCGCCTGCCCGAGGCTCACACCGACTACATCTTCTCGGTCGTGGGCGAGGAATTCGGCCTGCTGACCTGCGCGGTGATCGTCCTCATCTACCTCGCCATCGTGGTGCGGGTACTGGTACGGCTGCTCGACGAGGAACGGCTGTTCATCGTGCTGGCCGCCAGCGGGCTGGTGGCGCTGTTCGGCGGGCAGGCGTTCATCAACATCCTGGTCAACCTGCAGCTGTTCCCGTCCAAGGGCATGACCCTGCCGCTGGTGAGCTATGGCGGGTCCTCCACCATCGCGCAGTGCTTTCTCATCGGCCTCCTGCTGGCCATCACCCGGCGTAACCCGTATCTCAGCCGCGAGCGGTTCGATCTGGCGGGCGCGCTGACACGGGAGAGCGGGCGATGAGCGGCCGGAACAACCCCCGGACCCCTTCGGTCTCGCGCCATTACGTGCTGGCCGCGGGCGGCACCGGCGGCCACCTGACCCCCGCCTTCGCCCTGGCGCACGAACTCGAACGGCGCGGCCACCGGGTCGCGCTCATCACCGATGGGCGCGGCGCGGCGATCCCCGGCCGGCCCGAATTCCTGGGCCAGCACGTCCTGCCCGCCGGCCGCTTCGGCAAGAACCCGCTGCGCTGGCCGCGGGCCGTGGGCGCGGTGCTTGAAGGGCGCGCGATGGCGGCCCGGCTCTACGACAGCTTCGCGCCCAGCGCGGTGGTGGGCTTCGGCGGCTACCCGGCGCTGCCCGCGCTGCTGGCGGCGAACTGGGCCGGCATCCCCACCGTGATCCACGAGCAGAACGCGGTGCTCGGCCGGGTCAATCGCCTGCTGGCCGGGCGCGTCAATGCCATCGCCACCGCCTATCCCGAGGTCGACCGGCTGAAGCCCGCGCACCTTGCCAGGACGCAGCTGGTCGGCAACCCGGTCCGACCCGAGGTGCTGGCTTTGCGGGACGAGGACTTTCCCGCCTTCACCGCGACCGGCGCCCTGCGCGTGCTGGTGACCGGCGGCAGCCAGGGCGCGCGGGTGCTCTCGCAGGTGGTGCCCCAGGGCCTCGCGCTGCTGCCCGAGGGCTTGCGGGCGCGGCTCGAGGTCGTCCAGCAATGCCGGCCCGAGGACATCGCGGCGGTGCGCGCGCATTATACGCAGCACGCCATCCCCGCCGAGCTTGCCACCTATTTCGATGAAATGCAGGCACGGCTGGCCGCCGCACACCTGTTCATCGGCCGGGCCGGCGCCTCGACCATCGCCGAGTTGACCGCCGTGGGCCGCCCGGCGATCCTGGTGCCGCTGCCCATCGCCACCGACGATCACCAGGCTGCCAATGTCCGCGAATTGGTGGCAGCGGGGGGGGCGCGCTCGATCCGCCAGCCGCTGTTCACGCCCGCAGAGCTGGCCCGGCAGGTCGCCGAGCTCGCCGAGCCACCCGCAGCGCTCGCCGCCGCCGCGCACGCGGCTTGGAACTGCGGCCGCCCCGATGCGGCGGAGAAGCTGGCCGATCTGGTCGAAAGCTTCGGCGCGGTGCCGATGCAGGATGTGATCCGCATCACTCCCGGCAAGCCGCAAGGCGCAGCGCAGCCCGTCGCGGCTGCCGAGGGCGCGGCGATGGAAGACGCCGCGTGAAAGGTCCGGCATGAAGGGCGTCGGCACCGAGATCGGCACCATCCACTTCGTCGGCATCGGCGGCATCGGCATGTCGGGCATCGCCGAGGTGATGCACAATCTGGGCTACCGGGTGCAGGGCTCGGACGTCGCCGAAGGGCCGGGCGTCGAGCGGCTGCGTACCCGTGGCATCCGGGTCGCCATCGGCCATGATCCGGCTAACCTTGGGGACGCCGCGGTGGTGGTCACCTCCACCGCCGTGCGCCGCACCAACCCCGAGGTCGCCGCCGCGCTCGAGGCGCGCATCCCCGTCGTTCGCCGGGCCGAGATGCTGGCCGAGCTGATGCGCCTCAAGCGGACCGTCGCGGTGGCGGGCACGCATGGCAAGACCACCACCACCTCCATGATCGCCAGCCTGCTCGATGCCGGCGGGATCGACCCCACGGTCATCAACGGCGGCGTCATCGAACAGTACGGCTCCAATGCGCGCCTGGGCGCGTCGGACTGGATGGTGGTCGAGGCCGACGAGAGCGACGGCAGCTTCCTGCGGTTGGATGGCACCATTGCGGTCGTCACCAACATCGATCCCGAGCATCTCGATCATTACGGCTCGTTCGAGGCGGTCAAAGCGGCGTTCGTCCAGTTCGTCGAGAACGTGCCGTTCTACGGCGCGGCGGTGCTGTGCCTCGACCATCCCGAAGTGCAGAACGTCATCGCCACGGTGCGCGACCGGCGGGTGATCACCTACGGCCTGTCGGCCCATGCCGACCTCGGTGTGCAGGACATCGCCACCACCGCCACCGGCAGCCGGTTCGATGCGGTGTGGCGCCCGCGCGAGGGCGGCGAGCGGCGCATCGCCGGCGTCGAGCTGCCGATGCCTGGCCGCCACAACGTGTCGAACGCCCTGGCCGCGATCGCGGTGGCGATCGAGATGGGCTGCAGCGACGACACCATCCGTACCGGCTTTCGCCAGTTCGGCGGCGTCCGGCGGCGGTTCAGCCGGATTGGGCGAGTCGCGGCGGGCACGGGGTTCGCCGAAGTGATCGACGACTACGCACACCATCCGGTAGAAATCCGCGCGGTGATTTCGGCCGCGCGCGACACGCTGGCCGCCGCCGGCGGTGCCCAGGGCGATTGCGGCCGGGTGATCGCGGTGGTCCAGCCGCACCGCTACACCCGGTTGCGCGACCTCATGGCCGAGTTCCAGGGCGCCTTCGCCGATGCCGACATGGTCTTCGTCACCCCCGTCTACAGCGCCGGCGAGGCCCCGATCGCGGGGGTGGACGCGGCCGCCCTCGTGGCCGGGCTCAAGGCGCGGGGCCACCGCCGGGCGGCCGCCGTGGAAGGGCCGACCGACCTCGCCGAGCGACTCGTCGCGCTGGTCCAGCCGGGCGACCTCATCGTATGTCTGGGCGCAGGCGACATCACCCGTTGGGCCGCCGGGCTCGCCGCCGACATGGCCGGCACGCGGAACCAAGCGGCATGAGCGGCTGGCTCCAGTTCGGCGAAAGCCCGGTCGGCGGCAACGCCCCCGGCTCGGACGACGAGACCCAGCCCGGCCCATTATTGGAGCCTGCTCCCGTGCGCGGCCGGCTCACCCAGCAGGCGCCGCTCGACAAACTCGTGTGGTTCAAGACCGGGGGAGCGGCCGACTGGCTGTTTGAACCTGCAGACCTTGAAGACCTCACCACCTTTCTCCAGACGCTCGAGGACGACACCCCGGTGATGGCTTTGGGTCTGGGTTCCAACCTCATCGTGCGCGATGGCGGCGTGCCGGGCGTAGTGGTGCGGCTGGGCAAGGGCTTCACCAGCGTTGAGGCGCGGCGCGACTGCGTGCTTGAATGCGGCGGCGGGGCGAGCGGCATACTGGTCGCCAGTTCCGCCCGCGATTCGGGCATCTGCGGGCTGGAGTTCCTGCGCGGCATCCCCGGCACGGTGGGCGGCTTCGTCCGGATGAACGGCGGCGCCTATGGCCGCGAGGTGGCTGACGTCCTGGTCGATTGCGACGTGGTGATGCCGGGCGGCGAATGCGTCACCATCCCGGCGGTGGACCTGGGCTATTCCTACCGCCATTCCCGCCTGCCCGACGGCGCCATCGTGGTCGCTGCTCGCCTGCAGGGCAGCAAGGGCGACCCCAAGGCGATTGGCGCCGAGATGGACCGCATCGCCCGCGAGCGGGAGGCCAGCCAGCCGCTGCGTACCAAGACCGGGGGCTCGACCTTCAAGAACCCGGCGCTGAGGGGCATCGGCGACAAGAAGGCCTGGCAATTGATCGACGAGGCGGGCTGCCGCGGCCTGGTGCTGGGCGACGCCCAGGTGAGCGAGAAGCACGCCAATTTCCTCATCAACCGCGGCCATGCGACGAGCGCCCAGATCGAGAGCCTGGGCGAGGAGGTTCGCCGCCGCGTGAGCCAGGCGACCGGCGTTGCGCTCGAATGGGAGATCAAGCGGGTGGGGCGGCCGTGATGAGACTGGCCAAACTCCACGTCGCCGTCCTGATGGGCGGCTGGGCGAACGAGCGCGAGGTGTCGCTGATGAGCGGCAAGGGCGTGGCCGATGCGCTCGAGGGTAAGGGCCACCGCGTCACCCGCATCGACATGGACCGCGACGTCGCCGCGCGCATCGCCGAGGCCGCGCCCGACGTGGTGTTCAACGCGCTGCATGGCGTGCCGGGCGAGGACGGCACGGTCCAGGGCATGCTGGATCTGATGGGCGTGCCCTATACCCACTCCGGCCTCGCGACCTCGGTCATCGCCATCGACAAGGAGCTGACCAAGCAGCGCCTGGTGCCGCACGGCATCCCCATGCCCGGCGGGCGGATCGTCAAGAGCTGCGACCTGCATGACGGCGATCCGCTGGCGCGGCCTTATGTGCTCAAGCCCGTGAACGAGGGCTCGTCGGTGGGCGTGGCGATCATCACCGCCGACAGCAATGTGGGCGATCCCATCCGCGCCGATGCCCCCGGACCCTGGCAGGATTTCGCCACGCTGCTGGCCGAGCCCTATATCCGCGGGCGCGAACTCACCACCGCAGTCCTGGGCGAGCGCGCATTGATGGTGACCGAACTGGTCCCCAATTCCGGCTTCTACGACTTCACCGCCAAGTACACCGACGGGATGACGCAGCACGTCTGCCCGGCGCGCATCCCGCCCCAGATCGAGCGGTTGTGCCTCGACTACGCGCTGCGTGCGCACCGGCTGCTCGGCTGCCGCGGCACCAGCCGCACCGATTTCCGCTGGGACGACGAGCGCGGCGAGGAGGGGCTGTTCGTGCTCGAGATCAACACCCAGCCCGGCATGACGCCGCTCAGCCTGGTGCCCGAGCAGGCCAAGGCGTGCGGCATCGACTACGCCGAGCTGGTCGAGATGATCATCGCCGACGCCCTGGCTCATTTCGGCAAGCTGCCGGCCGAGGTGGCGGGCTGATGAGCCAGACGATTACCCGTAAGGCCGGCGTGCGGCGCCAGGCTCGGCCCAGCGCCGGCCGCAGCCGCAAACGACGGTCGGGCGGCGGCTCGTTGCTCGACCCGCTGATGCGCGCCATTCCGCTCAGCGAGGCGCAATGGCATGGCCTGTTCACCACGCTCATCCTGGCCGCAGCGCTGGCGCTGGCGGTGACCGTGTCGGTCTACGCCGGCATCATCGACCTGGCGCGGCTGCGGATGGCCGAAGCGGCCGCCGACGCCGGTTTCGAAGTACGCCGGGTTGAGGTTCGCGGGGTCGAGCGGATGAACGAGCTTGCCGTCTACGAGCGCGCGCTGGGCGAGCGCAACCGGGCGATGACCGAGCTCGACCTGCAGCAGCTGCGCCGGTCGCTGCTGCGCCTCTCCTATGTCCAGGACGCCCGCATCGTCCGCCAGCTGCCCGACGGGCTTATCATCGACATCGTCGAGCGCCAACCGCATGCGGTGTTCCGGGACAACGGACGGCTGTTCCTCATCGACATGGCCGGCCATCGTCTGGAGCAACTGCGCCGCGAGGAAGCGCGCGGGAAGCTGGTGGTGGAAGGCGAGGGTGCGCCCGCGCGGGTGGCCGAGCTCGACCGGCTGCTGGCCACCGCCCCTGAGCTGCGTCCGCGGGTCATCGCCGCCCGCTGGGTGGGCGAGCGGCGCTGGAACCTCACCTTCGCCACCGGCCAGGAGCTGGCGCTGCCGCAGGGCGACGACCGGGCCGCCGCCGCGCTCAAGAGCTTCGCCCTGCTCGATGGAACCAACGGCCTGCTCGGCGGTCGGGTCGCCAGTTTCGACATGCGCAGCCCCGAGCGTATCTATCTGCGCGTGCCGGGCAGGTCGGCCGCCGCCGCCGCCGCTGCCGCCGCCGAGAGGGAAGGCACCTGATGGCCGTCTCCCCCCGCAACCGCGACGGCCAGGCCGCGCAGCCCGGGCAGCCGGCGTTCGAGCGGGTCATCGGCGCGGTGAATATCGGCTCGTTCCGCATCTCGGCGATGATCGCCGGGGTCACCCAAGCAGGCGAGATCACGGTGCTGGGCAGCGGCCACCGCGCGGCGCAGGGCATCAAGCGCGGCTATGTCACCGAGATGGCGGCCGCCACCTATGCGGTGCGCGACGCCATCGAGCGGGCCGAGAAGCTCGCGGGGATGAATGTGGGCTCGGTGTGGATCGGCTGCTCGGGCGCCGGCCTGGCGAGCGCCATCGACCCGGTGGAGATCGACATCGACGGTCGCCGGATCGAGGAAGAGGACATCGAGCACCTGCTGGTCGCCGCGCGCGACGGCCTCGATCCGGAGGGCCGCACCGTGCTCCATGCGCAGCCCGCCTGCTACTTCCTTGACGGCGCCGACGGCGTGGCCAATCCCAAGGGGTTGCATGCCGAGCGGCTCGGGGTCGATATCCACGTGATGCGCGCCGATAGTGCTCCGGTCCGCAACCTCACCGAGGCGGTGCAGAACGCGCATCTGGACGTCGAGGGCATCGTCGCCTCGCCGCTCGCCGCCGCCCAGGCGTGCCTGACCGAGGAGGATCGCGAGCTGGGCGTCGCGCTGATCGAATTGGGCGCGCAGGTGACGCACGTCTCGGTCCATGCGGGCGGCATGCTCACGCGCCTGGCGACCGTCGCGCGCGGCTCGGCCGACATCACCGACGCCATCGCCAGCGCCTTCGGCATCCGCGCCTCGCAGGCCGAGCGGCTGAAATGCGTCTCCGGTTCGGCCGTCGCCAGCCCGGCGGACAATCGCGAGATGATCCCGCTCGCCGGGCCGGGCGACAGCCGCGAGGGCGAGGCCGCTGGGCCGCCGCCCGCAGCACCATCGCGCTCGTCGGCCCGCGGCGCCGAGGCCACCGGCCGCATCCCGCGCGCCGAGCTGGTCTCGGTCATCACCGCCGAGCTCGACCTGCTGATGGGGGATGTCGCCCGCGCGCTCGAGACGATGGGCTTCGCCATCCGCACCAAGCGCGCGCGCGGCCGCCAGGTGGTGCTGACCGGCGGCGGGGCCGAACTGGCCGGCCTGGCTGATTACGCGCAAGGGGTGCTCGGCGCGCCGGTACGGATCGGCCGCCCACCGGCGCTGCGCGGCCTGCCCGAAGCGCACGCCACGCCCGGGTTCACCACGCTTGCAGGGATCGTGCTCTACGTGGCTCAGGATCCGGTCGACCTGCGCGCGATCGGCTCGCGGTTCACGCTGGCGCATCGCCCGTCGGGCGGTGCCGCCATTCGCCGGGTGTGGAGCGCGATGAAGGATTACTTCTGAACCCGGCGGCCTGGCCAAGCCGCGGCAGGCCGTTGTTGACTGTGGAAACATTGCGGTAGCCGTTACCGCGGCGAATCGGTTTGTGGCAAAAGCGCCTGCCGGTGCCCTCGCCGCGGATGGCGCCTAGGAGAGCCAGGACATGAGCATCAATATCGGACCTCCCTCGGTCGAGGAACTGCGCCCGCGGATTACCGTGATCGGCGTGGGCGGGGCGGGCGGCAACGCGATCGCCAACATGATCGAGGCGGGGATCGAGGGCGTCGACTTCGTGGTCGCCAACACCGATGCGCAATCACTGAATAATTCCATCGCCGAGCATCGCATCCAGCTCGGCCCCGAAATCACCCAGGGGCTGGGCGCGGGCTCGCGGCCCGAGGTCGGCCGCGCCGCCGCCGAGGAGACCGTCGCCGAGATCGAGCGCGCGCTCGACGGGGTCAACATGGTGTTCATCGCCGCGGGCATGGGCGGCGGCACGGGCACCGGCGCGGCGCCGGTGATCGCCGAAGTGGCGCGCGCCAAGGGCATCCTCACCGTGGGCGTCGTCACCAAGCCGTTCCTGTTCGAAGGCACCCGGCGGATGCGCTCGGCCGATGCCGGCATCGAGGAATTGCAAAAGCACGTCGACACGCTGCTGGTCATCCCCAACCAGAACCTGTTCCTCGTCGCCAAGGCCGAGACCACCTTCAAGGAGGCCTTTCAGCTCGCCGACGAGGTGCTGCAGATGGGGGTGCGCTCGATCACCGACCTGATGGTGATGCCCGGCCTCATCAACCTCGACTTCGCCGACATCCGCTCGGTGATGAACGAGATGGGCAAGGCGATGATGGGCACCGGCGAGGGCGAAGGCGAGAACCGCGCGCTCGAGGCCGCCGAACGCGCCATCGCCAACCCGCTGCTCGACGGCGTCTCGATGCAGGGCGCCAAGGGCGTCATCATCTCCATCATCGGCGGCGAGGACATGCGCCTGCTCGAGGTGGACGAGGCGGCCAACCACATCCGCGAGCTGGTCGATCCGGACGCCAACATCATCTGGGGCTCGGCCTTCAACCCCGACCTCAAGGGCCGCATCCGCGTCTCGGTGGTGGCCACCGGCATCGATGCCGGCAGCGAGCCCAAGCGCGGCAGCACTCCGCTCTTCGACCTTGCCGCGGTTCGCGGACCGCGCAAGCCCGGGCTGGTGACAGGTGCTACCCGCGGAGAACCAGCGCCTGGCCGGAGTGCCGCACCGGCGCGCGACGGGCTCGGTCTCGCCCGGCCGGAGCCTGAAGTGCCGGAACGCACCGCCGCCGCCGAGCACCACGACCCGCTGCCTGCGTCCGCCGTCGACCGCCCATATCTCGACATGGGCCATGGCGCCGCTCCGGCCGAGTACCCCGACCAGGCCGAGGATGACGACGATGCTCTCGAGCTGACAACGGTGATCGAGGAACCCGCGGCCGACGACAGCGAGCCGCCCGTCCAGTCCTCGCGCCGCGAACCAGCGGCGCTTGCGGCGCAGGACGAGCTGCTGCTGGGCGATGCGGCCCCGGCCATGCCGCGCCGTCCGCGGATGTTGCGCGGCGCGGCCAACGAGGATGGCTCCGAGGTGCCTGCCCGCGCCCCCGCACCCGCCAGTACCACGCTGTTCGAACGCATGGCCAGCATGTCGCGCAGCGCCGCCCCCGCGCCCGAAGAGCCCGAGCAGCAGCCCGAGAGCGGCTCGGCGCTGCGCATCCCGCGCTTTCTCGGGCGGCAGAACAACCAGTAAGGGCGCGGCCGACACGGCTGCGGGCGTCGGGTCGTCGGGGCGGCAAGGGCGCGACGCGAGCCCGGTGCCCCGGCCGGGAGCGTTCGTTGCCGGTTCAGCCCCGGCCAACTAGAAAGCCGGCGCATGACCTTGGCTCGCCGCAATCGTTGTGCTCGCATTCGCGCCTTGGTGCTGTCCATGGCCGCGCTCATCACGGCGGTGCCCGCTTCGGCCCAGCCGGTGGTGCAGGCGCTGCCCGATCCTGCCGCCGGTGAACTCAGCGAGGCTTTGCGCCGCCTGTCCGCCGACCCGCAATCGCTCGCCTCGCTGATCGATGCCGGGCGCGCTTCGCTGCAGCTCGATGATCTCGATGCCGCGGCGGGGTTCTTCACCCGCGCCCAAGCCCTTGCGCCCAACGATGGCCGCGTGCTGACGGGCCTGGCGCAGGTGGCGCTCGGGCGGCAGGACCCTCTCGCCGCCCTGCAGCTGTTCGACCGGGCCGAGGCCATCGGCGAGCCGCTCGAGGCCCTCGCCGCCCAGCGTGGCCTCGCCTTCGACCTGGTGGCCAACAACACCCGGGCGCAGATCCTGTACGGCCAGGCGCTCGGACGGGCTCAGGATGCCGAGACCGTTCGCCGGCTGGCGCTCAGCTATGCCATCGCCGGCGACCATGCGGCGGCGGAGGCGACGCTGCTGCCGCTGCTGCAGGAACGCGATCTGGCCGCCTACCGCACCCGCGCCTTTGCGCTGGCGATCGGCGGGCGGGCCGACGAGGCGGTGTCGATCGCCGAGACCATGTTGCCCGCGCGCATCGCCCAGCGGCTGGCGCCATACCTGCGCTATATGCCGCGTCTGACGCGCGCGCAGCAGGCGCTCGCGGCCAATTTCGGCACCTTTCCGCTGCCCGAGGCGATCGGCCGCGACGATCCGGCGATCGCCGCCTATGCCGCGGCCGCGCCGGCCCCGCAGGTGGCTCAGGCCAGCACCGGATCGCGGTTGATTCCCGAGGGCGAGCCGCTCGGGCCGACGGTGGCTCAGGGCGCCCCGCCGATCGTGCAACCGGCGCCTGAACCGGCGGAATTAAGCCGGGTAGCGAGCCAGGCGATCGATCCGAGCATCGCCACCGAGGCACCGATCGCCCAGCCAGCCGCTGGCGCGAGCGAACCGGCGGCGCAAGTGGCGCTCGCCGCGGCGCCGCCGCCGCTAGCGCAGGCCGCACCTGGCCTCCCGCCGCTAGCCGCGCCGCAAGCGAACCCGACTTCGCCCACCCCCGATGTGCGGCTCGACCTGGCCGAGGCGTTCGCCGAGTTCGAACTGCCCGCGCAGCGGCCGCTCGGCCCCACCTCGGTCGACGCGGTGGACATCACCCGCATCGTCCCGGCCCGGGAGATTGCGCCGCCCCAGCCGGCCGAGCCCCCGGCCCGCCGACTGGCCGTCAATCCCAGCCGCCACTGGGTGCAGCTCGCCACCGGCAGCGATGTCGCCAAGTTCCGCTACGACTGGATGCGGATCGTGCGTTTCGCCCAGGATCTGCTCGACGGGCGGCAGCCCTTCTATGCCGCCTGGGGCGCGAACAACCGGCTGATCACCGGGCCGTTCGCCTCCGACGCCGAGGCGCAGGCGCTGGTCACCCGGCTGGCGGGGGGCGGGGTGCCCAGCTTCGTGTTCACCAGCAGCAATGGCGAGCGGGTCATCCCGCTGCCTTGAGCGCCGGTTCACCGGCTTTCCCGCATTGGTCCGCCGGTCTATGCACAGCTTGCCAACAAAGAAAGTTTTGCCCCGCGGTGGTTAATGGCCGGTTTGCCAAGCACCCCCTGCGCGCGGCAAGGATCGACCCCGGATAACAAAGGGAGCGAACGGGTTTGCACTCCATGAATGTCGGGCGCGAAGCGATGGACCAGGCCGAGGATGCGGCGCCCGTCGAGATGCTCGCGGCCCTGTTCGCCGCGCATGGCTGGGCCTACGAGCAGGTCGGCGACGAGGAGATTTCGGGCGAGGTCCCGGGCAGCTGGACCACCTACCAGCTGCGCGGCGTGTGGCGCGAGGAGGATCACGTCCTCCAGCTGCTGTGCCTGCCCGAGATCCGCGTGCCCGATCCCAAGCGCCGAGAGGCCGAGGAGCTGGTGGCGCTGATCAACGAACAGGTCTGGCTCGGCCATTTCGAGATCTGGTCGAACGGCGGCGTCCTGCTTTATCGCCATGCCATCATGCTCGACGAAGAGGGGGTGCTCGGTTTGTCGATGGCGCAGCTCGCGGTCGAATCGGCGGTGGCCGAGTGCGACCGCTTCTATCCTGCGATCCAGTTCGTCCTGTGGAGCGACAAGGCGCCTCGAGAAGCGCTCGAGGCGGCGTTGGTGGACGCGGCGGGCGAGGCCTGAGAGGCGCACCCATGACCTTCGAGCGGATCCTGATGGTCGGCTGCGGCAACATGGCCGGGGCCATGCTGACCGGCTGGCTGGCCGGCGGCATCCCGGCGAGCCGCTTCACCGTCTGCGATCCCGCACCGCGCGTCCTGCCCACCGCGGTCACCGTGTCGGCGCAAATGCCGGCGCGAGGCCCTTTCGACGCGATCCTGGTGGGCGTGAAGCCGCAATCGCTCGCCGAGGTCGCGCCCGCGCTCGAGCCGCTCGCCGGGCCGGGCGCCACGGTGCTGTCGATCCTGGCGGGGGTGGAGCTCGCCACGCTGGCCGGCAAGTTCCCCCGGGCCGGCAGCTTGGTGCGGATGATGCCCAATTTGGCCGTGGCGATCGGCAAGGCCCCGGTCGGGCTGGCCGCAACCGGCTTGGGGGCCGAGCAGCGCAGCGCGCTCGAGGCGTTGGTCGGCCCGCTCGGCAGCCCCGAATGGCTCGCCGAGGCGCAGTTCGACCTGTTCACCGCGCTCGCCGGCAGCGGACCCGCTTTTTTATACCGTTTGATCGCCGCGCTGGCGGAGGGGGCGTGCCGCCTCGGGATGGACGCGGGCCAGGCGGAGCGCATCGCCATCGCGATGGTCGAAGGTGCCGCCGCGCTCGCGGCCGCTTCGCCCGACAGCCCGGGCGTGTTGGCCGACCAGGTCGCCAGCCCAGGCGGCACCACCCGCGCGGGGCTCGCCGTGCTCGACGCCGACAACAAGCTCGCCAGGCTGGTCGAGGCAACGCTGCGTGCCGCCCGCGATCGGAGCGCGCAGATGACTCAGGAGGCGCGCGGCTGAGCCCTTGCCAAAGGGTTAAGACCACCCACCGGTTTCGCTTGAAAAAGCCGCGCTCAGCGCCGATATTGCGCCATGAACGGCCCCGATTGGCGGGCCGCTAAACGGAGCTTGGGATCAAAAATGGCAAACTGGAACGACTACCGAGCGACCCGGACGGGTATCGGTGCGTCGCCGGCTTACCGGGGCGACGTCGCCGGCCGCACGACTTTCGATGCGGGCCTGCGCCGGCACATGCTCTCCATCTACAATTACATGGCCTCGGGCGTGCTGCTCAGCGGCATCGTCGCCCTCCTGTTTGCGCGGGGCGGTGAAAATTCGCTGGCAGCTCAGGTGTTTACATCCGGCGGCATTCTTGCCTGGGTCATCATCCTCTCGCCGCTGGCCATCGTGTTGGCGATGAGCTTTGGCGCCAATCGCTTCTCGGTGGGCGCGCTGCGGGCGATGTTCTGGGCCTTTGCCACCCTGATGGGCCTGTCGCTGTCCACGGTCCTGCTGGTTTACACCGGCAGCTCGGTCGCGGCGACGTTCTTCGCCACCGCCGGCGCCTTTGCGGGCCTGAGCCTGTTCGGCTACACCACCAAGAAGGATCTGTCCGGCTGGGGCACGTTCCTGACCATGGGTGTGATCGGTCTGCTGATCGCCATGGTGATCAACGCCTTCTTCCCCATGCCGGGACTGAGCATGGCGATCTCGTTCATCGGCGTGCTGATCTTCGCCGGTCTGACGGCCTATGACACGCAACGCTTGAAGCAGCAGTACTACGAGTTGCAGTCCACGCAATTCATGGGCAAGGCCGTGGTGCTCGGCGCGCTCAGCCTCTATCTGGACTTCATCAACATGTTCCAGTTCCTGCTGAGCTTCATGGGCAACCGCGAGTAACCACACGCAACCTCGCTCGCGAGGAAATCGGAGATGCCCGGTGTGCATAGGAGCACGCCGGGCATTTTCTTTGCCGGCATGCGCGACTAAACAAGGGCTTCATGGCAGCGCAAGCCTGTGCCGGGCATGATCGGCGGGCCTGCCACTATAGGATGCCCGATCCACATGTCATCGCCCTTGCGTATCGAATGGAAGAGAGTGGCCGTCGTGACCGCGCTCGCCGTCCTGGCCGGCTGTGCCAAGCCCCCGCCGCCGCCGCCACCGCCGCCCCCCCCGCCGCCGCCCCCACCCGTCGTCGAGGCGATCCCCTACCGGCCCCTGCCGCCCGTTGGCGCGCCGTACGAGATGACCATGCCGTTCAACCTGTCGCTGGGCGAATGGCGCACCGTGAACACGGGGCTCGACGATACCGAGACGCTGTGGAACTTCCGCTCGGGCTGGAACGTCGCCGCGCTGAATTGCACCGGCGCGCAATACGCCCCGATCACGACGGGCTACGGCGATTTCCTGCAGCGCTTCTCGCGCGAGCTCAGCACGGCCAATCGCGACATCGAGCGCCAGTTCCGCGGCGAGGCGGAGACCGCGCGCGACGCCATCCGCTTGCGCGAGGCCTACATGACGCAGGTCTACAATTACTTCGCCATGCCCGGCGCCCGGCGCACCTTCTGCAACACCGCGCTGGCAGTGGCGAACGAGGCGCTGCTGACCCCGCCTACCGACGCCAATGTCTTCGCCGAGACCGGCCTTGCTCGCTATGAGGCGGCGTTCCGCGAGTTCTTCGGCGAATATGCCGAGTACCAGAGGCTCTCGGCGGATTGGGATCGGCGGTATGGCGCGCAATATGGCGCCTCGCAGCCCGGTTGGGTCGCCATCCATGGCGCGAGCGGCCCCAGCGTGGCCGCCAGCCTGCTCCAAGGCGAGCCGGCGCCGATCCAAGAGGTGGTCGATCCTGTGACCGGAGCCGTGATTCCGGTGATAACCACGCCGGTGGATGTCTCGCAGCCGGTGGTCCAGCCGCTCCCGACGGGGGGCGAGACCACCCTACCTTAGCGATCGCTGCAGGGCGAGCGCCGGGAAGCGCGCTGCCTTTTCGCTTCCCCGCCGCCGGGCTCTTCGCTAAGAGGCGCGCTCTTCGCGGGGACGACACTGTTTCCGCGCCGGACTGGACGGGGCCGTAGCTCAGCTGGGAGAGCGCGTCGTTCGCAATGACGAGGTCAGGGGTTCGATCCCCCTCGGCTCCACCAGTTTTCTGCGCCCTCAGGCGCCGGGCGCGGGCCAGGCGGCCCGCTTGGCTTCGGCCTGAACGGCCGGCGCGCGTTCGCGCTTGCGGACCCGAGGGGTCCGGGAGTGTTCCAAACGCGGGTGAGGATGCTACACTCCCGGTCGGCGACCAGCCGGCCGCAAGGCCGAACGGCCGCCCGCAGCGATGCCGGCGAAGCTGGCAGGTAGCGAGGAAAGCCAAGGGGCCGGATGGCCCTGCCGGCGCTTGAGGCAAACCAAACAAGATGCATTTTCTCGACCAGGCCAAGATCTACCTCCGCTCGGGCGCCGGCGGGCCCGGCGCGGTGAGTTTCCGGCGCGAGAAGTTCATCGAGTATGGCGGCCCCAACGGCGGCAATGGCGGCAAGGGCGGCGATATCGTCCTCGAAGCCGTGCCCGGCCTCAACACGCTGATCGACTTCCGCTATGCCCAGCATTTCAAGGCCCGGCGCGGCGGCCATGGCATGGGCACCAACCGCACCGGCGCCAGCGCCGATGACTTGGTCATTCCCGTGCCGGTGGGCACCCAGGTGCTCGACGAGGCGGGCGAGGAGGTGCTGGCCGACTTCACCGAGGTGGGCCAGCGGGTCGTGCTGCTCGAGGGCGGCATGGGCGGGCGCGGCAATGCCAGCTACAAGACCTCCACCAACCGCGCCCCGCGCCAGCATCAGCCCGGCGAGCCGCCGCAGGAGCTGTGGGTGTGGCTGCGGCTCAAGCTGCTTGCCGACGTGGGCCTGGTGGGCCTGCCCAATGCCGGCAAATCAACCTTTCTCAACGCGGTCACCAACGCCCGCGCCAAGGTCGGGGCCTATGCCTTCACCACGCTCATCCCCAAGCTGGGCGTGGTCAGCCACAAGGGCCGCGAGTTCGTGCTCGCCGACATTCCCGGGCTGATCGAGGGCGCGGCCGAGGGAGCGGGGATCGGCGACCGGTTCCTGGGGCATATCGAACGCTGCCGCGTGCTGCTGCACTTGGTCGACATCGCCGGCGAGGAGCCGGCCGAGGCGATGCAGGTGATCGAACGCGAGCTCGAGAATTATGGCGCCGACCTTGCCGACAAGCCCCGGCTGGTGGCGCTCAACAAGATTGACCTGGCCGATGCCGAACTCGCCGCCGCCTTCGCCGCCGAGCTGGAGCAGGCAGGCGCGGCGCGGGTGTTCTCGATCGCCGGGGCGACCGGGCAGGGGATCGACGCGCTGCTCGATGCGGTGCTCGGCTACCTGCCCGAGGACGCGCCGCGGGCGCTGCCGGGCGCCGATGCCGACCTCGATGACGCGGACGAAGCCGTGGCCGCGCCCTGGTCGCCGCTCGATTGATTGAGCTGCGGACCACGTCCGGGTAGAGCGCGGACGATGACCATCGAGAGCGTCCCCCATTTGTTCGATCCCGCGCGCACGCGGCGGCTGGTGCTCAAGGTGGGCTCGGCGCTGCTGGTGGGGGCCGACGGGCGCGCCAACGAGCCTTGGCTCGCCGGCCTGGTCGGCGAGATCGAGGAGGCGCGCAGCCGGGGCCAGCAGGTGATCGTCGTCACCTCGGGGGCGGTGGCCCTGGGCGCTGCGCGGCTGCGGCTGGGCCGCGGCAAGACCGGTGGCGGCCGCAGCATTCTGGCGGACAAGCAGGCCGCCGCCGCCGTCGGCCAGATCGCGCTCGCCGGTCTGTGGGCCAGGCTGCTCGACGCGCACGGAATGGTGGCCGCGCAAATCCTGCTCACGCTCGAGGACCTGGAGGATCGGCGCCGCTACCTCAATGCCTCGGCCACTATCGGCCGGCTGTTGAAGGCGGGTGCGGTGCCCATCGTCAACGAGAACGATTCGGTCGCCACCGACGAGATCCGCTTCGGCGACAACGACCGTCTCGCCGCGCGCGTGGCGCTCGCTGGCGGCGCCGACGCGGTGGTGCTGCTGTCCGACATTGACGGGCTGTACGATCGCCACCCGGCGCATCCCGAAGCCGAGATGCAGGAACGGATCGACGGCGTCACCGCCGCGGTGCACGCCATGGCGAGCGGCGCGTCGGCCTCGGGGCTGGGCACCGGGGGCATGGCCACCAAGCTCAAGGCCGCCCAGATCGCCGAGCGCGCCGGCATCGCGATGGCCATCCTTAACGGCACCCACGCTCGCCCGCTCGCCCGCGCGCTGGCGTCCGATCGCGGCACCATCTTCCTGCCCCAGCGCAGCGATGCGGGGCGCAAGGCGTGGCTTGGCGGACGCCAGCGGCTCGAGGGCATGCTGGCGGTGGACGAGGGCTGCGTGCGCGCGCTCGGGCGCGGCGGGTCGCTGCTGGCCGCGGGCATCGTCGGCATCGAGGGCGAGTTCAAGAGGGGCGTGCCCGTGGGTGTGCGCGGGCCTGGCGGCCGCCAGGTGGCGCAGGGGCTGGTGGAGTATTCCGCCGCCGAGATCGGGCGGCTCAAGGGCCACCGCTCCGAGGACCACGAGGCGCTGCTCGGCTACCCGCCACGCTCAGCGGTGATCCATCGCGACCACCTTGTCCTCCTGTAGCGGCTCCCCGCCCTGGGGTAGCCTAGGGCGATGGTGATCGCGATCACCGGGGCCACGGGCTTCGTCGGCCAGGCGGTGCTCGACGAGGCCGCTGCACAGGGTTTGCCGGTGCGCGCGCTCACCCGGCGCGAGCGGCCGCCCGCAATCGGGGTCGATTGGGTGCGCGGCGACCTCGCCGATCTCCCGGCGCTCGCTCGGCTGGTGGCCGGCGCCACGGCGGTGCTTCACATCGCCGGCGTGGTCAGCGCGCCCGAGCCGGGCGGCTTTGCCGAGGGCAATGTCCACGGGACGCAGCGGCTGGTGGCGGCGGCGTGCGCTGCTCGCGTCACCCGCTTCGTCCTGGTCTCGTCGCTAGCGGCGCGCGAGCCGCAGCTGTCGGAATACGGCCATTCCAAGCGCGAGGGCGAGCGGATCGTCCAGGCCAGCGGGCTCGACTGGACCATCGTGCGCCCGCCGGCGGTCTATGGCCCGCGCGATACCGAGCTGTTCCAGCTGTTCCGCGCCGCCGCCTGGGGGATAGTGCCGACGCCGCCTGCCGGGCGGACGTCAGTGATCCATGTAATGGACCTGGCCCGCCTACTTCTGGCGCTCCTGCCCCGCGGCTTGTCGACCTCAGCCCGCACCTTCGAGCCGGACGATGGTCGACCCGAGGGGTGGGCGCACGGCGAACTCGCCCGGGCGATCGGCGCGGCGGTGGGCCGCAAGGTGCTGGCGCCGGCGGTACCGCCCTGGCTCTTCACCGGTGCCGCGCGGCTCGACCGGCTGGCGCGCGGCGCCGGGGCCAAGCTGACCCCCGATCGCGCGCGCTACATGGTCCATCCCGATTGGGTGTGCGCCCCCGAACGGCGCGTGCCGCCGCAGCTGTGGACGCCGCGGCTCGCCACGCCCGAGGGGCTCAGGCAGACCGCCGCCTGGTATCGGGAGCAGCGCTGGCTGTAGCCGCGGCTTGGCCCGGAGCCAAAAAAAGGCCCGACTTTGCAGCCGGGCCTCTGAAGTTTGGGAGAGGATGCCTGAAAGGCACGACCGTTATGACGGGCCTTGCCGCACTGCACAAACGCCAAAACTGCAAGTCGCGTTGCGGTTCTTGCACCTTGACTGGAGGACCATACCCATCGCGCTGTCGGCGATGAACCGTCCCTCTGCCCGTCGGCCCCAGGGGCTGCTCTGGAGCACGGAGCGGGCGCCGCTGCACATCGTCCGGGCGGCCACCGATTGCGCACAAAGTATATTGTCAACTGAACGAGTTGAGAATATGGAGGAGGCATCCGGGACGAACGCGAGTCGACTGGTACCCCAGCAAAGGTGATTGGACATGAACGCTCAGACGAACCAGGTCGCCGCCGGTCCGGCGTGGATCGAGATGCCGCAGGAATTTATCGAAGAGTTTTTCCGTGCCGATGCGGTGCAATCAGGTGCTGAGCCGGTGAATCGCAAGCCGGGGCTCGGCCTGCTGATCGGCCTTGTCACCGGCGTGGCGTTCTGGGTCCCGGTGGCGGCGGCGGCCTTCTGATCAGCGTGAAGCCGGGGCTGGGGTCAACCCGCCCGGCGGATCAGAACGCCGGCTCGTAGCCCGGGGGCAGGTCGCCGTGATCGTCCGCCGGGCTATCGGGCGCATGGATGCCGCACTCGGTCTTGTCCCAGCCGCGCCAGCGCCCGGCGCGGGGGTCCTCGCCCGGGGCGACGATGCTGGTGCACGGCTCGCAGCCGACCGAGAGGTAACCCTTGGCCTCCAGGGGATGGCGCGGCAGATCGTGAGTCTCGAAATAGGCGTCCAGGTCGTCCTTGGTCCAGTCACCCAGCGGATTGAGCTTCAAGCGCCCGTCCTCGATCTCGAAGCGCGGCAGGTTCTGCCGGGTGACCGATTGGAACGCCTTGCGGCCCGAAATCCAGGTATCGAGCCCCTGTTTGGCGCGCTTCAAGGGCTCCACCTTGCGGATGGCGCAGCAGCCATCGGGGTCCCAGCTCCAGCGCAGGCCGTTCTCGTCCTTGGCGGCGAGCACCTGGGCATCGGGGGTGACCACCGAGGCGTTCTCGATCCCCAGCCGGGCGATCAGGGTCCGGCGGTATTCGCCCGTCTCGCGGAACATCTTGAGCGTATCGACGAAGATCACCGGCACGCTCGCGTCGGCGGCGGCCACCAGGTGCAGCAGCACCGCGCTTTCGGTGCCGAAGCTGGAGACCACGGCGACCCGGCCCAGGACGCCTTCGCTGAACAATGCGCGCAGCATGGTGGCCGCCTCCACCCCGGCGAAGCGCGCGTTGAGCGCGTCGGCGTCGGCTTGAGTGAACGCCGGCCGGGTATCGATGATGTCGCGGGCGCGCTCGCGCAGCAGCACGAGGGGATCAGCTTCGGCCATGACGCAAGGTCCAAATCGGTATGCCGGGATCGGCCGCGGGCTGGTAGACGTGCGGCCAGCGCGCCAACGCCGCCTCGGCATCGACCGGGTCGAGCCGCTGGTCGGGGGCGAAGCTGTCGAAGCCGCAGCGGCGCATGAAGGCGAGCTGGTCGACCAGCACGTCGCCGACAGCGCGTAATTCGCCCGCATAGCCCGCCTCGCGCAGGATGCGGGCCGCCGAATAGCCGCGCCCGTCGGTGAAGGCGGGAAAATTCACCTCCACCAGCGCCAGCCGTTCGAGATGCGGCAACAAGTCGCGCGCGTCGTCGCCCGGCTCGATCCGCACGGCGGCGGCGTTGGTCTGGTCAAGGAACGCATCCACCGTGACCGCCGGATGGTCCACCGGCGCGTCGTCGCGGAAGCGGAACTGCACCTCATCGGCGCCGGTCCAATCGGTCAGGTCGAGATCAGGCATCGAACGCCTCCTGCGGGATTCGAGCCACCACCTTGATCTCGAATGCGAAGCCAGAGAGCCAGGTGACGCCCACCATGGTGATATTGGGGAACGGCTCGGGGCCCCAGTTGGCCGTGATCACCGGGAAGATCGTCGCAAAGTTCGCGTCGGGATCGATCACGAACATCGTCACGTCGACCACGTCGTCGAAGGTGGCGCCCGCCGCTGCGAGCACGGCATTGAGGTTGTCGAACGCCAGTTGCACCTGGGCCGCGAGGTCGGGCTCGGGGGATCCGTCGGGCCGTGCGCCGACCTGGCCGGAGACGAACAGCAGGTCGCGCGAGCGGATCGCGGGGGAATAGCGGTGGCGCGGGTAGAGCGCATGCGGGTTGGCGGGAAAGACCGCATCGCGGCCCGAGCCGTCAGACCTGGCCATACAGCACCTCCTTGAATGGCTCCATGCCGAGCCGGCGATAGGTGTCGAGGAAGCGCTCGCCCGCCTCGCGTCGCGCCAGGTACAGGTCGGCGGTCTTCTCGATCGCGTCGACCACGCCGTCCTCGTCGAAGCCGGGGCCGGTGATCTTGCCCAGCGACACATCCTCGGCCTCCGAGCCGCCGAGCAGCAGCTGGTAGTTCTCGCGCCCCTTCCGGTCGACGCCCAGGATGCCGATGAGGCAGGCATGATGGTGCCCGCAGTCATTGATGCAGCCCGAGATCTTGAGCTTGAGCTCGCCCAGCGCCTCGCCCTTGCCGGTTTCGGCGAAGCGGCGCGAGATCTTCTGCGCCAGGGGGATGGAACGGGCATTGGCCAGGCTGCAATAGTCGAGCCCCGGGCAGGCGATGATGTCGCCTACCTGGTCGATGTTGGCGGTGCCCAGCTCGGCCGCGTCCAGCTGTTGCCACAACGCGTAGAGCCGGCCCGTCTCGACATGCGGCAGGACGATGTTCTGCGCATGCGTCACGCGGCATTCGTGGAAGCTGTAATCGCGGGCGAGATCGGCCATCAGGTGCATCTGCGCGCCGGTGGCATCGCCGGGGATGCCGCCCACGGGCTTGAGGCTGATTGTCACCGCCGCGTAGCCCGGCTGCTTGTGCGGGTGCGTGTTGCGATCCACCCAGAGCGCGAAATCGGGGTCGGAGCGGTCCAGCTCGGTCGCGAGGCCGGTGACGAAGGCGGGATCGGCGAAGTGGGTGCGGATGCGCTCCAGCTCGGCGAGCGGCGGCTCGATGCCGAGCGCCAGCAGGTGGGCGAATTCCTCCTCCACCTGGCGCGTGTACTCGGCCGCGCCCAGCTCGTGGACGAGGATCTTGATGCGCGCCTTGTACTTGTTGTCGCGTCGGCCGTAGCGGTTGTAGACCCGTAAAGCAGCCTCGGAATAGGTCACCAGCTGGTCGAGCGGGACGAACTCGCGGATCAGCGGGCCGATCATCGGCGTGCGGCCCATCCCGCCGCCCACGTAGAACGTCGCGCCCAGTTCGCCGCTCTCGTTCCTGACGATGCGGATGCCGATATCGTGCAGCCGCATCGCCGCCCGGTCGCGCTCGGACGCGATTACCGCGATCTTGAACTTGCGCGGCAGGGCGCTGAATTCGGGGTGGAAGCTGGACCATTGCCGCAGCAGCTCGGCATAGGGGCGCGGGTCGGTCACCTCGTCCGCCGCGGCGCCGGCGAAGTGATCGGACGAGATGTTGCGGATGCAATTGCCGCTGGTCTGGATGGCGTGCATCTCGACCCTGGCGAGGTCGGCCAGGATGTCGGGCGCGTCCTCCAGCTTGATCCAGTTGTACTGGATGTTCTGCCGGGTGGTGAAGTGCCCGTAACCGCGGTCGTAGCGGTCGGCGATGTCGGCCAGCGCGTGCATCTGGGCGCCCGACAGCGTGCCGTAGGGCACCGCCACGCGCAGCATGTAGGCGTGCAGCTGGAGATAGAGCCCGTTCATCAGCCGCAGCGGCTTGAACTGGTCTTCGGTCAGCTTGCCGTCGAGCCGGCGCTGGGTCTGGTCGCGGAACTCGGCGACGCGGGTGTCGACCATCGCCTGGTCGTATTGATCGTACCGGTACATGTCAGATCACCCAATTGCCGGCGTCGGGGTCGGCGGGTTTCAGGGTCAGGTCGGGCCGCACGGTAGGGCCGAGCGCGCGCACCCGGTCCTTGATGTGCGCGGGGCGCACGCCGCCTGCTGCATCGCGCGTGGCCGCGATGGCGTAGGGCGCGTTGACCCGCCTCGCCGCTTCCTCGCGGCCCAGGATGGCCTCGGAATCGTCGCCGGCATCCACCGCATCGTTGATGTGGCGCGACCATGCCTGCCCGTCCCACCACACCACCGCGCCGCTGCGCAAATCGTTGCCGGTCAGGATCTTCACGCCTCCACTCCGCTCATCGCCCGCGCGCCCTGCGCGAGCGTCGGCGCCGTCACCGCGCCGATCACGATCAGCGCCGGGCTCACCACCCGCTCGCGCTCCACCAACTCGGGCAATCCCGCCAGCGGCCCGCGCAGCACGCGCATCTGCGCGCGCGCGGCGTTCTCGACCACCGCCACCGGCATCTCGGGCGCCAGGCCATCGGCCATCAGCTTCTCGGCGATCTGGCCGGCGGTCTTCAGCCCCATATAGATCACCAGCGTGCGGCCCTGGCCGGCCAGGCCAGCCCAGTTCTGGTCCGCCAAACCCTTGCATTGCCCGGCGACGAAGCTGACGATGCTGGCGTGGTCGCGGTGCGTCAGCGGGATCTGCGCCGCCGCCGCTGCGCCGTTGGCGGCGCTCACGCCAGGCACTGCTTCGACCGGCACGCCCGCGGCGCGGCACGCCTCGGCCTCCTCGCCGCCGCGGCCAAAGATGAACGGATCGCCGCCCTTCAGCCGTATCACGTCATGGCCGGCGAGCGCCTCGCGCACCAGCAACGCGCAGATGTCCGCCTGCGCCATGGTGTGCTTGGCACGCCGCTTGGCCACCGAGACCAGCCGCGCCTGCGGCTGCGCCAGCGCCAGGATCGCCGGGTCGACAAGACCGTCATGCACTACCAGCCGCGCCTCGCCCAGCAGCCGCGCGGCGCGCAGCGTCAGCAGGTCGGGATCGCCGGGGCCGGCGCCGACCAGGTATACGGTTCCGATAGCTTCCATGCGGGGCGAGATGGCGAGAGGCCGGTCCGCCCGCCAGCGAGAATCGGTATCGGCAAGCCTAGGCCAGCTTTAGAGTGCCCGCGACGGCGCGCCACGGAGCGCTTGGCGTTTGCCGGCAGGCTGGCTAACCACCGCTACCCGCCGCAGCCCGAGCCCGCCGTGACCGCCACCATCGCCAAGACCCCTGCCATCAGCAAAACCTATGTCGATGCCAACAGCCTGCTGGAAAACTCCTGGCGGCTGGCCAGGCAGGTGCTGGAGAGCGGCTATGCCCCCACCCACATCGTCGCCATCTGGCGCGGTGGCGCGCCGGTGGGAATCGCGGTGCAGGAATTGCTCGAATACCATGGCCAGCGTTCCGACCACATCGCCATCCGCACCTCGTCCTACGAAGACATCGACCGGCAGGGCCCGCACGTGCAGGTGTTCTCGGTCAGCTACCTCATCAAGGTGCTCAACCCTGAGGATCGCCTGCTGATCGTCGACGACGTGTTCGACAGCGGCCGTAGCATCGAGGCGCTGATCGGCAAGCTGCGCAAGCGCTGCCGCAACAACATGCCGCTCGATGTCCGGGTGGCCACGGTCTACTACAAGCCAGGGCGCAACCGCACCGCCATGCAGCCCGACTACTTCGTCACCGCCACCGAGGACTGGCTGGTCTTTCCGCACGAGCTGAAGGGCCTCACCCAGGAGGAGATCCGCGCCCACAAGCTCGCGCCCGAGGTGATTCTGGGCGACTGAGCCGCGGTGCTCAGCACGGCTCAGTCAGTCGGGGGCGCACCGGACGCGGGCGGTGGTTGGGCGAGCGTCGCCAGCAACTCGCGCGCCTTCGGGCTGGCGCGCAGATTGATGTCGCGCTGGGGGAAGGGGATCTCGATGTCGTGTTCCTGGAACAGCGCCCACAGCCGCTTGAGCACCGCCGAGCGGACATTGCCCACCCCCTCCTCCGGATCGAGGATCCAGCAGTGGATGATGAAATCCACGCTGCTCTCGCCGAAGCCCGTCATCCACACGCTCGGCGCGGGCGTCGAAAGGACGCGCGGCGCCTCCCGGGCGGCCTGCAGCATCAGCGCCTCGGCCAGCTGCATGTCGGTGCTGTAGGCGACGCCGACCTCCACCTGGATGCGCACCTGGCGCGAGGAATAGGACCAGTTCTCCACCTGGTTGACCATCAGGTTCTCGTTGGGGATCAGGTACTCCTTCTCGTCGCGCGTGACGATCGAGACCGCGCGCACGCCGATCTTGCGGATCTGGCCGAAAGTCTCGCTGCCGGCCATGTCGGTCACCGCGATCACATCGCCCGGCTTGATCGAGCGGTCCATCAACAGGATGATGCCGGCGATCAAATTGCCGAAGGTCTTCTGCAGGCCGAAGCCGATGGCCAGGCCGAACGCGCCCGAAAACACCGCCAGCGCGGTGAGGTCGATCCCCAGCATGTCGATGCCAATGAGGATGGCCAGCGTCCACAAGGCGATCGTGACCAGCTTCTCGGCGAGCAGGTGCTGCGAGGGATTGAGCTGGGTCAAGCGGCGCAGCGCCTGGCGCGACAGGGCGATGGCGGCGCGCGCGATGACGATGACGCCGACGATCACCAGCGCCACCACCAGCACGCTCCACAGCGAAAAGCGCGTGTCGGCCACGGTGAAGCCGAAGGCGTCGAGCCGGTCGACGATGCTGCCGACGGTGCCGCTCTGCTCGGTCACGCTGGCGCGGATCGAATCGACCCCGCGCAGGACTTCGGCCTGCTCTTCGATCCGGGCGCTGACCTGGTCCGCAGCACGCCGGGCCGCATCGGCCGATTGCGCGGCGCTGACGGCGGCTTCGTTGACCTCGCGCACTGCGTCCGCCGCGGGGGCGGGGTCCGGCGCCGCGGCCTGGTCGGCTGGCGGCGGCGGGCTGCTGGTGGCGACCGTCATCCGGCGTCCATGGCCGCCAGCCCTTGGGCGAGATCGTCCCGCAGGTCCCGGCGATCCTCCAGGCCGATCGACAGGCGCACGCCAAGGCGGTCCTGCCGGGCCCAGCCGCCAGGCGGCCAGGCGGTGGCGCTGCGCGCCCGCGCCGGGTCGAACGGGATGACCAGACTCTCGAACCCGCCCCAGGAATAGCCGATGCCGAACCGCCGCAGCGCATCGATGAACCGCGCGCGATGGGCCGGCGTCCGGCCCTTGAGGACGAAGCTGAACAGGCCGCAGCCCCCGGTGAAGTCGCGCGCCCACACTTCGTGCCCCGCCGCGCCCGGCAGCATCGGCTGGAGCACCTGCGCCACCTCCGGCCGGCCGCGCAACCACTGCGCCAGGTGCAGCGCGCTCGCGGCGGCGCGCTCGAGGCGCAGGTGCATGGTCCGCAGCCCGCGCAGCGCGAGCGCGGCATCGTCGGGCGAGACCACGATGCCCAGCGCCTGCGCCTTCAGCCGGAGCCGGCCGTACAGCGCCTCCCCGGCCGAGACGGAGCCGAGCATGAGGTCCGAATGGCCGCCGACATGCTTGGTCAGGCTCATGATGGCGATGTCGCAGCCGTGCGCCAGCGGCTGGAAGCCGAGCGGCGAGGCCCAGGTGTTGTCGACCAGGCTCACCGCGCCGTGCGCGCGGGCGATCGCGGCGAGCGCGGGCACGTCGGCCACCTCCATGGTCAGGCTGCCCGGGCTCTCCAGCAGCACCGCGCGGGTGCGCTCGCAGAATCGCGCGGGAAAGCCGGCGAGGTCGAGCGGGTCGAAGAAGCGGGTTTCGATGCCGCAATCGGCCAAGAGCCGTGCGGCCATCACCCGGCTGGGCTCGTAGGCGTTGTCGGTCATCAGCAGGACCTCGCCGGCCTTCAGCACGCCCAGCAGCGCGCCGGCGATGGCGGCGACGCCGCTGGGGTAGAGCACCGTGCCGAAGGCGCCCGGCTCGAGCTGGGTCAGCGCCTCGGCCAGCGCCCATTGCGTGGGCGAGCCGCGGCGGCCGTAATAGAAGTGGCCGTCGGTGTTGGGCCGGCCCCGGGCGAGATCGGCGCTGTCGGCGTAGAGATGCGTGCTCGCGCGCCAGACCGGGGGGTTGACCACCGCGCCGGTCCATTCGCCGCGGCGGCCGGCGGCGGCGATGCGGCTGGCGGGGCGCAGGCCGGTGGGAGCGGCGCGGTCGTCGCCGTCGTCGTCGGGCGGCCAGGTCACACCGGGCCGAGCGCCTTGGGCGTGGCCGGGTCGTGGCCCCAGTCCGCCCAGCTGCCATCGTACAGCGCCACCTCGTCCGTGCCCGCCAGGTGCAGCGCGAACAGCAGCACCGCGGCGGTCACCCCGCCGCCGCAGGTCGTCACCACCGGGCGGGCGAGGTCGATTCCGGCGGTTGCGAAGACCGCGCGCAACGCATCGGGCCGCTTGTAGGTGCCGTCCTCATCGAGCACCTGGCCAAACGGGAGGTTGCGCGATCCGGGAATGTGCCCGGGCGCCACCTCGGGGCGGAAATCGGGCAGTTCGCCGGTGAAGCGCCCGGGATCGCGGGCATCGACCACCTGCTCGGCGCCGGTCGCGAGGTTGGCCAGCAGGTCGGCCTTGGTGCGCACGGCAGTCAGCGCCGGTTCGGCGGCAGCCCGGCCGGGGCTGAGGCTGGACAGCGCGGCCGCCGCGCCGGGCTCAACCGCGCGCCCCTCCGCCCGCCACTTGCCAAGGCCGCCATCCAGGATCGCTACCTCGGCCTTCCCACGCAGCCGCAGGATGAACCAGGCGCGCGCCGCGGTGCGCACGTCGCTGTCGTCGTATACGACGATGCGCTGCCCGCGCGCGATCCCCAGGGCGGCAAGCCGTTCCTCCAGCTGGTGGCCGGTCGGGACTGCTGCGGGCACGTCGCTGCCGGGGTCGACCAGGCTCGCCAGGTCGAGGAACCGCGCCTGGGGGATGTGCGCGGCCGCGAACTCCGCGCGCGCATCGCGCCCGGCGGCGGGCAGGTGGCTCGAGGCATCGAGCACCGCGAGATCGGGGGCGGCGAGGTGCTCGGCGAGCCACTCGGTGGAGACCAGGCTGTCCATGATTGCGGCAAGTAGCGGGCGCGAGGTGCCGCGTAAATCGGGGCGGCTTGCGGCGGTGTCATTACCCCATTCCCACTTTCCGCTTGTGCTGAGCTTGCCGAAGCACTGTTTTCACCCAGGCGCTCGGGCCCAAGGTGAAGCGCAGCCCCGTTCGGCTGGCCGGCGAAGCCGACCGCTCGAGACATGTTTCGGCAAGCTCGGGGCGAGCGGGTTTGAGGGTCAGGGCAATTGGCCGATGCATCCGGTGCCACTCGGTCGACCGGTAAGGCTTGCCCCGGGCAAGGCGCCGCGCCATCAGGCGGCCGATGACCGACCCGTCCCAACCCGGCGCACCGCTGCACCTGGGCCGCCCGAGCACGTTGCCCTGCTCGCCCGCGGAGGCGGTGCTCGACTACGTCGCCAACCCGCGCCCCGGCGCGCTGTACCTGGTGCGTTTCGCCGCGCCCGAATTCACCTCGCTGTGCCCGATCACCGGCCAGCCCGATTTCGCCCACCTGGTGCTCGACTACGCCCCGGGCGAGTCGATCGTGGAATCCAAGAGCCTCAAGCTGTTCCTCGCCGCCTTCCGCAACCATGGCGGCTTCCACGAGGACGTGACCGTGGGCATCGGCCAGCGCCTGTCCGCCGAGCTGCGCCCGCGATGGCTGCGGATCGGCGGTTACTGGTATCCGCGCGGCGGCATTCCCATCGACGTGTTCTGGCAGAGCGGCCTGCCGCCTGCGGGTCTGTGGCTGCCCGACCAGGGCGTGGCGGCCTATCGCGGGCGCGGATAGCCGAACGGGGCGTCGCCGAACGGCACCGCCGATCTGCCCCAAGCCGGCACTGTGCTGCTGAAGCCTTGTCTCGCCCGCTCCGCTTGCACTAGGAGCCGGGGAAGGCCGTGCTGCGGCGGCGAGGGGGACATCGATGCGCATCGTCATGATCGGCACGGGCTATGTGGGCCTGGTCTCCGGTGCCTGCTTTTCCGATTTCGGCCACGAGGTCACCTGCGTCGACAAGGATGCCAGCAAGGTGGACGCGCTGCTCGCCGGGCGGATCCCGATCTTCGAGCCTGGGCTGGACCAGCTGGTGGCGAACAATTTCGAGGCGGGGCGCCTCGCCTTCACGCTCGACCTGGGGGCCGCTTTGCCCGAGGCGGACGCGGTGTTCATCGCCGTGGGCACACCGTCACGCCGGGGCGATGGCCATGCCGACCTCAGCTACGTCCATGCCGCCGCCCAGGAGATGGCGCCGCATCTGCGCCCGGGAACCGTGGTGGTGACCAAGTCGACCGTCCCCGTGGGCACCGGCGATGCGGTGGAACGGATCATCCGCGAAGCGCGGCCGGACCTGGAATTTTCGGTCGCCTCCAACCCTGAATTCCTGCGCGAAGGCGCCGCGATCGACGATTTCAAGCGCCCCGACCGCGTGGTCGTGGGCGTCAACGACGAGCATGCCGAGACGGTGCTGCGCGAGATCTACCGGCCGCTGGTGCGCTCCGAATCGCCGATCCTGGTGATGAGCCGCCGCGCCGCCGAACTCACCAAATACGCCGCCAACGCCTTTCTCGCCACCAAGATCAGTTTCATCAACGAGGTCGCCGACCTGTGCGAGCGGGTCGGGGCGGACGTGCAGGACGTCGCCCACGGCATCGGCCTGGACACCCGCATCGGCGCCCGCTTCCTCCAGCCCGGCCCCGGCTATGGCGGCTCGTGCTTCCCCAAGGATACGCTGGCGCTGCTCAAGACCGGCGAGGATTACGAGGCGCCGCTGCGGATCGTCGAGGCGGTGGTCAAGTCCAACGATTTCCGCAAGCGCTCGATGGGCCGCAAGGTCGTCCACGCGCTCGGCGGCACCGGGCACGGCAAGGTCGTCGCGCTGCTGGGCCTCACCTTCAAGGCCAACACCGACGACATGCGCGATTCGCCCGCCATCGCCATCGTCCAGGCGCTCCAGGATGCCGGCGCCCTGATCCGCGCCTACGACCCCGAGGGCATGGAGCAGGCGACCAAGGTGATCGACGCGGTGACCTATTGCACCGACGCCTACGATGCCATGAGCGGGGCCGACGCCGCCGTGGTGGCGACCGAATGGGACGCCTTCCGCGCACTCGATTTCGACCGGATGCGTAGCCTGCTCAAGCAGCCGCTGCTGGTCGACCTGCGCAACCTCTACGACCGCAGCGAGGTCGAGCGTCGCGGTTTCCGCTACGTCGCGGTCGGCCGCTAGCGATCCGGCCGGCGCCGAACGAACGCTCGAGCCAACGCGAGGACAGTCGAGCGGCGGATACCCGCGCCGGCGCCTGAGGCGTCCATACCTTCGCGATCGCTCGGGAGTTGCCGCCCAAAACCATGCCCCGGATAGTTTTGTGTTGCGGAAACTGGTGCCGGCTGAGGGATTCGAACCCCCGACCTTCGGTTTACAAAACCGCTGCACTACCCCTGTGCTAAGCCGGCCCCGGCGTGCACCGCCTTTGACTCACAGCGCGCCGAAGGTCCAGCCTTCGGTGCGCGCGAGGTGCGGCGTGAGGCCGGGGGGCTGCCACAGCTCGGCGCGCGCGGCATTGGCGCGCAGCCAGGCGGCGGCGAGCAGCGCGTCGGCGCTGTGGTCGTCCAACGGCCCATCGCCCGACACCGCCGGTGAGCCGAGCGCTGCCAATCCGGCGTTGAGCTCGGCGAAGTTGCGCATCTTGCTGCGTCCCGCCTGTCGCCCGGCGGCGAGCGCGGCGAGCGCGGTGTAGATTTCGACCACCACCGAGCCCGTGGACCGGAGCGGCTCGATCGGCCACACCGGCAGCAAACCGCGCAGGGCGTGGAGCAAGCGCATGCCGGTGAGGCTGGCTTTGCCCACCTGCGCGGCGCCCACCAGGTTGAAGTTGGAATAGGGCCGGCAGCCCATCGCCTCCTGCCGCCGCTCGGTGACGCGGAACCGCCCGCGCCCATGCGCCGCATCGTCGCAGCCGAAGCGCTCGCCCCGCCGCCCGCCGTGGCGGCGGAAGAAAGGGGCAAAGTCGGGATGGTCGGCGAAGGAACCGGCGGCGAAGTGGCGGTCGGCGGCGCACACCTCGGCCACCATCGCCCACAGCGACGGCGCATCGGGAACTGAGCGTGCCAGGCCAGGGAAATAAGCGCCGCAATCGGCAAAGGGCAGGGCGATGCCCAGGTCCAGCCCGACCAGCGTATCGGGCGGCAGATCGCGCCCAAGCAGGTCGAGCACCTCGCCGCGCGACCAGCGCCGGCCCCCGCCCAGCAAGTGCGGCGGCGCGCCATCCGCCCCGGCCAGCGCGACGGCGATCCCCTTGTGCCGCTCGCCGGCCGCGCCCGACCAGTCGATCGCCACGAAGCTGCCGAACCGGCTCAGGCGTGCTGCGGGCACGCCTCAGCCGCCGCGCCGCTCGTCGCGCAAACGCTGCCAATGGGCCAGCCGCTCCTGCAGCCGCGCTTCGAAGCCGCGCTCGGTCGGGGCGTAATAGGTCTGCGGCGCCATCCCCTCGGGCCAGTAATCGTCGCCCGAGAAGCCCTCGGCTGCATTGTGATCATAGGTATATCCCCGGCCGTAGCCGATCTGCTGCATCAGCTTGGTGGGCGCGTTGAGGATGTTGGCGGGCGGCATCAGGCTCCCGGTTTCGCGCGCGCTGGCCCAGGCCGCTTTGTGCGCCTGGTAGACCGCGTTCGATTTGGGGGCGGTGGCGAGGTACAGGCACGCCTGCGCCAGCGCCAGCTCGCCCTCGGGGCTGCCGAGGAACTCGTAGGCGTCCCTCGCCGCCAGGCATTGGACCAGCGCCTGCGGGTCGGCGAGGCCGATGTCCTCGACCGCCATGCGCACCAGCCGGCGCGCCAGGAACAGCGGCTCCTCGCCGGCGGTGAGCATCCGCGCCAGATAGTAGAGCGCCGCCTGCGGGTCGGAGCCGCGCACCGCCTTGTGCAGCGCGGAGATGAGATTGTAGTGCCCTTCGCGGTCCTTGTCGTACACCGCCACCCGGCGCTGGAGGAACGCGCCCAGCTCAGCCGGCCCAATTGGCTCTGTAAGCTTGGCGGCATACAGCGTCTCGGCCTGGTTGAGCAGGAAGCGCCCGTCGCCATCGGCGCTGGCGATCAACGCCGCGCGCGCCTCCGGGGTGAGCGGCAGGGAGCCTTCGAGCGCCTCGGCCCGTTCGAGCAGCCTGGCCAGCGCCGCCGTATCGAGCCGGTGGAGGATCAGCACCTGCGCCCGGCTGAGCAGCGCGGCGTTGAGTTCGAAGCTGGGGTTCTCGGTGGTCGCGCCCACCAGCGTCACCGTGCCGCGCTCGACATAAGGCAGGAAACCGTCCTGCTGCGCCCGGTTGAAGCGGTGGATCTCGTCGACGAACAACAGCGTGCGCCCCGACGCCCCTTGGCCCGCCTGTTGCGCCATCTCCGCTTCGGCGAAGGCCTTGCGCAGGTCCGTCACGCCCGAGAACACCGCGCTGATCGCGACGAAGCGCATACCCACCGCGTCGGCGAGCAGCCGGGCAATGCTGGTCTTGCCCGTGCCCGGCGGCCCCCACAGCACCATGCTCGACAGGCGCCCGGCCGCCACCATCCGGCCGATCGCGCCCGCCGGTCCGGTGATGTGCTCCTGGCCGATGATTTCGGCCAGCGATTGCGGACGCAACCTGTCGGCGAGCGGTGCGTCGGCGGCGGGGGCTTCGCGTCGGGCGGGCGCGGGAGGATCGTCGGCGAAGAGGTCGGCCATGGCTCGGACAAGTAGCCGAACGACGGGAAACTTGCATCACCCTCTTGCACGACGATGCTTACAAGATATATCGCAGACTTAACGAACCTACGAGGATACCTTCATGTACAATTGCCACAACCGCGGCCGCCGTCCGGACCTCTTGGGGCCGATGGCGATGATGTTCGCCGGCAGCATGGCCTCGCGCTGGAGCGAGGGCGGCCAGCGTGGCCCGGGGCGCGGCCGCGGGCGCGGCTGGGGGCCAGGCGCGGATAGCGGCGAGGATGGCGCCGACTGGGGCGGGCCGCGCGCGCGCCGGGGGCGGATGTTCGCACCTGGCGAGCTGCGCTTGGCGCTGCTCAAGCTGCTGGCCGACCAACCGCGCCACGGCTACGAGCTGATCAAGGCGTTGGAGGAGCTGACCGGCGGCGCCTATGCGCCCAGCCCCGGCGCGGTGTACCCCACGCTCCAGCTGCTCGCCGACGAGGGGGCCATCGCCGAACACGGCGACGAGCCTTCGGCGCGCAAGGCCTTTGCCGCATCCGAGCAGGGCTTGGCCGAACTGGCCACGCGTGCCGCGGAGGTGGTGGCGCTGTTCGACCGGCTCGCCGGCCATGCCAAGGAGCACGAGCGCGGCCGCTCGCCCCACCTGTTCCGCGCGATGGGGAACCTTGCCAGCGTGCTCAGGCAGCGCGCGCGCGCCGATAAGCTCGACGAGGCGACGCTGCACGAGATCGTCGACCTGATCGACGAGATGGCGCGGCGCATCGAGCGGCTCTGACCGGCGCGCGCTACTCGGCCATCTTCCTCACCGTGCCCGGCGTGCTATATGGCGCGCGGGAACTTCGGCGGGGAGAATGACATGGAGAGCGTCGCAACTCGCGCCAGCGCGCCGTGGCACCTGTGGGTGGTCGGCGTGTTGTCGCTGCTGTGGAACGCGTTCGGCGGATATGACTACATCATGTCGCAGACGCGCAACCTGGCCTATATGCGCGCCATGACCGAGCCTTACGGCTTCGACGCGCAGGTGGCGGTCGGCTATTTCGACAGCTTCCCGATCTGGGCGGATACGGCCTGGGCGATCGGCGTCTGGGGTTCGGTGCTGGGCTCGCTGCTGCTGCTGGGGCGCAGCCGATATGCGTTCCACGCCTTCCTCGCCTCGCTCATGGGCCTGCTCGCCACCATGGCGTACCAATTGGCCAATCCGATGCCCGGTCTCACCGATTCCGGCCTCGCGGTGGGCATGTCGGTGCTGATCGCGGTCGTGATCGTCCTGCTCGCCTGGTATGTGCGGGCGATGACGCGGTACGGCGTGCTGCGCTAGGACCTAGGCCGGGCGGCGCCGGGCGAGCAGGCGCAGATATGCCTGGCCGACCGCCGCATTGACCGCATCCCAGGTGTAGGCGCGGCTCGCGGCCTCGCCGGCAATGCCATGCGCGGCCCTGAGATCGGGCGCGCGCAGGTAATCCTCCAGCGCATCGGCGAAGGCGCAGGCGTCGCCCGGCTCGACCAGGCGGCCGGTGACGCCATCGGCCACCAGGCTGGTGGCGCCCGTGGCCCGCGCCGCCACCACCGGCACCGCGCAGGCCATGGCTTCCAGGGTGACGTTGCCGAAGGTCTCGGTGACGCTGGGGTTGAGCAGCACGTCCATGCCGGCCACCGCGCGCCCGAGGGCCTCGCCGCTCAGGAACCCGGCGAAGGCGGCGCCGGGCAATTGTTCGGCAAACTTGTGGCGCGCGGGGCCCTCGCCGATCACCAGCGGGCGGTGCGGCACGCCGCGGGCGCGCAACTGCCCAAGCGCCGCGGCGAAGACATCGAGCCCCTTTTCCATCACCAGCCGACCAAGGAAGCCGACCGCCACCTCGTCATCGCCGATGCCGAGCCCCTGCCGCCATTCCATGCTGCGGCGCGCGGGGTTGAACATGGTCCGGTCCACACCGCGCGACCAGATGGAGATGTCCGCGTTCATCCGCTGCGCGCGCAGCACCGCCGCCATGCTCTGGGAGGGTGCCATGATCGCATCGCACCGCCGGTAGAAGCGTCGCAGCAGCGCCACCGCCCCGGGTTCGAGAAAGCCCGCGCCGTAATAGCGTAGATAGGTCTCGAACCGCGTGTGCACCGAGGCGAGTACCGGCAGGCCCCGCGCCTTGGCCCAGGCGAGCGCCCGGTGCGCGGCGGGATCGGGCGAAGACAGGTGGACGATATCGGGCGCGAATGCCGCCAGGTCGCGCTTTACCGCCGCCGAGAGCCCCAGCGGCAGCCGGTATTCCCCGCGCCCGGGGATCGCGACATGCGGCAGGCCGACCAGCTCGCCGGCCGGGGCAAAGGCGGGCGGCTCGACCTTGGGGGAGTAGACCCGCACCCCGGCGCCGTGGCGCAGCAGGTACTCGACCAGACGGTTGAGCGCCTGGTTGGCGCCGTCACGCACGTAATTGTAATTGCCGCTGAACAGGGCGATGCGCAGGCCGGCGATGTCCATGCCAGCTGCCCTAAGCGAGCCGCGGGTGGTTGGCGAGCGCGTGCTCGTCCCCCCGCCGCGGGCTAATAAGCTCAGGCGGCCTCGGACTTCCTCGAAGCGCGCTTGCGCTCGTGCGGATCGAGGTGGCGCTTGCGCAGGCGCACGCTTTGCGGAGTGACCTCGACCAATTCGTCGTCCTGGATGTAGGCGATGGCCTGTTCCAGCGTCATCCGGCGCGGCGGGGTGAGGCGAATACCTTCGTCCTTGCCCGAGGCGCGGAAGTTGGTGAGCTGCTTGGACTTCAGCGGATTGACCTCGAGGTCCTGCGGCTTGGCGTTCTCGCCGATGATCATGCCTTCGTACAGCTTCTCGCCCGGCGAGATGAACAAGGTGCCGCGCTCCTCGAGCATGTTGAGCGAATAAGCGACCGCCTCGCCCTGCTCCATCGAGATCAGCACGCCGTTCTGGCGGCCCGAGATCGGGCCCTTGTAGGGGCCGTACTTCTCGAACAGGCGGTTCATGATGCCGGTGCCGCGCGTGTCCGAGAGGAACTCGCCGTGGTAGCCGATGAGGCCGCGGCTGGGCGCGCTGAAGGTGAGACGGGTCTTGCCGCCGCCCGACGGGCGCATGTCGGTCATCTCGGCCTTGCGCTGGGCCATCTTCTCCACGACCGTGCCGGAGAACTCGTCGTCCACGTCCACGACGACGGTCTCGTAGGGTTCTTCGCGGCCGTGCTCGCCGTCGCGGAACAGCACGCGCGGGCGGCTGATCGAGACCTCGAACCCTTCGCGGCGCATGTTCTCGATCAGCACGCCCAGCTGCAGTTCGCCGCGCCCGGCCACCTCGAAGGCGTCCTTCTCGGCGCTCTCGGTGAGCCGGATGGCGACGTTGCTTTCGGCCTCGCGCTCGAGCCGCTCGCGGATGACGCGGCTCTGCACCTTGTCGCCCTCGCGCCCGGCATAGGGGCTGTCGTTGACCGCGAAGGTCATGCTGAGCGTGGGCGGGTCGATCGGCTGGGCGGCGATGGGCGCGCTGACCACGGGATCGCAGATGGTGTTGGAAACGGTCGCCTGGGTGAGCCCGGCGATGGCGACGATATCGCCGGCCGAGGCGCGTTCGACGGGTACACGCTCGAGGCCGTTGAAGGCGAACACCTTGGTCGCGCGGCCGGTTTCCACCAGCTTGCCGTTCACGTCCAAGGCCTTGATCGGCATGCCGACCTCGAGCTTGCCGCTCTCGATGCGGCCGGTGAGGATGCGGCCCAGGAAGCTGTCGCGGTTGAGCAGCGTCGCCAGCATGGCGAAGGGCGCCTCCTCGTCGAGGCCCGGCGCGCGCACATGCCTGACGATGGTCTCGAACAGCGGCGTGAGGTCGCCTTCGCGCGCGCGCTCGTCGGCGCTGGCATAGCCCGCGCGGCCCGAGGCGTAGAGCACCGGGAATTCGAGCTGCTCGTCATTGGCTTCCAGGTTCACGAACAGGTCGAACACCTCGTCGAGCACCTCCTGCGGGCGCGCGTCGGAACGGTCGATCTTGTTGACCACCACGATCGGGCGCAGGCCCAGGCCGAGCGCCTTGCCGGTGACGAACTTGGTCTGCGGCATCGGGCCCTCGGCGGCGTCGACCAGCAGGATGACGCCGTCGACCATCGACAGGATGCGCTCCACCTCGGCGCCGAAATCGGCGTGGCCGGGGGTGTCGACGATGTTGATGCGTACTGTTTCCTTGGCCGTCTCGTCACCTGATGGCGGGGTCCATTCCACGCTGGTGCACTTGGCCAGGATGGTGATGCCGCGCTCCTTCTCGAGGTCGTTGCTGTCCATCGCCCGTTCCTCGACGCGCTGGTTGTCGCGGAAGGTGCCGGACTGGCGGAACAGCTGGTCGACGAGCGTGGTCTTGCCATGGTCGACGTGGGCGATGATCGCCACGTTGCGCAAGCGGGTGGACATGATGGTAAGCCTCGGAATGATGGAGCAGGGCCGGCAGGCGAGCACAGCCGTTCGCGCCCGCCCCTAGCTTAGCAGGTGCAGCGAGGCAAGGTGCGGCTTGGCGGCCACAGCAGTGCCCCCACCCGGCGCTTCGATGCGGGCGTGTCATTGCCTTGCCGTACGCAGCCATATAATTGTCACGATAACCAGGCCGCGCGGTGGCGCTGCAGCACTCGGACAAGGGTGAGCGCAGCTGCCGGCGGGTGAGATGGAGAGGCATTCTGATGGGCTACCATGCTGCGGGCGCGGGCCGCGCCCGCCGTGCGATCATCCTGTGCGGCGTTGCCGGCGCCGCGTTCGCCCCCGGCGGCGTGCTGGCGCAGGACGCCGAGCCCCTGCCGGCCGAGACCGCCGCGGCGGCGGATGACGATGCCACCGGGAACGCCATCATCGTCACCGCCACCAAGCGCGAGCAGACGCTGCAGGAGATCCCGGTCGCGGTCACCGTCACTACCGCCGAGACGCTGGAGCGCGAGCAGATCCGCGACCTGCGCGATCTGCAATCGGTGGTGCCTTCGCTGCGGGTGACGCAGCTGCAGAGCTCGGCCAACACCAATTTCATCATCCGCGGCTTCGGCAACGGGGCCAACAACGCCGGGATCGAGCCGTCGGTCGGCGTGTTCGTCGACGGCGTCTATCGCTCGCGCACCTCCGCCCAGATCGGCGACTTGCCCGACGTGGCGCGCATCGAGGTGCTGCGCGGGCCGCAGTCCACCCTGTTCGGCAAAAACGCGAGCGCGGGGGTCATCTCCATTGTCACCCGCGCGCCCTCCTTCACCCCCACCGCCTCGCTCGAATTGTCCTACGGCAATTACGATGCCCGGGTCGCCAAGGGCTATGTCAGCGCCCCGCTCGACGACAGCTTCGCGGTGAGCCTGGCGGCCGGCATCAACCAGCGCGACGGCTACAACCGCGACGAGGGCACCGGCACGCGCACCAACGAGCGCGACCGCTGGTTCGTGCGCGGCCAGGCGCTGTTCGACGCCGGCGGCCCGTTCACCGCCCGGCTGATCATCGATGTCGATCGGATCGACGAGGAATGCTGCGGGGTCGTCAACCTGCAGAGCTCGGCCGCCACCGCCGCGATCCGGGCGCTGGGCGGCCAGGTGAGCGACCCGGCCGACCGCTTCGCCAACGTGGTCTACAACAATTTCCCCTCCACCAACCGCATCGACAATGCCGGCGTTTCGGGCCAGCTGGACTGGGACCTGGGATCGGTGGCGCTCACCTCGATCACCGCCTACCGCGAGACCGTCGGCGAATATGTCCAGGATGTGGACTTCACCTCGGCCGACCTGTTGCGCCGCGATAATGGGCAGACGCTCGACACCTTCACTCAGGAGCTGCGCGCCTCGGGCACGTTCGGGCCGGTCAGCGCGCTGGCCGGGTTGTACTATTTCGACGAGAGCGTGCGCGAGGACCAGACCGTAACCCGGGGCGCCGCTTATCGCCCGTTCGTCGACCTGGCGCTCGGCGGCAATGGCAGCGGCGCCGCGGTGGCCGATCTGGAGGCCACGCTTGGCTCGCTCTACGGCAATCCCGCGCAGTTCGCGGGCCAGTTCTTCGTGCCGGGCCTGTTGGAGACCGGCACCTTCCTGCTCGACAACCAGGCGCTGTCGGTGTTCGGCCAGCTGGATGTCGAGCTGACGGACGGCCTGGTGCTGACGCTGGGCGGCAATTACACGATGGACGACAAGCAGGCGGTCACCGATTACCGGTCCACCGATGTGTTCTCGGGCATCGACCTGGTGGATGCCGGCAACCGCGCGATCACCGCGCAGGGCATCGCCACCACCGTGGGCAATCTGCTCCAACTCGGCCGGGCCGCATCGCAGGCCGAGATCAACGCCTTTGCTCAGGCCGACCCCGCGGGCTTTGCCCAGGTGCGCGCGGGCGCGCAGGCGTTTGCCGATGCCAACGACACCAACGCCGAGGTCAATTCGCTGCTGGATGCCCAGGCGCTCCAGATTTTCCCGCCCTTCGTCAACATCCCCAACGCGGTCGAGAGCGGCGAGACTGCGGACAATGACCTCGCTTACACCGTGCGCCTGGCCTACGATATGACCCCCGACGTCAACGTCTACGCCAGCTACGCGACCGGCTTCAAGGCCAGCTCGTTCAACCTCTCGCGCGACAGCCGGCCCTTCGCCGACGACGCCGCGGCATTGGCCGCCAACGGCCTGGCGGTGAACAATCTGACTTACGGCAGCCGGTTCGCAGGGCCCGAGCAATCGAGCGTCATCGAGCTTGGCCTGAAGGGCAATTGGGGCAGCTATTCGGCCAATCTGACGGGCTTCCGGCAGGATATCGATGGGTTCCAGTCCAACATCTTCACCGGCACCGGCTTCTTTCTCGCCAATGCGGGCAAGCAGCGGACCTACGGCGTGGAATTCGAAGGCACCGCCAACCCGGTCGCCCAGCTCACGCTCAATCTGGGGGTGACCTGGCTGGATGCCACCTACGATGAGTTCCCGCTATCGTCGGTGGGAGATCTGTCGGGCCGCAGCGTGGCCGGCGTGCCGCCCTGGACGGTGGTGGTGGGCGGCCAATGGGCGCAGCCGCTGGCGAGCGGCGATGAGCTGGTGCTGCGTTCGACCTATCATTACGAATCGGAAACCAACATCGTCGAGGGCCTGCCCGGGTTCCTCAGCCAGGGGCAGGACGCCGCCATCGCGGCGGCCGACCAGTTCAGCCGTGTGGTGAAGGACCTGTCCGCCTCGCTCACCTACGTCTTCACCGGATTCGGGCTGGAGCTGTCGGTCTGGGGGCGCAACCTGCTCGACGACCGCCACCTGGTGTCGATCTTCGATTCGGTGGCGCAGTCGCTCGCGGTGTCGGGCTACACCAACCAGCCGCGCACCTATGGCGCCACGGCCCGGTGGCGCTTGCGCTAGGCAGGCGCGCGCATTGCGGGCAGCCATTCGCCGGCTGCGCGACCGCGCCATCCCAGGCTGGCGATATCCGGGCATGATCGTCGCTTCGGTCATCCCGATCGTCGGCATTCTGGGCGCCGTCGCCTGGCCGATGGTGCTCGCGCTGCCCGGAACGGCCGGGCCGCGATGGTTTCGGCCCCGATCCAAGGATCGTTCGCAGGCTGTAGTCTTTCCCTAAAGCGAGCGCAGCGTGCTCGCCGGCCGGGCGCGCAGCAGCGGCAGCGAGGCGCCCAGCGCGAACAGCAGTACCAGGGCGAGGCCCGCGCCGAGCACCGCCAGGATCTGCGGCCAGTCGGGCAGCCAGTCGAATTCGAACAGCTGGGTGATCACCAGCCAGCCCAGCCCGGTGCCCAGCCCCAGCGCCACCCCGGCCAGGACCAGCGCCAGCAGGCCGAACTCGGCCAGTTGCAGCCCGAGCAGCTGGCCCCGGCTGGCCCCCAGCACGCGCAGGATCACGGTATCGTAGATGCGGGCCGCGCGCGCCGCGGCGATGGCGCCGATCAGCACCGCGATCCCCGCCAGCACCGCCACCGAGGCCGCCGCCAGGATCGCCAGCGCCACCTGGTCGAGGATGGTGCGCGCTTGGGTGAGGAGCGGCCCGACCTCGATCACCGAGCTGGTGGGAAAGGCGCGGACCAGCGCGGGCAGCAGGCCGGGTGCGCCCGGCGTGCCAGCTGCCGGCAGCTGCACGGTGGCGGCCAGGTTGTGCGGGGTCTCGGCAAAGGTGTTGGGCGAGAAGATGAACAGGTAGTTGAAGCCCAGGCTTTCCCAGTCGATCCGGCGGAAATTGGCGATGCGCGCGGTGTGCTCGACGCCGAGCACGCCCACGGTGACGATGTCGCCAAGCTCCATGCCGGCCGCCTCGGCCAGCTCCTCGTCGACCGAGACCAGCGGGGCGCCGGTGTAGCCGGCCGACCACCAATCACCCTGCGTCAGCGAATTGCCCAGCGGCAGGCGCGCGGCATAGGTGAGGCCGCGCTCGCCCGAGAGGCCCCAAGCGCCCTCGGGCACCTCCTCGAGCTCGGCGACGATCACCGGCGCTTCCGCGGGGCCGTAGGCGAGCACGGTGCCGCGCAGCACCGGCGTCGCTTCGACCACCGCTGCCGGGGCGCGCGCCTCGACCAGCGCGCTGAACTCGCCGGCGCGCTCGCGGGGCACGTCGAGGACGAAGAAATCGGGCGCGATCGCGGGCACCGAGCGGCGGATATTGCCGTCCAGGCTGGTCTGCACCGCGGCCAAGAGGACGAAGGCGGCAAGGCCGAAGCCGAGCGCGGTGACCAGCGCGCCGGTCGCCGAGCCCGGCCGGTGGAGATTGGCCAGGCCCAGCCGTGCGATCGGGTGGCGCGGGCGCGGCACGCGGCGGGCGGCGGCGCGGATCGCCCAGCCGAGCAGCGCCAGCAGCCCCAGCACCCCCGCGGCCCCGGCGAGGAACAGCGCGCTGAGGTAAGGCTGCGGCGAGCCGGCAATCGCCAGCAGCGCCACGCCCGCCAGGCCCAGGCCGACCGGCAGCGCGGCGCTGCGCCATTGCCGCGCCAGCGGGGTGACGCGCGCGCGCATCAGCGCCATCGCCGGAAAGTCGCGCGCGCGCAGGATGGGCGGGGCGGCGAAGATCAGCGTCACCAAGAGGCCGAAGGCGGCGGCGCGCAGCAGCGAGGGCATATGCACGGTGAACCCGGTGCTCACCGGCAACAGCGCGCCCAGGGCGCTTGCCAGCAGCGGCGTCACCAGCACGCCCGCCACGACCCCCGCCAGCGAGCCCGCCAGCGCCGCCGCGCCCACCTGCAGCGCATAGATGCGGGCGATATCGCCGCTCGCCGCGCCCAGGATCTTGAGCGTGGCGATGCCCTGGCGGCGCTGGTCGAGGTAGGAGGCGACCCCGCCGCCGATGCCGATGCCCGCGATCACCAACGCGGCCAGGCCCACCAGGATCAGGAACTCGCTCATCCGCCCCAGGAACCGCTCGGCACCGGGCGAGGCGCTGTCGCGCGTGCGGCTGTCGAGCCCGGAGCCGGGAAAGCGTTCGAGCAGTTGCTCTTCCACCTGCGCCGGGTCGGGGTCGCCGGCGAAGCGCACCCGGGCCTTCGTTTCGTACATCGAGCCGGGCGCAATAAGGCCGGCGGCGGCCGGCAGGTCGGCGGGCACGATCACCGTCTGGCCCAAGGCAAAACCTTCGCTGAGGCGATCGGGCTCGTCGGCGATGATGCCGGCCACGGTTACATCGGCCGTGCCGATCCGGATCGTGTCGCCCGGGCGCACCCCCAGCCGCTCGGCCGCGCCCGGGTCGAGGAACGCCTGGCCCGGCGGCGGCGGGCCCATCCGGCTGCCGCCTTCGAGCACGAGTTCGCCGTAGAGCGGCCAGTTGGCGTCGACCGCCTTCAGCTCCACCGGCGCGGCGGCGTCTCCCGCGCTGGCCATTGCCTGCAAGCGCAAGCCGCCGCTCACCGTGCCGTAGCTTGCGAGGAAAGCGGTCTCCTCCTCGCTGAGCGGCCGCTGCCAGACCTCCACCTCTAGATCGCCGCCCAGCAGCGTCTGCCCCTGGGCGTCGAGTTCGCCCTGGATCGCGGCGGTGAGCGAGCCGATCGCGGCCAGCGCGCCGACCCCCAGGAACAGGCAGACCAGCAGCAACCGAAGCCCGCGGAACCGGCGATGCAGGTCGCGCCGGGCGATGCGCCAGGCGGCCGCCCAGGTGAGCGTGCTCATCGCGCCGCGCGTTCGCCTGCCGCCGGTTCGCTCGCGAGCCGGTCGCTGACGATGCGGCCGTCGGCCAGCGTCACGATCCGCTCGCAGCGGACCGCCAGCGCCTCGTCGTGGGTGATCACCAGCAATGTCGCCCCGGTTTCGGCGCGGCGGCGGAACAGCACGTCGACGATCCCCGCGCCGGTCGCCGTGTCGAGATTGCCGGTGGGCTCGTCGGCGAAGATCAGCGGCGGGCGCGCGGCGATGGCGCGGGCGATGGCGACGCGCTGCTGCTCGCCGCCCGAAAGCTGCGCGGGATAATGCGTCAGGCGATGGCCCAGGCCCACCGCGGCGAGCTCCTCGGCGGCCCGGCTCCAGGCGTCGGCCGCACCCGCCAGCTCCATCGGCACCGCGACATTCTCCTGCGCGGTCATGGTGGGGAGCAGGTGGAAGGCCTGCAGGACGATGCCGATCCGCCCGCGCCGCGCCAGCGCCAGCGCATCCTCGCCCATTGCTGCGAAATCGGCGCCGGCCACCTCCAGCGTGCCGGAGGTCGCCCGCTCCAGCCCGGTGAGCACCGCCATCAGCGAGCTCTTGCCCGAGCCCGAGGGGCCGAGCAGCGCCAGCGTCTGGCCGAGCGGGACGGTGAGGTCGATGCCGCGCAGGATTTCGACCGCGGCGGGCGGTTCTCCCAGGGTCAGGCGCAGATCGCGCGCCACGATCGCAGGAGTGCTGTCAGCCGGGCTTGCCACCGCCGCCCGATGGCATAGGGAGTGCGCCCAAGCAAGGGAGCGGAAAGACGGTGGTCGATGGGTAAGCGGTTCTGGGCGTTGGCGCTGACAGTTGCGCTGCCAGGCGCCTTAGCCGCGTGCGGCAGCCAGGCGCCTGCGCCGGCGCCGCAGGAAAGCGCCTCCGCCGCGCAGGATGAGGCGGCGCCCGTCAGCGGCCCGCCGGTGCGCATCCTGGCCTTTGGCGACAGCCTGTTCGCCGGCTACAATGTCGCCGAGGGCGAGGGCTACCCGGCGGTGCTGGAGGCGGCGCTGCGGCGGCGCGGCATCGATGCCGAGGTCGCCGATGCCGGGGTCTCGGGCGATACCACGCAGGCGGGCCTGCAGCGGCTCGCCTTCGTGCTCGACAATCAGAGCGAGGCGCCCGACCTCGCCATCGTCGAGTTGGGCGGCAACGACCTGCTGCGCGGCATCGCGCCTGCCGAAACGCGGCGCAACCTTGCCGCCATCCTCGCGCAGCTGGAGGAGCGCGGCATTCCCGTATTGCTGATGGGGATGCGCGCGCCGCCCAATCTGGGTGCGGATTTCGTGAGTGCGTTCGATGCCATCTATCCCGAGCTGGCGGCGGAGACGGGCGCGGCGCTGGTGCCGTTCTTCATGGAGCCGATGCTCGCACGGCCCGAGCTGATCCAGCCGGATCGCATCCATCCGACTGCGGCCGGCGTCGAGGCGCTGGTCGCCGCGACCGTGGACGAGGTCGTCGCCGCGCTGCCGGAGAGCGACGCCGGCTAGCTCACGCACGCATGAAGCGTCGGCCGAGGTCGGAGAGGTTTGGTTCGAGCTCGGCGAAGGAGTTTGGCGATGGCGCAGGTCGGTACCGGTCCTTCGCGGCGGTCGCGGGCCTGCGAAGGCGATCTGCCGATGATCGATTGATCGCGCACCACGCGCTACGAAAAGCACGCCCCAAGACTATCTCGCCCTGACCAAGCTCGCTTCGATGAAGATACCGCCGCGATCTATGACTGGGTGGCCTAAAGCCGCGCGGCTGAGCCCGCGGCCACCCGCCATACCGCCGCGGTGTCGGCAAAAGGGTCGAACGGCGCGAGCTCGGTCCCGGTCAGCCACACCTGCGCCCGGCCGGCGGCGAGCCGCTCGAACAGCGCCGCCCGTCGCAGTGGATCGAGATGGGCGGCCACCTCGTCGAGCAGCAGTACGCTTGGCCGCCCCGCCGCAGCCAGCTCGGCATGGGCCAGGGTGATGGCGATCAGCATCGCCTTCTGCTCGCCGGTGGAGGCAAGCGCCGCGGGGGTGCCCGGGCCCTGGCTCGTGCCGGTCATTCGAACCTCCAGCTCGTCACGGTGCGGCCCCTCCCGCGTGCGCTGCGCCATCCGGTCGCGCGCGCGGCCGGCGGCCAGGGCGCGGGCCAGGTCGGCCGGTTCCAGGGGGCCTGCGGGCAGATAGGCGAGGGCGGGGCGCGCGAAGGGCCGCTCGGGCTGTTCGGCGAGCGCTGCGCCCAGTCGCTCCACCAGCCGCGCGCGACCCTGCGCCACCATGGCGCCGGCCTGCGCCATCTGCCCCTCGAGCGATTCCAGCCAGGCCGGGTCGGGCTCGGCGGCATCGGCCAGCAGGCGGTTGCGCTCACGCAGCGCCGCCTCGTAGCGCGCGGCGTTGCGCGCATGGGCTGGGTCGAGCGCCAGCGTGAGCCGGTCGAGATAGCGCCGCCGCGCCCCGGCGCTGTCGGTGAACAGGCCGTCCATCGCTGGGGTCAGCCAGCCGATCGCCAGCCATTCGGCGAGGGCTGACGCGCTGGCCTGGGCGCCGGCCACGCGCACGATCCGCCGACCCGGGCGCTCGGCTGCGGCGCCGGTGCCCAGCCGCACCGGCTCGCTCGCGTCGCCGGGATTCAGCTGCGCGCTGACCGCGAAGCCGAGCGCGACGCCCGCCCGCGCCATGTCGGCGAGCGCGGCCCGGCGCAGGCCACGGCCAGGGGCGAGCAGCGAGACCGCCTCCAGCACGTTGGTCTTGCCCGCACCGTTCTCGCCGACCAGCAGGTTGATCGCGCGCGTCCCCTCCAGCCGGGTCCCGGCATGGTTGCGGAAGTGCGTGAGGGTAACGAGGTCGAGCGCCATGCAGAGCCATGCGGCCTAGGCAAGCGCTCGCCGCAAAGCCATGACAAAGCGGCATCGCCAATGATTGGTGGAATGCGCCATTATGAGGCGATGGTTCAGCCGTCTGCAAGCCGCGGGATCAAGCATTCAACGCTTTTGCGCCGTTTTTCGACTTTGGCACGGGTCCTGCAATGGAGGTTTCATCGGATGGATGGTCCATCCCCCAATTGCCATAAGGAGATCACCATGTCCCACCTCACCGCTTTCGCCCAGCGCGCCATCGCCGCCCTCGGTGCGGTCGCCATGACCGTCACCCTGCTGGTTTCGAGCTTCGCCACCCCTCAGGCGATCACCTTGGCGGGCGTGCTGGTGTGAACCAGCTCGACCCCCACAGCGCCGGGAACATCCCGGGCGGGCGCAAGCTGCGGCTCGACAAGGCCAATGGCAAGCTCGCCGGAATCTGCGCGGGGCTCGCCGATTACTTCGGCATGGACCCGGTGATCATGCGCCTGATCTTTGTCCTGGGCACGGTGATCGGGTTGGGCAGCTTCATCCTGGTCTACCTTGCCGTCTGGCTGCTGGCGGTTTGATCCGCCGGCGGCCAAAGCCTCACGGGGTCTCCCCGCTCGCCGCGCGCGCGAAGGGCGAGAAATCGGTATCGGTGTCGAACACGTCGACCCCTTCCCGGCGCTTGAGGAACCCCACCACCCAGTAAGTGACCGGCGTCAGCAGCGCCTCCCACGCGGTCTTGAGCGCCCATTGGGTGAGCGCCACGGTCACCACCAGTTCGCTGGTCCAGCCGTCTGTGCCAAGGAAGGCGAGCGGGTAGAACAGCGCGCTGTCCACTCCCTGGCCCACGAAGGTGGAGCCGATGGTGCGGGTCCACAAGGCGCGCCCCTGCGTCCACACCTTCATTCGGGCGAGCACGAAGGAGTTGACGAACTCGCCCGCCCAGAACGCAACGATGGAAGCGAACACGATCCGCGGCACCTGACCGAACACCTGCTCGTAGGCCGCCTGCCCGCCCCAATCGGGCGCGGGCGGCAGGGCGACCACCACGAAGGCCATGAACGCCATGAACAGCAGCGCGCCAAAGCCCGCCCAGATGCAGCGGCGGGCATGGGCATAGCCGTAGACCTCGGTCAGCACGTCGCCGATCACGTAGGAGACGGGGAAGAACAGGATGCCCGCGCCAAACGGCCACAGGCCGATCCACGGCAGCTCGATGACCGACACCTTGCCTGCGCCCAGCACGTTGGATAGCAGCAGGATGGTGACGAAGGCGGCCATGACGAAGTCGAAATAGCGGAAGCGCCGGCGCGCGCCGTCCTGCCCCTCGATGCGTTGCGGCCCCTGGTCCATCGCGGCGCCGTGCCTAACCCGATTTGCGCCGGGCGCAAAGCACGCTATGCGCGAACCCGGATGATCCAGCGCGCCCGTAGCTCAGCTGGATAGAGCACGGACCTTCTAAGTCTGTGGTCGCAGGTTCGAGTCCTGCCGGGCGCGCCATTTCGGTCCAAAACCACTAGTCCCTAGCACCGCCGCCTCTACGCCAGAGGCGGCGGTGAGGGTCCGCAGCAGTTCGGTGCGTGTGCCGCGGATGCGAACGTCGGTCTTGCTGACGACTTCCACCCGCTGCGCGACAGCGCGAACATAGTTTCGCGCATAGGAGCCGTCGTCGTGGCGGAGCTTGCGCTTGGCGGCGAGCGCGAAGGTGCGCAGGCTCTCCGGCGTAATCTCCGGGTTGATGCGCTCGATATGCGCCACCGCCCGGTCGGCATCGCCCTTGGCCTGATCGCGGGTAGCGGTCAGCTCCGCGATCCGCGCCTTGAGCGACGGATCGGCCATATTGACCAGTCCGTTCTCGATCGCCTCGTAAAGCCGCGAGAGCTTGGCGTCCGCCTCCGTTGCGCGCCGTTCCATGTCGGCGACATACAGACGGCGCTCAGTCACCCAATCGTCCCGCCGGGCGAGAATCTGGTCCATCAGCACCGCAAGACGCGCCGGATCGAGCAGCCGCGTTTCGAGGTGCTTGACCACAGCCGCGTTCAGTTGGTCCATCGGCAGCGTGACGCCGGAACATCCCGTCTTGCCCTTCACCGCCTTGGTCGCACAGGGATAGTAGCGATACTCCCGGCCGCTCCGGCTGGTGCCGGTTCGCAGCGTCATCGAGCCGCCGCAGCAGGCGCAGAAGCAGATGCCCGTCAGGAGCGTCGACCCGCCCACGGCACGCGGCGCCATCATCTTGGGGCTGCGCGCCTTCAAGGAGCGCTGGACGGCTTCGAACTCCGCGACCGTTATGATCGGCGGCACTTCCATGATGGCGTGCTCCTCCGCCGGCTTCGCGCGGCCCTTCTTCACGTCGTAGGTATTGAAGCGGTGCTGGCCGATATAGGTGGTGCGTGTCAGCACCTCATGGACCATGCCCTTGCCCCAGCGGCCGCCATAGCGGGTGCGGATATTGTTCTCGTTGAGCCAGCACGCGATCGCCATGACGCCGATCGGCCCGCGCTTGTCGGCGCCCTCCAGCGCTAAGCGGAAAATGCGCCGCACTGTCTCGGCATGGATCGGATCGACTTCGAGCTTCTTCTTGATCTTCGCGCCGCGCTGCTCGGCCTCGACCGCCCGGTAGCCGATCGGCGGCCGTGCGCCGTTCCAAAAGCCCTGCCGGGCGTTCTCGTTCATCGCCCGCAGCGTGTGCTTGGCGGTCTCCTTCGACTGATATTCGTCGAACAGCGTCATGATGCGCCGCATCATCTCGCTCGCCGGATCGTCGCCGAGCACCTGCGTGATGGAGACGAGACGAACCCCGTTTTAGGCCAGCTTGCGCAGGTAGAACTCGAACTGGAACTGGTCGCGGAAGAAGCGCGAGAAGCTGTGGACGACGATCGTCTCGAACGCCGGAGGCTTCTCCAGCGCAGCGTCGATCATCTCCTGAAAGGCGGGACGGCGATCATCGGTCCCCGAGACGCCCGGCTCGACGAACTCGACCGCGACCTCCCAGCGGTGCGACAGGCAATAGCCCTCAAGCTGGCGGCGCTGGTCGGGGATCGACAGGTCATGATCGGCCTGCCGTGGGGTCGAGACGCGCAAGTAGAGCGCAGCGCGCGCCGTCGCCACGACCGGTGCCTCTGCTTGTTCAAGGACGGCGCTGGTCATGACACGATGCTCCTCAGTTCATGGCAAGGGACTGAACAGCGCGTCCAGTTCCTCGCGGAGATGGCCTTCGATGACGCGCAATTCGGCGTCGCCGATCGGGACTTGTTCGGGCCAGTCGTCGGTGACGACGATCTGATCGCCCTTCGACACAGCCAAGCGCGCGGTCGCCCGCCGCTGCGGCTGCAGTTGCATGTAGTCGTGTAGGTTATCGAGACCTTCCGACCAACCGCGCGGAAACGGCGTTTGCGAGACAGAGCCATTCGCGAAAACTGCCTGTCAGCGGCCCTCGTAGCAAACAGCGTATTGCCGCATAGCCTAGATAGGGGCGAACTGCGGCGTGCTGCGTCGTAACGCTGTTGACGGTCGGCACGATCATCACTCGTCCGACTCGAAGCTGCGGTTCTCCCGGCAGTGCCAAAGGCGCAAGATGAAGATCGTCGCGTCCGCAATCTCGTAGCGCAGCTCGTAATTGCCGACGATGATCCGCCGGACCTCGCGCGGCGCATAGGCGTCCAGCTTCTCGCCGATCCGCGGATAGTCGAGCAGCCGATCGGGCGCGCGGGCGAGTTGCTGGATGACCCGTGCCGCCGCGTCTGGAGCGACCGGCCGCAAATGCTCGTGCAGCCGCACGAGATCGGAGGAGGCTTTGCCGGCCCACTTGATTCTCATGCCGAGGGAGGCAGCAAGGGCTTGTCGGTGCCGAGGCTATCCGCCCATGCCTGAATGGCCTGGTGGTCGATAACCCGCCCGGCTTTCACATCCTCCAAGGCTTCGAGCGTCATGCGGTGACGCTCCTCCTCTTGGTCGACCCAGGCGGCGAGCGCTTGCTTCATCACCCAACCGCGCGAGCGTTCGAGCCGGGCGGCCATCGCTTCGACCTTCTCCACGAGGGCAATAGGAACATGCGCCGTCAATACCTTGGTGTCTGTAGCCATGTTACGAAACCTCTATCATCGTGATTAAAATATAATCGAATTCGGCTATAAGAGCAAGGTGAGGGTGGGGTGGCGCCTCCCTGCGGGACCGCCGCTCTATCTGCGCTGCGCTCCGACCGGACCCTGCCGGGTTTCGGCCCTGCCGGGTGACGATCAGCATGGCGGGGCGGCCGAGCAGCACGCGGGGATCAACTGAGCGCACACTGCAGCTTCTGACGAAGCCGACAGGGTGCGCGCGTATTCGTGGCCGCGTAGCACTCTTGCTCTGCCCGGAGGTCGCGGCGGCGGCTGCGTCAGACATGGGTTGCCGCTTCCCGGAGATGCGCTTCGATCAGCTCCGGCCGGATCGCGCCGCAGAAGAGTGGCCGGCCATTGACGACAACGGTCGGAACGCCGGAGACGCCGAGCAGGGCGGAACGCTCGATCTCGTCGCGGACCTCGGCCAAGCCCTCGTCCGAGCCGAGCATCGCAGTGACGCGCGCCGCATCGAGCCAGGCCGCCACCCCGACCTCAAGCAGGACGCTCCGGTCGCCGACGTCGCGCGCCTGGACTGGATCGAAGGCCAGTCGGTCGCCCGGATCCTGTTCGAGGCCACGGGACGCTACCATCACGCCCTGGAACAGGCGCTCGGCCGGGCGGGTCTGGCGACCTGCAAGGTCAATCCCCGCCAGGCCCGACGCTTCGCCGAGGCCACCGGAAAGCTCGCCAAGACCGATGAGGCCGACGCCGCCATGCTGGCGCGCATGGGCCTGGCGCTGGAACCCCAGGCCCGGCCCGCACCAACCGAAAACCTGAATGAACTCAGGGAGCTCCATGTCGCCCGCCAGGCCCTGATCAAGGATCAAACCGCCGCCAAGAACCGCCAAAAAAACTCTCCCTGGCCATGCTCAAGCGTCAGGCCCAAGATCGGTTGGGAGACATCAAGCGCCAGCTGACCGAGATCGACGCCGAGATCAGGCTCCGATTCAGAGCCCAGCCAGACCTCGCGGCTCGCCTCGATATCCTCGCCGGAATCCCCGGCGTCGGCGAACTCACCGCCTTCACCATTCTCATCGAAATGCCCGAGCTCGGAACCCTCCACGCCAAACAGGCCGCCAGCCTCGCCGGCCTGGCCCCCGTCGCCCGATCCTCCGGCCAGTGGACCGGTCGCGCCTTCATCCGCGGCGGACGCGCCGGACTGCGACGCGCCCTCCATATGCCCGCCCTCGTCGCCACTCGGTTCAACCCCGACCTCAAGGCCAAATACCACCAACTCAAAGCCGACGGAAAACCCTCAAAAGTCGCCCTCACCGCCATCATGCGAAAACTCATCGTCCTCGCAAACGCCCTCATCAAGGCCAACCGAAACTGGTCACCCAAACCGGCTTGACCAAAACGGATACTCTAGGCTCGCTCCAGAGGCTCTGGAATGGTATCGCGATTGGCGGGGCGAACCGCCGTTGCCGCCGAGCCTGTGTCGGGCGTCGAGATTTTCGTGCCGCTCGCCAAGCTCAAGAAGTCCCCGCGCAATGCCCGCAAGGTGCCGCATGGGGAAGCCGCTATCGAGGCGCTGGCCGCTTCGATCCAGCACAAGGGTCTGATCCAGAACCTCGTCGTAGAGCCCGAGACCAAGGAAGACGGGACGCCGACCGGCTATTACCTCGTCACCGCTGGCGAGGGCCGCAGGCTGGCGATGCTGCTGCGCGCCAAGCGCAAGCAGATCAGGAAGTCCGACCCGGTGCGCTGCTGGCTCGATACCGCCAACGATCCGTCCGAGATCAGTCTGGACGAGAACGTGACCCGGATGCTCGTGGTCGAAGGAGGTGATGGTCGCGAACGGCGAGTCGATCGGATCCTTGGTCGCGAAGACCGTCTCGTACCATTCGATCGGGTCGATGAAGCGCCCGCCCCCCGGGCCGTCGCCCTCGACCAGCCGGGCATGGCTGCCGCCGCGGTCGAGTTCGTCATCATCAACTCGGCCATAAGGCGGCTAGTCGCCGAAGGGCAGACAGGTTTGATGCAGACCGCCGACATGCGTCATGGCGACAGTGTTATCGAGCATATTCAAATGGCTGGAGGGTCAAGATCCGGTGCATGAAGCGCGCGGGATCGCAATCGCCGCCTGACCAGCTTCCTTATTGGAATTCCAACATGGACGAATGTTGGAAGTGTTCCCCGTGAATCGTCGTAAGTAATTGAGTTTGTTGGTCGGGGAGACAGGATTTGAACCTGCGACCCTCTGCTCCCAAAGCAGATGCGCTACCGGGCTGCGCTACTCCCCGACCTGGGCGCCTGGCTTGCCTTGCCTGGTGGGCCCGGCAGGATTCGAACCCGCGACCTAGCCGTTATGAGCGGCCAGCTCTAACCGCTGAGCTACAGGCCCGTAAGCACAAGTCCACGCGCCGGGCGCAGGTAGCCCGCCGGTGCGCGGCTGGCAAGCAATCCGACCGGCGCCCCGCGCTGGGTAATCCGATGGAAATCAAAGCGCGAGCGGCCGATGCCTCGGGAGCGCCACGGCCGCCCAACCCGCATTCCTTGTTGCCGCGATTTTCGGCAGACTCGGTTGCCATGAATTACGGTCACGGCGTAGACATTATCATTCCACGTAGGGACCGTTCGCGCGTGAAAAATACACCGTGAGATGCTTGAGGCTTAAACAGATGTCCCATGACGGCGCTTGACATTATCGACCGGAAGCTGCTCGCCGCTTTGCAGGCGGAAGGGCGGGTGACCAATGTCGATCTCGCTCGCCGGGTAGGGCTGACTGCGCCGCCCTGTCTGCGGCGGGTGCGGGCCTTGGAGGAAGAAGGGATCATCCAGGGCTACCATGCCCAGCTCGATGCCTCCAAGCTCGGCTTTGCGATCACGGTGTTCGCCATGGTCAGCCTGCGCAGCCAGGCCGAGCAGGACCTGAAAGCCTTCGAGGAACACGTCCGCACCTTGCCCGAAGTGCGCGAGTGCCATATGCTCAACGGCGAGATCGACTTCATCCTCAAGATCGTCAGCCGCGACCTGCAGAGCTTCCAGGAATTCCTCACCAGCAAACTGACCCCGGCGCCCAACGTGGCCTCGGTGAAGACCTCCCTCACCATCCGCACCGCCAAGCTGCTGCCCGGAGTGCCGCTGGAATAGCCGGCCGGCAATGACGGGGCTGCGGCCAAGCCCAGCGGCGCAAGCGACGCTCAATCCGATGCAAACAGGTCGCCGAGCATGGTGGCCTTGGCAAGGTCCAGCCGCGCCGGATCGGGACTGTCGTAAAGCACCAGCAGCCGCGTTTCGCCAGCCTGGTCGGTCCAGAATGCGATCCCCTCGGCATGGTCGTATCCGGGCTTGATCGGCAGATCGAACAGGTGTTCGGGTGCGTGCAGCCGGACCAGCTGGGCATCGCGCGGCGAGTCTTTCGCCCAGCCTTGCCAGCGGAAGATCGCGCAGCGGCCATCGTGGTCCTGCGTCGGTCCGGCGAGGATCCACAGATCGTCGCCCCGGGTGCGCAGGTCGCGGATTCCGAGGCCGGCGAGATCAAGCAGGCGCAGGAATGGCGGCCCCGCGAGATGGAGCTTGCCTGACTTGCGGGGCGCCAGCGCCGGCTCGAGGATCACCGCGAAGCTGCGGACCACCGGCCCGCGCAGGCCCAGCGCCATACGCGCGCCCGCAATCGCCAGCCCCTCGATGTCAAGCCCGCCCTCCTTCGCCGCCAGCTTGGTGAATGGACCCAGGAGCAGGTCGTCAGCAAGTTGCCGGCCCAGCTTGCTGCCGTGCCTGCCGCCTTGCGAGACCATCCCGGCACGGCGCTTGCCATCGCGCTTGGCGGGCGCGAGATGGCCCTGTTCGTCGGCCACCAGCGGGATACGCGCCAGCAGGCAACGCGCGCGGGTGTCCTTGAGATCGGCGAGCCTGGCGAGGTCGACACAGTCGGGCTCGTCACCGTCGTCACGCGGGTCGGGGCGGGTGCGCGAATGGCTCCCGGTCAGCCACAGCCAGCCATCCTCGATCGCCAGGCCCTCGATGTCCATCTCCTCGTCGGCATCCGCCAGGGCGAGGAAATCGGCCAGTTCGTAGGTGCGGTGATCGCCCATCGAACCGTCCGCGAGCCGGGTCACCCGCTCGACCGCATGGGCCTCGTCCCCCGCAAGGAACAGCGTGTCGCCCGCGGCAACGCAGGCCGAGATGTCGTGAATGGGGTGATCCTGGTCGCCGGCGTCGCCGCGGAAGGCGATCCGCAACTGGGCCACCGGCTGGCGCAGGGCGGGAATGGCGCCGGTCGCCGAGCGATGCTGCTTGCGCTTGCTCAAGACGCCCGCTCCGCCAGCCAGTCTTCAAGCCACTTGATCGAATAATCGCCGTTGAGGATGTCGGGCTGCTCGATCAGGGCCATGTGCAGCGGCAGCGAGGTCTTGACCCCTTCGATCACCATCTCCTCCAGCGCGCGGCGCAGGCGCATGATGCACTTCTCGCGGCTGCGGCCGTAGACGATGAGCTTGGCGATCATGGAATCGTAATGCGGCGGGATCACGTAGTTGGTGTAGAGTCCACTATCGACCCGCACATGCATGCCCCCGGCGGGATGGTAGGCGGTGACCTTGCCGGGACTGGGCAGGAAGGTGAACGGATCCTCGGCGTTGATCCGGCACTCGATCGAATGACCGACGATTTCGATCTCGTTCTGGGTCATCGACAACGGCTTGCCCTGAGCGATCCGAATTTGCTCGCGGACGAGGTCGACACCGGTAACCATTTCGGTGATGGGATGTTCGACCTGCAGCCGGGTATTCATCTCGATGAAGTAGAATTCGCCGTCTTCCCACAGGAACTCGATCGTCCCCGCGCCGCGATAGCGCATCTGCGCCATGGCATCGGCGATCAGCGAACCCATCCGGTTGCGATCCTCCACAGCAATCGCTGGAGAAGGCGCTTCCTCAAGCATTTTCTGGTGCCGCCGCTGCAGCGAACAATCCCGCTCGCCCAGGTGCACCGCATTGCCCTGGCCATCGCCGAACACCTGGAATTCGATGTGCCGCGGTTTGCCGAGGTATTTCTCCAGATACATGCGGTCATCGCCGAACGCCGCCTGCGCTTCGCTCTTCGCCTGGCTGACGAGGCTTTCGAGATGTTCGGGCCCGGGGATCACCTTCATGCCCCGCCCGCCGCGGCCTTGATCAGCACCGGGTAGCCGATCTCCTCGGCGACGCGGCGGACTTCGTCCATGCTGTCCACGGTGCCCTCGCTGCCCGGCACCAGCGGCAGGCCGAGCGCGGCGGCGGTGCGCTTGGCCTGCACCTTGTCACCCATCATCCGGATGTGTTCGGGCGAAGGGCCGATCCAGGCGATATCGTGCGCCTCGACGATCTCGGCGAATTGGGCGTTCTCGGAGAGGAAGCCGTAGCCGGGATGGATCGCATCCGCCCCGGTGATTTCGGCCGCCGAGATGATCGCCGCCTGGTTGAGATAGCTGTCGGCGGCTGCCGGCGGCCCGATGCAAACGGCGTGATCGGCCAGCCGGACGTGCATGGCGTCGGTGTCCGCGGTGGAGTGCACCGCCACGGTCTCGATACCCATCTCGTGCGCGGCGCGGTGGATACGCAGCGCGATCTCGCCGCGGTTGGCGATCAGCAGGCGGGTGATCGTCACGCGCGCTTCAGCCCAGCACGATCAGCGGCTGGTCGAATTCGACCGGCTGCGCGTTCTCGATCAGGATGTCCTCGACGATGCCTTCGCTGGTGGCGGCAATGGGGTTCATCACCTTCATCGCCTCCACGACCAACAGCGTATCGCCGGCCCTGACCCGATCACCCTTCCTGACAAAGGGCTCGGCCCCGGGTTCGGGCGATAGATACGCGGTGCCCACCATCGGGCTGCGGATGGCGCTGGCCAGATTGGCCGCGATGCGTTCGGCCGCCGCTTCGGCGGGTGTTGGCGCGGCCGGAGGCGGCGGCGGAGACGCCGCCGCCGATGACGCCGCAGCCGCCCCCGCCGTAGCGCCACGCGACACGCGGATCCGGCGATCGCCATCCTCAACCTCGATCTCGGTCAGGCCGGTCTCGTTCAGCAGTTCCGCCAGTTCGCGGACCCGCGCGGTGTCCACCATCATGCCCGCGGAGCGGCCGTCATTGCCCTGGTCATCGGCCATCGAACCCTCATCGCATCATCGTGAAGTGGGCCGCCTATGGGGGGCGCTGCGCAGCAACACAAGTGCGGGCGCCGCACGCCGCGCCCGATTGGTTACAGTTTTGTGGCGGCGATCAGCGCCAGTTCGTAGCCATAGATGCCAAAGCCGGCGATGGTTCCCTTCGCCGCCATGGCGACATAGCTTTTGTGGCGATGGGCCTCGCGCGCCTGCGGATTGGAGATGTGTACCTCGATGACGGGCGTGGTGATGGCCCGGATCGCGTCGTGGAGCGCCAGGCTGGTGTGGGTCAGCGCGCCGGCGTTGAGGATCACCGCGCGGGCGGTCTGGCTCTGCGCTTCGTGCAGCCAGTCGATCAGATGGCCTTCGTGGTTGGATTGGCGCAGCTCGATCTGGAGGCCCAGCTCGCGTCCGCGATCCTCCAGCCGCGCGGCGATCTCGTCGAGCGTCTCGCGCCCGTAGATCTCCGGCTCGCGCAGTCCGAGCAGGTTCAGGTTGGGGCCGTTCAGGACATAGATCGTATCGGCCAAGGGCTTGCTCCGCGTGGGCGTCGGGGTGAACCGCGCTGATAGCCGCTGCCCGGCGCAAGGCAAAGCACCGCCGGTGCGCCGTGCCCATGACCGCATTTGCCAGCGTCGCGCCCGCCGCGCACGAGGCAAGGCCGGGCCGGTCCGGCGGCGGGCAGCGGCGGCGCGGGGGAGGACGCCATCCCGCTGGCCGGCATGGCGCAGGCGCTGGCGGCAGCGATGTCGATCTGCGCCCACCCGCTCGAGACGCGGATGAACACCACGCGCCTCTCCTACGCGTTGGCGGCGAACAGGCTGCTGCCACGCGCGCTGGCGCATGTCTCGCCCCGCTTTCGTCCGCCCGAAGTCTCGATCCTGCTGCTCGGATCGCGGCGGCAGAGAACAAGTGGAGCGGCTGGGACCTCGCCATGCCGCTGGCGGCGATCATCGCCTGTGTGTGGATCGCGCGTCAGGCGAGCCTGGTGCTTGTAGTAGCCCGGCGCTCGCTATCGCGGCCGGCGGGTTGCTCTATCTCCTGACCCCGAAACGCGGGAGCATCGTCCAGCCGCCACTGGCCTGAACGGGCCATGGCCGCGGCGCGAGATCCTAACGCCCGGCCGCCTTGGCCTTGCCCCACTGCCGCGCGGCCGTGTAGCCGAGATACCCCGTGCCGAAGAGCACGTAGAGCTCCTCCGGCAGGCCGTTGAGATAGGCGTTCATGCCCTGGGAGATGTTGCGCGCGGCGGCGGGTTCGAATGCCGATAGGATGCCCATGGGGATGGCAAACAGCAGCAGCGTGTACATCACGTAGAGGAAGCTCGGGCGCGCGCGGCTGGTCCAGGGATCCTCCGAATTCGCTTCGGCGATGATCGCCCCCAGGCGGGTCTCGAGTTGCTTGAGTTCATGCGTGCCCTCCAGCCGCAACAGTTCGAGCTTGGCCCGTTCGCGCGCCTCCTTGTCGGGAATCACCTTGTCGATGATCGAGGCGACGGGGCCGATGATCGCTTCCAGGAAAGACATAGCGCGGTCGGTTCCTTGCTGCTGAAGTTCAGCCTTGCATGAACCATTTGGGTTACTGTAGGAAAGCGCTAACCGTCACAATGAGCGCCATTCGCGGACCCCCGGCGCCGGCCCCCGCATGACTCCTCAGCCTCTCGTGGCCGCAACGGTGATCGATAGCGCGATGTTGCGGCTCACCCATTGCGCTCGCGGATCGGCCTGCATACCGAGATTGAGCGCCACCCGGTCCAGGGTGAGGCTGCCGGTGGCGCGAGCGCGGTTGCCGTCGAGCGCGAGGGTGAAGGGCAGCGTCACGGGCGTCTCCTTGCCCTTGATCTCCAGCACGCCGCGCGCCTGGTAGCGATTGCGACCGAGCGCGGTGATGCTGGTGCTGCGGAAATTGGCGTAGCGATGGTTGCCGCTGTCGAACCATTCGCCGTTCGCAAGAGTGGTTTCCTGCACCCGGTCGCCGGTGGTGGCGCTGGCGGTCTCGATTACCACGATGATTCGGCTGCCGGCAAGGTCGCGCGGGTTGAAGCGGATGCGCGCCGTCCACTGGCTGAAGCTGCCGTTGAACCGCTCTCCTGCATGGGTCCCGGAAAAGCGGATGGCGCTCGATCCGCGATCGACGTTCCAATCGAACGCCTGGGCCTGTGCCGCGATCGGGGCCAGCGCCAGGAGCGACGCGGCGAGAAGCGCCAGGAGCGAGCGCAGATGAACGAGCATGGTAGCGAGCTATTCCCTTGCAGATGGGCGGGAGATGAACGGCAGCATCGACCACAGGGCCAAGTCGCGGTCGACAAAGTGATGCTTGAGGGCGGCGGCGACATGGAGCACGAGCAGCACGGTGAGCAGAAAGGCGAGCAGTCCGTGCATCTCGACGACGATGTCGGCCAGGGGCCCGTTGCCATCCAACCCGGGAATATGGGGCCACTCGAACAGCCCGAACCATACGGTGGGGATGGCAAAGGCGGTGCCCGTATCGCTGTTCCACCCGGTCGAGACGTAGATCCATCCGCTCAGCGGGATGAGCACCATGAAGGCGTAGAGCGTGTAATGCGACAGGCGGGCCGCTACCTTCTGCCAGCCGGGTGTGTGGGCCGGTAGCGGCGGCACGCGGTTGGTCAGCCGCCATAAGAGACGCAGGACGGCAAGCACCAGCAGCGTGAGGCCGAGCGACTTGTGGAACTGGAACGCCTCGTAGGCCGCAGCCTGCGTTGCCGGATCGTTGACCGCCCCGGTCATCCAAACGCCGATCCAGATCTGCCAGACGATCACCAGCGCCATGAGCCAGTGCAGGATGATCGCCACCCTCGTGTACCGCTGCTCCCGCCGGGACCGTCCATTGCTTGCCACAGGCGCTCTCCTTCAGACGTTGCGCAACCGTGCTAGCGCGCTAGTTGGCTTAGGCAAAGTGGCGAGGTGCACCTTGACGCTCTTGGCACAACAGCGTCGATGAGCCGCACCGGCAGCTGCGACGACAACGCGCCCATCGAGAGCTTCTTGCCCACCTTGCCGGTTGAGCTCGTCCACCGATGCCGCCGGGCCAGGCACGGCGAAGCGCGCGCCCGGTTCGGATAGATCGCAGCACCTACAATCGGCACCGCATGCCCTCGGCCCTGGGGTATCTCACCCCCGACCCGGCCGAGCAGCGATTGACGGGCTAACCCAAGGTGCCCGCGTAACCAGCGGAAGATCAGTGCACCTCAGGATGCATTGGGGGCAATCAGGCGCGGCCGCTATGCTCGCCAAGGATCGCGGTCTGGTAGGCAGATCGCGACCGTCGCATCGCAATACGAAACATGCGTCCTCCTGCCGGGCGACCTCCACGCACCCGCCCGAGGGGCAGCCACAAGCCTTGACGCAGGATGATCTTCATCAGTGGCGACCGCTATGCTCAGGACTGCGCGCTGCGCCTAGAACCGGTACCCGAGCCGCATGCCGTACGTCCGCGGAGGGTCGTACCAAACCAAGGGGGAGTCCGGTCCCTGATCGCCACCCGGCACGAGCATGGTGTTGATCACGTCCTTATCGGTCACGTTGTTTACGAAGGCCTCGGCGCTCCAGCGCTGGGCCAGATCGCGGAAGATCAGCTTGAGATCGAACTTGCTGTAGGAACCCTGGCTCTCGTCGGGCTTCTCGAAGATGGTGAAGTAGGTCCGCCCGCGATAGGTCCAGTCCACCCTCGGGGTGAACGTGCCGGCTGAGGTCTCGATGTCATACTCAAGATTGGTGGAAGCTGACCACTCCGGCGAGTTGACGAACCGGTTGCCCGCCGTGCTTTGCAAACCCGCGGCAGTGTTAGCGACGTCGAGCGACTCGGTTCCGTCGTAGCTCGTGTGGAGATAGCCGACGCTTCCGCTCAAGCGAAGCGCCTCGGTGATGAGGGCGCGGTAGTCGACTTCAACCCCGTACGCGTCGCCGTCGCCGATGTTGGTGAAGCTGGGGAGTGGCGACCCTGCCTCGAAGGCGAAGTTCTGGATGTCCTGGGTCGACGCGTAGAAGGCGGCTAAGTTGAGCTGCAGCCTGCGATCCAGGAAGTAGTTCTTGGATCCGATCTCGTACGACCAGACCGTCTCTGGCTCTGTGGGCGGCGTCTGGCTGTCGTAGGTCTCGAGGCCGCCGGACTTGTAGCCCCGAGACACCGACGCGTAGAGGAAGTTGTCAGCGGTGGCCTGATAGTCGAGCGCGACACGTCCCATCGGTGCCGACCAGTTCTCGTCGTGCCCACCGGTGGGGCGGGTTCTGGTGACGCGGAAGCCGGTTGGATAGGAGGTGAGACCGAACGTCGACGGCGGGAGGCCTAGCAAGGTCGGATCAACCGGCGTCGAGGCTTCCGCGTAGTTCCTCTTCTCGTCCCACGTCCACCGCCCGCCCGCGGTGAGTTTCAGCTCGTCGGACAGGCGGTACGAGGCCTGACCGAACGCGGCGATCGAGTCTGTCCACAGCCTCCCCGACGCAGACACCGTGCCGCCGATGTTGGTACGGTTCGCCGCCCGGAACAGGACGACCTCGTTCACCCGCCGGTTCCACAGGTGGAAGTAGCTGCCGCCGACGATCCAGGTGAAGCGTCCGCTTGATGGCGAGAGCAGCTGCGCCTCCACCGATCCCTGGCGCACCTTGTCCAACCCATAGAAGGTGTCGAGATCAAGCTCCGTCCCATCGAAGTCGCTAAGGGTCTCGTTGCTGATGTTGTAGTACGCAGCGACCACCTTGGCGGTCAGCTCGGAGAACTGGTGCGTTAGCGTGCCCGTCGCCCCAAAGGTCTCGTAGGTGGCGTCCTCGGGCGTGTCCTTCCTGGACTCGCGAGGGTCGTCAGGCTGCGGCGCGATCGACAGACCGTAGGCGTCGGCGATCCCCGTGTGGATCGACGAGTAGCCATTCTTCCTGACGGGACTCGACAGGGCGCCGGTCGCGCGCGCTTTCATCAGGGTGAGCGTGAACCGCGTGTCGGGTCCAAGCTCGGCCTCGGTGACGAGCCGGCCCACATAGGAGTGAAGGTCGTCCAGCGACGAGTTGCTTTGGGAGAAGAGGTTACGCTGGTAGCCTCCTCGCTCTGTCACAGTGAACGACGCGCGAGTGCGCAGCGAGTCGGTGATTGGAATGTTGGCCACTCCGCGGGCGCGGAGCAGGTCGTAATCCCCCAGCGTCAAATCGCCGAACGTCTCAGCCTCGGCACCCGGCCGCGCCGGGATGATGTTGATCGACCCACCTGTCGAGTTCCGGCCGTACAAGGTTCCCTGCGGCCCACGCAAAACCTCCACGCGCTCCACGTCCCAGATGTCGGCGAGCCCCGCGGCGGGGAACCCCATATACACGCCATCGTAGTGGAACGCGACGCCATTGTCGCCGCCGGCCGTAGGGTTTGAGTTCCCCGCGCCGCGCAGGAAGAGCCAGGCGATACCCTGAGGCGCGGAGATTTGGAAGCTCGGCACCTGCGAAGTCAGGGCGCGGATATCACGGGCACCCGACTTATCCAGTTCGCCCTGGTCGAACGCCGAGACCGCGACGGACGTTCTCTGAAGCGAGGTCTCGCGCCGTTCGGCGGTGACCACAATCTCGGCGATGCCCTCGGTGGTCTGAGGAACCCCCTCCTCCCGCGCGGGAACTGGCGCGGTCTGCGCCCGTCCCGGCGCCGACATCGAAGCAGCCACCAGCGCCGTTGCTCCCAACAGCACAGGGCGAAGCCGACCGAAGCTCTTCATAGGTGCACGACGCGTCATCTTATCCCTCTCCCTTTGGCCGGCTTGGGTACCGGTCTAATCCACCGTTTGGCACAATGTATTTGTTATCACAATATATGTCGAAACATCTTTCGTCGCCAAGGCGAGATGTCGGTCCGCTTCGCCTTAAGGCGAGCAGGGCGGGCGCCTGGCGCCCAAGATATCCGCGCCAGGACCTGTCCCGTTAGCCCATCTGCTCGGCAGGGCGACGCAAGCGCGGTGCGGGCTTCCCGCGCTCGGACCGGGCCGCCACCTCCGCACGGTGCGCCATTTTCATCATCGACCGGACCCGAACGACAGCCCGGTCGGTGCGGGCGAGCTGGTCGAGGTCCCAGCGCGCGACCCGCCCTTGCGACAGTTGCATGGGGGCGTCGCCACCGATAAAGCAGGCGGTGCCGGGCTTCTCGCCCGAATCGAGCGCCATTCGCAAGAAGCGCGCCAGCATGTTCGCCTTGAAGCGTCCGACCTTGCCCACGTTGATGGTGGCGATCTGCCACGCCCAGAAGCTGCCGACATCCTTCGGCACGAACCAGAACCAGCCGCCGTGCATATTGCCGCCCATCATGTGCGAACCATGGTAGACCAGATTCGGAACGTACCATTCGATCTTGTCGATGTGCTTGCCTCCAGCGTGACCACCTGACTCCTTCAGGAAAGCGCGGATGCCGTTACCGGGTAACTCCTCGAAATCGACGCCACCGGCGGGCTTCTGGTCGCCGAACATCAGACAGGTCCGGTGCAGGCATCCGACGTGGGTCATATCGACCGTGTTGTCGAGCATGTTGAGGTAGCTGTACGGGATCTCCTGGCGTTGCATGACCGTAAGTCCGTCGTCTCCCGAACCGAGCACCGTGTCAGCGTGTGGCAGGTTCTCGAGTAAGGGGGGAGGAGCCTCGTCGCCCATGTAGATCCACACGACGCCGCACTGCTCGGTGACCGGATAGGACTTCGCCCGGATCTTTCCGCAGGCGGGGCTGTCCGGGCCGTCCGCCAGGAACGCGAGGCAGTTGCCCTTGCCGTCGAAGGTCATGCCGTGATACCGGCAGGTCAGCGTGCCGGGGCTCCATACCCCCACCTGTCCCAGGCTTAGCATGACGCCGCGGTGGGGACAGCGGTTCTCGAGCGCGGCCGGGGTGCCGTCCGCTTGGCGGAACATCACCACGTTGTCGCCAAGAATGGTCCAGGGTTTGGGCTCGTTGTGCGCCAGTTCGCTCGATCGGACGGTTGGATACCAGTACTCGCGAAGACCAAGGAAGGGGATGTCGTCCTGCATCTTCTCGACGTAGTCCCAGGGGACCTCCGAGAGGGACGAAGGCTTCTCGATCGTGCCGTACGGGGCTCGGTAGAAGCTGGACAAGAAGCGGCTGTTCGACCGGAGCGGCTGTAGCTCGGCCCGATCCAGCGCCATGCGCGCGCCTCCCAGTCCGGGCACTCGAGCGACCAGGCCAAGGCTGCGCCTCCGGACGGAGCGCCTCAGGATCTCCTTGATCCGCGCACCCCAGGGAATGTTCGAGAAAACCGAGTAGAAGTGCTCGTCATCGAACTGAATCGGTTGGGTCGCCAAGCTCTCTCTCCTCAACTTCGTAGCGTGTTGGCTACTTTGGCTGACCAATTGCTTAGCGAAAGAGTAGATTGCCAGCAAGTCGAATTTGGGGAGGGTGCGAGGCGTCCCCCCGCGCGCCCGGACATGATGGCGCTAGTGATGCGACCGGCCCAGCCAAGTGGGAAGAAAGTTCGAAGTACTCTCCGGGGGGGCCTACCCTACGCCGCAACGGCGACCGGATCAGTTCTAGCGGCCAACGCGATCATGCTGGGCGTGGCGCCTCAGCCGGTAGCGACGGGAAGGGCAGGACGGATAGCGCGATCCGAGAGTCGGTCTGCGCGGCCGTCAGGCCCGAATGCCAGCATGATCGCGCGGGGCGCGGTCTCCGGGCGTCGCAACCCCGATGTAAACGTCGGTCCGAAGCTGAAAGCGTCGATGTCCGGCTCCTTTGCAGAAACGCGGCGGGGAAGGCGATCGAAACGATGAAGGAAGAGGCGGGGACAAGGTGCGTGGGGAGCGCGCGGGCATCCAGTTCGTCGAGGTCACCATTGCGGTGCTGAGCGCGATAGTCGCCGCGCAGCGCCGGGTTCGCCTCGCCAGCTGGCGAGCCAGTTAGGAATGCGTACCTCCCGCAGGCGCACCCAGCTCGGATCGCCATACCCTCCGCAGACTGAACCGATGTTCAGGCGAGCGCGGTCCGCTCTTGCGACTTGGCCGCAGTCATTGGAGCGCTCGCGCCCCGGGGTCGATCTACAGCGGCGCCCGCGCTCGACGCACTTGGGCTCGTGAGCGGCGCTATCGGGTTTCTGGGTCAGGAGCAGGATCTTGAGTTCGGAGCGGACAACGACCGCGCGGCATCTCTCCGGTCGGCGGCTGAGCAGCTCTCTGAGCTGCGAGGAGCGCCTAGCTGGACGCAGCAGCGCCAAGCCTGAATCTTGGCTCGTGACGGGCCTGCTGCCCCGGGTTAGGGAGGAGGGCCGGAGAGCAGCGCGACTCACCGGCGTTTTCCACTGGACGCTTTCGCATGCAGAGGACTTTCAGCCTTGCGCAAGCGTTCGCCAGGTTGGCAACTCAGCGATCCGCCTACCTAGAGCGGGATGACGCTGTGTTGAATCGGATTGGGATTTCCAAGGCGTTGGATATCTGATTCAAGCTGCTGGCTGGGTTGGAGGCCAGCAGTGATGAGCCGACCCTATTCGATGGATTTGCGTGAGCGGGCTGTGGCGCG
>JANNOJ010000016.1:0-5597 GCA_031399025.1 Erythrobacteraceae bacterium | reverse complement strand
GTTTCGCTCGACGCGCGGTCGTTGAGATCGGCGTCGCGGATCGGTCCGTCCTGCAGCGATTGCAGCGTGGTTTCGGCGGCGGTGTGAATGGAGCGCTTCCATTCCAGCAGCAGCATCCGGAAATAATCGAACTGCCGGTCGGACATATAGTCCTCGTCATCGTCAGGGACGTAGTCGGTACCGACCACAGCCTTGATCCGGGCCAGTCTGTCTTGGTCGGCAAAAGCGGCGGTGGCCATTGTTACCTCTAACCCAACTCGATACGCACCAGGACTGGTCCACCTGCCGCGCCGGATCTCAGCCCGCGTCGCGTCGCCACCCCGATGGCGGCGGCCTATAGGCAAGGCGGAACGGGGGCACAAGCGGCAATCCCCGAGCGCGATTGCCCGGGATTCCTAGCGCGTTACTAAATGATAATCGGCGTTAACCTTTTCTTGAGGACGAGTGGGCGAGACAGGAGTTGCCGGCGGGGGTGCCGGGGGATTTTGGGGAATGGATTTGGGCAATCTCACCAGCATAGAAGGCGGTGCGGGCCGTGTTCGGCAGAGCGCGGATGCCGAGGCGCTCGTCGCAAGCTGCCTAGCCAGATTTGCGGACTGAGCCATCGCGGCGCTTTACGACCTGGGGGTCGCGTTCTCGACCGCCAGTCACGGTGCCGCCTGCGATCTGATCGAGGCCCACAAATGGTTCAACATCGCCGCCGCGCGGGGCCATGAGGAAGCGGCCTGGTGCCGCGCCGATGTGGCCGAGGAGATGACCGCGCGCGAGATCGCCGAAGCCCAGCGCCGCGCGCGCGAGTGGCTGCGTTGCGAATCCGCTGAGCGCCGCGCCGCCTAGGATTTGCGGAACGGCGTGCGGCTTTCAAGGTAGTTCGCGTCCGCCGCCACGCCCGTGCGCTCGCGCTCGAGGAAATCGGCGATGGCGCTGCGGAAGCCCGGGTCGGCGATCCAATGCGCCGAACTCGTCCGCACCGGGGCATAGCCGCGCGCCAGCTTGTGCCCGCCCTGCGCGCCCGCCTCGACGCGGGCCAGCCCAAGCTCGATGGCGACGTCGATCGCTTGGTAATAGCACAGCTCGAAATGCAGAAACGGCACCTCGCGCGTGCAGCCCCAGTACCGCCCGTACAGCGCATCGCCACCGATCACGTTGAGCGCGCCGGCGACCGGCGAGCCATTCTGTAAAGCCAGGATCAGCAGCACCGCATCGCCCAACCGCTCGCCGATCAGGTCGAAAGCGGCCCGTGTGAGATAGGGCGAGCCCCATTTGCGCGCACCGGTGTCCTGGTAGAAATGCCAGAACGCGTCCCAATGCTCGGGTCGGATGTCCGCACCGCGCAGGCGAACGATGTCCACCTCGGCCTGCGCCGCCGCGCGCTCCTTGCGCAAGTCCTTGCGCTTGCGCGAGGACAGTTCGGCGAGGAAATCCTCGAAGCTCTCGTATCTCCGGTTGGTCCAGTGGAACTGGATATCGTGGCGGATGAGCCACCCGGCGGCTTCGAACAGCGGCACCTGGGCGGCGGCGACGAAGGTGGCATGGGCGCCCGAAAAGCCATTCTGCGCGCAGAGTTGTTCGGCCGCGCCAAGCAACGCGGGTGCGAAGCTGGCATCCCTTAGCAGCAGCCGCGACCCGGTGGCGGGTGTGAACGGCGCGGCGATCTGGAGCTTCGGGTAATAACGGCCTCCGGCGCGCTCATAGGCTTCGGCCCAGTTATGGTCGAAAACGTATTCGCCCTGGCTGTGACCCTTGAGGTAGGCAGGCAGGGCCGCGAGCAAATCTCCGCAATCGTTCTCGATCACGATCGGAGCGGGCTGCCAGCCGGTCCCTTCGCCGACGCTGCCCGAATCCTCGAGCGCGGTCAGGAAGCCGTGGCGCATGAAGGGGTTGGCATCCGGGATGAGCGCATCCCAGGTGGCGGCGTCGAACGCGCCGACCGATCCACCGAGTTTAGCGAGCAGTTCGTTCACAGCAGCCCGGCGCCCTCGGCGATGGCCGCATCAGCGTATTTGCGCGCAATCGCCAGTGCTTCGGGCGAAGCCACGGTCCAGGTCGGAACCGGCAGCCCGTATTCACGCAAACCGGCGACGAAGCGATTGGGCAGTGCCTTGACGTGATAGGCCACGAAGTCCGGCTTCGCCATCCACAGGGCCAAATGGCGCTGCCAGGCCTGCCGTGTGTGGCCATGGTCGTCCTCTCGCATCACCAGCCCGCGCGTGGTGGCGGCTGCGTGACGGCGCAGCCAGCGCGAGACGCGCGGGTCGAAGCTCATCACCGCATGAAGGCCGCGATAGCCGCTCAGGGCTTGGCAAACCAGCTCGCAGCTGCGCTCCACATCGTAGCCGGAACGCGATTTGATCTCGATCAGCAGAGGTACTTGCCCGGATACCAGATCAAGCAGATCGGCCAGCGCAAGCGGCCCCTCGTCGCTATCGGCATAGCGCAGCTCGCGCCACTGCTGGGCATCGAGCGCGTTCCCAGCTTCGGTGCGGCCATGCAGGCGCGAAAAGTCCCAGTCATGGTAGACCATCGCCACGCCGTCGCGGCTGCGCTGGATGTCGCATTCGATGCCGAGCCCCGCCGCGACCGCGGCGCGAAAGGCAGTAGGCGAATTCTCGACCGGTCCCGGCTGTCTGTGCAGTCCGCGATGCGCAAAGGTCCAATTTTTCAGCCAGCCCGCCCGCGCAGCCGGAACTGGCGGCGGAGCGAACAGGCGGTCAAGGCTTGAGAGCAATGATCGCATCGACCTCGACCGCCGCGTTGAGCGGCAGCACCGGCACGCCCACCGCGCTGCGGGCGTGCCTGCCGGCATCGCCGAACACCTCGACCATCAAGTCCGAGGCGCCGTTCACCACTTTGGGCTGATCGGTGAAATCGGCGGTCGAGGCGACGAAGCCGCCCAGCTTGACGATTCGCGCCACCCGATCGAGCAGATCCGCGGCTTCAAGCTGGGCAAGGACCATCAGCCCGCAGGCGCGCGCGGCCTGGATGCCGCGCTCGGTGCCGAGCTCGCTGCCGAGCTTGCCGGTCACCAGTTTGCCGTCGAGAAACGGGAGCTGGCCGGAGACGAAGGCGAAGCCGCCCTGGACCACCACCGGCACATAGCTGGCCACCGGAGCAGCGGCGACGGGCAATTCGATGCCCATGTCGGAAAGGCGCGTGACGATGTTCATGCAGTTTCCTCGAGTGATGCGGAATGGCGTTGCAGGCGCGCAAGCAGCCAGGGCAGCGCCTCGCCCCAGTCGTCGATGCGGGCGTCGGCGTGGCCCGCTGCGTGCGCGCAGGTGATGTGCGGGGCGAGCAGCGGCTCGCCGCACAAATGCAGCGTGGTGAGGTCGCACCCGGTGGCACCGACTGTCTCGCGTGCTGACTGATGATGCTGCGGCAAATCGTCGATGAAATAGGTGTGCGAGGGCCGGAACTCGGCGATGATCGCCTGAAGCGCGGGGCCCTTGGGGCCCTGGTTGGTGAACACCCGGGCGGCGATGCGGTGCTTATCGAGCTGCACCTGGCGCAGCTCGCGGTGGGAATCAGGAATGTTGGTCAGCACCACCACATCGGCGCGCTCGCCGAGCTGTCGCATCGCTTCGACCGCGCCTGCGATGGCGGTCTGGCGGTGCATTTCGGTGTCGAAGAAGGCACCCAGCAGCCGCCAGATCTCCGGCTTTTCGACCAGCTCGCCGCTCGCGGTCCAACGCATCGCCTCGGCAAAATTGTTGCTCTGCATTGCGAAGATGACGCCATGCGTTTCCGCCAGCCAGTCGCGGAAAGGGGCCACCATGTGCAGCAGCACCTCGTCGCAGTCACAGACGACAAGTGGGCGGCTCATGCGGCCAGTGCCCTTGAAGCCGCGGCGATATCCTGCGGCGGCAGGTCGAGGGCAATCGCTGCGGCGATCAGATCGGCCTCGTGCCCGGCGAGAAATTCGAGCACCGCAGCGAGCACTACGCGATCGCCCAGCCCCCCCCGCAACGCGTCGGGCGTCAGCCCAGTCAGCGCCAGCAGCCGCTCGGCGCGCGGCTCGTCGGTCAGCACCCAGCCCAGCGCTTCCAGCGCAATCGTCTCGGGCGTCCGTTTCGGGACAGCGGGCCAGGAGGCATCAGTAGTGATTTGCCAGTCTCCGTTAAGGGGTCTAAATACAGTGGTTGAGGGGGACCGAAATCGCCGTGCCAAAGCGCATCCTGGTTGTCGAGGACAACGATCTCAACCGCAAGCTGTTCTGCGACGTGCTGAAGGCGAACGGCTATGAGGTGGTGCCCGTGGCTGATGGATTGAACGTCATTCCGACGGCCAGAAAGTTCAAGCCGCACGCGGTGGTGCTCGATATCCAGCTGCCAAATGTTTCCGGCCTCGAACTGATCGAAACCTTCCGTGCCGACCACACGCTCCGGGACATCCCCATCCTCGCGGTGACCGCCTATGCGGGCAAGGGCGACGAGGAGAAGATCCGCGCCGCCGGAGCCAAGGACTATCTCGCCAAACCGGTTTCGATCACCCCGTTCATGAACGCGGTGCGCGGCTTGATGGCCGACGAACCTTCGGCCGAAGCGGTCGGTTAGCGCCCCAAAGCGCTCTGCCGTGGTGGCGCGGGATGCTTGACAAGCGGTCGGCTTGGCCGCTTTGCGCACCCCAACCAGGCGCGCATAGCGCCGCCCCAGACGAGGATCTGCCATGGACCGTGCTCATGTCGACACCACCATCCGCAACCTGATCGAACCCTTCAACAAAAAGGGCGTAGTAATTCAGGACGGCACCAGCTTCGCGGGCGATCTGGAATTCGACAGCCTAACGGTGATGGATTTCGTCGCCGCGATCGAGGATGAATTCGACATCATCATCAGCATGAACCAGCAGGCCGAGATCGAGACCTTCGGTCAGTTGGTCGATGCGGTCACCAAGTCGGCGGGCAACAAGTGAGCGAAGGTGTCAGCCAGGCCGACCGGCCGGCCGCGGTGGACGGCGGAACGCCGGACCTGTTCAGCAAGTTCGATGCCCTGATCGCGATGCGCGAGGGGCTGCTGGCAAGCGGCATGGAGGATCCGTTCAACCTGGTGATGGAGCGCGTCCTGTCGCCCACGCGCGCGGTATGCAACGGGCGCGAAACGATCTTGCTCGGCACTTACAACTACATGGGCATGACCTTCGACCCTGATGTGATCGAAGCAGGCAAGCAGGCGCTGACCGATTTCGGCTCGGGAACCACCGGCAGCCGTGTGCTCAACGGCACCTATACTGGGCATCGGGACGTCGAAAAGGCGCTGTGCGAGTTCTACGCCATGGATCACGCAATGGTGTTCTCGACCGGCTATCAGGCCAATCTCGGCATCATCTCCACCATCGCCGGCAAGGGCGATTACATCGTCCTCGACATCGATTCACACGCCAGCATCTGGGACGGCTGCAAGCTGGGCGATGCCGAGGTGGTGCCGTTCAAGCACAATGACATCGAGGCGATGGAAAAACGGCTCAAACGAGTGCCCGAAGGCGCGGGCAAGTTGGTGATCCTCGAAGGGGTCTATTCGATGCTGGGGGATATTGCCCCGCTGAGGGACATGGTCCGCGTCGCCCGCGAAAACGGCGCGATGGTGCTGGTCGACGAGGCG
>JANNOJ010000009.1:0-46618 GCA_031399025.1 Erythrobacteraceae bacterium | reverse complement strand
ATCGTGTGTCGAACCAGCAATGTGTGGCGCAAAGCATTCGACAACGACGACCTTCGGCCGCCACTTCTCCCAGTTGTTGGAGCGGAGCACGTCCGCTTCCAACCCCTCGACGTCGACCTTGAGAAAATCGATGGTGGTTCCGGGTGGGACGCACTGGTCGAGAAGCGAGTCAACCTCGGGGAACATCGGCAGGCTGAAGCGGATGAAGCCGTAGCCGCCCATCTTCAAGAGCACGCCCGCCAGGATGATCGAGCCGGCGGTGGGCGCCTGGACGTGCGCGTCGGGCAGCCAAGTGTGCACCGGCCACATCGGCATCTTCACCGCGAAGCTGGCGAAGAAGGCGAGCCACAGCCAGGTCTGCGCCGCCGGGCTGAAGTCGTAGACCATCAGCTCGGGGATGGAGGTCGTGCCGGCGGTGAAGATCATCCACAGCATCGCGACCAGCATCAGCAGCGAGCCGAGCAGCGTATAGAGGACGAACTTGTAGGCGGCGTAAATCCGGTTGTCCCCGCCCCAGACGCCGATGATGAGGTACATCGGGATGAGGCCGGCCTCGAAGAACATGTAGAACAAGAGTAGGTCCTGCGCGGCGAACACGCCGATCATGGTCACCTCCACCAGCAGGAACGCGCCCATGAACTCACCCACGCGCTTGTCGATCGCGCGCCAGCTGGCGCCGATGCAGATCGGCATCAGGAACACCGAGAGCACGATGAGCATCAGCGCGATTCCGTCGATGCCCAGCGCCCAGGAGAAGCCGGCGAACAGCTCGGCGCGCTCCTGGAACTGCCATTGCGCGCCGCCGATATCGTAGCTCGCCCACAGGACGATGCCGAGCGCCAGATCGATCAGCGTGGCGGCGAGCGCGACGGCCCGCGCCGGCCCGGGCGCCAGGAACACGCAGGCGATCGCGCCGACCAGCGGCACCAGCAGCATGAGCGAGAGGATGGGAAAGCCGTCCACTAGGCCAGCACCCAGCTGACCGCACCCACGAGCCCGAGCAGCATGATCAGCGCATAGGAGGTGAGGTAGCCGGACTGCACCCGCTTGGCCACGATCGCGCCGCGATCGACCAGCCAGGCCGCGCCGTTGGGCCCGAAGCGATCGATGATGCCGACATCGCCGCGCTGCCAGAACAGCCGGCCGAGCGCGAAGGCGGGCTTCACGAAAATGGCGTCATACAGCTCGTCGAAGTACCATTTGTTGAACACGAAGCGATAGATCGGCCCCAGCGCGCCTGCCACCTTCGCCGGCACGTGAGGGCGGCGCAGGTAGGCGTAGAAAGCGGCGAGGAAGCCCAGCACCATCACGATGGTGGCGGCGTAGGCGACCGGCGCCGGCACCTCGTGGATGGCGTGCATCAGCTCGGCATTGTAGGCGATCGAGCCGTTCCAGAATTCCGCCTCGTCGAGGAAGGAATGACTGAACAGCCAGCCGGCGAAGATCGCCCCCAGGCTGAGCACGCCCAGCGGCACCAGCATGGCGGCCGGGCTCTCGTGCGGGTGGTAGCCGGCGGTGCCGTCCGCGTGTGCCGGATGCGGCACGGCGTGGGCGGCGTCGTGCCCGCCATCCTCCTGGCTCGCCGGGCTATGATCGATGGGATCATCGTGGCCGTAGTGCATGGCGTGCTGGATATGCTCGCTCTGCGCCCAGCGTGGCTTGCCCCAGAAGGTGAGGAACATCAGCCGCCAGGAATAGAACGCCGTCAGCAGCGCGGCGAAGGTGCCCATCCAGAAGGCGAAAATGCCCATACCGGTGCCGCTGGCGAACGCCGCCTCGAGGATCGCATCCTTGGAGTGGAAGCCTGCGAAACCCGCATGGATCGGCACCAGGCCCACGCCGGTGATGGCCAGCGTGCCCGCCATCATCGCCCAGAAGGTGAGCGGGATGCTTTTGCGCAAGCCCCCGTAATAGCGCATGTCCTGCTCGTGGTGCATCGCGTGGATGACCGAGCCCGCGCCCAGGAACAGCAGCGCCTTGAAGAAGGCGTGGGTGAACAGGTGGAACATCGCCGCCCCATACGCGCCCACGCCCGCGGCGAAGAACATGTAGCCCAGCTGCGAGCAGGTGGAATAGGCGATCACCCGCTTGATGTCCCACTGCGTCGTACCGATGGTGGCGGCGAAGATGCAGGTGGCCGCGCCGATGAAGGTCACGAACGCCAGCGCCACCGGCGCGGCCTCGAACATGGGCGAGAGGCGGCAGACCATGAAGACGCCGGCGGTCACCATGGTGGCGGCGTGGATTAGCGCGGAGACGGGCGTCGGCCCTTCCATCGCATCGGGCAGCCAGGTGTGCAGGCCAAGCTGCGCCGACTTGCCCATCGCGCCCACGAACAGCAGCAGGCACAGGATGGTCATGGTATCGAGCCGCATCCCCAGGAAGCCGATGGTCGAGCCCGCCATGCCGGGCGCCGCCTCGAGGATCGCGGGGATGGAGGTGGTGCCGAACACCAGGAAGGTGCCGAAGATGCCGAGCATGAAGCCCAGGTCCCCGACGCGGTTGACCACGAAGGCCTTGATCGCGGCGGCATTGGCGGAAGGCTTCTTGAACCAGAAACCGATGAGCAGGTAGGACGCAAGGCCCACGCCTTCCCAGCCGAAGAACATCTGCACCAGGTTGTCGGCCGTCACCAGCATCAGCATGGCGAAGGTGAACAGCGAGAGGTAGGCGAAGAAGCGCGGCTGGTCCGGGTCCTCCTCCATGTAGCCCCAACTGTAGAGGTGCACGAGCGCCGAGACCGTGGTGATGACGACCAGCATCACCGCGGTCAGCGCATCGACCCGCAGCGCCCAGTCGAAGCTGAGCGCGCCCGATTCCACCCACTTGAGCACCGGCACCACGCTCGCCTCGGCGGTGCCGCCGATGAAAGCGAGGAAGATCGGCCACGACAGCGCCGCGGCCAGGACCAGGCCGGCCGTGGTGATCGCCTTGGCGGCGACGTTGCCGAGCGCGCGGTTGCCCATGCCGGCGATGATCGCGGCCACCAGCGGCGCAAAGACGATGACGACGATCGACTGCACGGAGCCGGTCTCAGCCCTTCATCCGGTTGACGTCGTCCACCGCGATGGTCCCGCGCCCGCGGAAGTAGATCACCAGGATGGCCAGCCCGATGGCCGCCTCGCCCGCCGCCACGGTCAGCACGAACATGGCGAAGATCTGCCCCGTCAAATCGCCCAGGAAAGAGCTGAAGGCGACGAAATTCAGGTTCACCGCCAGCAGGATGAGCTCGATGGCCATCAGGATGACGATGATGTTCTTGCGGTTGAGGAAGATGCCCAGCACCCCCAGCACGAACAGGATCGAACTGACGATCACGTAATGCTCGATCCCGATCACAGCTTCACCCCCGCGCCCACTTCCGGCCGGGTGAGCACGGTCGCCTCGCCGGGCCGGCGGGCGTTCTGGCGGCCGATATTCTGGTGGCCACGGGTGGTGCGCTGCTCGCGGTGAGTGAGCACGATCGCGCCGATCATCGCCACCAGCAGGATCAGCCCCGCGGTCTCGAACAGGAACAAATAGCGCCCGTACAGCAGCGCGCCGATGTTCTCGATGTTGCTGCGCCCGGGGAGCGGGTCGGCGGCGCCGTTGGGCGTGCCGAGCGCCAGCCCGCCCGCCTGATAGGCCCCCACCCCCAGCACCAGCTCGGCCAGCAGCACCGCGGCGATGGCGATGCCGAGCGGGAAGTTCTTCATGAACCCGGCGCGCAGCTCGGCGAAGTCGATGTCGAGCATCATCACCACGAACAGGAACAGCACCGCGACCGCGCCGACATAGACGATCACCAGCAGCATGGCGATGAACTCGGCGCCCACGATCACCATCAGCCCCGCCGCATTGAAGAACGCCAGGATCAGCCACAGCACCGAGTGCACCGGGTTGCGCGACAGGATCGTCAGCGCGCCGCTGGCGAGCATCAGCGCGGCGAACAGGTAGAAGGCGTAGGCCTGGATCATCGGTGCTTTCTGAAAGCCCCTGAAGCGCACGGGCAGGAGAGTCGCCGAGCCGCCTAGCGGTAGGGCGCGTCCGCTTCAAGGTTTGCCGCCAGCGCGCGCTCCCACTTGTCGCCGTTGGCCAAGAGCTTGGCCTTGTCGTAAAGCAGCTCCTCGCGGGTCTCGGTCGAATATTCCAGGTTCGGCCCCTCGACGATCGCGTCCACCGGGCATGCCTCCTGGCAGAAGCCGCAATAGATGCACTTGGTCATGTCGATGTCGTAGCGGGTGGTCCGGCGGCTGCCGTCGCTGCGCGGCTCGCTCTCGATGGTGATGGCGAGCGCCGGGCACACCGCCTCGCACAATTTGCAAGCGATGCAGCGCTCCTCGCCATTGGGATAGCGCCGCAGCGCATGCTCGCCGCGGAAGCGCGGGGAGATCGGGTTCTTCTCGAACGGGTAGTTGAGCGTCGCCTTGGGCTTGAACAAGTACTTCAGCGTGAGCGCGTGCGCCTTGAGGAATTCCCACAGGGTGAAGGACTTGACGAGCTGGGCGACGGTCATGGGGCGAAATGTCCAGTGGCCATCAGATAGCCGGAGATGAGCACGACGAAGCCGAGGCTCAGCGGCAGGAACACCTTCCAGCCCAGCCGCATCAGCTGGTCGTAGCGGTAGCGCGGCACGGTGGCCTTCACCCAGCTGAAGATGAAGAAGAAGAAAAAGATCTTGGCGAACAGCCAGAGCCACCCGGGGATCCAGTAGAGCGGCGCCCAATCCAGCGGCGGCAGCCAGCCGCCGAAGAACAGCGTGGCGTTGAGCGCGCACATCAGCAGGACGTTGGCGTATTCGCCCAGCCAGTAGAGCGCGAAGCTCATCGAGGAATATTCGGTCTGGTAGCCGGCGACCAGCTCGCTCTCCGCCTCGGTCAGGTCGAACGGCGCGCGCGCGGTCTCGGCCAGGCTCGAGATCAGGAACATCACCCACAGCGGAAACAGCAGCGGGTTGAACACGAAGCCGTTGACGATCCCCAGCCCATGGCCCTGCTGCGCCAGCACGATGCCGTTCAGGTTGAAGGTGCCGGCCCACAGCACCACGCACACCAGGATGAAACCGATCGAGACCTCGTAGGAGATCATCTGCGCCGCCGCGCGCATGGCCGAGAAGAACGGGTACTTCGAGTTCGAGGCCCAGCCGGCGATGACGACGCCGTAGACCCCCAGCGAGCTGATCGCGAGGACGTAGAGCAGGCCCACGTTGATGTCGGCCAGCACCGCGCCCGAGTTGAACGGGATCACCGCCCAGGCGAGCAGCGCCACCGTGAAGGTGATGATCGGCGCCAGCAGGAACAGGCCCTTGTTGGCGGCCGAAGGGATGATGGTCTCCTGCAGGAACACCTTCAGCCCGTCGGCGAAGCTCTGCAGCAGCCCGAACGGCCCGACCACGTTGGGGCCGCGCCGCAGCGCCATCGCGGCCCACACCTTGCGGTCCACGTAGATCACCATGGCCACCGCCAGCATCAGCGGGAAGGCGATCAACAGGATGCCGCTGACGCTGGCGAGGAAGAACGACCAGCCGTAAGTGAGGCCGAGCGTGGTATCGAAGAAGTCGGTCACTCGGCCGCCTCCAGCATCACGTCACCGTGCAGCAGTTCGGCCGAGCAGCGCTGCATCACCTGGCTGGCGCGGGCGATGGGGTTGGTGAGGTAGAAGTCACGGATCGGATAGGTGATGGCCTGGGAAGGAATGACGCCACCGGGAGCGGCGGGGAGCGCGCCGTAGTCGACCAGGCCCTCAACCCCCAGCGCCGGCACTTCGGCGATCATCGCCGCGCGCAGCTGGTCGAAGCTGTCGAAGCCCACCGACACGCCCAGCGCATCGGGCCCCAGAACGTCAGCAAGGGCGCGCAGGATGGTCCAGTCCTCGCGCGCGTCGCCCGGCGCGAACACCGCCTTGTCGGCGAACTGCACGCGGCCCTCGGTGTTGACGTAGGTCCCGGCCTTCTCGGTATAGGCGCTGGCGGGCAGGATCACGTCGGCCGCCGCCGCTCCCTTGTCGCCATGGTGGCCGATATAGACCTTGAGCGATCCCGGGAAGCGCGAGAAGTTCATCTCGTCCGCCCCCAGCGCCAGCAGCACCTTGGGCGCGGCGCCAACCAGTTCGGCGATACCACGCGGTCGTGCGAAGCCGAGCATCAGCGCGCCCATCCGCGCCGCCGCCAGGTGCAGGACGTTGAAGCCGTTCCAGCCCTCTTTCACCAGGCCGAGCGGCTCGACCAGGCCGAGCGCGGCGCCGTGCCCGCCCGCTGCGAGACCGCCCGCGCCCAGGACCACCGCCGGGCGCGCGGCCGCCGCAAAAGCCTCGGTGACGTGGTTCGGCAAGTCGCCCAGCACGGCCAGATCGGTGCCCAGGAACTCGGCCGGGTAGGTCGTCTCCCACTGCGGCCCGACCAGGAACACCTTGGCTCCGCGCTTGGCGGCCTTGCGCAGCCGCACGTTCACCAGCGGCGCCTCCCAGCGCAAATGGCTGCCGATCACGAGCACCGCATCGGCGGTCTCGATCCCCTCGAAGGTGGAATTGAAGTTCACCCCCGCCAGGTTGTCGACGGCGTAGTCCATCCCCGTCTGCCGGCTCTCGATGAGCTCGGACCCCAGCGCTCGCAGCAGCGCCTTGGCCGCGAACATGGTCTCGCAATCGAGCAGGTCGCCGGCCACCGCCGCCACGCTGCTGCCCGGCTTCACCGCAGCGATCAGGTTGAACGCCTCGTTCCACCCCGCCGGCTGCAACCGCCCCTCGCGGCGCACCCACACCTGGTCGAGCCGCCGCGCGGTCAGCCCGTCCACCTGATAGCGCGCCTTGTCCGACAGCCACTCCTCGTTCACCGAATCGTTGTTGCGCGGCAGCGCGCGCAGCACCTGGCGGCCGCGCGAATCCACCCGGATGTTCGATCCCACCGCATCCGAGACGTCGATCGAGAGCGTCTTCTTCAGCTCCCACGGTCGCGCCTCGTAGGCATAGGGCGCGCTGGTGAGCGCGCCGACCGGGCACAGGTCGATCACATTGGCGGAAAGCTCGTGCCGCGCCGCCTGCTCGAGGTAGGTGGTGATCTGCATGTCCTCGCCGCGGTAAAGCGCGCCGATCTCGTCCACGCCCGCCACCTCTTCGGAGAAGCGGACGCAGCGGGTGCAGTGGATGCAGCGGGTCATCTGCGTCTTGATCAGCGGACCCATGTACTTGTCGGCCACCGCGCGCTTGTTCTCGTGGTAGCGCGAGCCGCCGCGGCCATAGGCCATCGCCTGGTCCTGCAGGTCGCACTCGCCCCCCTGGTCGCAGATCGGGCAATCGAGCGGGTGGTTGATGAGCAGGAACTCCATCACCCCTTCGCGCGCCGTCTTGACCATCAGGCTGTCGGTGCGGATCTCCTGGCCCTCGGTCGCCGGCAGCGCGCACGACGCCTGCGGCTTGGGCGGCCCGGGCTTCACCTCGACCAGGCACATGCGGCAATTGCCGGCGATGCTGAGCCGCTCGTGATAGCAAAACCGCGGGATCTCCTTGCCCGCCAGCTCGCACGCCTGCAGCACGGTGGCGCCGTTGGGAACTTCGATCTGGGTGCCGTCGATGGTGACTTTGGGCATCAGTCTACCGTCCTTGCATAGCGCGCCCACAGGCCGTCGGCGGCGAGCGCCCGGATCGACTGCGGCGTCACCCTGAAACTTTGCCCCTCCAGCAGGCACGCCGACACTACCGGTGCGAGCGCAACGGCTGCATCCCGCTCAGCGGCACTTTGCGGCGTCGTGCGCAACAGCGCATCGGCTGCGGGGGTATCGCGAAAAGTGATGCAGTCGGCGAGCTCCATCATCCCCACTGCTCGCAGATCGACGCCTTGAAGAGTGCGGCCCGTTGCTTCCTGGGCATTTGCGGCAAGGACGGCCGGCTGGCGAAACCGAGCCAGATACGCCTCCTCGGCCATCATCGCCCGGAAAGTCCAGGGTGAAATTTCCAGGCTCATGTTTCGCAAGCTCGCCCAGTTGCCAAGGCAGGCGTGACCGGTGAATTGAGAACCCTTATCGTCTTCGTCGCCCCACTCGATGGACGGTGTATTGAGCGGATCACCAGAGGCCAGCAGCTGATCGGCAGCCGCCTTGCTTCTCTTGTAGACGCACTCGGCGAAGTCCTTGTTGATCTCGCCAGCCTTCTCGCCCTCTATGGTTTCAGGGCGCTGGATGGCACGCGTGCCCAGCTGACGTTCCGGCTCCATGACATCAGGCTCCTGGGCGTTTGTGCCAACTGCCAGGAAGGCACCGGCCAATAACGTCAGAGTGTGCGAGGCCGCTGCCTTCACTCCGCCGCCTCCCGCACTTCGCCCGCCTCGCGCTCCGCAATCCGCCGCTCGAGCTCGGGGCGGAAGTGCTTGATCAGCCCCTGGATCGGCCAGGCCGCCGCATCGCCCAGGGCGCAGATGGTGTGGCCCTCGACCTGCTTGGTGACCTGGTGGAGCATGTCGATTTCCTCGACCCCCGCCTCACCGGTGCGCAGGCGCTCCATCACCCGCCACATCCAGCCGGTGCCCTCGCGGCAGGGGGTGCACTGGCCGCAGCTCTCGTGCTTGTAGAAATAGGAGAGCCGGCTGATCGCGCGCACGATGTCGGTGGATTTGTCCATCACGATCAGCGCCGCGGTGCCCAGGCCCGAGCCGACCGCCTTGCAGCCGTCGAAATCCATCGGCACGTCCATCATCTCGGCGGCAGGCACCAGCGGCACCGAGGAACCGCCGGGGATCACCGCGAGCAGATTATCCCAGCCGCCGCGGATGCCGCCGCAATGCTTCTCGATCAATTCGCGGAAGGGGATGCTCATCGCTTCCTCCACCACGCAGGGCCGCTCTACGTGGCCGCTGATCTGGAACAGCTTGGTGCCCTTGTTGTTCTCGCGCCCGAAGCCGGCGAACCAGGCCGCGCCGCGCCGCAGGATGGTGGGGACGACCGCGATCGATTCCACGTTGTTTACCGTGGTCGGGCAGCCGTAGAGCCCCGCGCCGGCCGGGAACGGGGGCTTGAGCCGCGGCTGGCCCTTCTTGCCCTCCAGGCTCTCGATCATCGCGGTCTCTTCGCCGCAGATGTAGGCGCCCGCGCCGCGGTGGACGAAGACGTCGAAATCATAGCCCGAGCCGGCCGCGTTCCGGCCCAGCAGGCCGGCGTCGTAGGCCTCGGCCACGGCGGCGACCAGCACCTCCGCCTCGCGGATATACTCGCCGCGGATGTAGATGTAGGCCGCCCGCGCGCGCATGGCGAAGCCGGCTACCAGCGCGCCCTCGACCAGCTTGTGCGGATCGTGGCGGATGATCTCGCGGTCCTTGCAGCTGCCCGGCTCGCTCTCGTCGGCGTTGACGACCAGGAAGCTGGGCCGTCCGACGCCGTTGGAGTCCTTTGGGCTCTCTTTGGGCATGAACGACCACTTCATGCCGGTGGGAAAGCCCGCGCCTCCTCTGCCGCGCAGGCCGCTCGCCTTCACCTCGTCGATGATCGCGTCCTGCCCGCGCAGCATCAGTGCGCGGGTGTCGTCCCAGTCGCCGCGGGCCTGCGCCGCCGCCAGCCGCCAGTCCTGGAAGCCGTAGAGATTGGTGAAGATGCGGTCCTTGTCGGCGAGCGAAGTGATCTCCGGCATCAGCCCAGCCCCCCGCCGAACACCACCAGCGCGGCGAGCGCCAGGATGGCGACGAGCGCCACGGTCTTGACGATGCCCGCGAGCACCTTCCAGACGATGATGATCGCCACCACCGCGATGATGATCGGGATCACGGCGTCCATCACCATTCGCTCCGGTAATCGTGGTTGGCGCAGATCATCTCGCGCAAAGTCGTCGGCCCGCCGAGCGGCTCGGAGGTATGCCGGCCGGGCTCCTGCGTGCCCTCCTTCGGGCTCTCGCCGCGGGCCAGCGCGTCGAGCACCGCGTCCAGCCGCTCGGGCGTCAGGTCCTCGTAATTGGCCTGGTTGATCTGCACCATCGGGGCGGTGGCGCAATTGCCCATGCACTCCACCTCGCTCAGCGTCCACATCCCGTCCGCCGTAGTGTGCCCCTTCCTCATGCCGCGCTTGGTGCAGGCGGCCATGATCTCGTCCGAACCGCGCAGCATGCACGGCGTGGTGCCACACACCTGGACGTGGAAGCGGCCGACCGGCGCCAGATTGTACATCATGTAGAAGCTGGCGACCTCGAGCACCCGGATCGCCGGCATGTCGAGCTCGCGGGCGACGAATTCCATCACCGGGATGGGCAACCAGCCTTGCGTGTTCGTCTCCGCGCCGACCTGCTCCTGCGCCAGGAATAAGAGCGGCATCACCGCGCTGCGCTGGCGGCCTTCGGGATAGCGCGACACAATGGCCTTCGCCTCGGCCGCATGGGCCTGGGTCCAGGCGAACCCGCCCCAGCGCGCGCGCAGTTCGGGGGTATCGGGATGGGGCGCGCGATCAGCCATGCCGGCGCCTGCGCCAGTAATCGTGCGCGATCAGCGCCATTTCGTAACCCACGATGCCCGAAACGAGCATCGGCAGCGCGTGCGAGATCGATTGGCCGCTCGCCACCAGCACGATCATCACCGCGATCAGTACGAGGCCGGTTATCGCCGCCCAGGCCCGCGTCAGTTCCAGCGTTCGCTTCACCGGTCGCACTCGCCGAACACCGCGTCGAGCGCGCCCAGGATGGCAGTGGCGTCGGGCAGCATGTGGCCGCGGCACATCATGTCCATCGCCTGCAGGTGGCTGAACATGGTCGGGCGGATCTTGCAGCGGTAGGGCTTGTTGCTGCCGTCGCTCACCAGATAGACGCCGAATTCGCCCTTGGGGCTTTCGGTCGCCACGTACACCTCGCCGGCGGGGACGTGGAAGCCTTCGGTGTAGAGCTTGAAGTGGTGGATCAGCGCTTCCATCGACTGCTTCATCTCGGCCCGTTTGGGCGGCACGATCTTGCGGTCGAGGCTCTGAACCGGGCCATCGGGCAATTGGGCCAGGCACTGCTTGATGATGCGCGCCGACTGGCGCACCTCCTGCACGCGCACCATCATCCGGTCGTAGCAATCGCCGTTGGTGCCCACGGGCACGTCGAAATCCATCCGGTCGTAGACATCGTAAGGCTGGCTCTTGCGCAGATCCCACGGCACGCCCGAGGCGCGGATCATCGGGCCCGAAAAGCCCCAGGCGATCGCGTCTTCCTGGCTGACCACGGCGATGTCGACGTTGCGCTGCTTGAAGATGCGGTTGTCGACCACCAGGCTCATCGCATCGTCGAACAGCTCGGGCAGGCGCTGATCCACCCAGTCGCCAAGGTCGCTGAGCAGCTTGAGCGGCACGTCCTGATGCACCCCGCCCGGGCGGAACCAGGCGGCATGCATCCGCGCGCCCGAGACCCGCTCGTAGAAGTTCATGATGTCTTCGCGCAACTCGAACAGCCACAGGTTGGGCGTCATCGCGCCCACGTCCATCACATGGCTGCCGATGTTGAGCAGGTGGTTCTTGATCCGCGTCAGCTCGGCGAACATCACCCGCAGATATTGCGCGCGCAGCGGCACTTCGAGGTTGAGCAGCTTCTCGATCGCCAGCACCCAGGAGTGCTCCATGCACATCGGCGAGCAATAATCGAGCCGGTCGAAATACGGCAGCGCCTGGAGGTAGGTCTTGTGCTCGATCAGCTTCTCGGTGCCGCGGTGGAGCAGGCCGACATGCGGATCGACCCGCTCGATGATCTCGCCGTCCAGCTCCATTACCATGCGCAGCACCCCGTGCGCGGCCGGATGCTGCGGGCCGAAATTGATCGTGTAATTGCCGATCGTCGCATCGCCCGTGGTGGGCGATTGTTCGAAAGTCAGGCCGCTGCTCATATAGCTGCCCGCGGCATTGCTGGCGCCATTCGGTTCATACGCCGCAGGTCCAGGTTCCGGGCCCATAGGTGTGTTCGCCCGCAGTGCCGCGCTGGACCACCAGTTCGGCGGGCCAGCTGGTGCGTTCCATCTCACCCGAGAGCCCTTCGCCCCCGCCGCGCCGCACCTCGACGGTGAACCCGTCATCGGCCAATACCGGCCCCGCATTGATGTATCCCGGGCCGCCCGGCCGTACCCCCACCAACAGACGCTGGCTGCCGCCGACCTGGATCACGCCGCGGCCCCGGGCGGCGCTGTCTTGCTCGGCGCCGGCGACGAGCAGGGTCTCACCGTCCTGCTGGAACGAGCACCCCTCCAGGATCGGTCCGAGATCGACCTGGATGACGTGGCCCAGCGCCTCGAGCTGGAGCGGGCCGCCCGCCGCATCGATCTCCAGCGGGCCGCCGACCGGCACCACCGGGGCGGCCGCCAGGTCGCGGGCGGGCCGCGGAGGACGCGGCGCGGCGGCGCCAGGTGCAGCCTGCGCCCGCGCCCGGGCCAGTTCGTCCTCGTAGGACACCGCCTTATCTTCGGGCGCGCCGGTGCAGGCCGCCAGCAGCATCAGCCCCGCACCGAGCAGCGCGCCGCGGCTCATGCGCCGCCTCCGCGACCCGAGCGTGGATCGGGTTGCGTTGCGCCCTTGGCATCCTTCGTCCCATCCACCCGGGGGGCGCGGTCGGGCCGGTCTTCGGTCGGATGGGGCGCGCCGGGCGCCTCGATGGTGGTCTCCACCTGCGCCGGATCGCCATGCCCCTGACCCGCCGCGGTCGCGGTCGGGGCCGCCGGGGCCAGCTGTTCCGCCCCCTTGGCATTGGTCTTGTCACCGGCGCCGGTCTCGCTCGTGCGCTCGGTAGTCTTGACCTCGACCACCGGCGGCGGGACCGGCTGGGTCGCCGCCTTTTCATCGCCGGGGAGGATGTAGTCGGCGCCTTCCCAGGGGCTCATGAAGTCGAAGCTGCGGAAGTCCTGCGGCAGGGAGACCGGCGCGTAGATTACACGCTTCTCCTCCTCGGAATAGCGCACCTCGTGGTAGCCGGTGAGCGGGAAGTCCTTGCGGAAGGGGTGCCCCTCGAAGCCGTAATCGGTGAGGATGCGCCGCAGGTCGGTGTTGCCGGCGAACAGCACGCCGAACATGTCGAACACCTCGCGCTCGAGCCAGCCGGCATTGGGCCACAGCGTGGTGACGGTGGGCACCGGGGTGGCCTCGTCCGTGGACAGCTTGACCATGAGCCGATGGTTCCGGGTGAGCGAGAGCAGCATGTAGACCACTTCGAACCGCTCGGCGGCGGCCGGATAGTCGACGCCGGCGATCTCCATCAATTGCTGGTACTCGTGGTTATCGCGCAGCAGCCGCAGCACGTCCGCGATGCGCTCGCGATGGACGCGCAACACGAGTTCGCCATGCGCCTCGCGCGCGTCGATGAGCATGTCGCCCAGCACCGCCGACAGCGTCTCGCGCACGCCCTCGTGCGAGGCGAAGCGTGGTGCGCAATGGGCCCGGGTCGCCATCAGCGCTCGATCGTCCCCACGCGGCGGATCTTGCGCTGTAATTGCATCACCCCATAGAGCAGCGCCTCGGCCGTCGGCGGGCAGCCGGGCACGTAGATGTCCACCGGCACGATCCGGTCGCAGCCGCGCACCACGGAATAGCTGTAGTGATAATAGCCGCCGCCATTGGCGCAGCTGCCCATCGAGATGACGTATTTGGGCGCCGACATCTGGTCGTAGACCTTGCGCAGCGCCGGGGCCATCTTGTTGCACAGCGTGCCGGCCACGATCATCACGTCGCTCTGGCGCGGGCTGGCGCGCGGGGCGACGCCGAAGCGCTCCATGTCGTAGCGCGGCATGTTGACGTGGATCATCTCCACCGCGCAGCAGGCGAGGCCGAAGGTCATCCACCACAGCGAGCCGGTGCGCGCCCACTGGAACAGTTCCTCGGTGCCGGTGACGAGGAAGCCCTTGTTGTCCACCTCGGTCATCAGGGAGGTGTACTGGGCCTGGTCGGGCGCCACCGCGCGGCCGGGCGCGACCGCGGGCACGCGCAGGCTGTCGACCCCGACCAGCGCCGAATCCGCCCCGTCGGCGAAGGGCGGGTAGAGCACGCCGCTGCCCGCGTCGTCACGGGTCACTCCCATTCGAGCGCTCCCTTCTTCCAGGCATAGGCAAGGCCCACGGCGAGCTCGAACAGGAACACCATCATGGTGATCCAGCCCGGCCAGCCGGTAAGGTCGAGGCTCACCGCCCAGGGAAACAGGAACGCGGCCTCCAGGTCGAAGATGATGAACAGGATCGCGATCAGGTAGAAGCGCACGTCGAACTGGCTGCGCGGGTCTTCGAAGGCGGGAAAGCCGCACTCGTATTCGCTCAGCTTCTCGGCATCGGGCTGGTGCGTGCCCGTGAGCCGCGAGACGCCCATCGGCAGGAACACGAAGGCGCTCGACAGCGCGGCGGCGATGACGATGAAGATCAAAATCGGCAGGTATTGTGAGAGGTCGACCAAGGGGTGACTCGTGCATGCGGGGGTTCGGCAGGCGTCTACGGATTAGGCCGGGTTACCGCAAGTGCGGCAGGATGGGAGCTCGCCCGCCGGCCGCGCTCGAGCGCGCAGGCGGCGCGCGGAGGCGGCCCGTGCTTGCCTGGCGCGAGTGCGGAACCTAAGTGACGCACCAGCGCTCCTCGAGCGCTCCTGCAAGAGAGGACCCGCCCCATGGCCACGTTCAACCAAGCCGATCCCGTCGTCATCCTGGGCTATGCCCGCACGCCGATGGGCGGCATGCAGGGCGCGCTGTCGGGTGCGAGTGCGACGGAGCTGGGCGCCACCGCGGTGAAGGCGGCGATCGAGCGTGCGGGCGTGGCGGGGGCGGATGTCGACCGGGTCTACCTGGGCTGCGTGCTGCCCGCCGGCCTCGGCCAGGCGCCCGCGCGACAAGCGGCGATCAAGGCCGGGCTGCCCAAGAGCACCCAGGCGACCACCGTCAACAAGGTCTGCGGCAGCGGCATGCAGACGGTCATCATGGGCTCCGAGGCACTGGCCTCGGGCACGGTCGACCTGGTGGTGGCGGGCGGCATGGAGAGCATGACCAACGCGCCCTACCTGCTCAAGAAGCACCGCTCGGGCGCGCGGATCGGCCACGATACCGCCTACGATCACATGTTCCTCGACGGGCTGGAGGACGCCTATGAGGAAGGCAAAGCGATGGGCGCCTTCGCCCAGGTCACCGCCGACGAGTACCAGCTCACCCGCACCGACATGGACGGTTTCGCCATCGCCTCGCTCGAACGCGCCACCGCCGCGATCAAGTCGGGCGCCTTCGCCGCCGAGATCGCCCCGGTGACCATCACCGACCGCAAGGGCGAGACCGTGGTGGATACCGACGAGGCGCCGGGCAAGGCCAATCCGGCCAAGATCCCCCAGCTCAAGCCCGCCTTCGCCAAGGAGGGCACCATCACCGCCGCCACCTCGAGCTCGATCTCGGACGGGGCCGCGGCGCTCGTGATCACCCGCGCCAGCGTGGCCGCGGCCAAGGGCCTGGCCCCCGTCGCCACGGTGATGGGAATGGCGGCGCACGCGCAGGAGCCCAAGGATTTCACCACCGCGCCGGTGGGCGCCATCGGCAAGCTGCTGGCGCAGACCGGCTGGAGCGTGGACGAGGTCGATCTGTGGGAGGTGAACGAGGCGTTCGCCTGCGTGGCGATGTTCGCCATGCGCGACATCGGCATCCCGCACGACAAGATCAACGTCAACGGCGGCGGCACCGCGCTCGGCCACCCCATCGGCGCCAGCGGCGCGCGCATCGTCGTCACCTTGCTGAACGCGCTCAAGCAGCGCGGCGGCAAGCGCGGCATCGCCAGCCTGTGCATCGGCGGCGGCGAGGCGACGGCGCTGGCGGTGGAGCTGGCCTGAGAGCGCGCTCTAGGGGTCGCCCGCTCCCCAGATCCGCGCCAGGGGGATCCACCCGCGACGCCCGGCGACCTCGAACTCGCACCACGCCGGCGCGCAATCCCCCAGCCGGCCGACGACCCCCGGCTCCACGCGCCAGCGCACGCCGCTGCCGGCGGCGGGCCGTTCGCGCAGCTCGGTCAGGCCCTCGCCCACCACGATGGCGCCGCGCTCGCGCGTGAGCAGCCGGCCCACGATCCAGCCCTGCGCCCCGTCGGGGTCGCGCACCAGCCGCCAGCCCTGCATAACCCGCACCACCTTCACCGGCAGGCCGGGCCGGCGATAGACCCATTCGACCGGATAGCCCGCTCCCGGGCCGACGCGCATGTTCACCGGTTCGACCCGGATCGAGGCCCAGTAGGGCACTTCCCGATCCTGGGCGAGCGCGCCGGCAGCGCCCAGCAGGGCCGCCAGGAGTGTGGCGAGCGCGGCCTGCCTGATTGTGCGAGCCCGGTGCATGGCATGCTCCTATCGCCGGGATGGCTACCGGCGCAACCATCGGCGAGGGCCTTACAGCGTGGCGATGGACCTTTGATGAGCACATGTTCGCCCACGGAAACCGCAGTTTAGCGTGGCACAGAAGCAACGGTATGTCACACAAACAGTGGACTAGGTCTGAAATGGTGCTAGTTCGGCTAGGCGGCGCGCTTCGTCTTCCCTAGAAGCGATAGTGCGAAGGTAACGGAGATGCATTGCATGAAGAAGTTCACTGTCGGTCTGGCCCTTGCCGCCGTGGCCCTCACCCAGTCGCTGGCTGCCGCTGCGCCGGCCGCCGCGCTCGAGCGTTCAGCCAGCCCGGTTTCCGAGTCAGAGGAGATGGCCGGGAGCGGCATCTGGGCCGTGATCGCCGCCGTCGTGATCGGGGTCGGTGCCATCATCCTCATCGAGGAAGAAGAAGACGACCTGCCCGACAGCCCGTAGGCCGGCAAAACCTATCGGGTAACGAACGCCCCCGCTTTGGCGGGGGTTTTTGTTGGCGCTTAGAGCGGTTCGGGTGTTGAATCGGTGGGGCTGAACACCTGGGCCATCGGCGGCGTTCGGCCGAACCGGCGCGCCAACCCGGAACCGATCCCAGCGGCCGAGCTCGCCACGAAAGATCCATGCAAGCGGTTTCATCGGCCGCCAAGTTAGCGCCCGCTCAGTCCCCGGTCAGGATCCGATCGACCAGCTGCTTTACCGTCGGGGTGAAGTTGTTCGAATAGAACGGGTCCTGCCTGAAGCGATAGGCGGAGTGGCCGGCGAACATCAGGTTGTCCTGGATCGGCCCGCCATGGGCGATGTCCTGCAGCGTCTTCTGGATGCAGAAGCTGCGCGGATCGACCGGCCGGCCGGTGGTGAAGTCGGCATGGTCCTTCCACGCCGAAAAGGCACAGTGAGACAGACACCCCATGCAATCGGTCTGGTCCTGGCGGATCTGCGCGCGCTGTGGCGGGCTGACGAACACCACCGTGTCGTCGGGCGTCTTCAACGCCTCGGTATGCCCCTCGTTCACCCAGCGCCAGGCGCGGTCGCGGTCCTTGGGAGTGACCCAGAAGTTCTTGCCGCGAACGCCGACGTCCAACCGGGTCGTGTGCTCGCCCGCGGCGACGCGTGAATAGGGGATCTGCCGCTCCGAGCGCTGCATCAGATCGCGCAGGAAATCGGTCATCACCGCCGAGCTGTAGAAGCCTGTGGGGCTGAAACGATGCAGCGTGACATCGCCGGGGTTGAGCGCGCGCAGCGCATCCTTCCAGCCTTGCGGGATTGGGCTTTCCTCGGTGAGCAGCGGCCGGGTGCCGAACTGGAAGGCGATCTGGCCCAGTTCGGGGTTGTCGATCCAGTCGTTCCATTCGCGCAGATACCACACCCCACCGGCCATCACGATCGGCACCGTGTCGGCGATGCCCTCGGCGCGCATCGTCGCGCGCACCGCCTTGACCCGCGGATAGGGGTCTTCGGGCTTGAGCGGATCCTCGGCATTGGAGAGGCCGTTATGCCCGCCCGCCAGCCAGGGATCCTCGTACACCACCGCGCCCAAGAGGTGCGCGACCTTGTGGTAGGCCCGCTTCCACAGCGCGCGGAAGGCGCGGGCCGAACTGACGATCGGCAGATAGCTGACATTGTGCCGCTCGGCGATCTCGGACAGGCGATAGGGCATGCCCGCGCCGCAGGTCACCCCGGTGACCAGGCCCCGGGTGCGTTCGAGCACGCCTTCGAGCACCGCCTGCGCGCCGCCCATCTCCCACAAGACGTTGATGTTGATCGCCCCGCGCCCGCCCGACATGTCGTAGGCGCGCTTCACCTGCTCGACCGCGCCGTCGATCGCGTAGCGGACCAGCTCCTCGTGGCGCTCGCGCCGGGTCAGCGCGCGGTAGACCTGCGGTACGATCTTACCGTCGGCATCGTAGCTGTCGGCGTTCACCGCGCTCACCGTGCCGATGCCGCCGGCCGCGGCCCAGGCGCCCGAACTCATGTGATTGGTGGCCGAGACGCCCTTGCCGCCCTCGATCAGCGGCCAGACTTCCCGGCCATTATACAGAATCGGCCTCAGTCCCTTGAATTCCATCGAAGTCCTCTAAGCTGCCCCGGCTACTGGTTCAGAGACCGCGGCCGAGTCCGTCGGCTCGCTACAGGGTTCGATCGCGCCCGGCTCGGGTCGCAACCCGCCGGCTTCGAACCGCGCGTAATAGCCGGCGATGTGCGGCTTACGCACAAATTCGACCAGGCGAAAGCCCACCGCGGCAAATTCGCAGAACAAGAGCGCCGGCGCGATGCCGTGCTGGTCGGTCGGCCGGTCGGTATCGACGACGACGACCTGGCCGCCTCGGTTCAGCGCCGGATAGAGCCGCCACAGGAACGGGTAGGGTTCGGCGACCTCATGGTACATGTGCACCAGAAAAATGCGATCGAAGCTTGCCTCGGGCAGCAGCGGATCGTCCGCCGCGCCCAGCTTGATCGACACGTTGTCCAGCCGCTCGCGCTCCACCCGGCTGCCCAGCCGGCGCAGCGCGTCGGCGTCGATGTCCTGCGCCAGCACCCGGCCCTCCTCGCCGACGCGCTGGGCCAGGCGGACGGTGTAATAGCCCTCGCCCGCGCCGATATCGGCCACGGTCATCCCGGGGCGAACCTGCGCCAGGTCCATCACCGTCTCCGCCTCGCGCCGGTCGTCGCGCAGCTCTTCGGTGGAAAAGGCATTGCTCCCGATAGCCGAGACGGGGCGCTGGATGCGGGGAAACTCGCGCCCCGGGGATGGCCGCTCGCCCCCGGGTGCGCCATCACAGGCTATCGCCAAAAGCGCCGCGGCGGCGACGGCGAGGATATTGCGGGGGCGATGCAGCATCGGCGGGCAATCGGGACCAGCCACGGGCTAGTCCACATCCTCCACCTCGACCGCCTCGCCGGTGACCCGCTGCGCCAAGGCGGCGGCGATGAAATCGTCGATCGCCCCGTCGAGCACGTCGCCCGGTGCGGTGGAGGTGGCACCGGTGCGCAGGTCCTTCACCAATTGATAGGGCTGGAGGACGTAGGAGCGGATCTGATGGCCCCAGCCGATTTCGGTCTTGCCCTGGTACTCGCCTGCGGTCACCGCCTCGCGCCGCGCCAGTTCGGCCTCGTACAGCCGCGCCTTGAGCATGTTCATCGCGGTGGCGCGGTTCTTGTGCTGGCTGCGGTCGTGCTGGCTGGCAACGACGATACCGCTGGGCAGGTGGGTGATGCGCACGGCGCTGTCGGTGGTGTTGATGTGCTGCCCGCCCGCGCCCGAAGCGCGGTAGGTGTCGATCCTGAGGTCGCCCTCGTTCACCTCGATCTCGATATTGTCGTCGATCACCGGGTACACCCACACCGAGCTGAACGAGGTGTGCCGCCGCGCGCTGCTGTCGTAGGGGCTGATCCGCACCAGCCGGTGCACGCCGCTCTCGGTCTTGGCGTAGCCGTAGGCGTTCTCGCCCTTCACCAGCAGCGTGGCCGACTTGATGCCCGCCTGCTCGCCGGCCTGGTATTCCACCGTTTCGACCTTGTAGCCGCGCCGCTCGGCCCAGCGGGCGTACATGCGCAGCAGCATCTCGGCCCAGTCCTGGCTCTCGGTGCCGCCGGCCCCGGCGTGGATCTCGATGTAGCTGTCGTTGCCGTCGGCCTCGCCCGCCAGCAGCGCCTGGACCTTGTCGGCGTCGGCGCGCTCGGCCAGCGCCTTGAGCGAGGCCAGCCCTTCTGCCACCACCGCGTCGTCGCCCTCGGCCTCGCCCAGATCGACGAACTCGATGGCGTCGGCCTTCTCGGCGCCGATCTCGTTGACCGTGCCGATCGCGCTTTCCAGTCGCCGACGCTCGCGCATCACTTCTTCGGCGCGCTTGGGATCGTCCCACAGGCGCGGGTCGGCGACGCGCGCGTTCAGTTCGTCCAGACGGCGCACCGCGCGCTCCCAATCAAGCGAACGGCGCACGAGCGCCAAGGCGGCATCGATGCGATCGATATGGGCCTGCCCTTCGGCACGCATGACGTCAGCACTCCTCAGGGGCGCCCGCCTAGCGCAGCGGCCGATCGGGGGAAAGTGGGGATGGCATAACCGGGCACCGCCCGTCCGAGCTTGTGCCAGGATCGGCGCGGCTCAGCTCTGGAGTGCGCGCACCGCGGCCAGCGTGCGCGAGACATGCTCGCGCCAGTCGAGGTCGGAATGGACCAAGACGATCCGCCCGTCGGGGGCGATGACATAGGACGTGCGGTCCGACAGGCCGGTATCCTGGCCTTCGCGCGAGAAGGCCACGTCGTAGGACCGGATCAGCGCCGCACTGGCCTGGGCCACCGGAAAAGCGTCGCGGCATGCCTCGGTGGAAAAGCGGCGCAAGGTGGGCAGGTCGTCGGCCGATAGCCCGACCACCTGGGCGCCGGCGGCGCGGAACTCGTCCATCGACTCGGCGAAGGCGTTGGCCTCCAGCGTGCACCCCTGGGTGAACGCCTTGGGGAAGAAATAGAGGACCACGGGTCCGCGAGCGAGGGCGCGCTGCAGGTCGAAGGAGAAGTCCCTTCCCGCCAGCGCCCCCGTGGTGGTGAAGGCCGGCGCCCGCGCGCCTTCCTCCAGCGCGGCGGTGGCGGGGCTCGCGGCGAGTGCGGCGGCCAGGACCGCCGCGAGGCTGCGAGCAACGAGATAGCGAGGAACCGTCATGCCCGCACATTGCCGCGCGTGGCCGGCCAAGTCCAGTGCAATCGCCCGACCTTGGCGCGGTCGCGATCGCCTCAGTAGAGCCCGCCCTGCTCCTCGGCGAAATCGGTCTCGGCCTCCTCGGCGCCGCGCTGGGCGCCGGCGGCGGCGACCCCGTCGCGCTGGCGGCGCAGCTGGGCCAGGATGTACTCGCGCATCTGCCCCACCTCGTCGAGGCGCTGGCGCCGCGGCGGCTCGCTATCGGGCTTGAACGCCTCCCAGATCACCGCCGCGAGCGGCTCGTGCGAGGGCTGGCCGTCGAACACCCGGCGCCCCGAGCGCCGGTCGATCCGCACCATGCGCACGCCCGGCGGGGCGAGGAACGGGCGGTCCACCCACCGCTCGCGCGAGGCCTCGACGAATTCCTTGAAGATCGGCGCCGCGGTGTTCCCGCCCTGGACATAGCCGCCCATGTTGCGCGGCTGGTCGAAGCCCAGGTAGAGCCCCGCCACGATGTCGGGCGAGCCGCCGACGAACCAGGCGTTGGTCGGCCCCGAACTGGTCCCCGTCTTGCCGAACAGCGTCAGGTCGAGGTCGCGCAGCCGGGTCGCGGTGCCGCGCTCGATCACGCCGGTCAGCATGTTGACCACCTGGTAGGCGGTGCGCGCGTCCATCGCCTGGCGGCCCTGCGGCGCCAGGCGCGGCATGGCCCCGCCGTCCCACTCAGCCATGTCGCAGCGCGGGCATTCGCGGTTGTCGGCGCGCCAGATCACCTTGCCGCGGCGGTCCTGCACGTAGTCGACCAGGGTGGGGGCGTTGAGCCGGCCATGGTTGACCAGGGTGGAATAGGCGTTGACCATCTTGAGCACGGTCGTATCGCCGGCACCCAGCGCGAAGGATGGGTAATTGTCGTACTGGCCGATCTGGAGATCGGCGAAGGTCTTGGTGACCTTGTCCATGCCGGCATCCATCGCGATGTGGACGGTCATCAGGTTCTTGGACTGCTCCAGGCCATAGCGCATCGGATACTCGCCGCCGCCGCGGCTGCCGCCGAAATTGGTGAAGCACTTCTCGCCCAGATTGGCGCCCTGGTAGTAGCAATAGGACCGGTCGGGCACCAGGGTGGCGGGCGTCATCCCGTGGTCGAGCCCGGTGGCGTAGACGAACGGCTTGATGGTGGAGCCCGGCTGGCGCTGGGCCTGGGTGGCGCGGTTGAAATCGCTCAGCTGCGGGTCGAACCCGCCCTGCATCGCCAGCACCCGGCCGGTGTTCGGATCCTGCGCCACGAACCCGCCCGAGACCTCGGGCACGCTGCGCACGCGCCAGCCGCCGCCCTGCGGCGAGGCGACGATGACGTCGCCCGCCTTCAGCGCGTCCGGCAGGCCCGAAAGCGCCGCCTCCGAGCCATCGGCGAAACCGATGGTGGCGGAACCGGCGCTGCGCTGGGTGACGACGCCCACCCGCCAGTCGTCGTAGCGGATCGAGATGTAGGAGCTGGCCAGCTGGCCCTCCCACGGCCCATCGTCCAGGTCGATCGTCGCGATCGGCCCGGTCCAGCCCTTGGCGCCGTGATAGCGCAGCATCCCGGCCCGCAGCGCCTTGGCGCCGGCGTCCTGCAATTCGGTGTCGAGCGAGGTGCGCACCCACAGCCCGCCGGCATAGACGCTGAGCGGGCCGTCCTCGGCCTGCTCGCCGTAGCGGCCGATCAGCTGGCGGCGCACCTCCTCCAGGAAGTAGCCGGCATCGGCCGACTGGACCTGCCCGCGGGTGGCGATCAGGCCCAGCGGCAACGCCTTGGCCGCGGCCGCCTGCGCGGCGGTGGCGTGGCCGTTCGCCGCCATCTGGTCGAGCACCCAGTTGCGCCGCTCGATGGCGGTATCGGCATGCGCCGCCCGGCCGTAGATCTCGGGGGCGCGCGGGAGGATCGCCAGGAAGGCCATCTCGTGCAGGGCGAGATCGCCCACGTCCCGGTCGAAATAGGCCCGCGCCGCGGCCTGGACGCCGAACGAGCGGCGGCCCAGCGCGATCTCGTTGAGATACAGGGTGATGATCTCGCGCTTCGAGAGCACCTCCTCGATGCGCCGCGCCAGGATCATCTCCTTGAGCTTGCGCGTCACCGAATATTCGTTGCCGACCAGGATGTTCTTGGCCACTTGCTGGGTGATGGTCGAGCCGCCCACCGCCCGCTCGCCCGAGCCCAGCTTGCTGGCATAGTCGATCACCGCGCCGGTAAACCCGCCAAGGTCGATGCCGCCATGGGTCCAGAAGGTCTTGTCCTCGGCCGAGGTATAGGCGTTGATCAGCTGCGGCGGCAGGTCTTTGAACTGCAGCTGCACGCGCCGCTCGCGGGCGTAGGAATGGATGATCTCGCCATCGATCCCGCGCACCACCGAAGGCAGCGGCGGCTCGTAATCGAGCAGCGTGCCCGCATCGGGCAGGTTGCGCGCGAGCAGCGCCCAGCCGATCGCAAAGGCCAGCAGCGCCAGCCCGGCGACGATGGCGATCCGGCGCAGCCAGGGATGGTGGCGGAACGCCTCGCGCACCTGGGTCAGCAGGGATTCGGCCTCGCGCCGGGCGCGATAGCCGAAGCCGGGCGCGGCGACTTGGGGGGAGGTGCTCATTGCCCGTGGGCCTTAGCATGCGCATCCTGTCGGTCGCCAGAACGAAGTGGTGCCGGGGCACGCTGCAACCCGAACCCGGCCACGCAACAAGGTTGCCGAGCGGGCGGCGTGGTGCTAGCGAAGCGGGCATCCGGACGGGAGGTCCGGACCATCCGACCGGGGCGGTGCACACGGCCCGCCGCCGGATCATGCCACAGGTCGAAGCCCCGATGAGAAGCAAGAGTTCACCCGTCAACGCGCAGTCGGTTCGCCCGGCCGCGGCGGCGGGAACGGCTCTCGCACTGGCACCAGGCCAGCGCCTTTGCATCCGGGCAGAAACATTCCGCAACGCCGTTCGCCTCGCGTCCGGCAATCCGCCTCGCCCCATCCGCTCGGCCGGCCGTGCGCCGCGGAGAGATGGGCCCCATACAGATCGGCATGTCCCGCCACCCGGCCCGGCCGGGCGCGGCGGCCACGCCCGGAGATTATTTGATGGCAATGCGCATGCTTATCGATGCGCGCCACCGCGAAGAGACGCGCGTGGCGGTGCTCAACGGAACCCGGATTGAAGAATTCGATTTCGAGTCTTCCGAACACAAGCAGATCAAGGGCAATATCTATCTCGCCAAGGTCACCCGGGTAGAACCAAGCCTCCAGGCCGCATTCGTCGATTTCGGCGGCAACCGGCACGGCTTCCTCGCCTTCGGCGAGATTCACCCCGACTATTACCAGATCCCCGCCCAGGATCGCGCCGCGCTGATCGCCGAGGAGCAGGCGCACGCCGAGGAAGAGGCCGCTCTGCGCGAGGCCGAAGAGGACGAGGACGAGGCGGCGGGCCGCTCGGGCCGGCGGCGCGGACTGGACGATGACGACCGGGTCGAGGAGGACGGGGTCGAGGAGATCGACACCTCCGAAAAGGACGAGATCGCCACCATCGAGGATGGCCGGGTCGAAGAGGAGGCCGACGACGACGACGACGCGGGCCTGCTCGACGAGGCCGAGGCCGAGGCGGACGGCAGCTTCGAGGAGGCGGCCGACAACCAAGCCGGGATCGCCGAGTCAGGCGAGGGCGAGCGCCGGGAAGGGGAGCGCGCGCCACGCGCCGGCCGCCGCGGCCGGAACCGTCGCCAGGGCGGCGGCCGTTCGCGCGGCGCGGCGCAGGACAACGACCCGGACGCCGAGCGCGACGGCGGCGGCTCCGAGCGCGCCCCCGAGCGCGCGCCCGAGCGGGCCCGCGCCAAGGTGATCGACGACCTGCGCGCCAAGCGCCAGGAACTGCGCCGCCGCTAGAAACTCCAGGGCGTCATCCAGCGCCGCCAGGTGCTGCTGGTGCAGGTCGTCAAGGAGGAGCGCGGCAACAAGGGCGCGGCGCTGACCACCTACCTCTCGCTGGCTGGCCGCTATTGCGTGCTGATGCCCAATTCCAGCCACGGCGGCGGCATCAGCCGCAAGATTTCGAGCGGCCCGGATCGCAAGCGCCTCAAGCAGATCGTCGGCGAACTCACTTTGCCCCGCTCGATGGGTCTCATCGTGCGCACCGCCGGGCTGGAGCGCACCAAGGTCGAGATCAAGCGCGACTTCGATTACCTCGCCCGGCTGTGGGACACCATTCGTGAGACCACGCTGGCCTCGTCCGCCCCGGCGATGATCCATTCCGACAGCGACCTGGTGAAGCGCGCCATCCGCGACATCTACAACCGCGACATCGAGGAGGTCGTGGTCGAGGGCGAGGAAGGCTACACCGCCGCGCGCCAGTTCATGAAGCTGCTGATGCCCAGCCACGTCAAGAAGGTGAGGCCCTACTCCGACCCCGTGCCGCTGTTCCAGCGCTACGGCGCGGAGGACCAGCTCACCGCCATGTACGATCCCGTGGTGCAGCTGAAATCGGGCGGCTACCTGGTCATCAACCCCACCGAGGCGCTGGTGTCGATCGACATCAACTCCGGCCGCTCCACCAAGGAGCACGGCATCGAGGCGACCGCGCTCAACACCAATTTGGAAGCCGCGCGCGAGATCGCCCGCCAGCTGCGCCTGCGCGACATGGCAGGCCTCGTGGTGATCGACTTCATCGACATGGAAAACTCCTCTTCCGTCCGCAAGGTGGAGAAGGCGATGAAGGATGCGCTGCGCAACGATCGCGCGCGCATCCAGGTCGGCCGCATCTCCAGCTTCGGCCTCATGGAGATGAGCCGTCAGCGGCTGCGCACCGGCGTGCTCGAGGCCACCACCCGCACCTGCCCGCATTGCGACGGCACGGGCCTCGTCCGCACCGCATCGAGCGCCGGCCTGTCGGCGCTGCGGCTGATCGAGGAAGAGGCGGCCAGGGGTCGCGGTTCGGTCATCACCCTGTTCGCCTCCACCGAGGCGGCGGTCTACCTGCTCAACGCCAAGCGTGCCGATCTCGCCGAGATCGAGGAGCGCTACCACGTGGCGGTCGAAGTGCTGCCCGAAGGCGAGGACGAAGGGGCCAAGATGCGCATCGTGTCGAGCGGCCCGCGGCCCCTCGAAGCCCCGCGCTTCGCTCCCATAGCCGCGCTCGCCGCCGAGGAAGACGCCGACCTGCCCGAAGATGACGAAGATGACGAGGATGCGGACGGGGACGAGGACCAAGAGGGGGCGGATGCCGAGGCGGACGCCCGGGTCCCGGCCCAGGCCCGTGCCGGGGCGGAACCAGCCGCGCCGCGCGAGCGGAACCCCGCCGGCGAGCGGAGCGACGACGATGATGCCGGGCGCAAGAAGCGCCGCCGTCGCCGCCGCGGCGGTCGCGGCCGCAGCCGCACCCGCGAGGAGGGCGGCGAGGAAGGTCGCGCCGAAGACCGGTCCGAGGACGCCCATGAGGCCAACGACGAGTTCCGATCCGACGAGCCCGCCGCCGAGGAAGTCGCCGAGGGGGGCGAGCGAAGCGATGCCACCGGGGACGAGATGCCGGCGGAACGCGGCCGTCGCCGCCGCAGCGGCCGCCGGCGGGGACGCGCGCCGGATGGCGCGGCGCAGGCGGCGCTTGAGCTGGACGGGGAAGCTGTGCCCCACCACGCCGCCGATGCTCCCGAACCGGCCATCGCTGCCAGGCTGGAGCCGATGACGCAGGTCGAGGAAGCCACGCCGGCGGAGTTGCCGCAACGGGAGGTGACGGCCGAGACCGAGGACGAGCAGCCGGGCGCCGCTAAGCCCGCTCGCCGCGCCTCGCGCAGCAAGGCCACGGCCACCGGCGAAGAAGCGGTCGACGCGCCCGGGAGCGCACCCGAACCCGCGTCCAAGCCGCGGTCCCGCCGGCGCAAGGCCGAACCGGCAGCGGCGGCTGAAGCGATTGCCGAGCCGGCCGAACCGGCGGCCGGATCCAAGCCGGCGACCACCCGGGGCCGGCGAAAGGCCGCCACCGCGCCGGCCGACCAGAGCCTGCCGAAGCCGCCAGCCGCGGCGGTGACGCAGGTTACCGCTCCCGCAGAGGCGGAGCCGGAGGTTGTCGCCCCAGCCCCAGAGTCCGGCCCAGTCTCCGGCCCAGTCTCCGGCCCCGCCCCGGATTCCGGCCTTCGTTCCGGCGAGGCCGCAGAGCCTGCCGGCGTCGCCGCTGCCGACGACGCCGCGCGCCCGGCGCTGCAAGCGGCGGACGCCCAGCCCCGCCGCGGCGGCTGGTGGCAGCGCACCTTCGGCACCTGAGCGGACGATGATGCGCGCGGCGTGGCGACAAACGCCGCGCCGCGCGCCAGCCGCGTCATCGTCCCGGCTTGCCCTCCACCGGCAGGCCACTAGATAGGGCGCAACCCTGCGACAGGACTTACCGGATGGCTACCTTCACGCTTCCCAAGAACAGCAAGATCAACGCCGCGGGAAGAAACCACCGTGCGCCGGGCGGCACCCGGCTGAAGAGGTTCAAGCTCTACCGCTGGGATCCAGACAGCGGCGAGAACCCGCGCTACGATAGCTTCGAGCTCGATCTCGACGCCTGCGGCCCCATGGTCTTGGACGCCCTCTTCAAGATCAAGCACGACATCGATCCCACGCTCACCTTCCGCCGCTCTTGCCGCGAGGGGATCTGCGGCTCGTGCTCGATGAACATGAACGGCACCAACGGCCTCGCCTGCACCACCGCGATAGCGGACCTGCCGGGCGAAATCCGGATTACACCCCTCCCGCACATGGACGTGGTCAAGGACCTGGTGCCCGATTTCAGCCATTTCTACGCGCAATACGCCTCCATCCGCCCCTGGCTGCAGACCGTCACCACCACGCCCTCGGGCAAGGAACGGCTGCAGACCCCCGAGCAGCGCGAGAAGCTCGACGGGCTCTATGAATGCATCCTGTGCGCCTGCTGCTCCACCGCCTGCCCCAGCTATTGGTGGAATGCCGACCAGTTCCTGGGCCCCGCCATCCTGCTCCAGGCCTATCGCTGGCTGGCGGACAGCCGCGACGAGATGACCGGCGAGCGGCTCGACGAGCTGGAAGACCCCTTCCGCCTCTACCGCTGCCACACCATCATGAACTGCGCCAACGTCTGCCCTAAGGGGCTGAACCCGGCCAAGGCCATCGCCGAGACCAAGAAGCTGCTGGTGGAACGCCAGCTCTGAAGGGCATCCAGGCGCGATACGAAGTGCTGCTGGCAGCGGGCGAGCTGCGGCCCGATCCGGCCCAGCGCGCCGCGGTCCGCGCCCTGGCGCGGGTCCAGCGGGAACTCGAGGACGCCAGCGAAATCGGCTTCCTCGCGCGCCTGCTCGGCGCCTCGCCGCAGCGGGTCGACGGGGCCTATCTGTGGGGCGGGGTCGGGCGCGGCAAGTCGATGCTGATGGACCTGTTCCACGCCACGCTCACCATCCCTGAGAAACGCCGGGTCCACTTCCACGCCTTCATGCAGGAGGTCCACCAGCGCCTGCGCGAGGAGCGCGCGAAAGAGGCCGGCGATCCGATCGGGCCGGTCGCGGCCGACTTGGCGCGCGGCCTGCGGTGCCTCGCCTTCGACGAGATGGTGGTGAACAATCCGGCTGATGCGATGATCATGAGCCGGCTGTTCCGCGCGCTGATCTGCGACGAAGGAGTCACGGTGGTCACCACCTCCAACCGGGCGCCCGACGGTCTGTACCAGGACGGCATCAACCGCGAGCTGTTCCTGCCATTCATCGCGCTGATCGGGGATGAGCTGCCCGTCATCGAGCTCAACGGGCCGACCGACTACCGGCTCCAGCGCATCGGCGGCCTCGATACCTGGCACACGCCGCTTGGCCCGGAGGCGACGGCGAAGGTGCGCGAGGCCTTCTTCCGGCTCACCGACTTCGCCCCGGAGGACGCTGTCCACGTGCCTTCGGCCGAGCTCGACCTCGGCGCCAAGGCGACAGGGAGCCGGGTGCTGCACGTCCCCAAGAGCCTGAAGGGGGTGGCGGTGTTCAGCTTCAAGCGCCTGTGCGGCGAGGCGCGCGGGGCAGCCGACTACCTCGCCATCGCCCGGCGCTACCATACGGTGATCATCGTCGGCGTCCCCCGCATGGGGCCCGAAATGCGCAACGAGGCGGCGCGCTTCGTCACCCTGGTGGATGCGCTGTACGAACATCGGGTCAAGCTCTTCGCCACCGCTGCCGCCGAACCGGACCAGCTGTACCAGGCCGGGGATGGCGCCTTCGAGTTCCGGCGCACCGCCAGCCGCCTCGAGGAGATGCAGAGCGCGCATTACCTGGCGCTCGGCAGCGGCGCCGCCGGCTGAGCCGCAAAAAGCCCCGCTGTTCCTCAGCTGGGCGAAGGAGCGCTTCTCCCTTGCAGCCGGTCCCCCGCGCTAGACCAGCACCTCTCCCGCCGGCCCATGCCCCAGGAACGCCGCCGGGCTGGCGCTGGCGCCATATGCCCCGGCGCAGAAGATCGCCACCAAATCGCCCGGCTCAGCGCGAGGTAGCGGCACCTGGTCGGCCAGCCGGTCGAGCGGCGTGCACAGGCAACCCACGATGGTCACCGCCGCGCTCGGCTCAGCGTCGAACCGGCTGGCAATCGCCACCGGGTAGTTGCGGCGGACCACCGTGCCGAAATTGCCCGAGGCGGCGAGCTGGTGATGCAGCCCGCCATCGGTGACCAGGAAGGTGGCGCCATGGCTTTCCTTCCGGTCGATCACCCGGGTGAGATACACCCCCGCCTCGCCCACCAGCCAGCGCCCCAGCTCGATCGCCAATTCGGTCTGTGCCAATTCGTCGGATAGCGCCGCCAACCGCTCCGCCAGCCCTCCGCCGACAGCGGCGATGTCGAGCGCCCGATCGCCGGCGAAATAGGGAATGCCAAAGCCGCCGCCCAGGTTCAGGTGCGGCAAGGGCGCGCCGATCTCCGCCGCGAGCCTCACGCCCAGTTCGAGCGTCTGCGCCTGCGCCTCGCGCACCGCCGCAGCATCGAGCGCCTGGCTGCCGGCATAGACGTGCAGGCCCCGCCACTCGGCCCCTGCGGCGATGATGGTGCGCGCCAGTGCCGGAACGCCCGGCGCATCCACCCCGAAGGGGCGTGCGCCGCCGCCCATCTTCATCCCCGAGCCGCGCAGTTCGAAGTCCGGGTTCACGCGGATCGCCAGGCGCGGCGTGATACCCAGCCGCTCGGCCGCCGCCAGCGCGCGCCACGCCTCGGACGCGGATTCCAGGTTGAGCGTCACCCCGGCGAAGATCGCCGCCTCCAGCTCGCGGTCGCGCTTGCCCGGACCGGCGAAGCTGATCGTCGCCGGCGCCGCGCCGGCCGCCAGCACCTGCGCCAACTCGCCCGCCGAGGCGACGTCGAAGCCATCGACCTCGCCTCGCATGAATTCCAGCAAAGGCGGGTAAGGATTCGCCTTGACGGCATAATGCACCCGCAGCCGGCTCGGCATCGCGGCGCGCAATTGGGCAATCCGGCCGGCGACCATCGCTCGCGAATAGACGAACAGCGGCGTGTCGCCCGCCCGTGCCACCAAGTCGCTCGCCCGCCGGCCGTCAATCGCCAGCTCGCCATCGCGCGCCGCAAAGCCGGGCGGGATCGGCCCCATCGGCTTCATCCGGTCTGCTCGATCAGGGCCGCGCGGTCGATCTTGCCGTTGGCCCCCAGCGGCATCGCCGCCACGAAGCGGATCACCGTCGGCTGCATGAAGCCCGGCAACGTACGCCGCAGCGCCTCGCGCAGCGCCTCGGCATCGCCCGCCCCGCGCACCACCAGATGGATCGCCTCGCCCATGCGGGCGTCCGCCACGCCGAACGCCGCTGCCTCGCGCGCCAGGCCCGTTGCCAGTGCGGCCTGCTCGATCTCCTGCGGGCTGATGCGGTTGCCCAGGCGCTTGATCATCGCATCACGCCGGCCCACGAAGTGGAGCAGTCCTTCCTCATCGCGCCGCACCCGGTCGCCCGACCAGACCGCGGTGCCGCCATAGCGCGACCCCGCCGGCGCCGGGCGGAAGCGCTCGGCCGTGCCCGCCGGATCGCGCCAGTAGCCCTGCGCCACCAGCGGGCCGCAATGCACCAGCTCGCCCTCCTCGCCCGGCCCTGCCAGCGCGCCCGTATCGTCCACCACCAGCACCTCGGCAAAGGGGACCGCGCGGCCGATCGAGGTGGGGTGGGCGTCGACCAGGCCCGGCTCCAGCCAGGTCGAGCGGAACGCCTCGGTCAGGCCGTACATCGGCACCAGGTCGGCTTCCGGGAACAGGCCGCGCAACCGGCGAACCAGCCCTTCGGTCAGCGCCCCGCCACTGTTGGTCAGCCGCCGGAGAGACGCGACGGCCGCTCCTGGCCAGTCCTGCTCGGCCAGCTGCACCCACAGCGGCGGCACCGCGGCCAGCGTGGTGACGCGCAGCCGTTCGCAAGCCTTCATCACGTCGCGCGGCGCCAGATAATCGAGCGGTGCCACGCATCCGCCCGCATGCCAGGTGCTCAGCAGCTGGTTCTGGCCATAGTCGAAGCTCAGCGGCAGCAGCGCCAGCACCACATCGTCGGCCGCCAAGCGCAGGTAATGCGCCACACTCGCCGCGCCGAGCCACAGATTGGCGTGGCTCAGCATCACCCCCTTGGGCTGCCCGGTCGAGCCGCTGGTGTAGAGGATCGCGGCCAGGTCCTCGGGCGCGGCCGCACTCGGCCCCATGATCGCCCCGGCCCGCTCGACTCCGGCCCACAGCTCCGCCTCCTCGATCACCAGGCATTCCGGGGGCGCGTCGCCCGGCTCCAGACCGGCGAGCCGCGCCGCGTTGCCGACCAGCAGCGACGCCCCACTGTCGGCGAGGATATGGGCGGCCTGCGCCCGTTTGAGCAGCGGGTTGATCGGGACATGCACCAGGCCGCTGCGCGCCGCGGCGAGCGGCAGCAGGCAGGTCGCCTCGCCTTTGCCCGCCCAGCTCGCCACCCGCGCGCCCTTGCCGTACCCACGGCACGCCAGCCACCCGGCAAGCAGCGCCAGCCGCTCGCCAAGGGTTCGCCAATCGAGCACGCGCCGGGTCCCATCGGCGCGCAGCACCAGCGCCGGATGGTCGTCGCGGCCGCGCAGGGCAAGGTGGTCGAGCGGCCGGGGCAGCGGGTCGGGATCGGCAGGCATTGCCGGCTATGTGGCAAGCCCGCGTGCCGAAGGCCAGCCATGGTGCGCTTGCTTGTGTCACCGCGCCGCCATCTCTAAGTGCGCGAGATCAGGCAGGAACACACATGGCCACGTATCTCAGCTCCAGCCGGGACGAAGACGACGCGACCGACGGCGCGCTGCGCGACGTGCTGGCGCGGGCGCTCGGCCTGGCGCCCGCCCGCGTCGCCGCCTTCAATGCCCAGACCGGCCTGTTCGGCCAGCTCCCCGAACTGGATTCCATGGCCGTGGCCGGCCTGCTCACCGCCATCGAGGACCATCTGGGCATCGTCATCGAGGACGACGAGGTGGATGCCGAGATGCTGGAAAGCTACGGCGCGCTGCTCGCCTTCGTCGCGACGAAGCGCACGAAACGCTAGCGCGCGCGAATAAACCGGCTGGCGAGCTCGACATGCGTGGACCAGCGGAACTGCCCCACCGGCCGCACCTCCGCCAGCGTGTAGCCGGCCGCCACCAGCACCGCCGCGTCGCGCGCCCAGCTGGACGGGTTGCAGCTGACATACGCGATTTGCGCCACGCCGCTCGCCGCCAGCAGCGCCACCTGTTCGCGCGCGCCGGCGCGGGGGGGATCGAGCAGCACGCCATCGAACGGCGCCAGTTCCTCGGGGCGCAGCGGGCTGCGGTACAAATCGCGGTGCAGCGCCTCGACCGGGCGACGCCCCCGTCCGGCAGCCGCGCGGCAGGCCAGCGAGGCATTGCGCGCCGCCTCCACCGCCAGCACCCGCGCCCGGTCCGACAGCGCAAAGGCGAAGGTGCCAAGCCCGGCGAACAGGTCGGCCACGCGGCGGCACTCGCCCAGCCAGTCGCGCGCCGCCCCTACCAGCACCTCCTCGCCATCGGGCGTCGCCTGGAGGAAGGCGCCCGGCGGATAATCGACCGCCACCCCGCTCAGCGTCACGGTCACGGGCTCGGGCTGCCAGAACGGCTCGGGGCCATGGCCCTGGTCGAGCGACAGCCGGGCCAGCCGCCGCTCGCGGGCGAACTCGAGCAGCGCCTCGGTTCGGGCAAGTCCATCGAGTTCAAGGCCCGCGACCGTGCAGTCTACGCCCTGGTCGGTCAGCGTCAGTTCGAGCTCGACGGCAAACCGCCCGCGCTGCGTCCTCAGCAGCGCGCGCCAGGGTTCGACCAGGGCGAACAGCGCCGGGTCGAGCACATGGCACTCGGTCATGTCCACGACCTTGTGCGTGCCCGCCTCGCTGAAGCCGAGCGCCGGCCGCCCGCCGGCGTTCACTGCCTTGAGCCGCGCGCGCCGGCGGCTGCGCGGCGGCGAGAGGTGCGTCGCCGCGACGGTGGCCGGCACCAGTCCTTGTCCCCGAGCGGCGTTGACCACCCGCTCGCGCACGAACTGACCGAGCGTCGGGTCGTCGCAGTGCTGCAATTGGCACCCGCCGCAGCGGCCGAAATGGCGGCACGGCGGCACGATCCGATGCGGCCCGGCCACCAGCGTGCCATCCTCGGCGATCCGGTCGCGCGGAGCACTGCCAGGCACGTGGCGGCCCGAGGCGGTGACCCCGTCGCCCTTGGCCGCCAGTCGCACGATCTCTTCACTCGCGTTCACAAGCATGCGCCGTAAGCGGCGGGAACTGCTTGGATTAGCGCCTCGGGGGTAAAGGGCGGTAGGCACCTGCGCGCGGCTTCGCCGTGCAGCCAGATACCCTGCGCCGCGGCGTCATCCGGCGCGACCCCGGTAGCCAGCCGGCTGGCGATGATGCCCGCCAGCACGTCGCCGGTGCCCGCGGTGCTGAGCCAGCTGCTGGCCGGCCGAGCGATGCGTAGCGGCTCGCCCGGCGCCGCCACCAGCGTGTCCGCACCCTTCAGCACGATGATTGCGCCGATCGTTTCCGCCAGCCTCGCGGCGCGCTCGGACCGCGGCCCCTCGCCGATGGCAAAGGTCGCACAAAGGGCGGCAAATTCGCCCGCATGCGGCGTGAGCACCAATGGCGCAGTTCGACCGGCCAGCAGCTGCGGTTCGAGCAGCACCAGCGCATCGGCATCGGCAATGGCGGGCAGATCGGCGTGCATCGCCGCCGCCAGCCGCTCGCGGGCCGAGGCGCTCCGGCCGAGCCCGGGGCCGACCAGAAGCGCGCCGATCCGCCGGTCGCGCAGCGCCTCGGCAAGCGGCGTCTGGTCCACTACCAGCATATCGGGCGCTAGGTCGGGCCGGCGCTGGGCAAGCAGCTTCACGTATCCCGCGCCGGCGTGCATCGCCGCCCGCGCTGCGAGCATGGCCGCGCCCGGCAGCTGGCCGCTTACCACCGCGAGCAGGCCGCGCGTATATTTGTGCGCATCGGGCGGTGGCGGGGGCACTTGCGGCCGCGCTATCAGCCGCGCAGCCCCGGGCGCGGCGCCTATTGCGATGTTCACCAGCCGCCGCTCACCCATCAGCGCCGATGCCGGCATCAACCAATGCGCCGGCTTCCACGCGCCCAGCGCAATGGTGAGGTGATAGCCCGGCGCGCCAGCGCCGAGCACCGCGCCACTATCGCCATCCACCCCGCTCGGCAGGTCCACCGCAATCCGATAATCGTGCTGCGCCGCCAATCGCTGGGCCAACTCGGCCAGCGGCGCCTCCAGCGGTCGGGTGAGGCCGGTGCCGAACAGGCAGTCGACGAACACCGCCCCGCGCGCATCCGCAGACGCTTGTCCGCCCCAGCCCTGCCGCGCCGCGATCGCGGCCCTTGTCCGCGGCTCCAACGGGGCTACCACCTGCACCGCCAGCCCCGCCGCTTCCAGCACGCGGGCGATGACATAGCCATCGCCGCCATTGTTTCCCGGCCCGCACAGCACGGTGACCGCGCGCCCCGCGGCCACCCGGCGCACATAGTCCGCCGCCCCGCGCCCGGCGCGCTCCATCAGGCTGCCGACCGTCTCTCCGGCATCGATCAACGCCTGTTCCGCCGCGCGCATCTGGGCGACGGTCAGGATCTGGTCGAGCGCCCTCACCCTCAGGTGCTGCGGCGCGCCGGCCCGGGCATGATTTGCGACACGTCGCGCACCGCCCCGCGCGCCGCACTGGTGGTCAGCATCGCATAGGCCTGCAACGCCGGCGACACTTGCCGAGCCCGCGCCGCGGCGGGTTGCCACGCACCCTCGCCGCGCGCCTCGATGGCCGCCCGGCGATGCGCCAAAGCCTCGTCGCTCACCTGCAGCGCCACGGTGCGCGCCGGAATGTCGATGGCGATCATGTCGCCCTCCTCCACCAGCGCGATCAGCCCGCCCTCGGCGGCCTCGGGCGAGACATGGCCGATCGACAGGCCCGAAGTTCCGCCCGAGAACCGCCCGTCGGTCAGCAGCGCGCAGGCCGCGCCCAGGCCCTTCGATTTCAGGTAGCTCGTGGGATACAGCATCTCCTGCATCCCCGGCCCGCCCTTGGGCCCTTCGTAGCGGATCACCACCACATCGCCCGCCTTCACCTGGTCGGCGAGGATCGCGCTCACCGCGTCGTCCTGGCTCTCGAACACCCGCGCCGGGCCGGCAAAGCGCAGGATGCTCTCGTCCACCCCCGCGGTCTTCACGATACAGCCGTCGCGCGCGATATTGCCGTAGAGCACCGCCAGCCCGCCATCCTGGCTGAAGGCGTTGGCGGCCGAGCGGATCACGCCGTTCTGCCGGTCGGTATCCAGCGCATCCCACCGCCGGGCCTGCGAAAAGGCGACCTGGGTCGGCACCCCGCCCGGCGCCGCAAGGTAGAACTCGCGCACCTTGGGGTTGTTGGTCAGCCGCACGTCCCAGTCGGCCAGCGCGTCGCCCATGGTGGGCGAATGGACGGTCGGCAGCGCGGTATGCAGCAGACCCGCCCGGTCGAGTTCGCCCAGGATCGCCATGATCCCGCCTGCGCGATGCACGTCCTCCATATGCACGTCGGCCTTGGCCGGCGCCACCTTGGCCAGGCACGGCACCCGGCGCGACAGGCGGTCGATATCGGCCATGGTGAAGTCTACCTGCGCCTCGTGCGCGGCGGCCAGCAGATGGAGCACGGTGTTGGTCGAGCCGCCCATCGCGATATCGAGGCTCATCGCGTTCTCGAACGCCTCGAACCCGGCGATCGCGCGCGGCAGCACGCTCTCGTCCTCCTCCTCGTAGTACCGCTTGGCCAGGGTGACGATCAACCGGCCCGCGCGCTCGAACAGCTGCTTGCGATCGGCATGGGTCGCCAGCACCGAGCCGTTGCCTGGGAGCGACAGACCCAGCGCCTCGGTGAGGCAGTTCATCGAATTGGCGGTGAACATCCCCGAGCACGAGCCGCAGGTCGGGCAGGCCGCGCGCTCGATGTCGAGCACCTCGGCGTCGGTCATGCGCTCGTCCGCCGCCGCCACCATCGCATCCACCAGGTCGAGCGCCACCTCCTTGCCCTTGAGCACCACCTTGCCCGCCTCCATCGGTCCGCCGCTGACGAACACCGCCGGCACGTTGATCCGGAGCGCCGCCATCAGCATGCCCGGCGTGATCTTGTCGCAATTGGAGATGCACACCATCGCATCGGCGCAATGGGCGTTGACCATGTACTCCACGCTGTCGGCGATCAGCTCGCGGCTCGGCAGGCTGTAGAGCATCCCGTCATGCCCCATGGCGATGCCGTCATCCACCGCTATCGTGTTGAATTCCTTCGCCACCCCGCCGGCCGCCTCGACCTGCCGGGCGACCAGCTGGCCCAGGTCCTTGAGGTGCACGTGTCCCGGCACGAACTGGGTGAAGGAATTGACGATGGCGACGATCGGCTTGCCGAAATCCTCGTCCTTCATGCCGGTGGCACGCCACAATCCGCGCGCGCCCGCCATGTTGCGGCCATGGGTGGAGGTGCGGGAGCGATAGGCTGGCATGGGGCTGGTCCTGGTTGCGGCGGGCGGCGGCTTGGTGCGCGGCCCTCATGCACCCGCCGCGGCGGTCTAGGCAAGAAATGGTGTGATGGGGCGGAAGTGCCCCAGCTTGCGGTCAGGCGGCGCGACAGCAAGCGAGCGCAGAACGTCCTTGGCCTACCTTGAGAAGGAGCGGGGAATGCTCGCTCTTAGGAACCAATCCCCAGGGTCAGAGCTGCCAGGTCAGCAATGGAGCTGCGGGCGCTGCCAGGATAATCGGCCCATCTGCCGCGATATGAGATGCCAAAAGAGGGTAGGCCGGGGTGACGACATAAACGCTGTCCTACCCCGCAACACACCGGCATCAAAACCGCCGTTCAAAACCTCGCAGCCGGGCGGAAACCCCAAATGGGAAAGTGTCGTCCCGTCGCCTTCCTCCATTTTCCGCAGATTTGCGCCGCTTTCACCCGCATCGACGAAGTTGACACGGTGTCGTCTTCGTCAACTTCGCCTGCCCCTTCACGCCAGTGCCCGCTCACCGCAGCTGGCCCCTCATCATCCACCAGTCCGGATGCTCCAGCGTGATGCGCTCCTTGGCCCGCTCCACCGCCGCCTCGTGGGTGAACAGCCCGAAGCAGGTCGCGCCCGAACCCGACATGCGCGCCAGCACCGCACCCCAGGCCCCGAGCGAGTCGAGCACCGTCTGGATCGCCGGCGCTAGGCCGATCGCGGCGGGCTGCAAATCGTTGCGCCCGTCATGCGCGATCATCCATGCGGACCCCTCGGGCAGCGGGCCATGGTCGACCCCGTCCCAGGCGGCGAAGACCCGCCCGGTGGGCATCGGCACGCGCGGGTTGACCAGCAGCACCGGGGTGCCGGCAAGGTCGTTCTCCACCGGCGCCAGGTCGGTGCCGGTGCCCCGCCCGATCGCCATCTCGCTCACCACGCAGGCGGGCACGTCTGCCCCCAGCCGGGCCGCGCGTTCGTGCCAGTCTTGGGGCAGACCGAAGGCGCCCTGCACCATGCGGAACACCGCGCCCGCATCGGCCGAGCCCCCGCCCAGCCCGGCGGCGACCGGCAGGTTCTTGTGCAGCATCACCGCCAGCCCCCCGGCCCGCGGCAGCACGCCCAGCGCCTTCGCCACGATATTGCCGAACGGATCGAGCGCCCCGGCAAACTCGCCCGCCACCGCCAACGCATCCCGCTCGGCCAGCCGCGCGGTGAGGCGGTCGCCATCATCCACGAAGGCGAATAGCGTCTCGATCTCGTGATACCCGTCCTCCCGCCGCCGCCGGACATGCAGCGCGAGGTTGATCTTGGCGTAGGCGGTTTCTGTCAGCATTGGCGGGTCATTAGCGGCAGAGCTCGACCTTGTCCGCTGGGAGGGACTGCGGAGAGTCGATATTGCCGAGCACGAGCTCGCCCGCGCAATGACCTGGTCGCTCGCCAATGCGCGACGTCTTGCTGGCGAGCTCATCCAGTGTCGATATCAATCGGTTGACGGGAGACGGCGACTGGTTGGGCTGGGGACAATACCGCTCCGCCAAGTATTCACGACGCTCATCGAGCTGGCGCAAGTGCTCGCGCGTTCGCCGACGCAGGAGCAGGCCGGCATCGGCAGCCATCTCGCCGCGCTTCGCGAGCTGATGCTGGAGCCCCCTTACCTCGGTTGCGTCGCGCCCCGCGTGCAGGAGGTACGCGCTCAGGTACAGCTCGATGGCGTGCAAGGCACATAGCCGAGCGGGCGCCGAGTTGCCCGCCTTCCTCCTGCCGCTGGCGAAGAGCTCCCGCGCCGCGGCATCGTACTCTCGAGCGAGTGCAAAGACCTGTGCCGAGGTCGCATCCTCACCCGGATAGGCATAAGAATCCATGATCCAGTGCTAGCGACGGTCGGGAAAGAATGTCTTAATGCCGAGAGGCGCGATGGTCTGCCAGCACGTCCGTCCGCGCACCAGTTTACGTATTCCGCTCACATGTTCGGGTAGTTGGGCCCGCCGCCACCCTCGGGCACCACCCACTCGATGTTCTGCTCCGGGTCCTTGATGTCGCAGGTCTTGCAGTGGACGCAGTTCTGCGCGTTGATTACCAGCTTCAACTCGCCTCCCTCCACGCCGACGTATTCATACACCCCCGCCGGGCAATAGCGCGCCTCCGGCCCGGCATAGAGCGGCCAGTTTACCCGTTCGGGCAGCGTGGGATCCTTCAGCACCAGGTGGCAGGGCTGGTCCTCGGCGTGGTTGGTGTTGGACAGGTACACCGAGGACAGGCGGTCGAAGGTGAGCACGCCGTCGGCCTTGGGATAGCGGATCGGCGTGAACGCGTCGGCGCGCATGGTGCTGGCCGCATCGGTGCGGTGCGCCATGCCGCGGCCCAGCTTGACGCCGAGCGTCCGCAGCCACATGTCCGCGCCGGCAAGCAGCGTCCCCATTCCGCTGCCCAGCTTGGCGACCAGCGGCTGCGCATTCTGCACCCTCTTCAGTTCCTCGGCGATCCAGCTCGCCCGCACCGCCGCGTCATATTCCGCCAGCTCGTCATGCGCTCGCCCGGAGCGACAAGCCGCGGCCACCGCCTCGGCCGCCAGCATCGCGCTCTTCATCGCGGTGTGGACGCCCTTGATGCGCGGCACGTTGACGAAGCCCGCCGCGCAGCCGACCAGCGCGCCGCCGGGGAAGGCGAGCCTGGGCACCGATTGCCAGCCACCCTCGTTGATCGCCCGCGCGCCGTAGGCCACCCGCCGGCCGCCCTCGATCACCGCGCGGATCGCCGGATGCGTCTTCCAGCGCTGGAATTCCTGGTAGGGGTCGAGGTACGGATTGGCATAATCCAGCCCGGTCACGAACCCGAGCGCCACCTGGCCATCGGCCTGGTGGTAGAGGAAGCCGCCGCCCCAGGCGTCGCGCTCGGCCAGCGGCCAGCCTTGCGTGTGGATCACCCTGCCGGGTTCATGCTGCGCGCCAGGAACGTCCCACAACTCCTTGATGCCCAACCCGTAAACCTGCGGCTGGCAATCGGCCTCGAGAGCGAAACGCGCCTTGGCCAGCTTGGTCAGCGAGCCGCGGGCGCCTTCCGCCAGCAGCGTGTACCTGGCCTCGAGCGCCACCCCGGGCTCGTAGTCGGACTTGCGCGAGCCATCCCTCGCCACCCCCATGTCGCGGGTGGCGACGCCGATCACCGCGCCGCTCTGGGCGAACAGCATTTCGGCGGCGGGAAAGCCGGGAAACAGCTGCACTCCCACCGCTTCCGCCTGCCCCGCGAGCCAGCGGCACAGATTGCCCAGCGAGCCGGTGAAACTGCCCGAGTTGGCCATCAGCGGGGGCATCAACCGGTGCGGCAGCGACCACTTGCCGCGCTCGGTCAGCACCCAATGGTGGTTGGCGGTGACCGGGGTCTCGGCCAGCGGGCAGGTCCGGCGCCAGTCGGGCAGCAGCTCGTCGAGCGCGCGCGGATCGATCACGGCGCCCGAGAGAATGTGCGCGCCGACCTCCGAGCCCTTCTCGAGCACCGCCACTTCGAGGTTCTCGTCGAGCTGCTTGAGGCGGATCGCGGCGGCAAGCCCGGCCGGGCCGGCACCGACGATCACCACGTCGACCGCCATGGTCTCGCGCGCGCTCAACGGCGCGTGCTCGGCGGCGCGGTCAATGGCGTACAATTCATCCGGCGGACTTGATCGCTGCCCGGGGGCAGGTCAAGACGGGCCGACGCGCCGATGGACCCAAGCTCCGCCTTGCCGCTCGAGCGCCAGCTCGCCGCCACGCTCGCCTGGTGGCGCATGGCCGGCGTAGACCAGGTGTTCGCCGATACTGTGCAGCCATTGCTGCGCGCGGTGGAGGACGGGGCGTTTCAGCCGGCCGCCGGCCCCGAGCCACTGCGGGCCGTCGCCGACGCTCACGCGCAAACGACGGCGCCGCAGCTCGGCGGCCCGGCCGCAGCCTGGCCGCGCGACCTCGCCGCCTTTTCCGCCTGGTGGCTGGCGCAACCCTCGCTCGATCTCGGCGGGGCCGGCCCGCGGGTGCCGCCGCGGGGCGCCAGCGGCGCCGCGCTGATGGTTCTGGTGCCCATGCCTGAGGCGGGCGACCGCGACACGCTGCTGTCGGGCAGAGCGGGACTGCTGCTGGCCAACATGCTGGGGGCGATGGGCATCGGGCCCGGCGAGGCCTATTTCGCGACCGCGCTGCCGCGCCACATGGCGCAGCCCGACTGGGCTGAGCTGGCGCGCCTGGGCCTGGGCGCCATCCTCCATCATCACCTCGCATTGGTGCGGCCGCGGCGGCTGCTGGTGCTCGGCCGGGGGCTCTTGCCGCTGCTGGGGCACGATCCGGCGCAATCGCCCGGCGCCGTTAAGCCGATTTCGATCGCGACTGCGGCAGGAACCCTGGCCGTGCCGACTCTGGCCGGCTTTGCGCCCGAGCGGCTGCTCGACAACGCCCGGCAACGCGCAATGCTGTGGCGCCAATGGCTCGATTGGACGGAATCAGACGCATGAGGCTCGGCCCCACTCTCCTTCTCGCCGCCGGTTTGCTCGGCGCGCTGTCGGCACCCTCGGCCGCCGACGCCCGGGCGGCCGATGCGCGCGAATACTTCGTCGCCCGGGCCACGGCACCGGGCGCGCCGCGGCAATTGGGCGAGGCTGATGCGGCCTATTACCGCGCCGTGTTCCAGGCGATCGACACCCAGCAATGGGCGCTGGCCGAGCAATTGCTGGGCGAGCGCCCGCGCGGCCTGCTGCACGATGTCGCCCGCGCCGAGCTCTACCTCGCCGCCGGCTCCCCGCGGATCGAGCTGCCGCAGATCGAAGGCTGGCTGGCCACCGGGCGTTCGCTTCCCCAGGCCGAGCAGCTCAGCCGTCTGGCGCTCACCCGCGGGGCGCTGCAGCTGCCCAGCCTGCCGCAGCGGCGCGACGCCTACCCGCGCAGCGGCATCCCCAAGCGCGTGCGCCCGGCGAGCGTCGAGGACGGCACCTTGCCGGCGGACCTGCGCGAGGGAATCCTGGCGCATATCAGCAATGACGATCCCGACGGCGCCCGCCTGCTGCTCGACGGGATCGACGCCGGGCTCAGCCCCGAAACGCGCGCCGAATGGCGCCAGCGGGTCGCCTGGAGCTATTACATCGAGAACCTGGACCGCCAGGCGCTGGCGTTGGCGCGCACGGTGGCGCAAGGCGCCGGGCCCTGGGTGGCGGAGGGCGAATGGGTCGCCGGGCTCGCCGCCTGGCGGCTGAACGATTGCGCGGGGGCGGGCGATGCCTTCCAGCGCGCCGCCTATCACGCCGCCAACCCCGAGCTGCGCACCGCCGCCTTCTACTGGGCCGCGCGCGCGGCGCTGCGCTGCCGCCAGCCCGATGTCGCCACCGCGCACCTGGCCAGCGCGGCGGGTGACGACCAGACGCTCTACGGCATGCTGGCCGCCGAGCAGCTGGGCCGCGACCTGCCGCCCCACGTCGCCCGGGCCGATCTCAGCGCGGCCGACTGGCAGGCGATCGGCGGCCACGAGAACGTGCGCGTCGCCGTGGCGCTGGCCGAGATCGGCCGCGACGAGCTGGCGAGCGACCTGCTGCTGCATCAGGCGCTGATCGGCGAGCCGGCGGAATATGCGGTGCTCTCGCGCCTCGCCCGCGAGTTGGGCTTCCCCCAGACCCAGCTCTACATGGCGCACAATGCGCCCAGCGGCGCCGCCGCCGATCCCGCCTCCTACTACCCCACGCCCCGCTGGACGCCGGTGAACGGCTGGCGGGTCGATCCCGCGCTCGCTTATGCGCACGCCCTGCAGGAATCGAACTTCCGCGCGAGTGCGGTCAGCCCGGCCGACGCCCGCGGGCTCATGCAGATCACCCCGATCACCATCCGCGAGCACGCCCCCCGGCTGGCGATGAGCGCGAGCCAGGTCGACATCTTCGAGCCGCGCACCAACCTCGCCTTCGGCCAGCAGCACCTGGAGATGCTGCGCGACAGCCCCGCCACCCGCGGCCGGCTGCCCAAGATCATGGCCGCCTACAACGCCGGCCTCACCCCGGTCACCCGCTGGAACAGCGAGATCCGCGACCTGGGCGATCCGCTGTTGTACATGGAGTCCATCCCTTATTGGGAGACGCGCGGCTACGTGGCCATCGTGATGCGCAATTACTGGATGTACGAACGCCAGGCGGACGCCGCCTCGCCCAGCCGCGCCGAGCTGGCGCAGAACCGCTGGCCTGCTTTTCCCGGCGCCGCCGGCCCTGGCGGGGATGGGCGCACCTATCTCGCGGCCGGCCCCGCCACAGGCCTCGCGGCTGGGGCCGACTGATGGCGATCGACGAGAGCCGCACCTTCACCCCCATCCGCATCGCCCTGCTCACCGTCTCCGACACCCGGGGACCGGACGAGGATAGCTCGGGCGACATCCTCGCAGCGCGCGTCACCGGGGCCGGCCACACCCTCGCCGCGCGCGCACTGCTGCGCGACGATGCCGCGCTCATCGTGCGCCAGTTCGAGCAATGGATCGACGACCCGGCGGTGGACGCGGTCGTCTCCACCGGCGGCACCGGCCTCACCGGGCGCGACGTCACCCCCGAGGCGCTCGACCGGGTCAAGGAGAAGGACATCCCCGGCTTCGGCGAGCTGTTCCGCTGGCTGAGCTACCGGACGATCGGCACCTCCACCGTCCAGTCGCGCGCCCACGCGGTGGTGACCCGCGGCACCTACATCTTTGCGCTTCCCGGCTCCAACGGCGCGGTGAAGGACGGCTGGGATATGATCCTCGCCGAGCAGCTCGACAGCCGCAACCGCCCCTGCAACTTCGTTGAGCTGATGCCGCGGCTGATGGAGCGCTGAGGGCGCAATGAGCCGCACGGCACGCACGACGTCGCTGCCGCCCCCCTATCTCAAGCGGGTCCGGCTCCCGGCAGAAGCCGCCGAGATGCAGCTGGACTGGGACAGCTATCCCCGGTCGCGTCCTGTCATTCAAAGCGGCGGCCACGAAATCACGTTCGAGAAGCCGGTCACCATCATCGTGGACGACAATGGCTCGGGCAAATCGACGCTTCTGGAAGCGATCGCCACCATGGCCGGGCTTCAGCGACAGTGGCGGGGCACAAGGCATGCGTGCGGTCGAGCAATCGGCCAACTCGGGCGAAGCCGCCGCGCGTCTGGGGCACCTTCTCAAGGCCGCATGGCTGCCACAGGTCCGCAACGGCTGGTTCTTCCGTGCCGAGACCTTCGTTTCGGTGGCGCGCTAGCACGATGATGCCGGCTCGCCGCGCGCCGGTTATCCGGGTGCCTCGCACGGGAAGGGTTTCTCAGCCTCTTTGAGGAGCGCCGGTCCGAACGAGGCCTCTTTACCCTTGACGAGCCAGAAGCTGCCCTGGTCACCAAGCAGGCAGTTCGAGTTCCTCAAGCTGCTGCGCCGGAGCCAACGGGCCAACAATGGTCAGGCGTTGATGGCCACTCACTCGCCGATCCTGATGGCGCTGCCCGATGCGGACCCGTGGCAGGTCGAGCGCTGCGGCCTCAGGCCAACCGTGCTGGAAGTGACCCCGCATTTCCGGATGTACCGGGAATTCATGCTCCACCCGCATGATACCGTGGAGACGATGATCGACCGGGATCCGGCCGGGGGCCTCGCCGCGCCGCCGCCCGACGCAGCTTCTTCCGCTTGCCCGATCCCTTTGTTCCCGGTATGTTTCCAGCACAGAACATGGCGCACGATCTCTCCCCTTCCGGCCGCGGTGCCCAGTCGGGCAGGGTGTCCACGCGCTTTGGCCTGGCAACGCGCGAGGTAGATGGCGACTGGCGCGATTTCGTGGCGATGCTCGATGGCTCGCCACCCCCGTTGCGCACCACCGTTACCGAGGAGCGGCCCAAGTCCATCCTGTCGTTCAACCAATCGCCCGACATCGCCTTTGATCGCTCGGTCAACGCTTACCGCGGCTGCGAACACGGCTGCGTCTACTGCTTCGCCCGCCCCACCCACGCTGTCCACGACCTTTCGCCCGGCCTCGATTTCGAGACGCAGCTGTTCGCCAAGCCCGACGCGGCACGGCTGCTGCGCGCCACGCTGGCCCGGCCCGAATACGTGCCGCGCCCCATCGCCATGGGCACCAACACCGATCCCTACCAGCCGATCGAAGCGCGCTACCAGCTTACCCGCCAGCTGCTCGAAGTATGCCTGGAAGCACGCCACCCGGTGACCATCACCACCAAGTCCGACCGCGTGCTGCGCGACCTGGACCTGCTGCGCGAACTGGCCGTGCGCCGGCTCGTGGCCGTGGCCATCTCGGTGACCACGCTCGATCCCAAGCTCTCGGGCAAGCTCGAGCCGCGCGCCGCAGCTCCCGCCAAGCGGCTCGCCGCGCTCGGGCGCCTGACCGAGGCCGGCGTCCCGACGCATTGCTCGGTCGCTCCCGTCATCCCGGCCATCACCGACCGGTTCATGGAGGAGATCGTCGCCCGCGCGGCCGCGCTGGGCGTCGCTTCGGCGGGATGGATCGTCCTGCGCCTGCCGCATGAAGTCGCACCCCTGTTCCGCGAATGGCTGCAGGTCCATTTCCCCGAGCGGGCCGGCAAGGTGATGGCCATCGTCCGCTCGATCCGCTCGGGGCGGGACAACGATGGCGCGTTCTTCAGCCGGATGCAGCCGAGCGGGGTATGGGCCGATCTGTTCCGCGCGCGGTTCCGCCTGGCGTGCCGCCGCGCCGGGCTGGGCAAGGTGCGGTTCGAGCTCGATTGCACCCAGTTCCGCGCGCCCGAGACCGATGGCCAGCTGCGGCTGTTGTGATCGCGCAACCCTTGGAACCCAACCGTAATGGAGGCGTCTTAGGGTTGGCGCAGGGGGTTGGAACGAGATAACCACGCGCCGATGATTCGTGACGAGCGCTTCTTCTTGGGGATATACTATATGAGAAAGACCGTTCTCGGCTTGGCGTCGGCTACGGCGGTACTCGCCAGCCCGGCGATCGCGGGCGATGGCGAGGTTTATGTCGGGGCCGAGGGCGGCGTCGTCCTGGTCGAGGAGTTCGATACCTTTGTCGGTGGAACCGGCAATGCGATCGAGATCGATCCCGATCGTGGTTGGGAAGCCGGCGCCTTCCTCGGCTACGATTTCGGAGCGATTCGCGCCGAGCTTGAAGGCTCGTACAAGAACTTCAGCCTGGAAGAGATCGATGCCACCGGCGTGGGCGTTCCCTCGGGCGGCTCGACGCCGGTGTCCGGCAGCTTCGACTCGGTTGCCGGCAATGGCGAGATCTGGGCCGGCATGTTGAACGCGATGCTTGATTTCGGCGGTAATGACGGGATCGGCCTGGCGATCGGCGGCGGCGTCGGTATCGCCAATGTTCGCATGGTCGACATCACGGTCAATTCCAGCGGCCCCGGCTTCCTGGACGACAATGACGTGCGTGCGGCCTGGCAGGCGGTGGCGCAGCTGCGCGCGCCGCTGTCCGATGGCATTGATGCAGGTCTAAAGTACAAGTTCTTCAACGTGCCCGACGTTCGCCTGCAGGACGAGCTCGGCCGTTCGCAGGATTTCGATTTCAGCTCGCACTCGATCCTGGGCTCGATCATCTTCAACTTCGGTGGCGCCGAGCCGGCCCCGCCGCCTCCCCCGCCGCCGCCGCCGCCTCCTCCTCCCCCGCCGCCGCCGCCTCCCCCGCCGCCGCCCCCGCGGGTGACGTGCAACCAGGGGCCGTACATCGTGTTCTTCGACTGGGATTCGGCCGAGATCACGCCCGAGGCGGCCACCGTGCTCAACTCGGCGATCACCGCCTATGGCAATTGCGGCACCGTGCCGATCATGCTGGCCGGCTATACCGAT
>JANNOJ010000069.1:0-2325 GCA_031399025.1 Erythrobacteraceae bacterium | reverse complement strand
CTCGACGAGCGCATCGCCATGGAACAGTTCACGACCTGACGGTCGCGGGGTCACAATTCACCACTTGAGGGTTGCGTTGGCGGTTCGCCTTTGTCATAGGCGCCCTCGTCCTTCGGGACCGCTCCCCGATAGCTCAGCGGTAGAGTAGGTGACTGTTAATCACTTGGTCGTTGGTTCGAATCCAACTCAGGGAGCCACTTTCTGCTAACCTAGCAGCAAGCGCGCGCCGATCCATAGCGTGAGGGCGGCAGTAAGCCAGCGTATCCACATCGGAGGCAGCAGGCGCGCGGCGAACAGGCTGCCGATCTGCCCGCCGATCGCGACTGCGATCAGCAGCGGGAGCCCAAGCGTCACCGCGCTAGCAAGTCGGTCCGTGCCGCCCTTAAGAAGCTGTCCTCCCAGACCGAACAGCGAGTTGACGAGGATGAACAGGCTGGCGGTGGCCGCAATTGCGCGTGCCGAATTCCAGCGCGTTAGGTGCAGCAGCGGGGCGAGGAAGATGCCGCCGCCGATGCCCACCAGCCCGGCAAGATAGCCGATCGGCAGAGCCAGGAACGGGATCAGGCGGGCGCCGCGCGACGGCACCCCTTCCCGCTCGCGCACCGGCACCAGCAAGGTGAGCGCGGTCAGCACCAGCGCCACTCCGAGTATCGTCAGGAATAGACCTTCATCGATCGGTGTGAGCCCGCCGAGAAACGCGGCCGGGGCAGCAAGCGCTGTCAGCAACAGCGCGCCGCGCCACGGCGTAATCCCGGCGCGGGCGAAGCGGATGCTTCCGCCGGCCACGACCACGATGTTGCAGGCGAGCGCGATGACCGGCAGCAACCGGTAATCGACCCCAGAGAGCGCCAGCAGCGCATTGTAGGTCGATCCGCCGCCGAAACCGACGCTGGCGTAGAGCAAAGCGGTGGCGAAAAAGGCGGCGGCGAGCCAGAGCATCCGCGCCCTTTAGCGCATTGGTGTCAGGCCGCCAGCGCGCCGTGACAGTGCTTGTATTTGTTGCCAGAGCCGCAAGGGCAGGGCGCGTTGCGACTGACTTCCTGCCCCGCCCACGGATTTTCGCCACCCGTCGCGGCGACCGGACTGCCCGCCAACGAACCGAACAACGCCGGGTTGAAGCGCGAACCGTCGAAATCGTCCGAGTTGTCGAGCCCGGTCAGGGGATCGATGTGGCCGGTGAGGAAATCGGGCAGGCCCGCGAGCACATCGGCTGGGACCGCCATCGGCACCGAGGGCGCGACGTTCATCTTCAGCAACTGCCCGGTGACGTCCTCGCGGAGCGTGTCGAGCATCCGTTCGAACAGTCCGAAAGCTTCCTGCTTGTACTCGTTGATCGGCTGCTTTTGAGCGTGCGCGCGCAGCCACACTACCTGGCGCAGCGCGTCGAGCGTGGCGAGGTGCTCTTTCCAGTGATGATCGAGCGTGCGCAGCAGCATCGATTTCTCGAACACCCGCCAGCGCTGGTGATCGACCTGTGCGATCTTGGCGTCCGTCATCGCATCGGCTTCCGCGACGATGCGCTGCTCGATGATCTCGGGTTCTATGCGGTCTTCGGCCATCCACGCCTCAATCGGCGGGGTCAGCCCCAGCTTGTCTTCAAGCCGCGCCTTGAGGCCGGGAATATCCCACTGTTCGGGGTAAGATCCCGGAGGGCAGGCCTCGCCCACCGCGGCGTTGATCGCGTCGTGGCGCATGTCCACCACCACGTCGTCCACCGCCTCGGCATCCATGATCTCGGCGCGCTGCTCGTAAACCACCTTGCGCTGGTCGTTCATCACATTGTCGTATTCGACGACCTGCTTGCGCATCTCGAAATTGCGCGCCTCGACCTTCTTCTGTGCGGTTTCGATGGCTTTCGAGAGCCACTTGCTGCCAATTGCCTCGCCATCGGCCAGATTGGCGTTCATCATCTTGGAGAACAGCGTGTCGGGGCCGAAGATGCGGAGCAGATCGTCTTCGAGGCAGAGGTAGAAGCGGCTGAGGCCGGGATCGCCCTGACGGCCCGATCGGCCCCGGAGCTGGTTATCGATGCGGCGGCTTTCGTGGCGTTCGGTGCCAAGCACGAACAGCCCGCCAGCCTCGATCACCTGCGCCTTTTCCGCCGCGACCTCGGCCTTGATGCGCTCGACGGCGGCATCGCGCTCGGGCCCCTCGGCAATATCCTTGAGTTCGTCCTCGACGCGGTATTCGATATTGCCGCCGAGCTGAATGTCGGTGCCGCGACCCGCCATATTGGTCGCGATGGTCACCATGCCGAGGCGCCCGGCCTGCGCCACGATGCGAGCTTCCTGTTCGTGAAAGCGTGCGTTGAGCACCGAATGCTTG
>JANNOJ010000052.1:0-168105 GCA_031399025.1 Erythrobacteraceae bacterium | reverse complement strand
CTGCGCGCCGCCGCAGAGCGAACAAGGGAAGCAACCTGGCAGCGCATCGGCGCACTTCTCGACCGCTTCCCACCCAACGAGTGCGCAGCCTACCTCAGAAACTCAGGATATGGTGCAGCGTAATGTCATCCCGCTCTAGCGGCCGACGGCTGCACCAGCCCTCTGGTCATGATGTCCACTACCTCCTCAGCAAACGCGGTCGAGCGGGCGCGGTGGTCGACTGCCGTCGTGCGCGGGCTGGTCATGACATGCAGCGCAAGAGCGCCGAAGAGCATCCGCACTGCAGTGTCTGGACCAGCGTCCGGCCTAACCTCGCCCGCCGCGATACGGCTGCGTAGGTAATTGCCCAGCGACTCGGAGGCCCGCCCGATCAGCGATTCCATCACCGCGAAGTGATCGTCGCTCGTCTGCGATTCGATCAGCATAAGGCGGAAGAACTGGGCCTCCGTGCCGCCGGACGCCAGCAACGCTACAAACCTGGTCACAACAATGCCGAACACAACGGCGAGCGGCTGGTCGCCCAGCCTGGTCACCACTTCCGCGACCTCTGCTCCGAAGGTCGCATGGTGCTCGATGATGCCTCGTAGGAGGTCACCCTTGGTCGGATAGTGATAGAACAGGAGCGCGTTGGACACGCCGGCAGCCTGCGCGATTGTCCGGGAGGACGTTCCCGCGAACCCGTTCTGCGCGAACAGGCCAAGCGCCGCGTGCGCGATGTTCGCCTTGGTCTCGATCGCCCGAAGGTCACGCGAGGTCGGTCGGGGTCGTCTGCTGGCCATGACGCCACCTAGCCGATGCATGTCCCGCTAGCCACCGCCTCAGGGTTGGGTGCGGGCGAGAGCGGGCCAGCCCCCGCAGACGGCCCCGTCGATTGCGACGAGACGCGCAAACGGCGACAGGTCAACCTTGAACCGGCGGGCGTTGTGCATTTGAGCGACGAGGCACACGCCGGCGATCGACACACTATCGCCGATGCAGAACTCTCCCCCGACTTGCTCTATCCGCTTCCATGGCGGCGAAGCCTGTGGCGACCCAGTGCGAATACCACTCCCTCTGCAATCGTCTCCCTCTGCAATCGTCGGCCGCGCCTCCGCTGCCGGTCGGGAGTTTAGCACCCGATCTTTGTTGAGCACACGACCGGCGGGTCGGGATGGAGCCGTCCGAGTGCAACGCTATTGCTAGCGACCGCGACCGGGAACCCTGATCGTCTACGAGCGTGGCACAAGACCCGGAGGCGCGACCAATCTGCAGGCAGCCGACAGCTGGGCCCCCGAGTTGAAGTCGACCTGGACGATCTCAGGGTTGAGCCCCTTCAGGCCATACATGATGGGGATGCGGAACGACGCGGACGATCAGGGAAAGTCGTGGAGCTTCAAAGGCATTCCCGATCACTGCGGCATCACCGCTCCACCCAGGCCAAAAAATCAACGTTGCAACACTGACTATCCAGCGCGATGCTCAGGGGCATGGTGGAAGAACAGATCTTCATCCTGGCGCCCTTGGTCGCGATCATCGCGATCGGGTTCGTTTGGCGCCGCGCCGGGCTTCCGTTTGACCACCGGTCCTTGACGGCGCTCACCCTCATGGTGGCCGTCCCATGCCTGGTCTTTTCGGCGCTGACGAAGGGGCAAATCGGCGCGTTGGTCGTCGGCAACTACCTGCTCGCGGCCGCGACGGCGGTAGGGATCTCCGTCGGCTTGGCCACGCTCGTGAGCCGCTGCAGCTCGATGGAATCCACCCTGCGTCCGGCCTTGGCGTTCGGCAATGTGGGCAACATCGGGCTTCCCGTGAGCAACGCCGCGCTCGGCGCGCAGGGCCTGACCTACGCCACGATCGTCTTCGTGCTTTGCCTGGTGCTGCAGACCGGCGCGCTGGCGCTGACCGATCCAGAGGGCGGCCGTCGGCGGATCGTCCGGGCGGCCCCGGTCGCGATGAGCTTGGGCGCGGCGCTCATCTTCATCAGCAGCGGAGGCACGCCACCTCGATGGCTGCTTCACGTCTGCGACGCGCTCGGCTCTACCGCCATGCCGATGATGCTTCTCGCTCTTGGGCACGCGCTTGGCCGCACAACCTCCGCCGCCGTCTTGCGCGTGGCGCACTGGGCTGCGCTGCGGCTGATCATCGGTGTTACCGCCGGCGGCCTCGCGACGTGGCTGTTCGGCCTCGCCGGTGTCGCCGCGGCCATTCTTATCTTGCAGTCGGCCACGCCCAGCAGCGTATTTGCGTCCCTTGCACCCGCGAACGACGCTTCGCGCGAGCGCGTCGCCGCGACAATCGCCGGGAGCACTGTCCTTTACCTGGCACTGCTCCCCGTACTCCTTTGGTGGCTGGCCTCCGATCCGAGACATGGCGCCTGGAACTCCCGCCACGCGGCTGATCGGCCGGCGGCAGCGGCGCTGTACCGCGACGATCTGGATGAGAGGACGGCGGGGATGACGGTGCGAGTCCGGTGATCGTGATGTTGTTGGGCTAGCGACGCTGATTGTCGCTGGCGAGTGTTGATCGTCGGTGTGATTGTCAGGGGTGGCGGCTTGTCCGACGGTCTCAAGATTGCCGCAGGCGGCTCTGCGTCCGATGTCGTTCTGATCTCCCGCTGATTGCGCGGACACCGATGATCGGCTTTGCGGGGCCGGGAGGCGGAGGGAGGCGAAGGTTGGGAGGCGTTACCTCACCGATGAGGCGGTGGCGTGGCGGGAGACGAGCGGCCGGATTCAGACCGACGTGGCGCGTGAACTGGGGATCATGCCGCCGATGCGGCGCCGCCGGCAGCGGACCCTGCAGGTCAGCGGCATGACTATGCGGGCGAAGCCGCCTCGCCATCGATGGCCCCCATCCCGGCTGATCTCCACCCCTGCGCCAGGGGATCGCACTATGCGGCCGGGACCTATGTCGAGCACCTTGCCGCTCTTGGCGCGACAGCGTCGATGAGCCGCACCCGCAGCTGCGACGACAACGCCCCCTTGGAGAGCTTCTTGCCCACCTTGAGGGTCGAGCTCGTCCACCGATGCCGCCAGGCCAGGCACGTCGAAGCGCGCCAAGCCCTGTTCGGATCCATCGCAGGATAGTACAATCGGCACCGCATGCCCTCGGCCCTCGTATCTCACCCCCGACCCGGCCGAGCAGCGCCTGACGGGCTAACCTAAGGTGCCGCGTAACCAGGGGAAGATCGGCGCACCTGAGCTATGTGTGGTGTGGGTTGCCCCGATCAACTCATCGCGGAACTCGGCCCCTTCGCTTCGCCTGGCCTTGCTCTCGCCAGTTCCTCAGCGCTGCGATCGCGATCCCCGCTGTGACCACGGTGGCAAGCGAGCGTAGCACCTCCAACCGGTCGCAGGGCATCAGCCACGTGAGAGGTTGGTTCATTGGTCGATGACTTCATCCCGCATTCGCAGCCACTCTCAGCGGCGGACGAGCGCAATCAGGGCGCCCGCGTGGCAGGCACTTACGAACTGCTTACGGGCCGAGGCTGCAAGCCCAACGGGCAACTGACGCCGCCCGCTTAAGCTGCTGGTTCCAATAGAAAACCACTGGTCGGGACGAGAGGATTCGAACCTCCGACCCCCACACCCCCAGTGTGATGCGCTACCAGGCTGCGCTACGTCCCGATCCAGTGGAGGCCGGGCGTATAGGCAGCGGGGCGGCGCAAGGCAAGCCGTGCGATGCCGGCGGGTGGCGCACCCATTTGCCACTCCCCACCATAGCTGCTAGGCGCTCGCGCCACCAACCGAGGCCAACAACCGGGCAGGCTTGCCGTCCGCCCCGGCTGCCCCGATTAACCCACGCATCCACCTTTCTGACAGGCCGATCTCATGCTCGATATCCTCGCCGCCGGCGGCGCCGCAGCTCCCCCCGGATGGGTGCAGTTCCTGCCGATCATAGGCATGATCGTCATCTTCTGGTTCCTGATCATCCGCCCCCAGATGAAGCGGCAGAAGGAACACGCCACCAAGATCGCGGGCATCAAGAAGGGCGATCAGGTGGTCACCGCCGGCGGCATCGTGGGCAAGGTCATGCGGGTCGACGATGCTTACGCCGAGATCGAAATCGCGCCCAACGTGCGGGTGAAAACGGTCAAGACGACGATCGGCGACATCCTGCCGCCCGGCGCCAAGCCGGCCAACGACTGAGCCAGGCCAGCGGACCGGCAATGCTCGACTTTCCGCGCTGGAAGCGCATTTTCCTGTGGGCCGTTACCCTCACGGTGGTCGCAGCGGCGCTGCCCTCGATGGTTTCGCTTGCCGGCGGCGCCTGGCCGCGGCAACTGCCCGACCCGCAGGTCAATCTCGGCCTCGACCTGGCGGGCGGCAGCCACATCCTGCTCGAGGCCGATCCCTCGCAGGTCGCCGGCCAGCGGCTCGAGGTCATGGAAGAGGCGGTCCGCAACACGCTCGAGGGCGAGACCATCGAGTTCGGCAACGTGTCGACTTCCAGCGGCCGCCTCAGCCTGCTGCTCGAAGACGCCGGCCAGGTCGATGCGGCCCGCGACGCACTCGAGCCGCTTACCCAGGGCGCCGGACTCACCGGCCAGCGCGACTGGACCATCAGCATCGTCGATGGCCAGCGGATCGTCATGGAGCAGACCGACGAGGGGCTTGCCGTCGCGGTCACCCAAGCGATGGACAGCGCGACCGAGGTGGTGCGCCGCCGCATCGACGCGCTGGGCACCCGCGAGCCGACCATCATCCGCCAGGGCGCCGAGCGCATCGTCGTGCAGGTCCCCGGCCTGGAAGATCCGCAGGCGCTCAAGGACCTGCTCGGCCAAACCGCCGAGCTGGAGTTCAAGCTGGTCGACACCGCCGCCCTCCCAGCCGACTTGCTGCAGGGCATCGCCCCGCCGGGCAGCGAGATCGTCCCCGGCGCGCCCGGCAGCGATTATGCGGGGGCGACCATTGCGGTGCGGCGGCTTGGCGGCATCCGCGGCGATTCGCTCACCGACGCGCAGGCCAGCTTCGACCCGCAGACCAACGAGCCGGTGGTCACCATCACCTTCGATTCCACCGGCAGCCGGCGCTTCGCCGACCTGACCACGCAGAACGTCAACCGCCAGTTCGCCATCATCCTCGACGACGAGGTGTTGTCTGCGCCCAACATCAACGAGCCGATCCTGGGCGGCACCGCGCAGATCTCCGGCGGCTTCACCACCGAGGCGGCCAATGCGCTGGCCATCTCGCTGCGCTCGGGCGCGCTGCCGGTCGACCTCACGGTCATCGAGGAGCGCACCGTGGGGCCGGACCTGGGCGCCGATTCGATCCGCAGCGGCATGATCGCGATGGGCGTGGGGGCGCTGCTGGTGATCACGCTGATGATCGCGGTCTACGGCCGTTTCGGCATCTACGCCACCATCGCGCTCGTCATCAACGTGCTGATGATCCTGGCGATCATGGCGCTGATGAACACCACGCTCACGCTGCCCGGCATCGCCGGCTTCGTGCTCACCATCGGCGCCGCGGTGGACGCCAACGTGCTCATCAACGAGCGTATCCGTGAGGAGCGCAAGCGCGGCCGCCGCGTGGTCGCCGCAGTCGAGAACGGCTATCGCGAGGCCTCGCGCGCAATCTACGACGCCAATGTCACCAATCTCATCGCCGGCCTGCTGTTGTTCCTGTTCGGCTCGGGGCCGGTGCGCGGCTTTGCCGTGGTCCTGATCATCGGCCTGTTCACCTCGGTGTTCACCGCCGTCACCCTCACCCGCATGTGGGTGGCCGGCTGGCTGCGCCGCACGCGCCCCACCGACATCAACATCTGAGGGGAACCCGATTATGCGCCTCCTCAAGCTGGTCCCGGAAGACACCAACATCCGCTTCCTGCGCTGGCGGGTGCCATTTTACCTCGTCAGCGCGCTGCTCATCGCGGCCAGTTGGGCGCTGGTGTTCACCCAGGGCCTCAATTTCGGCGTCGATTTCGTCGGCGGGCAGGAAGTGCGCGTAACGTTCGAGGATCGCGCGGAGGCGCCGATTGCCCAATTACGCGAGGAGCTCGACAGTAGGGGCTTTGGCGACCCCGTCATCCAGCGCTTCGGCGATGCCAATTCGGTGTCGATCCGCATCGCCCTGCCGGAAGGCGTCGAGGACCAGCCCGGAGCGGCTACCCGGATCGGCAACGAGGTCATTGCCGCGATCGAAAGCGAGTACGAGAACGTCCGGCGCGACGCCAACGAGACCGTCTCGGGCAAGGTGGCGGGCGAGTTCCGGACCACCTCGGCCTATGCGCTGCTCGCGGCCATGCTGGCGATCTCGATCTACATCTGGGTCCGCTTCGAGTGGCAGTTCGGCGTGGGCGCGCTGCTGGCGCTGTTCCACGACGTGTCGCTCACGCTGGGCATGTTCGCACTGTTCCAGATGGAGTTCTCGCTGCAGATCATCGCCGCGATCCTCGCGCTCATCGGCTATTCGCTCAACGATACGATCGTCATCTACGATCGTATCCGCGAGAACCTGAAGAAATACCGCCGCATGCCCCTGGCCGAACTGCTCGACCTGTCGGTCAACGAAACGCTGGCGCGCACGGTGATGACCTCGCTCAGCCTGCTCCTGGCGTTGGTTCCGCTGCTGCTGTTCGGCCCTGAGACCCTGTTCGGCCTCACCGCGGCCATTACCCTGGGCATATTCGTCGGGACCTATTCCTCGGTCTACATGGCCGCCCCGATCCTCATCTGGCTGGGCGTCACCTCGGACAGCTTCGTCCCCACCGAAACCGCGGCCGAGCGGCAGGAGCGTAAGGCGCGGGGGGAGGGCTAGAGCGCCCTCATCTCTGCTGGTCCTGAGCTGGTCGAAGGAGCGCTTTTCCGACCAACGCACCGAGGAATGATCAGGACAGCCTTGCGACAAGCTCGCGGCGAGCGGTGGATCGAGTGGCGGCAGTGCAATCTCGTTGCACCAAGGCCGCAATCGCCTTCACATCTTGCGAACCAGCATCTCCGCCACCGCCAGCCAGGCGGGCTTGTCGATCACCACCTGCCGCTGGCCCGCCGCCGGCGGCAGCAGCCCCACCATCGTGCCCTTGCGGTCGATCAGCCGGCCGAAGGCGAAGCGGCCACCGGGGCGGGGGGCGAGCACGTCGCGGTTGAACAGGCGCGGCGCATCGTCGGGCGGAACCTGGCGCAGCCACAGCTGGTCGCCGGTGCGATATTCACCTTGCGCCGCCTCCACCACCAGGCATACCAGCGGCGCCTCGCCGGTCGCTCCACCGGTGAGATCGGTCGGCAGGATCGCGTCGCGGGGGGCCGACAGGCTCTCCGCGCCGCCCTCGGTGAGCCGGGCGACCACTTGGGGCAGCGGCGTCCCGGCGCCTTTCACCAGCAGCTCGGGAGCGACTTCGAGCGCCGTACCGATCCGGTTCATCCAGGCGAGCGACAGATTGCGCGTGCCGGTCTCCAGCCGGCCGATGGTCTGGGCAGTGGTCGGCGGCTTGCAGGCGGCCGCCACCTCGGCGAGGGTCATGCCCTTCCGCCGGCGGATATCGCGGATGCGATTGATCATGCTGCAATCTCTCTTCCAACCATTATGGTTTAACTCTTTCCTACAAGCTTCCCCCTTTGGCAAGGCCGGCCATCGGCAATCCAGGGGATTCGCGAACGCCATGAAGCAGGAACTGGTTCAGCGGGAGCTGACGAGCGAAGGGCCGCGCGGGTTCAAGGGCGTGAGCCGCAACCGGCGCAGCGTGACGGTGAACATCGCCGAATCGCCGCTCAGCTGGCTGCACGCGCACGGCCATCTGGAGGATCGCCTGTACGATGCCGGCGAGCGCCTGCGGGCCGATTACGAACGCTCGCAACTGGGCCCGAGCATCACCATGCGGTGGGATCCGGTGCGCATCAAGACCACCGGAGACCCGGGCCTGTCGAGCACCGAAGGGCAGATTGCGGCCCGCGCCCGGTTCGATGCGGCGCTCAAGCAGGCGGGCAAGGGGCTGAGCGACATCGTGTGGCGCGTCGTGTGCGCAGGCGAGACACTGCCCGAGGCGGAGAAGTCGCTGCACTGGCCCGCCCGTAGCGGCAAGCTCGTGCTCAAGCTCGCACTCGAGCGGGTGGCCGATTACTATCGCATCGCCTGACCATTTCACCAAGGCGACAGCCCGGCTGCCGGGTCACGATGCAGGGCGAGCCGCCGCCACCGTGATGCCCGTTCGGCTGCGCGGCATCCGTACGCTCACCAGCAGCCCGCCCAGATCCTCGCTGGCGCCCAGCTCGACCTCGCCGCCGTATATCCTGGCAACGTCGCGCACGATGGCGAGGCCCAGGCCCGTGCCCGGCTTCTCGGTATCGAGCCGCGCGCCGCGGGCGAAAATGGCGCCGCGCTCGGCTTGCGGGATGCCCGCGCCGTCATCCTCCACCCATACCGCGCACAGCCGCGCGGCCGGGTCGGGATCGACGGTCACGAAGACGCTGCCGCCGCCGTACTTGGCCGCATTCTCGATCACATTGCCCAGGATCTCATCGAGATCCTGCCGCTCGATCGCCACCTCGGCCCCGGGCGAGCCGGTGATGTCGAAGCGCACCTGCGGGTAAAGCCTGGAGACCGCCCGCTGCACCGCATCGGCGCTTTCCAGCACATTGGTGCGCGACAGGCCGATCGCCCTTCGACCTACCGCGCGCGCGCGCGCAAGATGGTGATCGACCTGTCGGCGCATCACCAGCGCCTCGCGCAGCACCGTGGCGGATAGGTCGGGCGCATCGGCGCTGGCGGCGTTGGTCACTACCGTCAGCGGCGTCTTGAGGGCATGCGCCAGGTTGCCCGCGTGCGTGCGGGCCTCTTCCGCCTGCCGCTCCGAATGGGCGAGCAGTGCGTTCAACTCGTCCACCAACGGCTGGACTTCCAGGGGTAGCGGATCGGTAACCCGGTTGCTGCCATCGGTGCGGATGCGCGCAATCGCCTGGCGGATGCGGCGCAGCGGGCCCAGCCCGTACCAGGTCTGCAGCATCGCCATCAGGATGATGCCGACGCCCAGCACCGCAAAGCTCCAGTACAGGATCGAGCGGATGGGCCTGATCTGGTCGTCCAGTTCCTCGCGCGATCCCGCCACGACGAACTGCCAGTCGGTATCGCTGCCTGGAATGCGGACTGTGCGCTGGACGATCCGCAGGTGCTCGTCGGCAAATTGCGCGGAATTGTAGAACACCGGCTCGGTGGCATTCAGATTCTCGCGAATCAGCAACGTGCGATCCCACAACGAACGCGAGGCATAGTCCTCCCGCCCAGCGCCGCTGGTCTGCCAGTAGAGGCCGCTATTGGGCTCCATGAAGCGCTGGTCTTCCAGCGGCCGGTTGAACCACACATCCCCCAGGGGGTCGATCTCGGCCGACGCGATCATGGCGGTGAGCACGTATTCGAGCTGCTCGTCGAACTGGCGGGAAACCAGCGCGGTCAGCGTGCGGTCGAGCGCCACGCCGCCGGCGAGCAGCAGGATGGTGATCCAGCCGGCCGCGATCAGCATCATGCGCCGCGCGATGCTGCCGGTATGAGCCGTGCTGGCAGGAGGAGAAGGAGCGGGAGGGGCCGACGGCTCTATCGCGGGGGCGATCGCCACGGGCGCCGCTCCGCCGGCCGGGCCGGAGGAGGCCGACGCAGCATCCTCGCCCGGCGCGCCGACGCTAGGCGTGCGACGCTTCGGCGGGGTCGTCGAGGCTGTAGCCCAGGCCACGGATGGTGGTGATGACATCGGCCCCCAGCTTCTTGCGGATGCGGGTGACGAAGACCTCGATCGTGTTTGAATCGCGGTCGAAATCCTGATCGTAGATGTGCTCGATCAATTCGGTGCGGCTGACCACCTTGCCCTTGTGATGCATCAGGTAGCTGAGCAGTTTGTACTCCTGCGCGGTCAGTTTGACCGCCTCGCCCGCGCGCGTCACCCGGCCCGAGCGCGTGTCGAGCCGCACCTCGCCGGCGCTGAGCTCGCTCGAGGCATTGCCCGAAGCGCGGCGGATGAGCGCGCGCAGGCGAGCGATCAACTCCTCGGTCTGGAACGGCTTGGCCAGATAATCGTCGGCCCCGGCATCCAGCCCGGCCACCTTGTCCGACCAGCTGTCGCGCGCGGTGAGCACGAGGACCGGAAAGTTGCGCCCCTCGCGGCGCCACATGCCCAGCACGGTGAGGCCGTCGATCTCGGGCAGGCCCAGATCGAGGACCACCGCATCGTAATCTTCGGTAGAGCCCATGAAGTGCCCGTCCTCGCCATCGGTCGAGAGGTCGACCGCGTAGCCGGTCTGCTCGAGCGTGTTCTTGAGCTGCGGGCCGAGCGTGGGCTCGTCCTCGACAATCAGGATCCGCATTCACTCTCCCCTGCTTACACCCGCACAGGTTTGGGGGCTGCGAAGACCGGCGTCAAGCAAGTGGCGGCTCGGGTCCCCCGCAGCTGCCGGGGAGTCAGCGCGAAATGCGCAGGACGTTGGCGGTCTTGGCGTCGACATCGACCCAGATGACCTGCCCGCCCTCGATGAACTTCAGCCGGTAGGCGCCGGCCGAACTGTCATATTCGAAACCGAGATAATCGGCCCGGCCCAGGCGCGGGATGATGCGCCGCTCGATCTCGCCGATGGGCATGTTGCGCCCGGCGCGCATCTCGGCACGCGCACGCCCTTGATCGCCCTGGTTCTGCGGGCTCTGGGCGAGTGCGGGCGCGCCGGGCATCAACCCGGCCAGCAAGGCGAGGGCGGCTATGGGAACGAAAATGCGCTGCATGGCGGTAAAGTGCCTAGGTTGAACGCATTGAACAAGCAGTGAATGCTGCAACAGCGCCGCGTTCAGGCGGCGCGTTGGGCTCAGGAGACCAGCTCGTAAGTCACCGTGATCGTCACCCCCGCTTCAACCAGGCCCGGTTCCACCGGGGTGGATGCCTGGGCCGCGTCCGCCCGTTCGGCCCGCGCGAACGGCATGGGGCGGTCGAACGGCGCCGCTTCGCTCACCTGCAGCAGCCGCACGTCGGCAAAGCCGGTCAGGCGCGCATATTCGAGCGCCCGCTCGCGCGCCGTGCCCAGCGCCCGCTCGCGCGCCTGGGCGCGGGCCGCATCGGGGTCCCCGATCGACCAGTTCGGCCCCGAGAGGTCGGTAGCGCCAACCGCTGCCAGCGCATCGAGCACTTCGCCCACCCGCGCGATGTCGCGCAGGGTGGCCTGGAGGCGGTTGCTCACCTGGTAGCCGAGAAAAATCTGCCGGCGGTTCTCCTGATCGTAATCGTAGTGCGGGCTGAGGCTGATGCCGGCCGTCTGGATATCCTCGACGGCGATCCCCAGCGCCCTGATGCGCGCGGTCACCGCGCTCATCGCCTGCGCATTGGCCTGCATGGCGCCGATTGCAGTGGGCGCCTCGCTCGTCACCCCGGCGCTTACGTCGGCGATGTCGGGTCGCGCTTCCACGCTCTGGGCAATGCTGAACTCCACCACCGGGCCGCGGGCGCCGATGGTCACTTCTGCGGCGGCCAGCGGAGTGGCGGCAAGCGCAGCATTCAGGGCAAGGGCATAGCGCAGCATGGGCAGGGTCCTTTCAGCAGAGCGTGCCAGGCCCTGGGCAAGTGGCGGTTACCGGCCACTGAACGCACGATCGTTAGCGGGAAAAGGGCTGCGCTTGCCGGGGGCGTGCCCCCCGCCTATCTCGCCGCGGATGGCGGAACCACCGATCCTCAGCTGGGAAGGGCTGGGCCTGCAGCAGGGCGGCGGCTGGCTGTTCCGCGGCCTGGACCTGCATGTCGGCGCGCGCGACCGGATCGCGCTCATCGGCCGCAACGGCGCCGGAAAAACCACGCTGTTCAAGCTTATCGCCAACCGCATCGAGGCCGATCTTGGCACGCGCAAGGTTAAGCCGGGAACCCATGTGGTGACGCTGGAGCAGGACCCCGACGTCGCGCGCTTCGCCACGCTGATGGAGTTCGCGCTGGCGGGTGCCGATGCGCCGGCCGAGCACGGCGTGGCGGCCATCGCCGACCAGCTCGGCATCGACATGGGCCGCCGGGCGGCCAGCGCCAGTGGCGGCGAGCGGCGGCGCGCGGCGCTCGCGCGGGCGCTGGCGCAAGAGCCCGACCTGCTGCTGCTCGACGAGCCGACCAACCATCTCGACCTTGCCGGCATCGATTGGCTGGAAGCCTGGCTCGGGCGCTACAAGGGCGCGTTCATCGCCATCAGCCACGATCGCACCTTCCTCAAGCGGCTGACTGGCGCCACCTTGTGGCTCGACCGGGGTAATCTGCGGCGCAAGGACGTGGGCTTCGGAGGCTACGAAGCCTGGGAAGAACAGGTCTATGCCGAGGAGGCGCGCGCGGCCGAGAAGCTGGATGCCCGGCTCAAGCTCGAGGCGCATTGGCTCGAGCGTGGGGTTACCGCCCGGCGCAAGCGCAACCAGGGCCGGCTGGAGCAGCTGCGGGCCATGCGCAGCGCCCGCGCGGCGATGCTCTCGCCCGGCGGCACCGCCAAGCTGAAGCTGGTCAGCGACGATGTGAAAACCAAATCGGTTATCGTGGCTGAGGGCGTGAGCAAGTTCTATCCCGCCGCACCCGGCAGCGAGGGGGAGGCGGGCGCCATGCGCGCCATCATCCGCGATTTCTCGCTGCGCATCCAGCGCGGCGACCGGATCGGCATCGTTGGCGCCAATGGCGCGGGCAAGACCACGCTGCTCAAGCTGCTCACCGGCGAGATCGCCCCCGACCAGGGCACGGTAACCCGAGCGAGGACGCTATCGGGCGTGATGATCGACCAGCAGCGCAGCCTGCTTTCCCCTGAAAAGACCGTCCGCGAGGTGCTGGCCGACGGCGGCGACTGGATCGACGTGCGCGGCGCCCGCAAGCACATTCAGGCCTACCTCAAGGATTTCCTGTTCGATCCCTCGCTGGTCGAAGCCAAGATCGGCACCTTCTCGGGCGGCGAGCGCTCGCGCCTGCTGCTGGCCCGCGAGTTCGCCAGGCCCTCCAACCTGCTGGTGCTCGACGAGCCGACCAACGACCTCGACCTCGAGACGCTCGACCTGCTGCAGGAGGTGGTCGCCGATTATGACGGCACCGTGCTGATCGTCAGCCACGACCGCGACTTCCTCGACCGCACGGTCACGGTGACGCTGGGCATGGATGGCAGCGGCGAGGTGGACATCGTCGCCGGGGGCTACGAGGATTGGCAGGCCAAGCGCACCCGGCGCGACGGTGTCGGCCCGCGTCGGCAGGCGCTAGTCGCAGGCAACGGCTCGCCACCGGCCGCGCGGCCGCTCCCGCCGGCGGCCAAGCTCAGCTTCAAGGATCAGCGCGATTACGACCTGCTACCTGCACGCATCGACGAGCTGGATGGCATGATCGCGCGCGATGAGGAGGCGCTGGCGGATGCCGGCCTCTACGGCCGCGATCCGGGCAGGTTCGCCCGGATCACCCAGGCGCTCGACCAGGCGCGCCGGGAAAAGGAAGCGGCCGAAACGCGGTGGCTGGCGCTGGCCGAGCGGATGGAGGCCTGACCCCTTCGCAAAGGCACGATCAGCACAGCGTTTCGGTCCGGAAAGCGTTGCCGACGGGAGTGCGCGCGCCGTTATGGACGAGGCCCGAATTGAGGTCCCACCCGTCCATTCCGTCATACAAGCCGAACCAGGCATGACGCTCGACATAGGTCAGGTCGTCCATCATCTCCGTAGCCTGCTGGAAGAAAGTGGTTTGGTCGGTTACTGAAAAACGACCAGGGTTCGCCCAATCAGCCAAAGCCCATTCGGTAATCCAGATCGGCCGATTGTAGGCCTTCCGAATACTTATCAAGTAATTCTTGAAAGCAAGCACGCTTCGGTTCGTCGTATAATAATGCACCGCTATGAAGTCCACTCGGTAATTACGACTTTTCACCTCAGCCATGAATTGCCCGAGCCACTTGGTGCTCCCGATCTCGTTGCCGGTCTGCACCGCCGGGGAGCCCAGGCGCTTGCCGGTCGCCATCAGCGTCGGCCAATGTGACAGCGCCGAAGTAACCGACAAGTTAGCTTGGTGCGCGTTGTCCGGCTCGTTGAAGGTCAGGAGGACTTTGCCCGGCGCGTCCTTGGCGTAATTCATATACTGGGGCGACCAGATCATCGGGACATAACCGGTACGGGAGGATTTCGGGGTCGGCCCCCAGTCGTAATGCCATTGCGACCTGATTGCCGCGAGATCCTTGTCCATCTGGGTCGGACCCAATGACGACCACGCGCCAACCCCGATTTTGAGGGGAGAGGCGATGTCGCAAGTCTGCGCCTGCACCGGGGCGACCAGGAACAAGGTGAAAAGTACGGCGATTCGGCTCAGCCAGTGGAACCAAGCTGCGCGAACGCCTGAGTTGGTCGCTGCTAAACAGCCGGCGTTCATGACCTTTTGTCGCGTGAACGCACCGCATGGACGTGCAATCATGCACATTTCCCCCTCTAAGTTTCCACGACCCCAGCGCGGCTTAGATATCCTCCGTTGCGCTCGCAACCGGGCGACAAATCCAACCTATGTTTATCGGCTGGTACGTGGGCGAGGCGCGCCGGATCGAAGGTGCGCGATTTGGTGGCGAAGGAGTTCTGCCAGGCCGCTGAACAGTCAACGCCCTTGGCGGCGCGCGCGTCGATGGTGCCGGATGACCTCGTCGATCACGAAGCGGATGAATTTCTCGCTGAACTCTGGATCGAGATCGGCCTCCTCGGCCAGGCGCCGCAGGCGGGCGATCTGCACCCGCTCGCGTTCCGGATCGGCGGCGGCCAATCGCTGCCGGGCTTTGTGCTCGCCCACTGCCTGGGTGATGCGGAAGCGCTCGGCCAGCATGTAGACGAGCGCGGCATCGATGTTGTCGATCGAGCGGCGATAGCCCTCCAGCACGCTATCCACCCCGGCGCCGTCCGCTTCCGCGCTCGCCCCGGCAGAACTTTCAGCTGGAGCCGGGTGGTCGGGGGACAGAGGCGGGCGGCTGACCATCGGCGTCTTGCTAGCAGCAATTGCGCGCTTGCCAAGGTGATCGGGCGTCCCCATGTCGTACCGGGACATGAGTGCCGATATTCTCCCTCTCCCGCGCGCTTCGTCGCCGCCGGAGCCATCGCTCAATCCGATCCTGGCGCTCACCGCCACGGCGATGAACTCGGTCAATCAGGTCATCTTGTCGCGGATGCAAAGCGAGATTCCGCTGATCCCGGCGCTGGCTGGGCACCTCATCTCGGGCGGCGGCAAGCGGATGCGGCCGATGCTCACCCTCGCCGGCGCCGAACTCGTCGGGTACCTGGGCACCCGGCACCACAAGCTGGCCGCGGCGGTCGAATTCATCCACACCGCCACGCTGCTCCATGACGACGTCGTCGACGGCTCGGAGACGCGGCGCGGCAAGGAGGCGGCGAACATCGTCTTCGGCAACCCGGCCACCGTGCTGGTGGGCGATTTCCTGTTCGCCCGCGCCTTCGAGCTGATGGTCGAGGACGGCAGCCTCAAGGTGCTCAAAATCCTCTCCTCGGCGAGCGCGATCATCGCCCAAGGCGAGGTTGACCAGCTCGTCTCGCAGCGGCGGATCGACACCAGCGAGGACCGCTACCTCACCATCATCGGCGCCAAGACCGCCGCTTTGTTCGCCGCCGCCTGCCGCATCGCCGCGGTGGTCGCCGAGCGCGACGAGACCGCCGAGCGCGCGCTCGACGACTTCGGCCGCCACCTGGGCATTGCCTTCCAGCTGGTGGACGATGCGATCGATTACGATTCCGAAACCGGCAAGATGGGTAAGGACCGGGGGGACGATTTCCGCGAGGGCAAGATGACGCTGCCGGTCATCCTCGCCTACGCTCGTGGCTCGGAAAGCGAGCGGCGGTTCTGGCAGGATGCGGTCGCCGGTTTCGCCAATTCGGACGAAGATCTCGCCCGCGCCACCGCCCTCATCCGCCGCCACGACGCGCTCGTCGCCACCCGCGAGCGCGCGCGTCATTACGCCCAGCGCGCCTGCGACGCGCTGTCGATCTTCCCCGCCGGCAAGGCCCGCGACGCGCTGACGGAAACCGCCAGGTTCGCGGTGGCGCGCGGCTACTGAGCCTCGGGCTCGGGGCCGTCCTGTCGCGCAATCCCTCGTCCCGCCCGCCCCGAGCTGGTCGAAGTGGCGGTCCTGCCTTCCAGGGCAGCGTTGGAGAAAGAGCAGTGCTTCGACAGGCTCAGCACGAGCAGGCGGTGAGGAATAGGATGGAAACTCGCCTCCCCATCGACGCCGTGCTGCCCGGCCTGCTGGCCGCGCTGCGCACGAGCAACGCGGCGGTCCTGATCGCCCCGCCGGGCGCCGGCAAGACCACTGCGGTCGCGCCCGCTCTGCTCGCCGAGCCTTGGTGCAGCGGGCAGATCGTGCTCCTCAGCCCCCGCCGACTGGCTGCTCGCGCCGCGGCCGAGCGCCTGGCCGAGCTGCTCGGCGAGGAGGTCGGCGGGGTGGTCGGCTATCGGACCCGGCTCGACAGCCGGGCTTCGGGCGTCACGCGCGTGCTCGTCGTCACCGAGGCGATCTTCGTGGGTATGATTCTGGAAGATCAGGAGCTTTCCGGCGTCTCTGCAGTCCTGTTCGACGAAGCGCACGCGCGCCACCTGGACAGCGACCTCGGCTTGGCGCTTGCGCTCGAAAGCCAGGCGGTGCTGCGCAATGACCTGCGCCTCCTGGTGATGTCGGCGACGATCGCCGGCGAGCGGTTCGCGCGATTGCTGGGTGAAGGGACGCCCGTCATCGAGAGCGAGGGCCGCGCCTTTGCGCTGCGCATAGAGTGGCTCGGCGCGAGGGCCGAACAGACCATCGAGGATCAGGTCACGCGCGCGGTGGTGCAAGCCTGGCGCAGGGAAGCTGGTGATATCCTCACCTTCCTCCCCGGCGTCGGCGAGATCGAACGGGTGCGCGAGCGGCTCGCCGAGCGACTGCCGGCCGCCCACGTGCTGCCGCTCCACGGCCAGGTTGCGCCCGCCGAGCAGCGCGCCGCGATCCGGCGCAATCCCGACGGGCGGCGGCGCATCGTGCTGGCCACCAGCATCGCGGAAACCTCGATCACTCTCGAGGGCGTATCGGTGGTGGTCGACAGTGGCCTGGCCCGCCGCGCCGAGTTCGATGTCGCATCCGGCGTTGCGCATCTCGTCACCTGTCGCGCTAGCCGGGCGGCCGCGGCGCAGCGGGCAGGGCGCGCGGCGCGCACCGGTCCGGGCGTCGCCTATCGGCTATGGGAGGAGGCGGCCGATATGGGCCGCGCCGCCTACGACCCGCCCGAAATGCTCACCACCGACCTTGCTCCGCTGGCGCTCGCACTCGCCCGTTGGGGGGTGGACGATCCCGCCGCGCTGCCCTGGCTCGACCCGCCGCCCGAGCCCTCCATGGCGGCGGCGCGCGAGCGGCTGCGCGGCATGGGGGCGCTCGACCGGGCGGATCGGATCACCGATCACGGCCGGCGCCTGGCCGCGCTGCCGATGGCGCCCTGGCAGGCGGCCATGGTGCTGTTCGGCGCCCGGCACGGGGAAGAGGTTGCGGCCGCGCGGCTGGCGCTGCTCCTGCAGGAGCGTGGGCTCGGCGGTCGCGGCGAGGATCTGGCCGCCCGGCTCGCCAGCTGGGAGCGCGACCGCTCCCCCCGCGCCGAGGCGAGCCGCAAGCTGGCCGACCGCTGGGCGAGGCGCGCGAAATCCCTCCTATCCGCTCGCCCCGGGCCTGCGGAAGGGCCGAATTCCCCGATCCATATCCGACACGATGCTGCGTCAGGCTCAGCCCGAGCGGGATCGTCGGGCCGGGCGATTCCCCTCGGCATCCTGCTCGCCGCCGCGCTGCCCGATAATCTCGCGCGCCGCCGCGAGGCATCCGGCGAGCGATGGTTGTCGGCGGCGGGACGCGGCTACCGGCTCGAGCCGGCATCGCCGCTGGCGGGCGCCGAATGGCTGGCGATCGGCGATGCGCAAGGAGCGGCGCGGGAGGCGCGGATCACCGGCGCGCTCGCGCTCGAAAGCGCCGAAGTCGAGCGCTGGCTGGGGCACCGGGTCGAGCGCCGTGCGACCCTGCGCTGGACCGGATCGGCGGTCGCGGCGCGGCTCGAGCGGCGGCTGGGCGGGATCACGCTGGCAATTGTTCCCGACCCGACACCCGACAGCGCGGCGGTTGCCCGGTTGCTTGGGGAAAAGGCGCTGGAAAACCTGGGGGAATTGCTGCCGGCCGAACTCCTCGCGCGCGCCCAGCACGCCGGGCTGGCGCAACTGACGCCCGAGCACCTCGCCGCGCGCGCCGAGCAATGGCTGCCGCCCCTCCTCGAGGGCCGGCGCGACCTCCTCTTGGCGCCCGGCGCGTTCACCCAGGCGCTGCTCGACCTGCTCGGGTGGGAGGATCGCCAGCGCCTCGACCGGCTGGCGCCGCGTGACTACCGCTCGCCCGCCGGCGCCACGCACCCCATCGACTACGCAGCCGAAGGCGGCCCGGCGGTTGACCTGCGCGTGCAGGCGCTGTTCGGGCTCGACGACCACCCCATGGTCGGCAACACGCCGCTCCTGATCCGCCTGCTGAGCCCCGCCGGCCGCCCGCTCCAGGCGACGCGCGACCTGCCCGGGTTCTGGCGCGGCAGCTGGGCCGAGGTCCGCCGCGAGATGAAAGGCCGCTATCCCCGGCATCGCTGGCCCGAACAGCCGTGGACCGAGCAGCCGAGCCTCAAGACCCGCAATGCCTTTGCCGCCGCCCCCCGCGCACAGTCTTGATCGCGCAGCAATTCGCCCTAGAGGGTAGCGCATGCAGGCCGTCATCTTCAAGCGCCCCAATAGCCCGACGCAATCCGGCAAGGCGCGTAGTGACGAATGGGTGCTCGATTTCCTGCCGGCCGAGGCCAAGAAGCCCGACCCGCTGATGGGCTGGGCCGGCAGCGGCGATGTCCGCCAGCAGGTCCAGCTCACCTTTCCCAGCTGCGCTGCGGCACAGGCCTATGCGGCGCGCTACGGCATCGAGGCCCGGGTGCACGAGCCTGCGCCACACACGCTCAAGCTCCAGGCCTACGCCGACAACTTCCGCTAGCTTGCATTGCAGTCGCGGGGCGGCCATATCACGCGCGGGAGTCGGGTGGACGTTTGCGTTTGCCCACCTGGTCAGGTCCGGAAGGAAGCAGCCAAGGTAGATGGCGACGGGTCGCCCGGCTCCTTCATTCCTTACTCGCCGTCCGCTGTCACCGCGTGCAGCCGGTCGCGCGCCTCGCGGCGCTTGCCGGCGGCGGGAACCAGCCGCGTCGCCTTGCCCAGACCGAAGGGCGGCATGTTGACGTAGATGGTCTCATGCCCGCCGGCGGGAACGACGTAGGTTTCGTGGAAGATGCCCACCGTCCCGTCATTGCCCACCGCCTTGTTGAACGCCGTCCAGGCCGGCCGGTGGCGCTTGTCGGGCGCGCGGGCGTAAGCTTCGAGCCGGTCGAATTCGGCCCAGTACTGCAGGAGCGCGAGCGTGCGCCGGTCGCGCAGCAGGAACTCGGCGCCCAGGAAGCCGCTGGCGGGATCGGCTGCAAGCTCGGCGATCATCGATCGCATCGAGCGCACCACCGGCAGCCATCGGTGTGGCTTGTGGAAATGGTTGATCCGAATCCCGATGACGAACACCACCAAGGGGCCCGGATGGTTGGCGGTATGGCGCCCCGCAATGACGGACATCGACGATGCTCCCGAACGCTCGCCTCCATGGCCGAGTGCCAGCCGAAGCTTACCCGGCAACCGTTCGACATGCGAGCCGGCGCCCCCTAGATTGCCGGCATGAGCGATTCCGGCGACATGTTCGGCGACCAGCCCGCGCCTCCCGAGCGCGTCCCGCCAAGTCCAGCCGAGCTGGAGAAAGCCGGCCAGGGGGCGCTGTTCGGCGCAACGGAGCCCGACCGCGCCGAGCCCCTCACGGCGCCGCCGGAAGCGTTGGCGTCGGCGGCGCCTTCGACCGCTGCCCCGACGCTCCCCGGCGCCGGCGCGGCTCAGCCTTACCGCGTGCTCGCCCGCAAGTACCGGCCGCAGACCTTCAGCCAGCTGATCGGCCAGGAACCGATGGTCCGCACGCTCGCCAACGCCATCGCCCGCGACCGGCTGGCGCATGCCTTCCTGATGACCGGCGTGCGCGGGGTGGGCAAGACCAGCACCGCGCGGCTCATCGCCAAAGCGCTCAACTGCATCGGCCCCGATGGTCGAGGCGGCCCGACGATCGATCCGTGCGGGGTCTGCGAGCCGTGCGTGGCGATCGCGGAAGGGCGGCATATCGACGTCATCGAGATGGACGCCGCCTCGCATAACGGCATCGACGACGTGCGGGCGATGACCGATGCGGTGCGCTATGCGAGCGTCTCGGCCCGCTACAAGGTCTACATCATCGACGAAGTGCACATGATGTCCAAGCCCGCCTTCAACGCGCTGCTCAAGACGCTCGAGGAGCCGCCGGCGCACGTCAAATTCCTGTTCGCCACCACCGAAGTCGACAAGCTGCCGGTCACCGTGCTCAGCCGCACCCAGCGCTTCGACCTGCGGCGCATCCCGAGCGAGCTGCTCGAGCAGCATTATGCCGGTATCTGCCGCCAAGAGGGAGTGGAGGCCGAGCCGGAGGCGCTCGCGCTCATCGCCGCGGCGGCTGAGGGATCGGTGCGCGACGGGCTGTCGATCCTCGACCAGGCGATCGCCCATGCCGATATGGAACGCGGCGCCGACGGGGGCGAGGGTGAGAACCATGCCCACCCCGTCGTCACCGCCCAGCGGGTGCGCGACATGCTCGGCCTCGCCGACAAGGGCGCGCTGCGGCGGCTGTTCGCCAGCCTGCTCGAAGGCGATCCGCAAGCGATGCTCGAGGTGGTGGAGCGGCAATATGCACTCGGTGTCGAGCCGCTGGCGCTGATCCGCGCGGTCATGGAACTTACCCATGCCATCGCGCTGGCCCAGATCGGGCGGGGCGGCAGCAATGCCCGGCCGGGGGAGGAGCGCGAGGCAGTCGGCGAATGGGCGCGTGCGCTCGGGCCTGGCCAGGTCCACCGCCTGTGGCAATTGCTGCTCAAGGGCTTCGAAGAGGTGCGCACCGCGCCCGATCCGCTGATCGCGGCGCAGATGGCGCTGCTGCGCGTGCTGCACGCGGCCGACATGCCCGATCCGGCCAAATTGGCGCAGACGCTGCAGGACTTGGCTTTGGCTGGTGCTTCTCAGACGAATTCGGCGGTGGCGAGCGCGCCGAGCCCAGCCGGCGAGCAAGCTACAGCGCAGGACCCGATACCGAGCTGGCAGAAGCTGGTCGAGCGGATCGACCAGGCCGGCGCCATGCACCTGGCGAGCCGGCTGCGGCTGCAGGTGCGGGTGATCGAGCTCACCCCGGGCCGGCTGGTCTACCGGCTCGCCGACGGGTTCGCCGACGACCTGGCGACTGAGTTGCGCGCCAGACTGCTTTCGCTCACCGGCCTGCGCTGGACGGTGGAGCAGGTGGGCGAGGGCGAGGGCGCGCCCACGCTGGCCGCTCAGGAGCAGACCGCCAAGGATGCCGCGGCGGCGTCACTTCGCGACCACGACCTGGTCAAGGCGGCCTTTACTGCCTTCCCCGACGCGCAGTTCGTCGACGAGGAGGCGCCCGGTCACAGCCGCTCACGCTGGAACAAGCCCTGAAACAGATCACCAAGAAGCCCATGAACAAGCAATCTAAGGACGAGCCGAGATGCAATCGATGGAAGAGATGATGAAGGCGGCGCAGGAAGCCGCGCAGACCATCCAGAAGCAGATGACCGAGGCCCAGGCCAAGCTCGATTCACTCGAGGTGGAGGGCGCCTCGGGCGGCGGGCTGGTGAAAATCCGCTGCACCGCCAAGGGCCGCATCCTCGCCGTGAAGATCGACGACAGCCTGATCGTGCCCGAGGACAAGCAGATGCTGGAAGACCTGGTCGCCGCGGCGTTCAACGACGCGCGCACCAAGGCGGACCTGGCCGCCAACGAGCAGATGCAGGCGATCCAGGCGGGTATGGGCCTACCGCCGGGGTTCAACCTGCCGGGTTTCGGCTGATCATCGATCGTCACCCCGGAACGTCCGGCTGCCGGGCAGCCAGGTGCCCGTCGCAATTGTACGGCACGCCATCCGATCGGCGCCGCTGACGGGCCGGCAGAACCTACGGGCTTTCGGATTCCTCGTCATCGTCGCTGGCGATGATCACGATCGCTGCGAGCGCAGCGGCGAAACCCAGGAGAATGGCGCCGCCCGAACCGGCGAGTTGCTCGCGCTCGGCGAGCGGCGAGGCGGCGCGCAGGGCATCGCCGTCCGCCGCCTGCGCCACCAACGGCGCGGCGATCAGGCTCATGACGCTCAGGGCAACGAACAATCTTCTGACTTGCATCGATGGTGCTCCTTTTCGCCCACGGGCCGGCGCGACAGGTGCGCGCAAAGCCGGGTCTGCCGGCGGAACGTTACGATAACATCAATCCCCTGCCAAGGTTTTTGGTGCGATGCACAAAGGGCGGGCCCTGTCCCCGGCGATGACCGCCCGCAGACCGTAGCCGGGTAGGCCGGCGCCATTGCGCGGCCGAGGCGTCGCAACCATATTGGCATCTTACCAAAGGCGGGTCAGCCGCCGTAACGAAAACCACGGAAAACACCGCCATGCCAGCCTTCCCACTGCTCCCCTTGCGCGACATCGTCGTGTTCCCCGGCATGGTCGTGCCGCTGTTCGTGGGCCGCGAGAAGTCGGTTGCCGCGCTCGAGGCGGCGATGGAGGGGGGCAAGGACATCTTTCTGCTCGCGCAGCTCGATCCCGCGACCGATGACCCGGCCGCCGAGGACCTCCACGACACCGGCGTCGTCGCCCAGGTGCTGCAGCTGCTGAAGCTGCCCGACGGCACCGTGCGCGTGCTGGTGGAAGGGCGGCGGCGCGGGCGGCTGGCCGAGATGCGGCTGAGCGGCGGTTACGTGCTTGCCCAGGTCGACGAGGTGGAGGAGGCAAAGGCCACTGGCGCCGAAGTGGCGGCGACGATGCGCGCCACGCTGGATCATTTCGGCGATTACGCACGGCACAACAAGAAGCTGCCCGAAGGTGTTGCGGACGAAATGGCGGAGATCGAGGACGCGGGCGCCCTGGCCGACGCCATCGCCGCCAACCTCGCGGTCAAGGTGGCCGACAAGCAGAAGATGCTGGCCGAGGCCGATCCGCTCAAGCGGCTCGACATGATCTACCAGGCGATGGACGCCGAGCTTTCGGTCATCCAGGTCGAGCGCAAGATCCGTGGCCGGGTCAAGCGCCAGATGGAGAAGACCCAGCGCGAATACTACCTCAACGAACAGCTCAAGGCCATCCAGAACGAGCTTGGCGGGGATGAGGAAAGCGGCGACGAACTGGCCGACTTGCAGCACAAGATCGACACCCTGGCGCTGTCGGAAGAGGCCAAGGCCAAGGCTTCCGCCGAGCTCAAGAAGCTCAAATCGATGCAACCGATAAGCGCCGAGGCGACCGTGGTGCGCAATTACCTCGATGTCCTGCTCGGCCTGCCGTGGGGCAAGCGGAGCAAGCTCAAGAAGGACATTGCGCGGGCCCAGAAGGTGCTCGATCAGGACCATTACGCGCTGGCCAAGGTCAAGGACCGGATCGTCGAATACCTTGCGGTGCAGGCGCGGACCAACAAGCTCAAGGGGCCGATCCTGTGCCTTGTGGGTCCGCCTGGCGTGGGCAAGACCAGCCTCGGCAAGTCGATCGCCCGCGCCACGGGGCGCGAGTTCGTCCGCCAGTCATTGGGCGGAGTGCGCGACGAGGCCGAGATCCGCGGGCACCGGCGTACCTACATCGGCTCGCTGCCGGGCAAGATCGTCCAGAACCTGCGCAAGGCGGGAACCAGCAACCCGCTGTTCCTGCTCGACGAGATCGACAAGCTGGGCCAGGATTTCCGCGGCGATCCGGCCTCGGCGCTGCTGGAGGTGCTCGACCCCGAGCAGAACGGCAAGTTCCAGGACCATTACCTCGAGCTCGACATCGACCTGTCGGACATCATGTTCGTGACCACCGCCAACACCCTCAACCTGCCGCAGCCGCTGCTCGACCGGATGGAGATCATCCGCCTGGAAGGCTACACCGAGGACGAGAAGGTCGAGATCGCCCAGCGCCACCTCATCGCCAAGCAGATCGAGGCGCACGGGCTCAAGCCGGGCGAGTTCACGCTGGAGGAGCAGGCGCTGCGCGACCTCATCCGCTTCTACACCCGCGAGGCCGGGGTGCGCACGCTCGAGCGCGAGATCGCCAACCTGTGCCGCAAATCGCTGCGTCGCATCCTGGAGTAGCAGGCGACCGGCATCACCGTGAGCCCGGACAACCTCGGTGATTTCGCGGGGATCAGGAAGTTCCGCCACGACATGGGCGAGGAGGAGCCGCAGATCGGCGCGGTGACCGGGCTCGCCTGGACCGAGGTCGGCGGGCAATTGCTCACCATCGAGAGCGTCACCGTGCCGGGCAAGGGCGAGGTCAAGACCACCGGCAAGCTGGGCGAGGTGATGAACGAGAGCGTCGCCGCCGCCTTCAGCTTCGTAAAGGCACGCGCTCCGGCCTACGGCATCAATCCCAGCATTTTCCAGCGCAAGAACGTGCACATCCACCTGCCCGAAGGCGCGGTGCCCAAAGACGGGCCGAGCGCGGGCGTGGGTATGGTCACCTCGATCGTCTCGACATTGACCGGCATTCCGGTCCGCGCCGATGTGGCGATGACCGGGGAGGTCACGCTGCGCGGCCGGGTGTTGGGGATCGGCGGGCTGAAGGAAAAGCTGCTCGCGGCGCTGCGCGGCGGCATGACCACGGTGCTGATCCCCGAGGACAATCGCAAGGACCTGGCCGAGATTCCCGACAACGTGAAGCAGGGGATGGAGATCCTTCCCGTCTCGCATGTCGACCAGGTGCTCGAGATCGCCCTGGTGTCGCCCACTGCGGCCATCGAGTGGACCGAGGCGGATGATCTCGCCAGCCAGCCTCCCCCCCAGGCGCAGCAGGCGCCGCACCCTGCGGGAGCCGGCGGGCGGGCGCACTGATCGCCGACATCCTGCCACCTTGGCGGTGGCGTTGCGACTCGCGGCGCGACCGGAGCAGACCCTGACCCGATCCGCACTGGGCGTTGGCCGCCCAGCCGCAACACTGGTGAGGCAAGCTTAGATTGCTGCCCGCGGGGAGAATCGCGCAATTGCGCGCTTTGCGGCGGGATTGCCTTTGACAGCTTAGACAAATGTGGCGCAATTTGGCGCATTGCCGGGCCTTGCCGCGGCTGTCACCGAATCTGCATGAAACTCGAATGAGGGGGATGGTTTCTAAGATGAACAAGAACGACTTGATCAGTGCCGTGGCGGAAACGAGCGGCCTGACGCGCAGCGATGCGTCCAGGGCGGTCGAAAGCGTGTTCGAGACCATCTCTGTCGCGCTCGCCAAGGGGGACGAGGTGCGGCTGGTGAATTTCGGCACCTTCTCGGTCGCCAAGCGCAAGGCTTCCACGGGCCGCAATCCGCGCACCGGCGAGCCGATGTCGATCAAGGCCTCGACCCAGCCCAAGTTCAAGGCGGGCAAAGCATTGAAGGACGGGGTGAACTGATCCGGACCGCCGTTCCGGCTGCCTGCCGCGATCGGATCTGAAGGGGTCGTCACGCAGAATGCGGGCGGCCCCTTTCTCATGCTCCTACGCGCGCAGATGCGGGGGTCAGACCTGGCCGTCGCCGCGCGTGCAGACGGCGTACAGCGCCACCGCGGCCGCATTCGAGACGTTGAGGCTCTCGACCGCGGCGCCGATCGGCAGGCGGGCGAGCGCGTCGCAATGGGCGGCGATGTTCTGGCGCAGGCCTTCGCCCTCCGCGCCCAGGACCAGCGCGACCGGGCCTGCCGGGATGACGGCGGCGAACAGGCTCTCTGCTTCGCCCTCGAGGCCGACGCGCCAGTAACCCGCCTCGGCGATCTCCTCCAGCGCGCGCGCGAGGTTCACCACCCGGACCCAGGGCAGCACTTCGAGCGCGCCGGAGGCCGCCTTGGCGAGCGCGCCCCCTTCGGCCGGGGCGTGGCGGTCCTGCGTCACGAGCGCCGCGGCGTCGAACGCCGCCGCCGAGCGCATGATCGCGCCCACATTGTGCGGATCGGTCACCTGGTCGAGCACCACCAGCGGGCGGCCGTCCTCGGCGTCGAGCACATCGGCGAGGTGCAGGTCGTCGAGCGGCCCGCAATCGAGCACCAGGCCCTGATGCGGCGCATCGCGCGCGACCAGCCGGGCAAGGTCGTCGGGACCGGCATATTCGAGTGGGAAGCCGGGCGGCAGTTGGCCATCGAGCGAGGCCACGCCCTCGTGCGTCGCCCAGAGCTTGTGGTGCACGCGCACCGGGTTCAGCAGCGCCGCCTCGACCGCGTGGCGGCCCCACAGCCGCACCGCCCCCTTGGTCGCACGCCCCGAGCCGCGCCCGCCCTGCATCCGCCCGGCGCGCCCGCGCAGGTTGGTTTTCTCGCTCCGCTTCGCCATCGTCCCATACCCTTCGCCGGCCGGCCGCCCTGCCAGCCGCACCATTGACAGGCAAGCGCCGCTTCGCCATGGCGGCGCCTCTCGGCCGGGACGGCGCCCTGTGCGGGCCGTCGCGAAGCGGCTTTACAGCCCTTGGTTCCGGGACCCCGGTGGACAGGTGGCCGAGTGGTTAAAGGCAGCAGACTGTAAATCTGCCCGTGCAAGCGTACGCTGGTTCGAATCCAGCCCTGTCCACCAAAGTCCTCTCCCAGCAGCTGTTATTGTTAAAAAGGACCCGTCGGCGCTCCTGAGCCGCGCGGCGCTCCATCCGCGGCGCCCGAAGCTTGTGGCGGCGTGCGGCCATGCCTATAAGCGGCAGATGGCCGGTGAACTGCGCGACAATCGGGGCCGCGGGACAGCCCGCTGGTCCTGGCCCCCGATCCATCCGGAAGGCCGCAAGTTCGGGTTGGCCGCCGCGGCCATCGCCCTGGCGGTTTTGCTGCTGCTCGACTGGGAGATCGTCGGCTGGCCGCTGCTGATGCTGTCGGCCGGCATCCTGGCTTTCTTCCGCGATCCTGCGCGGGTTGTGCCGCAGGGTGATGATCTGGTCGTGGCCCCCGCCGACGGATTCGTCACGCTCATCCAGCAGGTCGTCCCGCCGATCGAACTGCAGGGCAACGAGCCGGGGCCGGGCAGCATGCCCGGCAGCATGGGCCGGGGGCTGGGCGCCGGGCCGGTCACGCGCATCTCGATCTTTATGTCGGTGTTCGACGTGCACATCAACCGCACGCCCATCGGCGGCACGCTGCGGCGGATGGTCTATATCCCGGGCGCGTTCGTCAACGCCGAGCTCGACAAGGCGAGCGAGGATAATGAGCGCCAACACTTCCTGGTCGAACGGGCCGACGGATTGCTCGTCGGCTTCACCCAGATCGCCGGCCTCGTCGCGCGGCGGATCGTGTCGTTCGTCAAACCGGGCGACGTGGTCGCCACCGGGCAGCGCGTGGGGCTGATCCGCTTCGGCAGTCGGGTGGATGTCTACTTGCCGGCCGGCACCGAGCCCAGCGTCGTCCTTGGCCAGACGGCGATTGCGGGGGAGACGGTGCTTGCCGAGATCGGCCGGGTCGGGCTGCTGGAAGGGGTCCGGCAGTGAAGTCCTACGCGGGGGACGACGACGCCTCGCACGACGAGGGTCCCGGTCGCTTGGGGCCGGATGCCGGGGAGAACGCGGGGGATGGCCCCGGCGAGAGCGCGACCCCGGCAAGGTCCGGGGCCGCCCGCGGGCTGACCCTGCGCGCGGTCATTCCCAACGCCATCACTGCCGCAGCCTTGTGCTCGGGCCTCACCGGCATCCGCTTCGCCATCGTGGGCGATTGGAACATGGCGGTGCTGGCGATTATCCTGGCCGGCCTGCTCGACGGCATCGACGGGCGCATCGCTCGGTTGCTCAGGGCGCAATCGCGCTTCGGCGCCGAACTCGACAGCCTGGCCGATTCGCTCAGCTTCGGGATGGCGCCGGCGCTGGTGCTGTTCCTGTGGTCGCTGCAGGATCTGCCGCGGCTCGGCTGGTTCGCCTCGCTCGCCTTCGCCATCTGCTGCGCGCTGCGCCTCGCCCGCTTCAACGCCCAGCTCGACGTTGATGAACAGCCGCACAAATCGGCCGGTTTCCTCACCGGGGTGCCGGCCCCGGTCGGCGCTGGCCTTGCCTTCCTGCCGCTGTACCTGTGGCTGGCCAGCGGCGAGGCGCTGTTCCGCCATCCCGTCCTGGTCGGGGTGTGGACCGCGGGCATCGCGGTGCTGCTGATCTCGAACCTGGCGACGCTCAGCTGGAAGTCGATCAGGCCCAGCGCCGAGATCCGCCTGCCGGCAATCGCCGCTGCTGGCCTGGTGTTCGCCGCGCTGCTCACCGAGCCGTGGTGGACGCTGGCGCTGATCTGCTTTGCCTACTTGGCGCTGATGCCGCTGGGCTTCGCCCGCTACGCGCGGGTCAGGCGCGCGCGCAACCAGGCGGAACCGGCGGGCCAACCTAAGCGCGCGGGGTTGGGCGAGGGTTGATGGCCGACCGCCGCGGCGCGCCAGATTGCTCCAGATCGGCGAGGATGCATCGGCCCCGCCCGAGCGCCTCGGCCAATGACGAGCCGATCACAACCAGAGCGGCCCCTGCGACTATCCAGAGGATCGGCGTGATCAGCAGGTCGAGCATCGCGAGGGTTCCTCTGGAGAGTTGACGTCGGTCGCTGCATCGACTCCGAAACGGATGCAGTTCACGCTTCACTGTTCTCTATTTGTTCGTATCCGTCAAGCACCCGCCGTTCGGCAGATCACCCGCGAGGAGGGGTGGATTTCCCCAATGGATGGCGCTAAGGAGCCCACCGCTCGCCCGAACGCTGCGGATCATCCGGGGCACGGAGGCGGGCAAATCCACATGGAAGGCATTCACATGCCGGTGCCGCCGACCCTCCATCGCGAGGGCGACGGTTCCCCGCCTTCCAGAGGCATGAACCGGAAAGGAATACCTTATGGCGGCTCCCGTCGTCACGATGCAGCAATTGATCGAGGCCGGCGCGCATTTCGGCCACCAGACGCACCGCTGGAACCCGCGGATGAAGCCATACATCTTCGGCGCGCGCAACGGCGTCCACATCATCGACCTGTCGCAGACCGTGCCGCTGATGGCGCGCGCGCTCGACTTCATTCAGGACACTGTGCGCCGCGGCGGCAAGGTGCTGTTCGTGGGCACCAAGCGCCAGGCGCAGGAGCCCATCGCCGAGGCCGCGCGCCGTTCGGGCCAGCATTTCGTCAACCACCGCTGGCTCGGCGGCATGCTGACCAATTGGAAGACCATCTCGGGCTCGATCAAGCGCCTGAAGGCGCTCGAAGAGCAGCTCTCGGGCGACACCGCGGGCCTCACCAAGAAGGAGGTGCTCCAGCTCACCCGCGAGCGCGACAAGCTCGAGCTCTCATTGGGCGGCATCCGCGACATGGCCGGCGTGCCCGACGTCATGTTCGTGATCGACGCCAACAAGGAAGAGCTGGCCATCAAGGAAGCCGGCGTGCTCGGCATCCCGGTGGTCGCGGTGCTCGACACCAATGTCGATCCGCAGGGCATCTCCTTCCCGATCCCCGGCAATGACGATGCGGCGCGGGCGGTGCGGCTCTATTGCGATTCGGTCGGCCAGGCGGCGAGCCGTGGGCACGATGCGGGCGTGGTCGATTCGGGCCGCGACATCGGCGCGATGGACGCGCCTCCCGAGGAGCCCGCCGCGATCGAGCCGCCCCCTGCCGAGCCGGTCGATATGGAGCTTGCGGCAGCGGAGCCCGCTCCGCAGCCCGATCCGGAGCCCACCCAGGCGTAAGCGCGCCGTAACATTGCCAGCCTAGCGCGCCGGGCACCATCGGGGGCCCGGCGCCCGCTGATTATTGAAGAGGAAGTTCGACATGGCAGCCTATACCGCAGCCGACGTGAAGGCCCTGCGCGAGCGGACCGGCGCGGGCATGATGGATTGCAGCAAGGCGCTGGCCGAGAGCGGCGGCGACGTGGAGGCCGCGGTCGACGCGCTGCGCGCCAAGGGCCTCGCCGCGGCACAGAAGAAGTCGAGCCGCACCGCGGCCGAAGGCCTGGTGGGCGTGGCCGTGTCCGGCACCCGCGGCGTGGCGGTGGAGGTCAATTCGGAGACCGATTTCGTCGCCAAGAACGAGCAGTTCCAGAGTTTCGTCCGTCAGGTCACCGAGGCGGCGCTGGCGCAAGGCTCCGACGATGTCGAGGCGCTCAAGACGGCCGGTTATCCGGGCGGCGGCACGGTGGGCGACAAGCTGACCGAGAACGTCGCCACCATCGGCGAGAACCAACAGTTGCGCCGGATGCAGACCGTCGCGGTCGAGCATGGCATGGTGGTGCCCTACATGCATAATGCCGCCGGGCCGAACCTGGGCAAGATCGGCGTGCTGGTCGCGCTCGAGAGCGAGGCGCCCGCCGCACTGCTCGAGCCGCTCGGCAAGCAGTTGGCCATGCACATTGCCGCCGCCTTCCCGCTCGCGCTCGATGCCGACAGCCTCGATGCCGAGGTGATCGAGCGCGAGCGCAAGATCGCGCGCGAGAAGGCGGCCGAGAGCGGCAAGCCCGCCGAGGTGCAGGACAAGATGGTCGAAGGTGCGGTGAAGAAGTTCGCCAAGGACAACGCGCTGCTCAGCCAGCTGTTGGTGATGGATAACAAGACGCCCGTCGCTGAGTTGGTCGCCAGAGCCGGCAAGGACGCAGGGACCGCCATCGTGCTCAAGGACTACGTCCGCTTCCAGCTGGGCGAGGGCATCGAAAAGGAAGTCACCGACTTTGCCGCCGAGGTCGCCGCCGTCGCCGGCCGCTGAGCTATCTTACGGCGTACCCGACCCAAGTACTCACCGGCCGTCGGACCGTTCGGGGTCCGGCGGCCTTGCTTCGATCAGCCAGATATCGGGCCGGGCGAACAGCCGGACCGGCAGGCCGCTGGTGCCCAGGCCTGCGGTGGTGACCAGCACCTGTCCGCCCTCGTCCACCCGCCCACAGGCGTAGCGCTGGCCGTAGCGCGACATGGTGATCGGCGCGCTGCCCCACGGCCAGGCGATCTGCCCGCAGTGGGTGTGTCCGGCCACGGTCAGCGCGATATCGCCCGGCAGGCGCGGAAAAGCGTCGGGGCTGTGGCTGAGGATGACCCGGCCGCCTGAAAACCGGTCCATCTGCCGCACCGTGCCCGGAATGTCGTCGAGGCCGATATGTGCATCGTCCAGCCCGCCGATCACCAGCGGCCCCGCCTGCACCGCCGCGTTGACCAGCAGTACCAGTCCGTGTCGCCGCAGTGCGCGCGCCAGACCCGGCAGGTCGGTGGTGTGGTCGTGGTTGCCCGGCGCCACGTAGACCCCTAGCGGCGCGCCGAGCCCGCCGAGCGGAGCCACCGCTTCCTCGGCCGAGTAGTGGCGGGTGATCAGGTAGCCTTCGCCCAGCAGGTCACCCGCGATCAGCACGATGTCGGGCCGCAGCGCGTTGATCTGGGCCACGATCCGCCGCAGCCGTTCGGGCGGCATCTGCGGCTCCGCGACGTGGATGTCGGAGATGAGCGCGATGCGCACGGGCGCCGGCCGGGCCGGCAACCCGGGTAACTCCATTGCGGTGCGCCGCACGACGGGTGTTCCGAGCGTATCGCGCCACGCGATCGAGCCCAGCACGGCGCCTGCGAGGCCCGCCAGCAGCAGGGCCAGCCGAGCACGACGCGCGAACGTGACAACCATCGACTCCATGCGTCCCTGCTGCATTGCAGCACGGCCCGGTGCAACGGGTTAACGCCGCGCCTCGCCCCTTGGCACCGACCCTCTCGTCACTATAAGGGCCGGCATCACGCCCCAAGGGTAGGTTGAATTTCATGCTCTTGCCCAATTTGAAACGCATTCTGCTCAAGCTGTCGGGCGAGGTGCTGATGGGGGATGGGGAATTCGGTATCGATCCCGCTTATGTTGCCCGCCTCGCCGAGGAGGTGAAGGCGGCCAAGGACACCGGCCTGGAGCTGTGCCTGGTGATCGGCGGTGGCAACATCTTCCGGGGTATCTCGGGCGCGGCCAAGGGGCTCGATCGCACCACCGGTGATTACATGGGCATGCTGGCGACGGTGATGAACGCACTCGCCATGCAGAACGCGCTCGAACGCCTCGGGGTGGAGACGCGCGTGCAATCGGCCATCCCCATGCCGGCCGTGTGCGAGCCCTACATCCGCCGCCGGGCCGAGCGGCACCTGGAGAAGGGGCGCATCGTCATCTTCGCCGCGGGCACCGGCAATCCGTTCTTCACGACCGATACCGGGGCCGCGCTGCGCGCCGCCGAGATGAGCTGCGACGCGCTGCTCAAGGGCACCAGCGTCGATGGGGTCTACGATATGGACCCCAAGCATCACAACCATGCCCGGCGTTACGATACAATCACTTACTCGCAGGTGTTGTCAGACAATCTGAAGGTGATGGATGCCGCGGCCGTGGCCCTGTGCCGCGAGAACGAGATCCCGATCGTGGTCTTCTCGATCCGCGAGCGGGGCAATGTCGTGCGGGTTCTGGCCGGCGACGGCGTGCAGACGATAGTGCGGAAGGATTGAGCATGGGCAAGTACGACAAGGCCGATATCGAGCGCCGGATGGCGGGCGCGGTGGACAGCCTCAAGAGCGATCTGTCGGGGCTCAGAACCGGCCGCGCCAACACCGCGCTGCTCGACCCGGTGCAGGTAGAGGTCTACGGCTCGATGATGCCCCTGAACCAGGTCGCCACCGTCTCCGCGCCCGAGCCGCGCATGCTGAGCGTACAGGTGTGGGACCGGGCCAACGTCAACGCGGTGGAAAAGGCCATTTCACGCGCCAACCTGGGCCTCAACCCGATGAGCGACGGCAATACTCTGCGCCTGCCGCTGCCCGACCTGACCGAAGATCGTCGCCGCGATCTGGCCAAGCTCGCCGGGCAATATGCCGAGAAGGCCAAGATCGCCATTCGCAACGTGCGCCGCGACGCGATGGAGATGCTCAAGGAGGACGAGCGCAGGAAGGAGCTCTCCGAAGACGAGCGCAAGAAGCTGGAGGAGGAGGTCCAGGGCCTAACCGACAAGCACATCGCCGATGCCGACATGACGACGCAGGCCAAGGAAAAGGAAATCCTCCAGCAGTGAGCGAAGGCGTCGCTCCGGTGCCGCGAGCCAGCCATGGCAACGGCGCATCGGCACATCAGGCCGCCGCCAGCGTGCCGGTGGGCAGCCGTTATGGCGCCCGCCACGTGGCCATCATCATGGATGGCAACGGCCGTTGGGCGCGGCGGCATCACCTGCCGCTCGCGCTGGGCCACCGCCGCGGAGTTGAGGCAGTACGCAAGCTGGTTCGCGGCCTCGGTCCGATGGGCCTGGATTGCCTGACGCTCTACGCCTTCTCTTCCGAGAACTGGAAGCGCCCGCAGGACGAGATCGCCGAACTGATGGGCCTCATGCGCCGCTTCATCAAGAGCGACTTGCCCGAGTTTGTCGCCAACGACGTGCGGCTCAAGATCATCGGCGATTACAAGGCTTTGGAGCCCGATATTGTCGCGATGCTCGAAGATGCGCTGAGCCGCACCGCGAAGGGCAATCACACGCTTGCAGTGGCGCTCAATTACGGTTCGCAGGGCGAGATCGCGCGCGCCGCCACCCGCGCCGCGGCGACCGGCGCGATCACCCCCGAGAGCATCGCCGCGCATCTCGACACCGCCGACCTGCCGCCGCTCGACCTGCTGATCCGCACCAGCGGCGAGGTCCGCCTGTCCAATTTCCTGCTGTGGCAGGCCGCCTATGCCGAGATGTGGTTCACCGACGTGTTGTGGCCCGATTTCGAAGTGTGTCACCTGGAACAGGCGCTGGCCAGCTTCGCCGCCCGCGACAGGCGCTATGGCGGGCGCTGACCTCGCACCCGAACGCAAGCGCGACCGGGTGCAGCGCCGGTTCCGGCGCTACATGCCGGTGCCGCTCAGCGTGCGCACCGGCGACCTGCCCAAGCGCGCGGTCTCCGCCGCGGTCATGCTGGCGATCGCCGGGGGCGCCTTGGTCGCCGGGGGAAATGCGCTCGTTCTGCTCATCCTGGCGGTCGCCATCGCGGCGTTGGTCGAGTTCATCCGCCTCGTGGTCAAAGCGACCGCCAACGTGCCCTGGCGGCTAGCGGCGACGCTCGCCGCCGCGGCCTACATCGGGCTTGCCGCCGCGGCCCTGGCGCTGATGCCGCGACCGGTGTTCGTGGTCACCATCCTGGCGGTGGTCGCCACCGACGTGGGCGCCTATTTCAGCGGCCGGACGATCGGCGGCCCGCGGATCGCACCGCGCATCAGCCCGTCCAAGACCTGGGCCGGGCTGGCGGGCGGCATGGTGCTGGCCGGACTGTGGCTGGCCATTGTGGCGGCGGTGGTCGGCTCGGCGATCGGCGGCCTCGAAACCGGCGCGTCGCAAGGCGGGGTGGAACCCCGGCACATCCTCTCCGGCTTCGCCCTCGGGGCAGCGCTCGCAGTGGCGGCGCAGGCCGGCGACTTCCTGGAAAGCTGGCTCAAGCGCAAAGCCGGGGTGAAGGATTCCTCGCGCCTGATCCCGGGGCACGGCGGCGTGCTCGACCGGGTGGACGGCATCCTGCCGGTGGCGCTCATCGTCGGCATCATCGGGGGGCTGTGGGGTTGGTGACCCGCAGCCTCACCGTCCTTGGCGCCACCGGCTCGATCGGCGCCTCCACCCTCGATCTCGTGCGCCGCGACCGGGACGCCTGGCGGGTGCGCGTGCTCACCGCCAATTGCCAGGCGGGCGAGCTGGCGCGGCTGGCTCGCGAATTCGGCGCCGAGCTGGCCGTGGTGGGGGACGAGGCGTGCCTGGGCGAACTGCGGCAGGCGCTCGCGGGCAGCGGCATCGAAGCGGCGGGCGGGTCCTGCGCCTTGTGCGACGCCGCGGCGCTCGGGGCCGATGTCACCGTGGCCGCGATCGTCGGCTGCGCCGGCCTGGCGCCGACCATGGCGGCGATCGAGCAGGGCGGCATCATCGCGCTTGCCAACAAGGAGGCGCTGGTCTCGGCCGGCGACATCCTGATGTCCGCCGTCGCCCGTCACGGCGCCACGCTGCTGCCGACGGACTCCGAACATAACGCAATATTCCAATGCCTTGCGGGGAATTCCTTCGACGATGTGGCATGGATCACGCTTACTGCGAGCGGCGGCCCGTTCCGCACCTGGAGCCACGAACAGCTCGCCGCCGCGCGCCCCGAGCAGGCCCTCAAGCACCCCAACTGGACCATGGGCGCCAAGATCACGATCGATTCGGCCACCATGTTCAACAAGGGCCTCGAGCTGATCGAGGCGCATCACCTGTTCCCCGTGGGGCTCGATCGCTTGCGCATCGTGGTTCATCCCCAAAGCGTGATCCACTCGATGGTCGAGTTCCGCGACGGCTCCACGCTCGCCCAACTCGGGCCTTCCGACATGCGCGTGCCGATCGCCTCGTGCCTCGCCTGGCCGCGGCGGATGGACGGGCCGTGCGCCCCGCTCGACCTGCCCCGCCTGGGCGAGCTCACCTTCTTCGCTCCCGACGAGGAGCACTTCCCGGCAACCCGGCTGGCGCGCGAGGCGGCGGCGGCGGGCGGGGCGGCGCCCGCGGTGCTCAACGCCGCCAATGAGATCGCCGTAGCGGCATATCTGCAGGGTCAGATTGCGTTCACCGCAATTTCGTCAATAGTCGCAAGAAGCCTCGAACGCCGGCTGCCTCCGGCACCGCATTGTCTCGAAGACGTTCTCGAAATTGACCGCGTTGCGCGATCCCGCGCCGCGGCCTTGCTGGAGCCTGCCTGACTTGTTCCCCGACGTGCCGATGTGGATGATGGTGGCCGGCTTCCTGCTCGTGCTCGGGCCGCTGGTCACCGTGCACGAACTTGGTCACTACCTCGTCGGCCGGCTGTTCGGGGTCAAGGCCGATGCCTTTTCCATCGGTTTCGGCAAGGAACTCGCCGGCTGGACCGACCGGCGCGGCACCCGCTGGAAACTCTCCGCGCTCCCGTTGGGCGGTTATGTCCAGTTCGCCGGCGACATGAACGCGGCCGGCAAGCCGGGCGAGGAATGGCTCGCGCTGCCCGAGGAGGAGCGCGCCCGCACCTTCCAGGCCAAGACCCTATGGCAGCGGGCGCTGATCGTGTTTGCCGGCCCCGCAACCAATTTTCTGGTCGCCATCCTCATCTTCGCCGGCTTCGCCATGGCCTACGGCAAACCCATGACTCCGCCGGTGATCCAGGTGTTCGCGCAGGGTTCCACCGCCGCCCAGGCCGGGCTTGAACTCGGCGACCGGATCGTGGCGATCGACGGCGCCCGCATCGATTACTTCGAGGATGTCCGGATCCGCATCCTCCCGTTTCCCGACCGGGTGATCGATGTCACGGTCGCCCGCGACGGGTCGACCGACACTTTCCCGGTAAGAATCGCCGCGATGGAGCAGACCGATACCTTCGGCAATGTCTCGACCATCGGCCGGATCGGGGCCGGCGCCGATCCGTCGCTGCGCGTCTTTGCGCAGGTCGGCCCGCTGGGGGCGATCGCCTATGGCGCCGAGGCGAGCGTCAGTCTGGTGAAGCTGATGATCACCGGAATCGGCCAGATCGTCACCGGCGAGCGTTCGGTCAAGGAACTGGGCGGGCCGATCAAGATCGCGCAATATTCGGGCGAGCGGTTGTCGCTGGGGCCGTTGCCGTTCATCGAATTCATCGCCTTCATCTCGCTCAACCTGGCTTTCATCAACCTTTTGCCGATCCCCGCGCTCGATGGCGGACACCTGGCGTTCTACGCGGCCGAAGCGGTGCGCCGGAAGCCCGCCAGCCCGCGCAGCCAGGAATGGGCGTTCCGCACGGGTATGGCGCTGGTGCTGGCGCTGATGGCGTTCGTCACCATCAACGACATCGCCTCGCTGCCCATTTTCGGCCGATAGTCCTGCCAGCGTTGCCGGGGCGGACGGCGGGGGCGCGGCGGGGCGGGGATAAGCCGCGCCCGGCGGTGTCATGCGCCTTGCACCGCCGCTTGATTGCCGCGGTCGCATCGGGCAAGGGGCGCCTTTCCCACCATAGCAGCAGGGTCGGACACCGCCTGAGGGTCAGGGTCCGTTCAGGCTGCAAACGCTGTGGCTGCGGCGGGACGTAATGATTGGACAATGAATGAGCGGTATGGCCAGGACGAACGCGGCGTCACGGTACGCCGCAACCCTGATGGGATGCACCATGTTGGCGGGCCTGCCGCTGCCCGCCATCGCTCAGGACCGGGGCGAAGCAGGTTCCCCGGCCGCGCCGCCGACCGCCTCGCCGCCCGCGCCGGTCGACGTCGACGAGGTCCCGGCTGCGCCGCCGCCGGTGGCAACCCCGGCAGCGCCGGGTGAGGACCCTCCGGGGGAGCCTGCTCCGCCTCCCCGACCCGGCTCGCCTTCCGCCGTCGGCTCCGGCGGCGCGCCAGCTCCCGGGCCGGCCCCTGCTGCCGGCGCCATCACCTCCGCGCCGCAGGAGGGGGAGGTCATCCGCACCATCGCCGTTTCGGGCGCGCAGCGGCTCGAGCCCCAGACCATCGTCTCATACATCCAGCTGCGCACGGGTGACCGCTACACCGCCGCCGCCGCCGACCAGGCGCTCAAGGACCTGGCGGCCACCGAGCTGTTCGCCGATTTTTCGATCCGCAACGAAGCCGGCAACGTCGTCATCACGGTGGAGGAGAATCCGATCATCAACCGGATCATCCTCGAGGGCAATGAGCGGATCGACGACGACGAGATCCTGCCCGAGATCAACCTGGCCGCGCGGCAGATCTTCACCCGTTCCAAGGTCCGAGCCGATGTCGCGCGGATCATCGAGCTGTACAAGCGGCAGGGGCGGTTCGCCGCCTCGGTCGAGCCGCAGATGGTCATGCTCGACCAGAACCGCGTGGACGTGGTGTTCGAGATCACCGAGGGGCCGCGCTCGCGGGTGCGCCAGATCAATCTGCTCGGCAACGAGGTGTTCGCCGACAGCGACCTGCGCGGCGAGATGGTCACCAAGGCCTCGCGCGGCCTGTTCAGCTTGCTCTCCTCCAACACCAGCTATGATCCCGACCGCCTCGCCTTCGACCAGCAGCTGCTGCGCCAGTTTTATCTCACCCAGGGCTACGCCGATTTCCGCGTGGTCTCCGCCGTCGCCGAGCTGACGCAAGACCGACGCGACTTCATCATCACCTACGTCCTGGAGGAAGGCGAGCGCTACAAGTTCGGCGAGGTGGCGGTGGAAAGCCAGCTACGCGACTTCAACAGCGAATTCCTCACCAACGCCATCGCCATCCGCGCGGGCGATTGGTACAACGCCCAGCTGGTCGACGACACCATCGAGCAGCTGTCCGAAACCGCCGGCACCTTCGGCTACGCCTTTGCCGAGGTGCGCCCCGATTACGACGTCGACCGCGAGGCGCGTACGCTGGGCATCAACTTCACCATCACCGAGGCGCCGCGCGTCTACGTCGAGTCGATCGACATCAACGGCAATACCATAACCCAGGACAAGGTGATCCGGCGCGAGTTCCGCCAGGCGGAAGGCGATGCGTTCAACTCGCTGCAGGTCCAGCGCTCCACCGCGCGGATCAATTCGCTGGGCTACTTCCAGGAAAACTTCGAGATCGAACAGGTCGAGGGCAGCGCTCCCGACCGCATCATCCTGCAGGCCAATGTGCAGGAGGAGCCGACCGGCGAGCTCTCGCTCTCGGCCGGCTTCTCGAGCCTGGAGAGCTTCATCTTTCAGGGCTCCATCCGCCAGAACAATTTCCGCGGGCGTGGACAGACGCTGGGCCTGTCGCTCAATTATTCGAGCTATTCGCGCTCGGGCCAGATCAGCTTCACCGAACCTTACGTGTTCGACCGCAACATCTCGGCCGGCATCGACGTCTACCGGCAGGATTACAATAACGGCTATTACGACCGCGACAGCGCCACTTACGAGCAGTCGACCACGGGCCTGGGTGCGCGCGTGGGCGTTCCGCTGACCGAATACATGTCGCTGATCGCGCGCTACACGCTCAATTTCGACGATATCACGATCGACGAGAGCGAATACTTCGCCGATCTCGACGGCGATGGCACAACCAGCTGCGAGCCGCTGATCGCCGGGCGTTATCTGTGCGATGCGCTGGGCAATCGGATCTCCTCGATCCTGGGCGTGTCGGCCGTCTACAACACGCTGAACAACGGCATCCGTCCCAGCGCCGGCGAGGTGATTTCCGTCAGTGTCGATCTCGCCGGCTTGGGCGGAGATACCCGGTATGCGCGGGCGCGGGTCAGTGGGCGCAAATATTGGTCGCTGGGGTCGGGCTTCATCTTCTCGGCTTCGGCCGAGGCCGGCATCATCCAGGGCTTCGGCGACAGCGATGAAGGTTCCGACAATGTGCTGCTCACTGACCGCTTCTTCATCAGCGAGCAGCAATTGCGCGGCTTTGACGTCCGCGGCGTCGGCCCGCGGGTCATCCGCCGCTTCTACGACACGGCTGATTCCGACGGCGTGCGCGAACTGTATCCGGTCGATTCCGACGACAACCAGGACGATGCGCTGGGCGGCAAGTATTACTATCTCGGCCGCGCGGAAATCGAGATCCCGCTGGGCTCGGGCGTGCGCGAACTGGGGCTGCGCCCCTCGGTGTTCATGGACATGGGCTCGGTGTTCGGCGTCGAGCGGCCGACCCTGGTCAGGTGCCCGCTGCCGGACGGCTGCTTCATCGAAACCCGCAACGATGACGGCGAGCCGCTCTATCAGCAGACCGTCACCAATTCCGACGGCAGCCAGACCACTACCGAGACCACCAGCCCCATCTCTCCCAGCGGCAGCGCCAACACCGCGCTCGGCCAGCAATTACCGGCGTTCCGCGAGGAGTTTTATGGCGATACGCCCGCCCCCCGCCTGTCGATCGGCTTCGGGGTCAACTGGAACTCGCCCTTCGGCCCGTTCCGGATCGATATCGCCCAGGCGCTGCTCAGCCAAACCGGTGACGAGACCAAGCTCGTCTCTTTCAACGTAGGAACCCAATTCTGATGATCCACCATGCCAAGCCGGCGCTCGCCGCAATCATCGCTGCCGCCGGGCTGGGCGCCGGCGCGCCCGCCGCGGCGCAGGTCAATGGGATCGCCACCGCCGACACCGCGCTCGCCATCGCCAGCACGCAGGCCCTGCAGACCGGCTACCAGCAGATCGCCACCCAATACGAACCGCAGCGCCAGACGCTCGAGCAGCGCCAGCAGCAGCGCAACACCCTGGTCCAGCAGCTCGATACCAACGCCGATGGCCAGCTCGACGAGGCCGAGGGGGCAGCCGCGCCCGCCGCCACCGTGAGCCAGGTCCAGGCGCTCGACCAGGAGATCCAGCAGATTCAGGCGCCGATCCAGCTCGCCCGGCTTTACGTGGTGAGCCAGATCGCGCAGCAATATGCCCCGGCGGTGCAGCAGGTGATCGCCGATCGCAGCATCCAGATGTTGATCGCTCCCGACGCCATCATCTACGCGCCCGAAGCGGCCAATGTGACGCAGGCCGTCACCGACGCGCTCAACACGCGCGTGGCGACCGCGGCGATCGCCGTGCCGGCGGATTTCCAGCCCAACCAGGCGACGGTGAACCTTTTCCAGCAGATCCAGCAGCTGCTCGTCATGTCGGCCATGCAGCAGCAGCAGCAACAGCCGGTCGCGGGCCGCTGATCGGGGCGGTTGGCTTGATCGCCGGTGAGATCACTGATCGGGTCACCGGTCGAACTGGGGAGCGAGGCGGCATGAGCACCACGGCGGAGCCGAGCGGGTACGACTTCGCCCGCATTCTTGCCGCCTTGCCGCACCGCTACCCGCTGCTGCTGGTCGATCGCGTGGTTGAGCTGCATCCCGGCGAGACGATCCGCGCCATCAAGGCGGTGAGCTTCAACGAGAGCTTCTTCCAGGGGCACTTCCCGGGCCGCCCGATCATGCCCGGCGTGCTCCAGATCGAGGCCTTGGCGCAGGCCGCCGGCATCCTGGCGGTGGAGACGCTCGGGCTCGCGGGGAGCGGCAAGCTGGTCTATTTCATGGCCATCGAAGGGGCCAAGTTCCGCAATCCCGTCGAGCCGGGCTGCCTGCTCGAACTGGCGGTGACGCTGCTCCAGCAGCGGACGCGGGCGTGCAAATTTTCGGGCAAGGCGAGCGTGGCGGGCAAGGTGACCTGCGAGGCCAGGTTCACCGCGATGATCGCCGACGCACCCGCCTAGCACAAGCGCGGTGGGCGCGCGGCACCACCTGCGGACCCCTTGTCAAGCCGCGGCCGCACCTCTATGGCGCCGCCTCTCCCGACATTGCTCGGCCGGTCGGAACCGGTCTGCCGCACGAAGGACTGCATGCCATGAAAGCCGACACGCATCCCGATTACCACATGATCACGGTCAAGATGACCGACGGCACCGAGTTCCGGACGCGCTCCACCTGGGGAGCGGAAGGCGACACGATGACGCTGGACATCGACCCGACCAGCCACCCGGCATGGACCGGCGGCCAGCGTCAGGTCGACCAGGGCGGGCGGGTGGCGCAGTTCAACAAGCGCTTCGGCGGGCTGTCGCTCAAGAAGAAGTGACCGGCAATGGCGTTGGGCGCCGGCGGCTTGGTCACCGGCACCGGCCGGACTGGTCTTGCCGGGCCTCGAGTCCCACCGGTCGTCCAGCGGTTGCAGTGATATCGTCTCACGCCGCGAGCCCGGACCTCCGCAATCCCGCAAGCGATGCGTCGCCGCCCGCCGGCTTTCGCGCAAATGCCTCCTGGCTCGCGGCCTTCACCCGCCAGCGATAGATGGCGACCAGCCCCGGGGCGCGCCCGCTCATCGCCACTCGCGCTCGCGATACCATTTGGTGATCACGTACTTGACCCCCTTGCGCACCTTCATGCCGTGATGGAGCGTGGCCGGATTGAGCCGGCCGTCGGGGCGGTGGTTGTCCCAGCACAAGAGCTTGCCGGGTTCGGGGTGGAAGATCTTGTCGACCGCCTTGAACCGCGTGGCGCCGCCCGCCTCCACCGCGTTGAGGTAGACCATGAAGGTCCAGGTGCGCTGCCCGGCGACCGCGCAGTACTTGGCGAAATCGGTGCCAGCGGGCGTGAAGTAGTCGGTATGGGCCTTGAACTCCTGGCCTACGTCGTAGCGCTGGCCCTGCACCGGCTCGCCGTGCACGGGGTCGATCCGGTTGAGCGCAAACAGCAGCCCCTCCAGCTCGCGCACCGCCGGCTCGCTCGGAGCCAGGTCGCAGGTCTCGCTGGTGCGGAAGGTGGCATCGCCGTTGAAATCGGCGATGGTGGACGGGCGGCGATCCTGCTCGATCAGCGCGATGAGCCCGGCGCACAGCTCGGGTGACAGGAAATCCCGCCGATCGAACAGCGTGAGCTTGGGCGATGGAAAGCGCCGGACGCCGCCATAGGCCAAAAGGATCGGCGCGTCGGTTTCACCTGGGGAAGGCATGGCCCGCGCAGTGATAGTCGCGCCGTCCGCCATGGCAAGCACGGCCGGCGCGCGTCCCTAGATCTCGAGCTGGCTGCCCAGTTCCACCACCCGGTTGCTGGGCAGGCGGAAGAATTCCATGGGCGTGGCCGCGTTGCGCATCATCCAGGCGAACAGCTTCTCGCGCCACAGCGCCATTCCCGGCCGCGCCGAGGCGATCAGCGTCTGGCGTGAGAGGAAGAAGCTGGTGCGCATCATCTCGAACGGGCCGCCGCACATCTGCCGGTTCTTGAGCGCGGCGGGCACGTCGGTCTCCTCCATGAAGCCGTAATGCAGCACCACCCGGTAGAAGCCGTCGCCCACCTCGGTGATCTCGTAGCGCTCGTCCTCGTCGATATAGGGCACGTCGGCGATCTGCACGGTCAGCACCACCACCCGCTCGTGCAGCACCTTGTTGTGCTTGATGTTGTGGAGCAGCGCGGATGGCGTGCCGCTGGCGCCCGAGTTCATGAAAATGGCCGTGCCGGGCACCTGCGCGGTGGAGTTGCGCGCCGATTTGGCGAAAATGTCGAGCGGCAGCGAGACCTCGCTCATCCGCTGGCGCATCAGCCTTCGCCCCTTGGCCCAGGTGGTCAGGAGGGTGAAGGCGATGGCGCCCACCAGCAGCGGAAACCACCCGCCATCCGGGATCTTGGTGGCGTTGGCGGTGAAATAGGCGCCGTGGACAGCCAAGAACAGCAGCGCCACCGGCACTGCGACCCATGGTTTCCACTTCCACACCGCCAGCAGCAGCACGCCCATCAGGCAGGTGTCGATCAGCATCGCGCCGGTAACCGCGATCCCGTAGGCCGAGGCGAGATTGGAGGAATTGCGGAAGAACAGCACCAGCAGGATCACCGACACCATCAGCAGCCAGTTGACGATGGGAATGTAGATCTGCCCCTGGTGCGTCTTGCTGGTGTGCAGGGTGGTGAGGCGCGGGACGAAGCCGAGCTGGATCGCCTGATGGGTGACCGAGAACGCGCCCGAGATCACCGCCTGGCTGGCGATGAACGCGGCGGCCGCGGCCAGGAACACCAGCGGCAGGCGCAGCGCCTCGGGAGCCAAGAAGAAGAACGGGTTGCGGATCGCCTCCTCGGCGGCCGCGTCGCCCAGGCCCAGGATCATCGCCCCCTGGCCGAAATAGTTGAGCAGCAGGCAGGGCAGCACGAAGCCGAACCACGACAGGCGCAAGGCCCCGCGGCCGAAATGCCCCATGTCCGAATAAAGCGCCTCCGAGCCCGTCACCGCCAGCACCACCGAACCCAACGCCAGGAAGGCGAGCCATTTGTCGGTGATGAAGAACTGCACCGCGTACCAGGGGTTGAACGCCCACAGGATGTCGGGGGCCTGGGCGATATGGTAGATGCCCAGCACCGCGAGCACGGTGAAGTAGGTGAGCATGATCGGCGCGAACAGCGCGCCCACGCTCGCAGTGCCGCGCTTCTGGATGAGGAACAGGCCGATCAGCAGCACCAGCGAGATCGGGATGACATATTGCTCGAGGCGGGCGTCGACCACCGTCAACCCTTCGACCGCCGAAAGCACCGAGATCGCCGGGGTGATCATGCTGTCGCCGTAGAACAAAGCGGTGGCGAACACGCCCAGCATCACCGTCACCCAGCCATAGCCCGGGCCCTTGATGTGCCGGCCGATCAGCGCCACCAGCGCCAGCGTGCCGCCTTCGCCCTTGTTGTCGGCGCGCATCAGGATCGAGACGTACTGGATCGAGACGATCAGCGTCATCGACCAGAAAATGAGGCTGATGACGCCCAGGACATGCAGATCGTCGATCGCCAGCGGATGCGGCCCGCGGAACGTCTCTCGGAACGCGTATAGCGGGCTGGTGCCGATGTCGCCGAAGACGATGCCGACCGCGCCGGCGGCCAGTTTTAGCTTGGCGGAACTGCGTTCGTCGCCGGCGCCAACGGCACTGGGGATGGCACTCATCGGGATGGCTGCCCCTTCAGGAACGCAGGTTCCATGGAAGCGCGGCGCTTAGCAGCCGGTTCGCAGCCAGGCAACAGCAGCGCTAGGGCGCGGCGGTGGCCGGCGCAGCGGGGCCGGACATGGGCATGCCGGCCTGGGCGAGCAGGGCATCGAGCCGCCCGGCGCGCTCGGCCAGCAGGAGCCGCGGGGCGCCTTCGCGCGCGGTGGCGAGAGTCGTCTGCCAGGCCTGGCGGGCCTCGGGGATGCGCCCCTGGCGGATCAGCGCGAGGCCCAGGAAATAGCCCGGCGCGGCGCTTCCCGGCATGCTTTCCGACGCCCGGCGGAACGCGTAGAGCGCGGCCGGGGTCAGCGTGCCCTCGGCATGGTCGACCAGCACGTTGGCCAGCGCCAGCCAGGCCTCGCCATCGTTGGGGTCACGCTCGAGTGCGCCGCGCAGCATGATCGCGGCATTGCCGAACTGGCCGCGCCGGGCCAGCGCATCGCCGATCAGCAGCCGGTCGCTGCTCGATTGCTCGCCCGGGGCGAGCATCTCCTTGCGCGCCTCGACCGAACCCCATTGCACCTGCGCGCCCGTATCACCCGCCGGCCGCGGGGCGCCGGCAAGCTGCGGGCTGGCCTGCATCGCATAGCCCGCCAGCCCGAATACCAGCGCGGCGAGCAACGCCGTCCACAGCCGGCGTTCGAGCCGGAAAGCGAAGGCCGCGACCGCGAACGCGGCCAGCGCCAGCACCACCACCAGGGCCCAGCTCACCCTAGCGCGGTTCCGGGCGGGCGCCGAGGCGGCGGCGCAGGACCAGCACCGCCACCGCCAGCAATATCGCCGGAATGACGAATAGCGGCCAGGTGCTCGGCGAGACCCGCGGGGCGTAGCTGATGTAATCGCCATAGCGCTCGACCAGCCATTGCCGTACCGCCTCGGGCTGCTCGCCGGCGGCGATGCGGCTGCGTACCTGGTGGCGCATGTCGCCGGCCATCGGCGCGTCGCTGTCGGCGATCGACTGGCTCTGGCAGGTGAGGCAGCGCAGCGTCTCCATCAGCGCGCGCGCCTGCGCCTCCTGCGCCGGATCGGCGAGCTGGCGGTAGGCGTAGGGCGCGGGCGGCAGCGAATCCTGCGCCATTGCGGGCGGGGCCAGGGCAAGACTGGCCCACACCGCCAACAGGGCCGCCACCAGGAGCGCGAGGCGCCTCAACTCTGCCCGCCCGACCGCGCGCGGCGCAGTTCGTCGAGCAGCAGCGGCACGTCGCGCTCGTTGATGGGGCCGATATGCTGGTGGGTGATGGTGCCCCGGCCGTCGATCACGAAGGTCTCGGGCACGCCGGAGGAGCCCAGCGCCAGCTGCACCGCGCTGATGTCGTCCTTGCCGACGGCGCTGAACGGGTTGCCGTAGGCCGCGAGGAAGCCGGCCACGTCCTCGGGCCGGTCGCGGATCGCCACCGCGACGATCTCGGCGCCCTGGCGGCGCAGCGCCTCCAGCTGCGGCGCCTCGGCCCGGCAGGGCACGCACCAGCTGGCGAACACGTTGAGCAGCCTGGGCCGGCCGTCCGCGAGGTCGGCCGAGGCGAGCCCCGGCATGCCCTCGGCCACCGGCGGCAGGTCGAACGCCGGCAGCGGCTGGCCGACCAGCGCGCTTTCGACGAAATCGTTCTTCGGGCGCGACAGCTGCACCGCGAACAATCCGAACAACGCCAGCGCCGCCGCGACGATCAGCCACAGGCCCCAGCGCAGGCGCGCCAGGGTCACACCGCCACCGCGGCGGCCGGAACTTCGGCCCGGCCAGCAACCGCGCCGCCGAGCTCGCCCCGCCGCTCGGCGATGCGGCGCACCGCCACCCGGCGGCGCACGTCGACCGCAACGCGGCCCACCAGCGAAATCGCCCCGCCCAGCGCGATCAGCATTCCGCCGTACCAGATGAAGGTGACGAACGGTTTCCACCACAGGCGCAGCTGCCAGCGCCCGTCGGCGTTCTCCTCGCCCACGGCCACGTAGAGCTGGCCGTTCCAGCGGGTGACGAGCGCCACCTCGCTGGTCTGCATCGCTGGCGACCAGAATTGGCGAGATTGCGGCGCGGCCGGGCGCACCGGGCCGCCATCGTAGGACAGCGCCAGGTCGGCCTGCATGGCGGTCCAGTTCGGCCCGGCGATCGGGCCGACCGACAGGACCTGGGCCTCCCAGGGCCCGACCGACACGCGGTCACCCACGTTGGCGGCGACCAGCTGTTCCTGCTGGAAGGCGCTATCTGCCGCCATGCCGAGCACCGCCACCGCCACGCCCAGATGGGCCAGCACCATGCCCCAGGTCGGCAGCGGCAGGCGCAGGAGGTTGCGCCCGGCCAGCGGCATCACGCTGCCCACCGCCACCGCCAGCGCCAGGGCAATGCCCAGCAATGGCAGCAGCGCGATGCCCGAGACGAACCACACCGCCACCAGCGCCACCAGCCCCACCATGGCGACCGCCGCCACCGGTCCGCGGATCCGCGCAAAGCTGTCCTGCCGCCAGCGCAGCAGGGGCCCGACCGCCAGCACCGCCAGCATCGGCAGGAAGAAGATCGCGCCGACCGGGTTGAAATAGGGCGGCCCCACCGAGACGCGCACGTCGAACGCCTCGGTCAGCAGCGGGTAGAGCGTGCCCAGCAGGACGATGCCCAGGATGGCCGAAAGCGCCACGTTGTTGATCACCAGCGCGCCCTCGCGGCTCAGACTGGCGAAGCGCTCGCCCTCCGTCACCGTGCCCGCCCGCAGCGCGAAGACGACCAGCGCGCCGCCGATATAGAGCACCAGCAGCGCCAGGATGAAGCTGCCGCGTTCCGGATCCACCGCGAAGGCATGGACCGAGGTGAGGATGCCCGAGCGCACCAGGAAGGTGCCCACCATGCTCATCGAGAAGGCGACGACGCCCAGCAGGATGGTCCAGGCGCGCAGCGCGTCGCGCGCGGCCAGCACGCTGGCGGAATGGAGCAGCGCGGTCGCCGCCAGCCAGGGCATCAGCGAGGCGTTCTCGACCGGATCCCAGAACCACCAGCCGCCCCAGCCGAGCTCGTAATAGGCCCAATAGCTGCCGGCGGTGATGCCCAGGGTGAGGAACACCCACGCCCCCAGCACCCAGGGGCGCATCACCTTGGCGAAGTCGGGCGTCACCTGCCGGGTGACCAGCGCCCCCACGGCAAAGCTGAAGGCGACCGAGAGGCCGACATAGCCCAGATACAGCGTGGGCGGGTGGAAGGCGAGGCCGATGTCCTGCAGCAGCGGGTTCAGCCCCATGCCCTGCTCGGGCGCCGGGTCGAGCCGGGTGAAGGGGTTGGAGGAGAACAGCAGGAAGGCATAGAAGCCCAAGCCCACGAAGCTCTGCGCGGCCAGCGTCGCCAGCATCGTGCGCTCGGGCAGGCGGCGCTCGACCGCGGCGATGAGGCCGCCCGCCAGCGCCATCACCGTGACCCACAGCAGCATCGAGCCTTCGTGGTTGCCCCAGGCGCCCGCGAGCTTGAAGATCAGCGGCTTCTCGGAATGCGAATTGGCCGCCACCAGCTGGACCGACAGGTCGGTGACGGCAAAGACCCAGAGCAGCGCGGCGAAGGCCACCGCGCACAGCAGCGCCTGCATCGCGGCGGCGGGTCGGACCAGCGCGGCAAGCGACGAACCTTCCGCCCGCACGCCCGCAATGCCGCCGAGCAATTGCAGCGCGGATAAAGCGGCGGCGAGCCATAGCGCGGCGAGACCCAGTTCGGCGATCATCCGGCCCCATCCATCGTGCTGGGCCTCACTCCACGGTCTCGGCCACGGCCTGGCGCGCCTGCGCCATGTCCATGTCCTCGAGCTCGCGCGGCATGTAGTTCTCGTCGTGCTTGGCCAGCAGATTGGTCGCCACGAAGGTGCCGTCGGCGCGCATCGAGCCTTCCGCGACCACGCCCGAGCCCTCCACGAACAGGTCGGGCACGATGCCGGTGAAGGTGACCGGCACCCGCTCCGCGCCGTCGCCGACGATGAAGTTCACCGTCACGCCGTCTTGCGCCGTAGCCAGCGAGCCTTGCTCCACCATCCCGCCCAGCCGCACCGCGCGCCCCGGTTCGGGCGCTTGGTCGGCGATGTCGGACGGCAAGTAGAAATAGCTCGCCTGGCTGCGCAGCCCCCAGGCGGCGAGCAGGCCGGCGCCGATCAGCGCGGCCAGCGCGATCAGGATCAGCACCAGCCGCTGGTGCTTGGGCTTGAGCGCGCCGCTCATCGCCCGCGCGACGCCTCGCGCCGCTTTTCCGCCGCCCGCATCGCCAGCCAGCTCCACCCGGCCAGCGCGAGCGTGCCGCCGATCGTCACCGCATAGGCGGCGTAGACGAACAGCCATTGGTCGAGCGCCTCTCTCATGATCGGTCCGGGCGCATCAGGCTTGCGCCACCTGCATCGCCCGGCGCCGCAGCCGCGCCTCGGCCTGGATATCGGCCAGCAGCGTGCGCATCCGCGCCAGCACGATGCCGCCGAACAGCAGCGAGAAGCCCAGCGTGGCGGCCAGCAGCGGCCACAGGAACACCGGGTCGATGGCGGATTGCCCCATGGTGATGCTGGGCGGCTGGTGCAGCGAGTTCCACCACACCACCGAGCGGTTGATGATCGGAATGTTGATCGCCCCCACCAGACCGAAGATGGCGGGCACGCGGCTCGAGACGCCCTCGCGGCTCGCCGCCTGAGCCAGCGCGAGATAGCCGAAATAGAGGAACAGCAGCACCAGCATGGAGGTCAGCCGCCCGTCCCACACCCACCAGGTCCCCCAGGTCGGCCGCCCCCAGATCGAACCGGTGGCGAGACAAATGGCAGTGAACGCCGCCCCCGGCGCCGCCGCGCCGCGCGCCGCGAGGGTTGCCAGCGGATGGCGCCAGACCAGCTCCACCAGGCTGGCGACGGCGATGGCGCCCCACCCGGCCATGCCCAGCCAGGCGGCAGGCACGTGGACGAACAGGATGCGCACCGTCTCGCCCATCAGCCGGTCGGGCGGGACGGCGGTAAAGCCCCAGGCGAGCGCCACGCCGGCGATCGCCAGGCCCGCGACCAGCAGCGCCGGCGTCAGCCAGCGGGCGATCTTCAGGAACCGGGCGGGATTGGCGTAGGCGTGCATGGATGGGCGGCGGAACTCTTGCTGGCCAACCCTTTGACAGGTGCTGAACGCGACAGCAAGGGCGGCCGAGGGGAGGCGTGGTGTCGGCGTCGTGCTGACGAATGCCTGCCTCAGCCCCGGCCGATCAACCGCTGCGCCATCGCATCCGCCACCGCGTCGGCACTCTCCCCGGTGCGCGCGCTTTCCTCCCACACCTGGAGCAGCCGTTCGGGAATTTGGCCGATCCGCCGCAGCACCTCGTGTGCATCGTGCGGCGCGCCGTGCTGGCGGGCCAGGTATTCCAGGCTCACGCTGATGATGCCGCCGGCGTTGATCACGTAATCGGGCGCATACAGGATGCCGCGATCGGCCAACAGGCGGCCGTGTTCGGGCCGGGCGAGCTGGTTGTTGGCGCCGCCCGCCACGATCGCGCAGTCCAGCCGGGCGATGCTCGGCTCGTCCAGCACCGCGCCCAGCGCGTTGGGGCTGAACACGTCGCATTCGGTCGCCACGATGGCGTCGGCGGCCACCGCCTCCCCGCCCAGCTCGCCGGCGAGCGCTGCGGCCCGGGCGGCGTGCATGTCGGCCAGCGTCAGCCGCGCGCCATCCGCCGCCAGCAACCGGGCGAGGCCGCCGCCCACGCTGCCGCAGCCCTGGATCGCCACCCGCACGCCCGCCAGGCTCGCGCGCCCCAGCCGGTGCGCCACCGCCGCGCGAATGCCCTGGAAGATGCCCAGCGCGGTGAACGGTCCCGGATCGCCGCCGATCGCGCCCGCCGCCGTCGGGGGCAGGCCGCAGACATGCGCCGTGCGCCGGCCGATCGCCACCATGTCCGCCTCGCTCGCGCCGACGTCCTCGGCGGTGACGTAGCGCCCGCCCAGCGCCTCCACCGCATCGCCGAAGGCAGCGAGCATGGCGGGCGTCTTGGTCCGCGCGGCGTCGAGCAGCACCACCGCCTTGCCGCCGCCCATCGGCAGCCCGGCCATGGCGTTCTTGTAGCTCATTGCGCGCGACAGGCGCAGCGCATCGCGCATCGCGGCGGCGGGCTCGGCATAGTGCCAGAAGCGCGTGCCCCCGGCGCCCGGGCCCAAATGGGTGGAATGCAAAGCGAGGATCGCGGTCAATCCGGAAGCGCGATCGTGCACCAGCTCCACCCGCTCGTGCGCGTCGTAATCCGCTTCGGTCCAGAACGCCGCCATGTCGCTTGCAATCCCCGGTGAAATGATCTTGCGCGGCCCCTTGCCGCAGCAGGCCGGTCAAGGCCGGTACCCCCGCTGGTTCGGGGGCCGGGCTCGACGTCGAGAAGGATGGGGCGATCGACGGGGTTTGAACCCGCGACCTCCGGTACCACAAACCGGCGCTCTAACCAGCTGAGCTACGATCGCCTCGAGCCGAGGGGGTGCCGCGGGGCGCCCCCATAGGCCGCAGCGCCGCCGGATCGAGGCCCGGACGGCTCACCAGCGCGCCTCTCGCACCAGTGTCGTCGCGTTGCAAAGAAAATCTGCACCCTCCTTCGGCAGGCGGGCGGCCGCGCGCGGCGAAGGCTGGGCAGCCGCCCGCAAGCAAGCTATGATGGCGCCGTCCGAGGCCGCGCAAGGAGCCGATCATGATCGCGATGCCGCGCCGACTGCCCAGTTGGCGCTCGTTGTACTGGCTGGCCGCCGGCGCGCTCCTGGCCGGCAACGCCGTTGCCATGCAACTCACCCCCGAGGTGAACTGGGGCGCGGAGGATTTCCTGCTTATGGGCCTGCTGCTCGGGCTGGTCGGGCTGGCGGGGGAGGGCGTGCTGCGTCTCGTGCGCACCCGCGCCGGGCGCGTCCTGGGCCTGGCCGGGGTCGCGCTCGCTTTTCTGCTCGTCTGGGCGCAGCTGGCCGTCGGCATCGTCTGAGCCGGCGCCTTCGCCCGCCTCACTCGGGCGGCGGGTTGTGCGCCACTTCGTCCCGGTCCTCCAGCGCCAGACCGTGGCGCAGCAGCATCGGCAGCTGGGTGAAGGTGAACAGGAACGACAGCGGCAGGAACACCCACAGCTTGGCCGCCAGCCAGTCGCCGAAATCGAGGGAAAAGCGCAAGCCCTCGTTCAATCCCGCGAGCAGCAGGAAGAAGATGCCCCAGTTGCGGCTGAGCTTGAGCCAGCCGGCGTCGTCCAGCCCCTCGAAGGCGGCCTCCAGCAGCACCTTGAGCAGCGCCTTGCCGCGCCACCAGCCCGCCAGCAGCAGCACGCCGAAGGCCAGGTAGATGATGGTCGGTTTGAGCTGGACGAAGGTGGGGTCGGCGAAGAAGATGGTCAGCGCGCCGAACCCGACGATGAGCACGGTGGAGAGCCACAGCATCGGCGAGATCTTGCCCAGCCGCCAGCGCGACACCGCGAGCGCAACGAGTGCGGCGGCTATGAACGCCCCGGTGCCGCGGATCACCGCGCCGATCTCGCCCACCGTGTCCTCGCCGCTCGGCGAATAGGCCCGGTAGGTGAGGAAGAACACCATTAGCGGGCCGTAATCGACCAGCAGGTTGATCCAGCCGGACTTGGGCTTTCGGGCGACCGCGGCCGCGGGTTCCGCCATCACGCCACCCCCGCGATCACCCGCGCCACCAGGTCGGGATCGAACGGGCGCAGGTCGTCGAGCTTCTCGCCCACGCCGATCGCATGGATCGGCAGGCCGTACTGTTCGGCCGCCGCCACCAGCACGCCGCCCCGCGCGGTGCCGTCCAGCTTGGTCATGATGAGCCCGGTCACGCCCGCCACCTCGCGGAACACGTCGATCTGCGCCAGCGCGTTCTGGCCGTTGGTCGCGTCCAGCACCAGCACCACGTCGTGCGGCGCCGCGGCGTTGAGCCGGCCGAGCACGCGCCGGATCTTGGCCAGCTCGTCCATCAGCTCGCGCTTGTTCTGCAAGCGGCCCGCAGTGTCCACCACCAGCGCGTCGATGCCCTGGTCGGTCGCCAGTTTCACCGCGTCGAACACCACGCTCGCCGGGTCGCCGCCCGCCGGGCCGGCGACGAGGGGCACGCCGACCCGGTCGGCCCACACCTGCAATTGCCCGATGGCGGCGGCGCGAAAGGTGTCGCCCGCCGCCAGCATCACGCCGTAATCCTCCTCCTGGAACAGGTGGGCGAGCTTGGCGATGGTGGTGGTCTTGCCGCTGCCGTTCACGCCGATCACCAGGATCACCTGTGGCCGCGGGAAGGCGGTGATCTCCAGCGGCACGGCCACCGGCCGCAGGATGGCGGCGATCTCGTCGGCGACCGCCTGTTTCAATTCGCGCTCGGTGATAGTGAGGCCGAAGCGCTTCTCGGCCAGCCTGGCGCGGATGCGCGATGCGGCCGCGGGGCCCAGGTCGGTCATGACGAGCGCGTCCTCGACCTCGCCGAGCGTCGCATCGTCGAGCCGCGCGGTGCCCACCACCCCCGCCAGATTGCCCGACAGCCGCTCGGAGGTCTTGCGAAACCCGTCCAGCAGGCGCTCGGACCAGCTGGTCGCCGGCGGGAGATCGGCCTCGCTCACCGCAGCAGGCCCCGCTCGACCGCCCGCGGCGTGTCGGCCACGATGCTGCCCGGCGCAGCCGCGGAGGTCACCGCGCAGCTGTCGACCACCACCAGGTCGGGGGCGCCCGCCACCAGCGCGCCGATCCGTTCGCCTTCCGCCAGGTTGAGCCGGCAGCCGAGCGAGATCACCGGCGGCCGCCGGGCGATCGGCGCGGGCATCGGCGCTGCCGGCGTCAAGCGAAGTGATCCCACTCGAACGAACCGCGGAAGCTCTCCTGCGCCGGCCCGGCCATGGTGATGCGGTTGTCTTCGCCCCAACCGATGCGCAACTCGCCGCCGGGCATGAACACCCGCACGTCGCGCCCGGTGAGCCCGCGGCGCATCGCGGCGATGGCGGTGGCGCAGGCGCCGGTGCCGCAGGCGCGGGTCAACCCGGTGCCGCGCTCCCACACCCGCAGCCGGATGTTCGCACGGTCCTCCACGGTGGCCACGTTGACGTTGACCCGCTCGGGAAACAGCGGGTCGCGCTCGATCAGGGGCCCGAGCCGCTCCAGCTGCACCGCGTCCGATTCCGCGACGAAGAACACCACGTGCGGGTTGCCCACGTTCACCGCGACGGGGCGTTCCAGCTCGTCCCAACCCACCGGCATCGCCAGCGTGTCGATCGGGTAGGAGAGCGGGATCGCGTCCCATTCGAAACGCGGCTCGCCCATGTCGACCGCGATCCCGTCCTCGCTGCGCCGCGCCTCGACCACGCCGCCGCCGGTCTCGATCCGCGCCGGCGCGCCGTGCAGCAGCGCCACTGCGCGCATCGCGTTGCCGCACGCCTCCACCTCGCCGCCATCGGGGTTGAAGATGCGCATCGCGAAATCTGCGGCGGTGGAGGGGGAGAGCAGCACCACCTGGTCGCAGCCGATCCCCGCGTGCCGGTCGGCGATCGCCCGGGCGACCTGGCGGGTGAGCGGCGGCAGCGCCTGGACGCGGGCGTCGAGCACGACGAAATCGTTGCCCAGGCCGTGCATCTTGGTGAATTCCACGCGCATCGCCGGCACCTAGGGCGCGCGGCTGTCCACCGCAAGCAAAGCGGGGCAGGGGTCATCAACCGGGATCTCTTCGCCAATTGCCCGCCGCCCGGCCCCGAGCTAGGCGGCGCCCGAGCAACCGGAGCAAGGCACACATGCGATACTGGCTGATCAAGTCCGAGCCGGCGAGCTATTCCTGGGACGACCTCGTGCACGACAGGCACACCGTCTGGAATGGGGTTCGCAACCATCGCGCGGCCAACAACCTGCGCGCCATGCGGCCGGGCGAGCAGGCGTTTTTCTACCATTCGGTGACCGGCAAGCAGATCGTCGGCATCGCTCAGGTGAGCAAGGCCGGCCTCGCCGACCCGACCGACCCACAGGGCACCTGGCCGGCGGTTGAAATGCGCCCGCTCGAGCCGCTCGCCCGGCCGGTGACGCTCGCCGAGATCAAGGCCACCGGATCGCTCGGCGAGATCGAGCTGGTGCGCCAATCGCGCCTGTCGGTTGCCGAAATCAGGCCGGCGGAATGGGCGACAATCCTAGCAATGTCAAAGGCCTGACCGCCGGGAACCTGATCCAGGTCACGTCGTTGGAAGGGCAGTGGCGGCGCCCTGAACCGGTGCCGCAAGCAAGGAGAGTTACCATGGGTGAACTGACCGACAAGGCCAAGGGCATCGCCAACGAAGTCGCCGGCAATGTCAAGCAGGCTTCGGGCGATCCGGCTACCCGCGCCGCGGGCAAGGCCCAGGAACGCAAGGGCGAGGCTCAGAACCTCAAGGGCGGAGTCAAGGGCGCGTTCGGCGACAAGGTCTGACCATTTCGTCCAAATGCTGAAGCAAACAGGGGTCGCCCTCGGGCGGCCCCTTTTTCATGAGCGCGGCTGATATCCGCTCACCGTCGCCCCCGCCGCGCTCAGCTGCTCGATGTCCACCCGGCAATGGATCAGCCGGATGCCGGGACGGTCCGCCGCCTCGCGCAGCGCCGCCTCGAACGCCGCGGTGGTCGTCACACTGCACCCCCAGCCGCCATAGCTTTGCGCCAATTGCACGAAATCGGGGTTGGCGAGGGCGGTGCCCGACACTCGGCCTGGAAACGCGCTTTCCTGGTGCATCCTGATGGTGCCGTAAGAACCATTGTCGAACAGGATGACCAGCAGGTTTGCCCCGTATTGCGCCGCGGTCGCCAATTCCTGGCCGTTCATCAGGAAATCGCCATCGCCGCTGGCTACCACCACGCAGCGCTCCGGATGGCGCAACGCCGCGGCGATTGCCGCCGGCACGCCGTAGCCCATCGCCCCGCAGGTTGGCGCCAATTGCGAGGGATGCGCCCCGTAGCGCCAATAACGGTGCCACCAGCCGGCGAAATTGCCCGCGCCGTTGCACACCATCGCATCCGCCGGCAGAATCGCGCGCGCCAGGCCCACGCATTGCGCCAGGTCGAGGGCGAAGCGGCCTTCGGCTGCCTGGGCGCCCGGCTGCGCCCACTCCCGCCATTGCCGGTTCGCCTCGGCCCCGGCATCGAAGCCGACCACCTCGCTCTCGTCCCACAAAGCGGCGCTCTCGGCGAACTCGCCCATGTCGGCGCAGATGGCGAGGTCGGCGCGGTATACCCGGTTGAGTTCGTTCGGGTCGGGATGGACGTGAACGAGCACTTGGCCCGGGTGCTCGGGTGTCACCAGGGTGTAGCCGTCGGTCGTCGTCTCGCCCAGCCGCGCTCCCACTACCAGCAGCAGGTCGGCCGACTTCACCCGCGCCACCAGCGCCGGGTTTGGGCCATAGCCCAGCGCGCCGGCGTAGACGGGCGAGGAGGCGGGGATCGCGTCCTGCCGGCGGAAGGCGGTGGCGACCGGCAGCCCCAGCCGCTCGGCAAAGCCGGCGAACCAGTGGCGCGCCCGGCCGTCCCACCCGGCGCCGCCGACGATGGCGACCGGGGCCGCGGCATCGGCCAGCAGCGCCATCAGCGCCGCCAGCGCATCGGGGCAGGGCGATTGCGCCGGGCGATGGACGAAGGGGCGGGGACTCGCATCTGCGACCATGTCGCCCAGCATGTCCTCCGGCAGGGCGAGCACCACCGGTCCGGGCCGTCCGGAAATCGCCACCGCATAGGCGCGCGCGACATATTCGGGCACGCGCGCCGCATCGTCGATCCGCGCCGACCATTTGGCGAGCGGCGCGAAGAAGGCGGGCAGGTCCACCTCCTGGAACCCCTCGCGATCGCGCATGGGCCGCGCCACGTCGCCCACGAATAGGATCATCGGCTGCGAATCCTGGAAGGCGACATGGACGCCGATGCTGGCGTTGGTCGCGCCCGGCCCGCGGGTGACGAAGGCCACCCCCGGCCGCCCCGTCATCGCCCCGTCGGCGCAGGCCATGAATGCCGCACCTCCCTCCTGGCGGCAGGTGACGAGCTGGATCTGGGGCCTGTCCATCAGCGCATCGAGCACGGTCAGGAAACTCTCGCCCGGCACCGTGAAGATGCGCGTCGCTTCCTGCGCGGCGAGGCAGTCGACGAGCAGCTGGGCGGCGGTGCGGGTCATCCCGCTCTCCTAGAGGCGGCGGCGAGGAGCGGCAATCGCCGGCCGCGCGCCGCCGGCACGATTGTGCGCCGGTCCGGGACAGCGACGCGATGACCCGGGCATGATGGTTAGCGGCGCGTTAAGCATAAATCATGCGCCGCGCCCTGGTCCTCACCACCGAATCCGCCCGCCACCCGTTGCGCGCCGGGCTCCGGCCACCCGGCGCGCCTGCCGCGCGCTCCGGTCGAAGGGCGCGCGCGCGGCTCGCCGACCTGCGCCATTTCCTGCTCTCGTTCAGCGCCTGCTTCCTGGCGACGCTGGCGTTCATCGCCTGACAGGCAAGTCTATTCCGCCGGCGCCGGCGCCAGCTTTTCGGCCTGATAGAGCTTGGCGCCCAGCCAGGCCGAAATCAGGCACATCGCCGCGCTCAGCAGCAATTGCTCGACCAGCGGAATGCCCAGCGTGGTCAGCCCGCCGGCGATGAGCGAGCCGACCACCATGGCGCCGGCATTGACGATGTTGTTGGCCGCCACCGTGCGCGCCGCCTGGCCGGGGTCGACCTTGGTGGTCAGGAAGGCATAAAGCGGCACCACGAACATGCCGCCGAAGATGCTGATCGCCAGCAAGGTCGCCAGCACCAGCGGGGCGAGCGGCTGGGCGAGGAAGCCGGCCACGCTCATCAGATCGCCGCCCGCCCGCACGTCGGCCGTCCAGGCCCGGCAGACGAAGTAGAAGGCGGCCACGAACAGCCCCATCAGGATGACCGAGACCGGCGCATAGCGGGCCGAAACCTCGCCCCGCAGCAGCGCGTTGATCGCCACCGAGCCGATCGCCACGCCCACCGAGAAGGTCACCAGCATCAGGCTCGCCACTTCCTGGCTGGCCAGCAGCACGTTCTTGGCCAGCGGTGGGAACTGGATGAACAGCACCGCGCCGATGGTCCAGAAGAAGCTGATCGCCAGGATCGCGTAGAACACCTCGCGCTGGTGGATGGTGTTGCGCACCAGCGCGACCGATGAGCGGATCACGTGCAGGTCGATCGCCTGGCCCGGCTCGTAGGGCGGCGCGGGCGGGATCTGGCGGCTCGTCACATAGCCGATGATGGCGATCAGCATCACCAGCACCGCCGACACCTCGATGGCGATGTAGCCGGCCAGGATCGTTCCCGCCAGGATGGCGATGTAGGTGCCCGCTTCCACCAGGCCGGTGCCCGAGAGCACCTCGTCGCGCTTGAGGTGCTGGGGCAGGATGGCGTATTTGATCGGCCCGAAGAAGGTCGAATGCACGCCCATGGCGAACAGCGCCACCAGCATCAGCGGGATGGCCAGGCCTTCCGTGAAATAGCCCTGCCAGGCCATCACCAGGCCCACCGCGCCCACCGCCATGATGCCGATCTCGCACAGCTTGACCCAGCGGATGATCATCGCCTTGTCGCGCATGTCGGCCAGCTGCCCGGCCAGCGCCGAGAGCACGAAGAATGGCAGGATGAACACCGCCGAAGCGATGGCCGAAAACCGCGCCTCCTCCTCGGTCGAATTGTACACCTGGTAGACCACGAACAGGACCATCGCGTTCTTGTACAGATTGTCGTTGAACGCGTTCAAAAGCTGGGTGGCGAACAGCGGCAGGAAGCGCCGCCGCTTCAGGAGGTGGGTCGAGGTCAGCATATTGCGCTCGCGCAGCTCTCCGCCTGGCCGGCTCCCGCCTTAGCCGCCTGCCGCCCAGTTACAAGCGAAGAGCGCGCTTTTTCACAGGCGGTTATGCGTCTAGGCAGCGCCCATGCTCTCGCTCCCCAACCTGCTGTCGCTCTCGCGCATCGTCGCCATTCCGCTGCTGGTCGCCCTGCTGTGGTGGCCGAATTGGGCGACCGGCTACCTCATCGCCTTCGTGCTCTATTGCGCGATGGGCGCCACCGATTACCTCGACGGCATGCTGGCCCGGTCGAGCGGAGCGGTGAGCCGGCTGGGCATCTTCCTCGATCCCATCGCCGACAAGATCATGGTCGCCGCGGTCATTCTGGTGCTGACCGCCAAGGGCGTGCTGACGGGGCCTTATGTCGGCGACCTGCACGTGGTGGCCGGGCTCATCATCCTGATGCGCGAGATCGCGGTCTCGGGCCTGCGCGAATTCCTGGGCGGGCTCCAGGTCTCGGTCCCGGTCTCGCGCCTGGCCAAGTGGAAGACCACCTTCCAGCTGATCGCGCTGGGCGCGCTGATCCTGGGCCGGGCGTTCCCGCTGGAGATCTGGATCCACCAGGTGGGCCTGGCCTGCCTGTGGGCGGCCGCCATCCTCACGCTGGTGACGGGCTGGGATTACCTGCGCGTCGGCCTCAAGCACATGGACTGAGCGCGCTTCAGCCCTGGCGGCACCCTGCCGCAACCCATTGCATCGGCGCGGGTTGCATGGTGTTATCCCACCCTTAACGCAATCGCGCCAAGACCCTGGTGGAGGGGGATCGTCGATGACCAAGCTGCTCCGCAGGCGCGCCAAGCTCGCGCTTGCCCCCCTGTCCTTCACTCTCGCGCTGGCCCTGGCCCCGAGCCTGGCCAACCCCGCGCTGGCCGGCGAGGTGGTGCTCTACGCGCCCGCGCCCGCCTGGGTCGAGCCCGCCGTCATCCCCGCCGACACCGCCGGCCCGCCGCTCATCATCTACGACGACCAGCGCCGCATCGAGGCGGGCGTGCTCGCCAGCTATGTCGACCGCGCCATCCGGATCGACAATCCGCAGATGCTCCAGGCCTTGGGCACCGTCCAGGCCGGCTGGATGCCCGACAAGGGCGACCTCACCGTCCATACGATCTCGATCCTGCGCGACGGCGAGGAGCTCGACCTGCTGGCGGGCGGCGCCCGGTTCGAGGTGCTGCGCCGCGAGGCCATGCTCGAACGGCGCATGCTCGACGGCGAGCGTACCGCCACCCTCACCGTGCCCGGCCTGCGCGTGGGCGACGTGCTGCGCACCAGCTACTCCGTCACCCTCTCGGATCAGGCGCTCGACCAGGAGGTCCAGGCCACCGCCATCCTGCCGGCCGAACCGTTCGAAGCGCAGCAGGCGCGCGTGGTGATGTCCTGGCCGCAGGGCGCCGGCGTCGCCTGGCAGCTGCTCGGCGGTCAGGACCTCGCCACCGCCGAGACCACGGGGGGCTACGAGCGCGTTTCGATCACCCTGCCGCTGCCCGAGCGCGAGGAGCCACCCGCCGATGCGCCGCTGCGCTACCGGATGCCGGCCATGCTCCAGGCCGGCACCTTCGCTGGCTGGGCAGAGGTTTCCTCGGTCATGGCCCCGCTCTACGCCACCGACCAGGCGATCGCGCCCGACAGCCCGGTCGCAGCCGAAGTCACCAGGATCGCCGCCGCGCACTCCGGCCAGCTCGAGCGCGCGGTGGCGGCGCTGCGCCTCGTGCAGGACGAGATCGCTTACCAGGCCAACGGCATGGACGGGGGCAATTACATCCCGCAATCCCCGGCGCACACCTGGGACATCCGCTACGGCGACTGCAAGGCCAAGACGCTGCTGCTGTTGGCCATGCTGCGGGCGATGGACATCGAGGCGGAGGCCGTGCTGGTGGCCTCGGCCACCGGCGACGTTGTGCCCTCCATGCTCCCGGTGCCCGGCGCGTTCGACCACGTCATCGTGCGCGCCGTCATCGACGGACGCGATTACTGGCTCGATGGGACCAGCATGGGCGCCAGCCTGGCGCTCGCAGAGACAGTGCCGCCGTTCCACCACGCGCTGCCGATCCGCGAGCGCGGCGCCGAACTGGTGGCGATGGCGCAGCGGCCGCAGACCGCCTGGGACCAGGCCAGCACCCTCACCTTCGATCACCGCGCCGGGCTCGACGTGCCCGTGCCGTGGACCGGCGAATGGGTCCTCACCGGCGCCGCCGCCGGCCAGTTCCGCGGCCTCATCGGCCAGGCCAACGAGGAGCAGATCGAAGAGGTGGTCCACGGCTTCGTCGCCCAGACCGTGCCCGAAAGCTGGATCATCGACACCGGCCTGGCCTATGACGAGGCCGCCAACACCGCCACCCTCTCGGTCGAAGGCCTGATCGCCTCGCCCTTTGCCTGGGAGCGCGGGCGCGGCCAGCGCGGCTTCGAGCTGCTGCCCACCGCCGGCTTCGAGTTCCGCCCCGATCGCTCCCGCGCCGCCTGGAACGGCATCCCGGTAGTCCTGCCCGGTCCCTACAGCGAGGCGAGCGAGGTCACCCTGCTGTTGCCCGAGGATGCGGGCTATGAGCTCGACGGGCGCGACGCCTTCGAGGAGACCCTCGCCGGAGTGAAGCTGTCGCGCCAGGCGCGGCTGGACGGCGCCACGCTGGTGGTGAGCGACAGCGCCGCCTGGCCCGGCGGCGAGCTGCCCTTCGAACGCATCGCCGAGGAACGCGCCGCCGCCTCGCGCTTCGGCTCCACCGAGCTGCTGCTGCGCGCCCCGCCGAACGCCCAGCGCAGCTTCGAAGCCGCCAGCCGCACCGACCGGGCCCGCTTCGCGCCCATCGAGGCGGCCTATGCCGCGCTCGTCGCCAAGGAGCCGGATGACGCCAATGTCTACCGCGCCCGCGCCTGGTTCCGCGGGGTCACGCTCGACCGCGAAGGCGCGCTCGCCGACCTCGACACCATCGTCGAGCTGGAACCCGCCGCCCCCTCCTACCTCGCGCGGGCGAACATGCTGCTCGAGCTGGGCCGTCTCGATGCCGCGCTCGCCGACGCCCAGCTCGCCTGGGAGCTCAACCCCTCGCTCGAGGCGGCCTATCTGCTGGCCGACGTCTACGGCGAGACGGGTCAGGTGGAAGACGCCATCGCCCTGCTCGACGAGCAGAACGGCGACGCCGCCGAGCGCGCCGGCCTGGCCATGGCCATCAGCGAGCTGGAGGGGCGCGCCGGCCGCAAGGAGGCCGGCCTCGCCCGGCTCGACGACCTGCTCGCCCGGCGCCCCGGCGACCCCGACCTGCTCAACGCCAAGTGCTGGTACCAGGCCACCTGGAACTTCCGCCCCGAAGAACTGGAAGCCCTGTGCACCGAGGCGGTCGAGCGCGCCGACTGGTCGCCGCCGGTGCTCGACAGCCGCGCGCTGGGCTATTTCCGCCTCGGCCGCTACGAAGACGCGCTGAGCGACCTCAACGCCGCGCTCACCGACAGCCCCGACCAATCGCCCAGCCTCTACCTGCGCGGCCTGGTCCGGCTCCAGCTCGGCGACAGCGACGGCCGCCGCGACATCGAGGAAGCGCTCGCCCGCCAGCCCTCGCTGCAGCGCGACTTCGCCCGCTGGGGGATCGGCGGGACCTAGCGGGGAAGGAAGCGAGCCGCCCGCGTCCCGGCGAGGGCCGCGGGCGGCGGCGGCTCAGCGGTTGACGATCCGCGGATCGAGTTGGAAGGGGATCGGGTTGCCGCCGGCCGGCTGCGCCACCGGGGCCAGGCAGTACTGGTAGGTGTCGCCGTCCTCGTCCTGGTCGTCCAGGATGAGCTGCTGGGAGCTGGTCCCGCTCTGCGGCACGATCTCGGTCCCCGATCCGCCCGCCGGGACGGTGATGGTCACCGCGCTGTTCGCATCCGCCGGAAAGCCGAAGGGAACGCTGTTACCGCTCGCATCGGTGATGGTGCCGGAGAGATTGAAGACGATGTCGGTGCGCGAATTGTACTGCGCGCTGTCGTAGTTCATCTTGGTCAGGTCGATCGAACCGTATTGGTCGACCACTCCCTGGCTGGCCGGGTCCGCGCCCGTCTGCGTGTAGGTCGCCGTCGCAACGAGCGTACCGCCGGCATCGATGTTGCCGCTCACGGCGACGCCGATCTCCAGGGTCATGTCGGTCTTGGTCATCTGCTGTCTCCTCCCGGGTGGATGAGCGCCGCGAAATTGTAGCGGCTGGCCGGCGCCGGTGTCGCCGGTTCGAGGGTGCGCAGCGCCGCCACCAGGCGCGCGTCGCGAATGCTGGCGGGCGCGCCAAGCAGGCCCCGCGCCCGCGCCGCCGCCGCCCTGGCGCGCGCCGCGTCGCCGCGCGCCTCCGCGAGGCGGGCGGACAGCGCCTGGACCGTGATCCACGCCAGCCGCTCCTCGTCGGATTGGCTGGCCGGGTCCCAGGTGAAATCGGCCTCGAAGCGCGCGATCAGCCGCTCGAGGGCCGCGCCTTGGCCGGTGCGGGGGCCGGTGCGGGGGCCGGTGCGGGGGCCGGTGCGGGCGGCCAGGGCGATCTCCATCGCGCGCGCGGGCACCAGCCCATCGGCGCGCCATTCGCGCACGGTGGGATCGGCCGCCACCAGCGCGCCGGCCAGGTCCAGCGCGCTCCGGTTCACCGCCTGCGCCCGCGTCCACTCCCCCGCCTGCACCAGCGCCTCGGCCTGGCCGTTGGCCGCCTTGACCGCGATCTCCCGCCACAGCGTGTTGGCCGGATCGAACCGCAGCAGCGCTGCCATCAGCCCGGTGCTGCGCGCGGCCGCGCGCCGCGCCGCTCTGGCCTCGCCCGCCACCAGCTGCAGCCGGGCGATCCGCATCATCGCCACCGCCAGCCCCAGGCGCGCCTCGCTGTCGGCCGGGTCGCCAGCCAGCAGCGCCTCGTACAACCCCGCCTCGCGCCGACGCAGCGCCAGCGCCTCCGCGTGCCGCAGCAAGGCGCCCAGCGCATCGGCCTTCCACCCATGCGCCTGCGCCAGGTCGTAGCTCTCGGCCCGGTTTGCCACCTGCCCCCCCTGCAGCCGCGCCCAGATGCCCTCCGCCTCGGTGAAATGGCGCAGCGCCGCCTCGGGCCGATCGTTGTCGAGCGCGAATACCCCCAGCGCCGAGGCCGCATAGCCCAGCTCGGCCTGCCATGCGCGGTTTTCCGGCGCCAACGCCACCAGCCGGCGCGAGAGGCGACGGTACTCGGTGAAGCCGCGTTCCGCTTCCTCCAGAATGCCGCGCTGGCGGGCGATGTAGCCCACCCAGAACACGCTCTGGCCATGATCGTACAGCCGCTGCGCATCCTCGGGCGCGCGCGCCAGCAGCTCGCCCGTGCTCGCGGCGGCCTCGCGGAAGGCGACCAGCGCGCCCGCCGTGTCGCCGCGCTGTTCGCGCACCTCGCCCAAGAGGTGCAGCGCCCGCGCCCGCTTGCTGAGCGAGGCGGCGTCGAGCCCGGCCAGTTGCTGGCGGTCGTAATAGCCGATCACCTGCGCGCCCACGCCGTCGAGCGCCTCGAGCCGCCCCACCGGCTCCAGCTTGGCGCGCAGGTCAGTGAGCATGTACTCGATCAGCCCCTCGGCCTCGGCGCGCTGCCGCTCGGCCTCGCCGCGCGCCTGCACCGCCACCACCGCCAGCCCGCTGGTGACCGCCATGCCGGCGAGCGACAGTCCGGTCAGGATGGCCAGGCGTCGCTGCCGCCGGTGCGCGTCGCGCCGGGCAAGTTCGTCCACCCCCACGCCCAGCATCCCGGCCACCAGCTTGATGAGCCCCAGCCGCTTGCCGTCGCCGCCTTCGCGGAAATCGGCCGCCACCGGCTCCGCCCGCTCGCCGGTCGGCCGGCCGTCGCGCCCCAGCCGGTAGCGCAGCGCTTCGGGGAAGCATTCCTCCGCTGCGCGCCCCGGCAGGTCGCTAGCATAGGGCTCGCCGGCCACGATCGCGGCGAAGATCCGCCCTTCGGGGTGGAGCCGCTTGAAGGTGGCGATCTCCTCGTTGGTCCAGCGCGAGGCGGCCGCGGCGGGCGAACACAGCACCACCAGGTTGGCCGAGGCGGCGAGGGCCGCGCGGATGGTCTCGCCCAGGTCGCTGGACGCCGCCAGTTCCTCACGGTCCCGGAAGATCGGCGTCAGCCGCGCCGGCGCCGGGCCGGCCGCGGTTTCGCGCCCGACCAGCTGGCGGGGCACGCGGTAGGCTTCGAGCGCGCCGTGCAGCCAATCGGCCCAGCGCCGGTCGCGATGGCTGTAGCTGAGGAACGCCTGATAGACCGGCCCGGGCGGCGAGGTGGGCGCGACCCCCGGCATCGCCTCAGATCGCCCCGGTTCCGCGTCCAATCCTGCCTTCCCCTGCAACAGTTCCACAACGGGCGGCTTGGCTTTTACCAGAAAGGCGGGCGAACCGCCATCGGGTGGGCTAATCGGGCTCGACGACGATCAAGGCGAAGGATACCGCTCGCGGCCATAACTTCTCGCCTCATATCAAAGCGCTACTTGCAATCACGATAACGACTTGCGGAAAACACGCCAGGAATGCTGTTGGTTTACTTCCAAGCCAAGCGATCTCGCCGCTACGCTAGATCAGCCCCTTGGCCCGCAGCGAGACATGCCCCTCACGCCCCACGATCACGTGGTCGTGGACCTTGATCTCCATCAGCCGGCCGGCCTCGGCGATCCTGTGCGTCAGCTGCACGTCGGCGCGGCTGGGCTCGGGGCTGCCGCTGGGGTGATTGTGCACCAGGATCAGCCCGGTCGCGCCGCAATCGAGCGCGTGGTGGATCACCTCGCGCGGGTGGACGCTGGCCTCGGCGATGGTGCCCTCGGAAATGTGCTCGTCCTTGACCAGCCGGTTCTTGTTGTCGAGGTAGAGCACCCGCACGCGCTCGCGCGTCAGGTGCGCCATGTCGAGCGCGAGGTACTCGATGAGGGCATTCCAGCTCGACAGGATCGGCCGCTCGCGGACCTCGGCCTTGGCCATCCGCCGCGCCGCCACCTGGGTGATCTTGATGACGCCCACGTGCTGGTCGGTCACGCCCTCCATGGTCGTCAGCGCGGTCGGGTCGGCGTTGAGCACGCCAGCCAGCGAGCCGAACCGCTTGATCAGGTCCTTGGCCAGCGGCTTGGTGTCACCGCGCCGCTGGCCGCCGAACAGGATGAATTCGAGCACCTCGTAATCGGCCAGCGCATCCACGCCGCCCTCGATCAGCTTGGCCCGCAACCGGCCGCGATGGCCCCAGCCGGTGAAGTTCGGGTCGGGCTCGCGCGCCCCGCGGGCTTCAGCCCTCGGCCCCCAGGCCCCCCGCGCGGGGAAGGGCGTCGGCGCTTCGGCCACGCGGCTGCGCCAGGCGTCCGGGTCTTCGGAGAAATATTCTGCGGGCGGATCTGACACTTGGCCACCTCTGTCCCGGAACAGGACTCCTCGCCACCCGCATTGCCTTTCCGCCGGCCATCGCGCAAGTGTACCGGCGATTATGGCGCAAGAGGATGCCGATCCGGCCGATCCGGCCGACCGGGCGCCACCCGCCCCGCCGGGACGCCGCCGCGTGGCTTGGCCCGGAATACGGCGATCGCTGCTGGTGGTGGGCTTGCTGCTGCTCGCCGGCCTGCTGCTCGCCTGGTTCGAGCGCACCCGCATCATCGACAACGTCCTCGCGCGCGAGCTGGCCCGCCGGGGGATCGAGGCGCGCTACCGCGTCGAGCAGGTTTCCACCAGGCGCCAGGTCCTGGCCGATGTGGCGATCGGCGATCCGGCGGCGCCCGATCTCACCATCGAGCGGCTCGTCGTCTTCATCCGCCCGCGCTTCGGCTTTCCCGAGATCACCGCGATCGAAGTGGTCCGCCCGCGGCTGCGGGGCTCGTACCGGGGCGGGCGCCTCAGCTTCGGCGCGCTCGATCCGCTGATCTTCACCGACAGTGACGAGCCCTTCGAACTGCCCGACCTCGACCTCGCGATCACCGCCGGACGCGGCCTGGTAGAGACCGATTTCGGCCCCGTGGGGCTGCGGCTCGCCGGCAGCGGCGCGCTGCGCTCGGGCTTTGCCGGCGAACTGGCCGCCACCGCCCCGGCGCTGGCGGCGGGCGGCTGCGCGGCCGCGGGCGCCACGCTCTACGGCCGGCTCGCCATCGCCGACGAACGCCCGCGTTTCGCTGGCCCCCTGCGCTTCCGCCGGCTCGATTGCGCCGCCGCCGGCGTGGCGCTGGCGGGTGGATCGATCGCTCTAGATCTCGCCGCCGATCGCGAGCTCACCGGCGTGGCGGGCAAGGCGCGGCTGGCGCTCGGCCCGCTGGCGGCTGCCGGCGCCCGTCTGGCCGCGCTCTCGGGGGCCACCGATTTCACCTGGCGGACCCGCGCTCTCACCGCCCGCTACGCGCTCGAGGGACGCGACCTCGCCAGCGCGCAGGGCGCCGCCGCGCGCCTCGCCGCCGCGGGCCTGCTGCGCGCCCGCGACGATTTCGCCCGGATCGAACTCGAAGGCGATCTCACCGGCGGCGGCCTGGCCCTCGGCCCGGCGGTTGAGGAGGTGCTCGCCAGCGCGCAAGCCGCGGGCGAGGGCGCCCTGACCGCCCCGCTGGTCGCCCAGGTCAGCCGCCAGCTCGCCCGCGAGCTGCGCACCAGCACGCTCGCCGCCGGCTTCACCGCCCGGCTGGCCGGCGAGCGCCGCGCGCTGCTGGTCCCCAGCGCGGTGCTCACCGGCTCCAGCGGCGCGACACTGCTCGCGCTCACCGGCGGCGAGGCGGCGCAGGCGGGGGAGGGTGCCGCCCCGCTCCTCGCCGGCGATTTCACCACCGGCGGCGAAGGCCTTCCCCAGCTCGCCGGCCGCCTGACACGCAGCGCCGCCGGCGCGCTGAGCCTTCGCCTGGCGATGCCCGAATACGCCGCCGGGCAGGGGGCCGCTGCCGCCCGCCTGGCGCTGCCCGCGCTCACGCTCACGCAAGGCCCCGGCGGCGCGCTCGCCATCGCCGGCCGCGTGCTCGCCAGCGGCCCGCTGCCGGGCGGCGCGGTGCGCGATCTCGACCTGCCGCTCGCCGGGACCTGGAGCCAGGCCGGCGGGCTGGAGCTGTGGCCCGGCTGCACCCAGCTGCGCTTCGCCAGCCTCGCGGTGGCCGATCTCACGCTCGGTCAGGACGCGCTCACCGTGTGTCCGCCGCCCGGCGCCGCGCTGGTCCGCTACGATGGCGCTGGCCTGCGGCTCGCCGCCGGGGTCGCCGCGCTCGACCTTTCCGGCCGCATCGGCGCAACCCCCATTACCATTGCCAGCGGCCCGGTGGGCCTCGCCTGGCCCGGCGCGCTCACCGCCCGCGAGCTTGCCATCGCCCTGGGACCTACCGAGACCGCCTCGCGCTTCGCCATCGCCGACCTCACCGTCGATCTCTCGGGCGATCTCTCGGGCGGCCCCGCGGGCGACATCGCCGGCCGCATCGACGGCGCGGACATCAGCCTTGCCGCCGTCCCGCTCGACCTGCGCGGCGCTGCGGGCGAACTGCGCTACGCCGCCGGCCGCCTGACGCTCAGCGATGGCGCCTTCACCCTGCAGGACCGCAGCGAGGCCCCCCGCTTCCGCCCGCTCATCGCCGAAGCTGCCACCCTGGCACTCGCCGGCAACGTCATCGACGCCCAGGCCACCCTGCGCGAACCGCGCACCCGCGCCGAAGTCACCCGCCTCGACCTGCGCCACGATCTCACCACCGGCACCGGCCACGCCGATCTCGCAGTGCCCGGCATCACCTTCGGCGAGGCGCTCCAGCCCACCGATCTCACCCGCCTGGCGTTCGGCGTGGTGGCGCTGGTCGAAGGCACCGTCACCGGCACCGGCCGGATCGATTGGAACAGCCAGGCTATCACCAGCACCGGCCGCTTCTCGAGCGACAAGCTCGATTTCGCCGCCGCCTTCGGCCCGGTCGCGGGCGCTGCGGGCACGGTGGAGTTCACCGATCTCATCGGCCTGACCACCGCGCCGGGCCAGCGCCTCGCCATCGGCACGGTCAACCCGGGCATCGAGGTCTACGACGGCGAAGTCGCCTTCCAGCTTCGCGAAGGCGCGTTCATCGACCTCCAGAGCGCCACCTGGCCGTTCCTGGGCGGCACGCTCACTATGCGCCCGCTGACGCTGGCGATCGGCGTCGCCGAGCAGCGCGGCTACGTGCTCGACCTCAAGGGGCTGGAAGCGGCCAGCTTCATCGAGCGCATGCAGCTGGAAAACCTTGCCGCCACCGGCACGCTCGACGGCACCATCCCGATCATCTTCGATGCGGCGGGCAACGGCCGGATCGAAGGCGGCACGCTCGCCTCGCGCGCGCCCGGCGGCAATGTCGCCTATGTCGGCCAGCTGACCTACGAGGACATGTCCACCATGGTCAATTTCGCCTTCGACGCGCTGCGCTCGCTCGATTACCGGCAGATGCGCGTCGCCATGGACGGCCCGCTCACCGGCGAACTGGTCACCCAGGTGGCGCTGGAGGGGGTCAGCCAGGGGGCCGAGATCGAGCAGAACTTCATCACCCGCCGGTTGGCAGAGCTCCCCATCCGCCTGGTGATGAACCTGCGCGCCCCGTTCTACCGCCTGCTCGGCTCGGTCCGCTCGCTGTACGACCCCTCGGCCGTGCGCGACCCGCGCGACCTGGGCCTCATCGGCGCCGACGGCGCGGTGATCCAGCGCCAGACCGACCAGGACGCGGTCGAAGCACTCGAGGCCGCCACCCAGGAAGCGGCCGAGCGCGCGGCCGCCGCCGCCGCCACCGCGCCCGATCCCGCCGGTACCGACATTCAGCCCCCCGAAAGCGAGCCCGTGCCATGAACGTTGCGCGATTGACCGCTCCCTCGCGCATCGCGCACAAGGCCGGGATGCACCGGAGGGACGAGACAAGGAGACCTTTACGCGCGAACACCCTGATCCTGGCCGCCGCCGCGCTCGCCCCGGTGCTGCTGAGCGGCTGCATCACGATCAACGCGCCCGAGGACGCCATCGTCATCGAACTCAACATCAACATCACCCAGGAGGTGATCTATCGTCTCGCCGAGGATGTGCGCGAGAACATTGAAGAGAACCCGGAGATATTCTGACCATGACCCGCTTTGCCACGCCCTTTCGCCCAGCCGTTCGAGCACTGGCCTCGGCCGGGCTGGTCGCTGCGCTCGTCATGGCCGCCCCCGCCGCCGCCCAGCGCGACCCGGCCTACGAGGCGGCACGCGCCGCCGGCCAGGTGGGCGAGAAGATGGACGGCTACCTCGGCATCGTCGGTTCGGCCGACGGGTCCCTGCGCGCCATCGTCGACGACATCAACATCCGCCGGCGCGCCAATTACGCCAGCCGCGCCCAGTCGCAGAGCGCCACCCTGGAGGAATACGCCTTCACCCAGGGCTGCATCCTCATCAGCCGCACGCGTCAGGGCGAGATGTACCAGGCGCCCGACGGTTCGTGGCAGCCGCGCGGCGACGGCGCCCCCCAGCGCGATCCGCGCTGCCCCTAGCGCGCACCGGCGGCGGGCCGGCCGAAAACCCCTCAGGTCAGCGCCAGCAGCGCCCGCGCCACCTCGTTCGCCGCGGTCGGCTTGCGTATCACCGGCGCGTTCATCCGCCGCAGGAACTCGCCTGCGCGGTCCAGATCGCCGGTGTTGAGCACGAACGGGATGCGGCGCCGCTGCAGCTCCAGCGCGGCCTCGCGGCTCGTGGCGCTGCCGCCCAGGTTGACGTCGAGCACCGCCCCGTCAAACACATCGCGCGCGATCGCGTCGAGCGCTTCTTCGCACGAACCCGTCGTCAACACCCATGCCCCCTGATCCTCGAAGGCCAGCGTCAGGTCCATCGCGATGACCGGTTCGTCCTCGAGGATCAGCACGCGTTTCATCGTCGCCTCCAATCGCTCATCGCTCGAGCGGCAGGCAGATGCGCGCGCGCAATCCGTCCGGTTCCCAGTCGCGATCGAGTACGCCGCGCGCATAGCTGAGCAGGGTATCGGCGATGTTGAACCCGGTGCCGGTCTGCCCGGGCTCGCCATCGATCGGCGGCCCGCCGCGCTCTTTCCAGTCGACGATCAGCGCGCGTCGCTCGTGGCGGTCGGTCTCGTGCCGCCAGGATACCGCCACATTGCCCTCAGCGGTCGACAGGGCGCCGTACTTGGTCGCGTTGGTCGCCAGCTCGTGCAGCGTCAGGCCGATGGCGGAGATGGCGTTGGGCTCGGTGCGCACCCCGTTGCCCTGGAAGCTGAAGCGGTCGTTTTCGGGATCGTAGGGCCGCAGCACCGCGCGGATCGCCTGGCCCACCTCGATCGTGCCCATGAAGGCCTCGTCCAGGGTCGGCTCGTACGAGCGGCCCAGCGCCTGGATCCGCTCGTTGATCCGGGTTGAGACCTCCCGCGCGTTCATCGCCCGGCCGGTGATGTTGACGATCCCGCCGATCACCGCGAACACGTTCTTGAGCCGGTGCGACACCTCGCGCGCCATCGCCCTGGCGTGGCGTTCCTCGGCGCGGGCCAGATGCACGTCGCTGATGTCCCACTGGCTGCCGAAGAAGTACTTCAGCCGGCCGTGCTCGTCGTAGATCGGTCCCAGGTGCAGCGCGTTCCAGAACTTGGTGCCGTCCTTGCGATAATTCAGCAGCTCGACCACCGCCACGGTCTGGTCGCGCACCGCCTCGCGAATCTTGGCCACCTGCTCCGGGTCGGTCTGCGGGCCCTGCAGGAAGCGACAATTGTAGCCGATGATCTCGCCCAGCGGATAGCCGGTCAGCTGTTCGAAGGCGCGGTTGCAGAAGACGATCGGCTGGTCGGGCCGGTGCGGGTCGGTCAGGCACACCGCCATCCGGGTCTGCGCCATGGCCTGCTCGAACAGCAGGCCCGAGGAGCCGATGAAGGTCTCGGGGTTGATCAGGCTGCTCTGCGGGATGGGGGCGAGGGCCTGGCTGGTCGGGACGGGTGCTTCGGGCTTGTGCATGGGACCTCGGGACGGCCTAGCTTTGGTTGGATTTTGGGAAGAATACCCGGGCGACGAAAAGGTGCCACGAGGATATATCCCGAGCCGCGGGCGTTCTTTCCGCCAGCCCCGTGCCTCGCGGTACGCCCGACGTCGAGTTTGTTTTGCCATAGGAGAACAAGTCATGGCCAATCACCCCGCAGGGATGCAGTGCCCGGTCGACCACACCGTGCTGGTGATGTCCGAGCGCTCGGGCATCGAGATCGACTATTGCCCCACCTGCCGCGGCGTCTGGCTCGATCGCGGCGAGCTCGACAAGATCGTCGAGCGGGCCGCCACCCAGCTGGCCCCCGCCGCGCCGCCGCCGGCGGCACCGCAGCAGCCGAATTATCAGTCTAACCAGCAGCCCAATTACCAGCAGGGCTACCAGCAGGATTATCGCGGTGGGCACGGCTACCCCAAGCGTAAGAAGTCGTTCCTGGACGAACTGTTCGACTGAGCGCGACACCCCTCGCCCCGCCGGCCGCCCTGCGCTCGGCCGGAAAAAACCGGGGCGCCCGCTACGGTTGACTCGCAAAACCCCCCCGCCTAATGCGGCGGCGCCCTCGGCGGTCCCTCCTTGCCCGTGCCCGCAACTTTGCAAAAAAGGAGCTGGCATGAGTGACGAGAAGCCCGCGCGGGAGCCCATCGGCGAAGACGCGCGGATCGACGCGCTCGAAAAGCGGCTCGCGGCCGCCCGCGAGCGCGAAGAGATGCGCAACCGGCCGCAAGCCACGGGTGCCGACGCGGGCTACAGGCTCGGCAACCGGGTGCTGGCGGAACTGCTCGGCGGGCTTCTGGGGGGCGCGGTCATCGGCTGGGTCATCGATTCCTTCGCCGGGACCTCGCCCTGGGGTCTGTTGGTGATGCTGTTCCTCGGGATCATCGTTGCCTTCAGGAACATCTGGCGGATCGCGAACCGGCGCCCGGACTGATCCTTGTCGCAGGGTCGGCGGGCGTCGCGCAGCATTTGAGGGACGGGTTTCAGCACGTGGCAGCGCAGACGGCCAGGGTCGATCCGATGCACCAGTTCACCATCGAGCCGCTGTTCGGCTCGAACGATTGGGCGCTGGCCGGGTATAACATCGCCTTCACCAATTCGGCGCTGTGGATGGTCATCGCCGCCGTCACCCTCTGGCTGTTCATGCTCGGCGGCATGAAGCGCGCGCTGGTGCCCGGCCGCTGGCAGATGGCGGTGGAAACCTTCACCGGCTTCATCGACGACATGCTCGAAGCCAATGTCGGCCAGGCGGGCCGCAAATACGTGCCCTACATCTTCTCGCTGTTCATGTTCATCCTGTTCGCCAACATTCTGGGCCTGCTGCCGCTGGGCGTGGTTGGCGTGCATCCCTTCACCTTCACCAGCCATTTCACCGTCACCGGCATCCTGGCGATCCTGAGCTTCGGCATCGTTCTGGTGGTTGGCTTCTGGAAGCACGGTTTCCACTTCTTCAGCCTGTTCGTGCCCCATGGTACGCCCTGGCCGATGATCCCGATCATCTTCCCCATCGAGCTGTTCTCCTTCCTGATGCGCCCGTTCAGCCTGGCCCTGCGGCTGTTCGTGGCGATGATGGCCGGGCACGTGCTGCTCGAGATCCTGGCCAGCTTCGTCATCGACAGCGGCAATGCGGGCGCGGGCTGGGGCCTGTTGATCGGGGTGCCGAGCATCCTGCTGATGATCGCCATCTGTGCGCTGGAACTGCTGGTCTCCGGCATCCAGGCCTATGTCTTCGCCTTGCTCGCGACATTGTACATCAATGACGCCGAGAATCTTCACTAACCATCTGATATCCCAGCAAAAGGACAATTGAAATGGACGCAGAAGCTGCAAAGCTGATCGGTGCCGGCCTCGCGGCCATCGGCGCCGGCATGGCCGCCATCGGCGTCGGCAACGTGTTCGGCTCGTTCCTCGAGAGCGCGCTGCGCAATCCGGGCGCGGCCGATGGTCAGCAGGGCCGCCTGTTCATCGGCTTCGCCGCCGCCGAGCTGCTCGGCCTGCTGGCGTTCCTCGTCGCCGTGATCCTCATCTTCGTCGCCTGAAACCACGCAGCGGGCGTGCAGGATCGGCCCGCGGCCCCGTCCTACCTCCCGCCCCCCCCGGGTTCCCCCAACCAACGGTCCCCCATGCCCCAGATCGCCCAACTCGCCGAGACCTACTCGAGCCAGATTTTCTGGCTGCTGGTCATCTTTGGCCTGGTGTTCCTGGTCGTGGGCCGCGGCATGGTGCCCCGGGTCCTGGACACCGTGCAGCTGCGCGACAGCAAGATCGCCGACGATCTCGCCGCCGCGCAGGCCGCGCGTGACGAGGCGGATCGGCAGGAGGAGGCCTGGCGCCAGCGCGAGAACGCCAACCGGGCCTCGGCCCAGGCGCTGATCGGGCAGGCCAAGGCCGCCTCCCAGGTCGAGACCGAGCGACGCCTCGCCCAAGTGCAGGCGCGGCTCGACGAGCGCCTCGCCGAGGCGGAGGCGCGGATCGCCGCGTCGCGTGCGGCGGCGGTGGCCGAGATCGAGACCGTCGCCAGCGAGGCGGCGCAGGACATCGCCCGTCGGCTCGCGGGCATCGAGGTGGACGCGGCCGCCGCGCGCGAAGCGGTCCAGCGGGTGATCGGGGGAGCGAGGGCGCATGGCTGATCCCCTGGTCTACTTCCTCGCCGTCAGCGCGACCGAGCTGGAGGCCAGCGTCGAGCATGGCGGCGGCGAGCACGCCGCTCCCTCGCTACTCGGGCTCGAACCGTACCAGTGGGTGGCGCTGGCCATGCTGGCGCTCATCGCCTTCGCCATCTTCAACGCCAAGGTGCACAAGACCGTGGCCGGCGGGCTGGACGCGAAGATCGCCGCCATCCGCCGGCAGCTCGACGAAGCCAAGGCGCTGCGCGCCGAGGCCGAGGCCCTGCGCGCCGAATATGCCGCCAAGATCGCCGGCGCCGAGAAGGATGCGCAAGCCATGCTCGCCAACGCCCGGCACGAGGCCGAGGGCATCGTCGCCAAGGCCGAGACCGACACCGGCGCGCTCATCGGCCGGCGCGAGCGGATGGCGCGGGACAAGATCGCCGCCGCCGAGCGCGCCGCGCTCGACGAAGTGCGCGTGCGCGCCGCAGAAGCCGCGACCAGGGCCGCCGCCAGCCTCATCCGCGAACGCCACGACGCCGCCGCCGATCGCCAGCTCGCCGACCGGATGATCGCGGAGCTTTAATCGACCGCGGCCCGCCGGTGCGGGGCCATATCGCGCGGCCGGCCGTTTCTCCCGCAAAGGAGAACCCCCATGCCGGTTAGCGCCATCGCCATCAATTGCACCCTCGCGAAGAGCGGCGGCGAGCCCAGTTCCACCGATGCGATGATCGCGGTGCTCGCCGAGGCGTTCGCGGAGGAAGCGGTGGCGATCAACGAGACGCTGCGGCTGGCGGATTACGCGATCCTCCCCGGCGTCACCTCGGACGAGGGCGAGGGCGACGACTGGCCGGCCCTGCGCGAAAAGATCCTCGCGCACGACATCCTGGTCTTCGGCGGCCCGATCTGGATGGGCCAGATCGGCTCCATCGCCAAGCGGGTGCTCGAACGGATGGACGCCTTCCTCTCCGAAACCGACGATGCCGGCCGCATGCCGAGCTATAGCAAGGTGGCGGTGGCGGCGATCGTGGGCAACGAGGACGGAGCGCACTTTTCCAGCGCACAGCTGTTCCAGTCGCTCAACGACACCGGCTGGACGATTCCCGCAGTGGCCGCCTGTTACTGGGTCGGCGAGGCCATGGGCTCAATTGATTTCAAGGACCTGGACGAGATACCCGAGAAGGTTTCGAAAACAGCCAGGATGGTGGCGGGCAACGCCGCGCATCTCGCCCGCCTCCTCAAGGATCGCCCCTATCCCGGCGATCGGCAGGATGCCCAGCAGGACGGGGATTGAGCTTGCAGGGCGCACCCTCGATCGACCGGACTAGCCGAAGCCGTCCTTTGCCGCCCTGAGCGCGGCGAAGGTTTCATAGGGCTCCTTGCCGCCCCAGCGCTCCTGCATCGCCGGTTCGTCGGCGCGCAGGAAAGGGTTGGTCGACAGCTCGCGTTCCAGGGGGAAGGGGACCGTGGGCTCGCCCCGCTGGCGGCGGGCGGCGATCTCCTCCGCATAATCGTGCAGCGCCGGGTTGTCGGGGTCGGCATGCAGCGCGAAGCGGGCGTTGGCGGCGGTGTATTCGTGGGCGCAGTAGATCGTCGTGTCGACCGGCAGGCGGCGCAGCCGCAGCAGGCTGTTCCAGAATTGCGGCGCGGTGCCCTCGAACATCCGCCCGCAGCCCAGCGCGAACAGCGCATCACCCACGAAGGCAAGCTGTTCGCCGGGCACATGGAAGGCGATATGGCCCAGTGTGTGGCCCCCCACTTCGATTACCCTGGCGGGTATCTGGCCCAATTCGACCACGTCGCCATCGCGCAAGGTGCGGTCGACGCCCGCTATCTTGCCGGCCTCTGCCAGCGGCGCGCTGATCCGGCAGCTGCCCATTCTCTCCCGGGCGGCCGCCTTGATGGCGGCGTTGCCGCCTGCGTGGTCGCGGTGCCAGTGGGTGTTCCACACCTGGGTTATCCGCCAGCCGCGCGCCTCGGCCTGGCGCAGATATTCGGCAGCGTCAGGGGTGTCGATGCAGGCGGTCTCACCGCTGGCGGGATCGTGCACCAGGATGCCGTAATTGTCGGACAGGCAGGGGAAGAGGTGGACCTGGAGCGGCATATCAACGGGCGCGCCGGTGCGGATGGATCGCAGGATCGGCACGATCGGCGCGGGCGGCGTCGGGGCTGCTGGCTTCCATGAGGGCAGTCTACACCTCGCCGGGGCGTAGGGAAGGCTGCAATGCCTGGCTGGCAGGAAGATGATTGGATCGTCGCAGGCCAGTCACGCGAGTGAATCGCGTGAGGTCGGACGGGCCTGAAGGCCCGCCGGCCGGCCTGACGCGTGGCCGCGTCCAAGCTGGGCTTGGGCGCGGGCGCGTTGCGGCTAATCCGCCTTCTTGAGGGCTTCGCCCAGGATGTCGCCGAGCGAGGCGCCGGAATCGGACGAGCCGTACTGCTCCACCGCCTGCTTCTCCTCGGCGATCTGGCGCGCCTTGATCGAGAAGTTGGGCTTCTTGGAACGGTCGAAGCCGATCACCAGGGCATCGACCTTCTGGCCGACCTGGAAGCGGTCGGGCCGCTGCTCGTCGCGGTCGCGGCCCAGGTCGGAGCGCTTGATGAAGCCGGTCGCCCCATCCTCGCCGGCCTGCACCTCGAGCCCGCCGTCGCGCACTTCGAGCACGGTGACGGTGACGACCTCGTTGCGCCGCAGCGAACCCGCCGCCGCGCCGCCGCCGGTGCTGCCGGCAGCGACCCCCACCGCGGGGGCGCCGCGCTCGAGCTGCTTCATGCCCAGCGAAATGCGCTCCTTCTCGATATCGATGTCGAGCACCACGGCCTCGACCTCTTCGCCCTTGCGGTGCAGCGCCAGCGCGTCCTCGCCCGAGATGCCCCAGGCGATGTCCGACATGTGGACCATGCCGTCCACATCGCCGGGCAGGCCGATGAACAGGCCGAATTCGGTAGCGTTCTTGACCTCGCCTGCCACCTTGCTGCCCACCGGGTGCGCGTCGGCGAACTCTTCCCACGGGTTGCGCTGGGCCTGCTTGAGGCCGAGCGAGACGCGGCGCTTGTCCGCGTCCACCTCGAGCACCAGCACCTCCACCTCCTGCGAGGTGGAGACGATCTTGCCGGGGTGCACATTCTTCTTGGTCCAGCTCATCTCGGAGACGTGGACCAGGCCCTCGATGCCCGCTTCCAGCTCGACGAAGGCGCCGTATTCGGTGATGTTGGTGACGGTGCCCGAAACCTTGGCGCCGACCGGGTACTTGGCGCTGACGCCCTCCCAGGGGTCGCTCTCGAGCTGCTTCATGCCCAGGCTGATGCGCTGGGTATCGGCGTTGATGCGCACGATCTGCACCTTCACCGTGTCGCCGATATTGATGACTTCGCTGGGGTGATTGACCCGCTTGTAGCTCATGTCGGTGACGTGGAGCAGGCCGTCGATCCCGCCCAGGTCGACGAAGGCGCCGTAATCGGTGATGTTCTTGACCACACCGTCGATCACTTGCCCTTCGGCCAGCTGGTCGATCAGTTCGCTGCGCTGTTCGGCGCGGGTTTCCTCGAGTACCGCGCGGCGGCTGACGACGATGTTGCCGCGGCGCCGGTCCATCTTGAGAATCTGGAAGGGCTGGGGCATCTCCATCAGCGGGCCGACGTCGCGCACCGGGCGGATGTCGACCTGGCTGCCGGGGAGGAAGGCCACCGCGCCGTCGAGATCGACGGTGAAGCCGCCCTTGACCCGGCCGAAGATGCGGCCCTCGACGCGCTTGCCTTCGCCGAATTCGCTTTCCAACTTGTCCCAGGCGGCTTCGCGGCGGGCGCGGTCGCGGCTGAGCATGGCTTCGCCTTCGGAGTTCTCGACCCGGTCGACGAACACCTCGACCTCGTCGCCCACGGACAGGCCGTGATCATCGTCGCCGCGGGAGAATTCCTTGAGACTGACGCGGCCTTCGCTCTTGAGGCCGACATCGATCACCGCGAGACCGTTCTCGATGGCGGTGATGGTGCCCTTGACGACGCGGCCTTCGAAGCCGCCTTCCGAGCCGCCGAGCTGTTCATCGAGCAGCGCGGCGAAATCGTCGCGGGTGGGATTGGCGGTGGATGCCATAAAGGATCAGGTTCCTGGACTTAGCGTGTTTTCCGGCCAGGCGGTTGGTTCCGCCGGTCTTGTGGCCGTGCTGCCGCGCGGGCCGGACGCCCGGCGCGGCATCCGCGAAGCGCGTTGCGAAACGCAAAAGGAGCGCGGGACCATGCCGATCCGCGCTGCCGATCCCGCCACAACTGCCGGTTGGACGGGCGGGCGCATAGGCCCGCTGGGGGCCAAAGGCAAGGAAATACCGGCTGCCGGAGAGGCGGCGACGGTCAGGTGCGATCGAGCAGGCTTGCCTCCACCGCCGTGATGGCCGCCTCGACCGCCGCCTCGCGAGCGAGGGCGGAGGTGTCGAGCACGATCGCGTCGGGCGCGGCGACCAGCGGCGCGGCGGTACGGCCGATATCGCGGGCGTCGCGGCGGCGCAGGTCGGCCGCGATGGCGGCGAGCGCGCGTTCCTCGCCGCGGTCGCGCATCTCGGCCCAGCGGCGATGGGCGCGCGCTGCCAGGCTGGCGGTGACGTAGAGCTTCACCGCCGCATCGGGCGCGATGACCGTGCCGATGTCGCGCCCGTCGAGCACCGCGCCCGCGCCCTGCGTGGCGAAGGCGCGCTGGCGCTGGTAGAGCGCGCGGCGCACCGCCGGATGGATCGACACGCGGCTGGCGAGCCCGCCCGCCTCCTCGCTGCGCAGCGCCGGATCATCGAGCAGGCTTTGGGCAAAGGCGCAGGCGGCGAGCGCGGCGGCGGGATTGTCGGGATCGCCGCCCGATCGCGCCACCTGCGCGCCCACGGCGCGGTAGAGCAGGCCGGTGTCGAGGTGCGGCAGGCCGAAGCGCGCGGCCAGCGCCCGGGCGATCGTCCCCTTGCCGCTGGCGGTGGGCCCATCGACGGCGATGATCATGCCACCTTCTCCTTCGGCTCGCCCGGGGCCGGGCCCCCGTCCGTGTGCCGCCTGTAGAGCGGGGCGGCGGGGTTGAGAACCGCAAAGCCGCCCCCACTTCGGGGCGGCTCGGGCCACGTCCCGGGTGTTCCATGCGAACTGAAATGCGGCGGCGGCCTTGCAGCCCCGCTCGCCATGGAGGCGGCGATGGCCTGGATCTACCTGATTGTCGCGGGTCTGCTGGAGACCGTCTGGGCCTGGTCGATGAAGCTGTCGGACGGCTTTTCGCGGCCCGTGCCCGCGGTGGTCACGCTGGTAACGATGATCCTGAGCTTCGGGCTGCTGGCGCTGGCGATGCGCTCGCTGCCGCTGGGCACCGCCTATCCGGTGTGGACCGGCATCGGCGCGGTCGGCGCCTTCGTGGTCGGCATCGTCTTCCTGGGCGAGGCGGCGAGCGCGCTGCGCATCTTTGCCGCCGTGCTGATCGTCACGGGCCTGGTGCTGATGAAGCTCGGCAGCCCGGCCTAGGCCGCACCGCCGGACGCCTTCGCCAGCAGCGCTTCGAAGGCGGGGAAGCTGGTGGCGATGGGGCGGGTGTCGTCGAGTTCCACGCCCGCGCGGCTGGCGAGGCCGGCAACCGCCATGCTCATGGCGATGCGGTGGTCGAGATGGGTGGCGACTGGGCCTGCCGTCGCCTCGGAGCCGGGCAGCGGCTCACCGCCGGTGCCCTCGATCACCAGGCCATCCTCGCGCTCCTCGACGCGCGCGCCGGCGGCGATGAGGGCCGTGGCCATGGCCGCCAGGCGGTCGCTCTCCTTGACGCGCAATTCATCGAGCCCGCGGGTTAGTGTGCGGCCCTGCGCCAATGCGGCGGCGACGAACAGCACCGGGAACTCGTCGATCATGGCCGGCGCGAGCGTGGGGTCCACCTGGACGCCGGTAAGCGGGGAGTGGCGCACGCGCAGGTCGGCGACCGGCTCGCCGCCGACTTCGCGCCGGGCCTGTTCGTCGATGCTGGCGCCCATCTGGCGCAGCACCGTGAACAGCCCTGCGCGGGTGGGATTGAGGCCGACATTCTCGATCATCAGGTCGCTGCCCGGCGCCAGCAGCGCGGCGACCACGAAGAAGGCGGCGGAGGAAGGATCGCCCGGCACCTCGATCACCTGCGGCGCCAGGTCGGCCTCGCCGCGCAGGCAGATGGCGCGCCAAGTACCGCCTTGCCCGTCGGCCTCCGCCTCGATCCACAACTCGGCGCCGAAGCCGGCGAGCATCCGCTCGGTGTGGTCGCGCGTGGGCACCGGCTCGATGACGCGGGTGATCCCGGCGGTGTTGAGCCCGGCCAGCAGCACCGCGCTCTTCACCTGCGCGCTGGCGACCGGCAGGCGGTAGGCGATCGGCACCGCCGGGCTGAGGCCGCGCATGGTGAGCGGCAGGGTGCCGCCCGGATTGCTCGCGAAATCGGCGCCCATCTGCGACAGCGGTTCGATCACCCGCCCCATCGGCCGGCGCGAGAGGCTGGCGTCGCCCACGAAGGTGGCGGTGAGGGGATGGCTGGCGACGAGGCCCATCAGCAGCCGCGTCGACGTGCCCGAATTGCCCATGTCGAGCGCGGTCGCGGGCTGCAGCAGGCCGCCCACGCCCACCCCGTGGACCGACCAGACGACCCCGGAACCCTCCGCGCCCTCGCGTGTGATCGTGGCGCCCATCGCCCCGAGCGCGGCGGCGGTGGCGAGCACGTCCTCGCCCTCCAGGAGCCCGGTGATGCGCGTCCCGCCGACCGCCAGCGCGCCGAGCATCAGCGCCCGGTGGCTGATCGACTTGTCGCCCGGCACGCGGATCCGCCCCGTGAGCGCGCCCGCGGGCGCGAAGCGGCGCGGGACAGGGGCAGGGCTCGTGGGCAAGGGGATCCTCGGGCGAAAGCGGGCGGGCGGTGGGCGCGCGGCGGGCTTTTGACAGCGGGCGGCGCCTATGGCAAGGCGCGGCCCCTGCGCGGCTCCCTGGTCGGCGCCGGGGGGCTGGCGGCACCGGCAGTTGGGGCAGCGCTTGCGTCCCCCGCTTGAAAGGGCAAGGGGCGGCAGCCATCAAGGTGCAGCATCAGCGCCCGCCGCAGCTTTGGGCAGGCAAGCAAGGACAAGTGAACTATGGTCAAGCCAGAATGGGGCGCCAAGCGGACCTGCCCCAAATGCGCCGAGCGATTCTACGATCTGGGCAAGCACGACCCGGTCGTCTGCGTCGAATGCGGCAACAAGTGGACGCCCGAGCCGGTGCTCAAATCCAAGCAGCCGATCCCGTTCGAGCAGGTCGCCAAGGAGCCGATCCTCAAGGAGCCCGATACCGATCTGGCCGATGAGGAACTGGAGGACATCGACGAGGAGGAACCCTCGGCGGACAACGATGTCGACCTTGGCGGCGACGATGATCTGGGGGTGGCCCAGGGCAGCGATGGCGACGAGGACGAGGACACCTGAAGGGGCTTGCATATTCGGGCGGCGGCGCATAATAGCGCGCCTCCCTGCGAAGGGACCGCCGTGCCTCCCAGGGTTCGGATTTAAATGATTGATTTTAAACGGTTAGGGGCCTTAGCTCAGCTGGGAGAGCGCTACAATGGCATTGTAGAGGTCAGCGGTTCGATCCCGCTAGGCTCCACCAGTTTGTCGGACTCGAAACCATCCGGGGGATGGTTTCGGCCGACGAACTCCCGAGCGATAGCGAAGGGCCGCAACGCCCCACGCAATCGCAACGACGACGAGCATGGCCCGCTTCGCTTGCGAGCGGGCCGCGAATGCCGACCGACACGCTGGCTGACGAGGTTTCGTCCGCCGGCGTTTCGTGCATTTCGGTTTTGATGGAGTGACGAGGCGATCATGTTCGACACGCTTTCCGATCGTCTGAACGGCGTCTTCGACCGCCTGCGCGGCCGTGGCGCGCTCTCCGAAACCGATGTGCGCGAGGCCATGCGCGAGGTGCGCATCGCCCTGCTCGAGGCCGACGTCGCGCTCGCCGTGGCGCGCGATTTCATCGCCCGCGTCACCGAAAAGGCCGTGGGCGCCGAGGTTCTGCGCTCGGTCACGCCGGGCCAGCAGGTGGTCAAGATCGTCAATGACGAGCTGGTCGCGATGCTGGGCGGCGACGATGCCAATGCCGAGGGGGGCGCCGGCGAGGCGGCGCCGCTCAACCTCAACGTGCGCCCGCCCGCGGTGATTATGATGGTCGGCCTGCAGGGCTCGGGCAAGACCACCAGCACCGCCAAGATCGCCAAGCTCTTGAAGGACAAGCAGGGCAAGAAGCCGCTGATGGCCTCGCTCGACGTTCAGCGGCCCGCGGCGCAGGAGCAGCTGGCGGTGCTCGGCCAGCAGGCGGGCGTGGCCACACTGCCGATCGTCCCGGGCCAGCAGCCGGTCGACATCGCCCGCCGCGCGCTGGAAGCGGCGCGCCTGCAGAACATCGACGTGCTGCTGCTCGATACTGCCGGGCGCCTCCATGTCGATGCCGCGCTGATGGCCGAGATGAAGGCCGTAGCCGGGGTCTCCGCGCCCGCCGAAGTGCTGCTGGTGGTGGATGCGCTGACCGGGCAGGACGCGGTCAACGTTGCCCGCAGCTTCTCGGATGAGGTGCCGCTGACCGGCGTGGTGCTCACCCGGATGGACGGCGATGCCCGCGGCGGCGCGGCGCTGTCCATGCGCGCGGTCACCGGCAAGCCGATCAAGTTCGCCGGCACCGGCGAGAAGCTGGATGCGATCGAGCGGTTCCACCCCGCCCGCGTGGCCGACCGCATCCTGGGCATGGGCGATGTCGTCTCCCTGGTGGAGCGCGCCGCCGAAACGATCGACAAGGACGAGGCGGACAAGCTCGCCGAGCGGATGCTCAAGGGCAAGTTCGACCTCAACGATCTGCGGATGCAGCTCGGCCAGATGCAGCGGATGGGCGGGCTGGGCATGCTGGCGGGGATGATGCCGGGCATGAAGAAGGCCAAGCAGGCGATGGCCGCAAGCGGCGTCGACGACAAGGTGCTGGTCCGCATGGACGCAGTGATCGGCTCGATGACCGCCAAGGAACGCGCCAACCCCGATTTGCTCAACGCCAAGCGCAAGAAGCGCGTGGCGGCGGGCAGCGGCACATCGGTGCAGGAGGTCAATAAGCTCCTCAAGATGCACCAGGAAATGGGCCGGGCGATGAAGCAGATCCGCAAGATGGGCGGGCTCAAGGGCCTGGGCGCGCTGTTCGGCGGCGGCGGCATGGGCGGACCCGGCGGCGGGGGCGCGCCCGGGTTGCCGGGAGGTATGCCCGGGGGGCTCCCGGGCCTCGGCGGCCCCGGTGGCGGAATGCCCGCCGACCTTCAGAAATTTCTCAAGAACAAGTGATTTGAACGCAATCAATCGGAAAGGTTAGGACAATGGCAGTATCTCTTCGACTTTCGCGCGGCGGGGCCAAGAAGCGGCCTTATTATCGCATCGTGGCGGCCGACAGCCGCGCCTCGCGCGACGGCAAGTACCTGGAGCAGATCGGCACCTACAACCCGCTGCTGGCCAAGGACGATCCGGCCCGCGTGAAGCTGAACGAGGACCGCGCGCGCTACTGGCTGGGCGTGGGCGCGAGCCCGTCCGACCGCGTGCTGCGCTTCCTCGACGCCGCCGGCATCAAGGAGCGCGCCGCGCGCCTCAACCCCACCAAGGCCGAGCCGGGCGAGAAGGCCAAGGAGCGGGCCGAGGAGCGCGCCACCAAGGCCGCCGAAGCCGAGGAAGCCGCCAAGACTGCTGCGGAAGAGGCCAAGGCCGCCGCTGCTGCGCCCGCCGAGGAGCCGGTGGCTGATGAGCCGGCCGCCGAGGCGGTCGAAGAGCCCGCCGCGGAGGCGGCCGCTGAAGGCGGTGAGGAGGCGGCGCCGGCTGCCGACGACGCCGAGGCGACCCCCGCGAGCTAGGCGCAGTCGATGCAGGATCGCCCCGTTACGCTGGCCGCCATTGCCGGCGCGCACGGCGTGACGGGCGAGGTCCGGCTCAAGCTGTTCGCCGAGACGGTGGCCTCGCTCAAGCGCCACCAGCGCTTCAACGAGGGCGCGCTTACCCTCACCGCGTTGCGCGACGACGGCAAGGGCGGGGCCATCGCGCGCTTCGCCGAGCTGGCTGACCGCAACGCCGTCGAGGCGCTGCGCAGCACCTTGCTGACCGTTCCGCGCTCAGCCCTGCCGCCGCCGGCGGAGGGCGAGTACTATTATGCCGACCTCATCGGCCTGCCGGCCCTGTCGCCGGCCGGTGAGGTGCTGGGCGAAGTGGTGGCGGTCGACAATTTCGGCGCGGGGGACATCCTGGAGATCGCCTGCCCGCCAGCCGAGGGCCGGCGGGCGAGGCGCTTCATGGTGCCGATGACCCCGGCCGCGGTGCCAGAATGGAGCGGCGCCGGGGTGGTGGTATCCGCCGACTACGCGGACGAGGACACCGGGTGAAGCTGGCCGGATGAGCAGGGTCGGTTGAGCAGGGCCGGATGAGCAGAATCGCCGTCCTGTCCGACATCCACGGCAACCTGCCGGCGCTCGAAGCGGTGGTGGCCGATGCGCTGGTGCATGGCTGCACCGGCTTCGCCAATCTGGGCGACATCCTCTCTGGCCCGCTCTGGCCGCGCGAGACGGCCGAATACCTGATCGATCGCGGCTGGCCGACCATCGCCGGCAATCACGAGCGCTTCCTGCTCGACCCCCAGCAATCCGGCGCGACCCCACTGGACCGGTTCGCCCGAAGCGAGTGCACCGCCCGGCACCGTTCCTGGCTTGCGGCATTGCCGGCGACAATGCACCTGCCCGGCGCCTGGTGCACGCATGCCCGCCCCGGCGACGACGAGTGCACGCTGATCGAGACGGAACTGCCCGGCGGCGGCGTGGTGGCGGCGAGCGAGGTCCAGATCGTCGAGCGGCTGGCCGGCTTCGAGCATCCGCTGGTGCTTCACGGCCATTCGCATATCCAGCGCCAGGTCACGCTCGCCGACGGGCGCCGGGTGGCGAACCCCGGGAGCGTGGGCCTGCCGAGCCACCTCGCCGGGGCGGGGACGAGCGGTACGGGCGCGCAGTACCTGGTGCTGGAAGATGGCGCGGTCACCTTCCGCCAGGTGCCCTACGACAATGAGGCGGCGGCGCGGCGGGCGGAGGCGAACGGCAGCCCTGCCTGGGCGCGGATGCTGCGCGAGGCGCCGCCGCGCTGACACCCTAGCGCCGCAACGGGCGCGTCTCGGCCAGATGGTTGCGGATGGTGGTGGCCGCCACGCCCGCCTGGCCCATGGCGTGGCTGATCTGGTCCAGCCCCTTCACCACGTCGCCCGCCGCGAACAGGCCGCTCACGCTGGTCTCCATGTGGTCGGACACTTCCAGGCAGCCGTCCTCGGTCGCGTGGGCCCCGGCCGCCACCGCCAGGTCGGAACGGATATCCGAGCCGAGCGCGGGGTATACCGAATCGAACGCCAGCGTCCCGTCGGCGGTGGAGAGGACGAGCTGGTCGCCCTCGATGGCATAGTCGCCGCACGGACCCTGTACGCGCGCGATCCCCGCTTCCTCCAGCTTGGCCGAGCACGCCGCGTCGAGATCGTGGTCGCCGTGCGGGGAGATGAGCGTGAGATCGGCGGTGAAGCCGCGCAGGAACAGCGCCTCGGCGGTGCCGTGATCGGCGGTGCCGATGATGCCCACGCGCTTGTCGGTGACCTCGTAACCGTCGCACACCGGGCAATAGCGCAACAGGCCGCGCTGCAGTGCCTCGTCGTGAAGGGCATCCTCCATGCCCGGCGGGCGGTGGTTGATCACGCCGGTGGCGAGCAGCACGGTGCGGGCCTTGAATACGCCCTGGCCGGCGGTGACGGTGAAGTCGCCATCCTCGCCGGTGATGTGGGTCACCTCCAGCATCTCGCGCGTCGCGCCGAACTCGCGCGCCTGCTCCTGCATCAGCCGCAGCAATTCGGGCCCGGGGATACCGCCGGGATAGCCGGCATGGTTATGCGTGCGCGGGATCAGCGCGGCGCGGCTCGAGCCGCTGTCGAACAGGCGGATCGAGAGGTGGTAGCGCGCGAGGTAGATGGCTGCGGTGAGCCCCGCGGGCCCCGCGCCGATGATGATGCAATCGTCCATAGACGGACAAACGCTCCGCGCTCGCTTCGGTCCCGGCTAGTTCGCAGCACAAGTCTGGGCTATTGTAACCGGTCAGCGCGATGCAGGGCTCTTGCCGCGACGATCGCAGCAATTTCTCCGCAGCAGTCAAGCGAGGATTGTTGGCGTGGTGGCCGGTTACCTGTTCTTTGCCGCCGGGGGCGCGTTTCCCGTCCTGTTCCTTTGGACGATCGCTTATATCTGCGGCGCGCGGAGGCTCCTAGTTAGGTTGGCCGTAGTACTGGTCGGCCTTGCCACCCTGTGGCCTTGGGTGCTGTTGATGCTTCCCGGCGTCGTGCTCGCAGGCGGGCCGACCCTGATCGCTCTAGAGCTGGCTGCAAGGAAGCCGCGCGCATGACCTTCGCCGCCACCATCCTCACGCTCTATCCCGAGATGTTCCCCGGGCCGCTCGGCGTATCGCTGGCGGGCAGGGCGCTGGCGGAGGGCCGGTGGTCGTGCGAGCCGGTGCAGATCCGTGACTTCGCCGCCGACAAGCATCGCACGGTGGACGATACGCCCGCAGGCGGCGGGGCGGGGATGGTGCTGCGCGCCGATGTGCTCGCCGCAGCGGTGGATCATGCGCTGGAGAGGCAGCCGGAAAGCCCGGTGCTCGCCTTGTCTCCCCGCGGAACGCCGATCACCCAGGCGCGCATCCGCGACCTCGCCGCCGGCCCCGGCGTCACCCTGCTATGCGGCCGGTTCGAGGGCTTCGACGAGCGCATTTTCGCCGCCCGCCCCATCGAGCAGGTGTCCCTTGCCGACATCGTGCTCTCCGGCGGCGAACCGGCGGCGATCGCCATTCTGGATGCTTGCATCCGCCTGCTTCCCGGCGTAATGGGCGCGGCTTCCAGCGGGGCCGAGGAATCCTTCAACGAGGGCCTGCTCGAATACCCGCATTATACCCGACCGCAGATGTGGGAAGGGCGCACGATCCCTGAAGTGCTGCGATCGGGGGATCATGCGAAGGTCGCGGCGTGGCGCAAGGCCATGGCCAAGGCCGATACACGGTCACGCAGGCCGGACCTTTGGGAGCGCCATATCGGTGCTCGGGGCCAGCCTGCCTCTGATGCGCAGGCCGTCCCCCGGGACGACGACTAGAAGGTCAAGACGATGGGTCTGATTCAGGAACTGGAAGCCGAGGCGATCACCGCGCTCTCGTCGATCAAGGATATCCCCGAGTTCCGCGCCGGCGACACGCTGCGCGTGGGCGTGCGCGTGGTCGAGGGTGAGCGCACCCGCGTGCAGAACTTCGAGGGCGTATGCATCGCCCGCTCGAACCGCGCCATCAACTCCAATTTCACCGTGCGCAAGATCAGCTTCGGCGAGGGCGTGGAGCGCGTCTTCCCGCTGTATTCGCCCAATGTCGAGAGCATTACCGTGGTGCGCCGCGGCGTGGTCCGGCGCGCCAAGCTCTATTACCTGCGCGGCCGCACCGGCAAGCGCGCCCGCATCGTCGAGCGCAAGGCGCCGACCAGCCAGGAAGGCTGAGGCCAAGGGGACAGGGCAACGCCCGGACGACCAGGTCCGACAAGGGGCGCCCTGGCCGAGCCGGTCGGGGCGCCCCTGGTCGTTTCGCATGTGATCGCAGGGGAAGTGTGATGGGTTACCGGGTCGTAGTCGTGGGCGCCACCGGCAACGTGGGCCGCGAGATGCTCGCGGTGCTCGCCGAGCGCGAGTTTCCGCTGGACGAGGTGGCGGCGGTCGCCAGCTCGCGCAGCCAGGGGACCGAGGTGGAGCTGGGCGACAGCGGCAAGATGCTGAAATGCCAGAACATCGAGCATTTCGACTTCGCCGGCTGGGACATCGCGCTGTTCGCCGCCGGCAGCGCGGCGGCGAAGGAGTATGCGCCCAAGGCCGCGGCGGCGGGCTGCGTGGTGATCGACAATTCCTCGCTCTACCGGATGGACCCGGACGTGCCGCTGATCGTGCCCGAGGTGAACCCCGAGGCGATCGACGGCCATACCAAGCGCAACATCATCGCCAATCCCAACTGCTCCACCGCGCAGATGGTGGTGGTCTTGAAGCCGCTGCACGATGCGGCGGGCATCAAGCGGGTGATCGTCTCCACCTACCAGTCGGTCTCGGGCGCGGGCAAGGCGGGCATGGACGAGCTGTTCGAGCAGAGCCGCAACATCTTCGTCGGCGATCCGGCCGAGGTGAGGAAGTTCACCAAGCAGATCGCCTTCAACGTCATCCCCCACATCGACGACTTCATGGACGACGGCTCCACCAGGGAAGAGTGGAAGATGGTGGTGGAGACCAAGAAGATCCTCGACCCGAAGATCAAGGTCAACGCCACCTGCGTGCGCGTTCCCGTGTTCGTCGGCCATTCCGAGGCGATCAACATCGAGTTCGAGCGCGAGATCTCGGCCACCGAGGCGCAGGACATCCTGCGCGAATCGCCCGGCGTCATGCTGGTGGATAAGCGCGAGGATGGCGGCTACGTCACCCCCATCGAATGCGTGGGCGACGGCGCCACTTACGTGAGCCGCGTGCGCGAGGACCCAACGGTGGACAGCGGGCTGACGCTGTGGTGCGTGTCCGACAATCTGCGGAAAGGTGCAGCCCTCAACGCGGTACAGATCGCCGAGCTGTTGGGACGGCGGCACCTCAAAAAGGGGTGAGGCTGAGGGGCCTCGTCACCCGCTTGGTCCCTTGTGAATCATCTCTCACGCAGGCTGCTGGTGCTGGCCAAGTCAAACTTGCATTCAACCGGCGAGCGCCATCACCTGCCGCGCGGCGAGCAGCGCGAACAGCAGCGCCGAGCCCGCCAGCACCCCGTTCGCCAGCCACCCGTTGCGCGCCTTGGCCGGAAGGCGCGGCGAGTTGAGCAGCAGCAGCAGCGTCACCGCCAGGAAAGGCATGAACAACGCGCCGAACGCCCCGTAGATCACCACCAGCAGCAGCGGCCGGTCGGCGAACAACAGCAGCATCGGCGGAAAGGTGAGCCAGGCCAGGTAGAACCGGAAGGCGGGCGAGTGCTCGTGGGTCGCCCGCCCGGCGGCGGCGCCGCGCGACAGATACCACCAATCGGCGAAGAACAGGCTCATGCCGTGCCAGACGCCCAGGATGGAGGAGAAGGCGGTGGCCATGAAGCCGACGAGGAAAGCGATGGCGATCGCGCGGCCGAAACGGTCCTCCAGCACGTCGGCCAGGCCGAGCAGGCCGCGCTCATTGTCTTGCAGCGCGATGCCGGCGGCGTGGAGCAATTCGGCGCCCACGATCAGCATGGCGATGACGAAGGTGCCGGTAACCGCATAGGCGACCGCATTGTCCAGCCGCATCAAGGGGAGCCAGGGCAGGCCATTCCAGCCCTTGGCCTGCACCCAATAGCCATAGGCGGCCGTGGTCACCGTGCCACCGACGCCGCCGATCAGGCCGAGCGTGTAGAGGGCCGAGCCCTCGGGCAGGCGCAGCGCCAGGCCCGCGGCGAGCTCGCCCAGGCCCGGCGCCACCAGGATGGCAAGGCCCACCATCACCACGAACATGATGCCGGTGAGCAGCTTCATCACCAGCTCGAAGGCTTCGTAGCGGCTGAACCAGACGAAGATCAGGCCGGCCAGGCCGCTCAGCACCGCCCATGCAGCCAGCGGAAGGGCGGGGAACAGGGCGGCGAGGGGAAGCGCGGTGGCGCTCATGGCGGTGGCGCCGTAGATGAAGCCCCAGACGATGACGTAGGCGCCGAAGTACCAGCCGGTCCACCGCCCGAGCGAGCGCCAGCCGGCGAGGATGGTGGAGCCGGTGGCCAGATGATAGCGCGCCGAGCCTTCCGACAGCGCGATCTTGACCAGGCACCCGGCGATCGCCGCCCACAGCAGCGCATAGCCGAAGCGCGAGCCGGCAATGAGCGTGGCGACCAGGTCCCCCGCGCCCACGCCCGTGGCGGCGACGACCAGGCCGGGGCCGAGCTGGCGCCAACGTACGCCGGTGGGTGCCAAAGGTGTTTCGCCGATCGCGGCCGGAGCCGGGCGAGGGGCGGGGGCCATCATGATCGGCGGTTCGTCGGCGTCCTGCATCATGCCTCCCTCGCACCGCAGCGTAGGCGAGCGGCGGGCGCAGGCCAACCGCGGTGACGCGCAATTTGCGCGGCGGCCCTGCCGCTGGCAGGGAGCGGGCATGAGCGAGATCGTCACCGGCCGCATTCGCAGCTTCGACGGGACCGAACTGGCGGTCCACCGGCTGCGGCCGAGCGGCGGCGCGGGGCGGCCGGTGGTGCTGCTGCACGGCCTGTTCTCGAGCGCGGCGATGAACTGGCAGCGCTTCGGCCATGCCGCGGCGCTGGCCCAGGCGGGGTTCGAGCCGATCATGCCCGATCTGCGCGCACATGGGGCGAGCGCGGCGCCGCACGATCCGGCCGCCTATCCGCCCGACGTGTTGGTGCGCGATGCGGCGGCGCTGGTGGCGCGGCTGGGACTCACCCGCTACGATCTGGTCGGCTTCTCGCTCGGCGCGCGGACCGCGGCGCGCGCGGTCGCTGAAGGGCTGGCGCCGCGCCGGCTGGTGCTGGCCGGAATGGGGCTGGAAGGCCTGTCGGACTGGCGGCGTCGCTCGGCGCTGTTCGTGGACGCCATCGACCGGTTCGAGACTATCGGGCGCGAGGAGAAGCCGTACTTCGCCGTGCAGTTCATGAAGACCATGAAGGTTGACCGGGTTGCCGCGCGGCTGCTGCTGGGCTCGGTGCGCGACATGGACCGGGCCGATCTCGCCGCCATCACCATGCCCGCGCTGGTGCTGGCCGGTGAGGATGACCGCGACAACGGTTCACCCGAAGCGCTGGCCGCCGCGCTGCCCGATGCGCGGTGCGAGCAGGTCCCCGGCAACCATATGGGCTCGGTGACCAGGCCCGAGCTGGGGCAGGCCATCGTGCGCTTCCTGGCGAGCGGTCCGTCGCGGGTTGATTAAGCCTCGCTGCAGGCTAGAGCCGGTAGCCCACAAAGGACATGCGCAGCTGATTGAAGGATTTGCGTCAATGAAGCTTTTCGCCTCCGTCGCCCTCGCCGCGCTGGCGATCGCCGGGCTCAGCCATTCCGCCAGCGCCCAAGGGCGCGCCACCGACCAAGCCGCCCCGGGCGCAGCGCCGGCGCTCGCCTTCCCGCTCACCGCGCAGGGCGCCGCCGACTTCGTCGCCGCGGCCGAGCAGGACCTGTCCGAGTTCTCGATCGATGCCAGCCGGGTCTCCTGGATCAACGCCACCTACATCACCCCCGACACCGACGCGCTGGCCGCGAGCAAGGGGGCCGAGAAGACCGAGAAAGACGTGCGCTATGCCCTCGACGCGGCCAGGTATGCCGAGGTCGCGGGGATCGATCCCGAGGTGGCGCGCAAGCTCACGATCCTGCGCACCGGTCTCGTGCTGCCGGCCTCGACCACGCCGGGCGCGGCCGAGGAGCTCAATACCATCGCCACCGACCTGCAATCCCAATACGGCCGGGGACGCGGCACGCTGGGCGGGCAGCCGATCAACGGCTCGGACATCGAGGCGGAGATGGGCGAGCTCACCCACACGCCGGAAGAATATGCCGAGATGTGGGCCAGCTGGCACGACAATGTCGGCGCGCCGATGAAGGATGATTACGCGCGCATGGTGGCCATCGCCAACGCGGGCGCGGTGGAGCTGGGCTTTGCCGATACCGGCGCGATGTGGCGCTCGAACTACGACATGCCGCCCGAGGAGTTCGCCGCCACGGTCGAGCGCCTGTGGGAGGACGTAAAGCCGCTGTACCTGGCGCTCCACGCCTATGTCCGCGGCAAGCTCAGCGAGAAGTACGGGGCCAAGGTGCAGCCAGCCGAGGGGCCGATCCGGGCCGACCTGCTCGGCAATATGTGGGCGCAGGAATGGGGCAACATCTACCCGCTGGTGGCGCCCGAAGGCTCAGGTGACCTGGGCTATGATCTCACCGAGCTGATCGCCGCCAAGAACATGAGCGAGCTCGATATGGTCCGCGCGGGCGAGGGCTTCTTCTCCTCGCTCGGTCTGGCGCCGATGCCGCAGACGTTCTGGGAGCGCTCGATGTTCACCAAGCCGGCCGACCGCGAGGTGGTGTGCCACGCCAGCGCCTGGAATCTCGACAACGTCGAGGACCTGCGCATCAAGATGTGCATCAAGCCCAATGCCGATGACTTCATCACCATCCACCACGAACTGGGGCACAATTACTACCAGCGCGCCTACAACCAGCAGAGCTACCTGCACCTCAACGGCGCCAATGACGGCTTCCACGAGGCGATCGGCGACATGGTGGCGCTGTCGATCACGCCCGAATACCTGGTCCAGGTGGGGCTGCTCGATGCCGCGCAGGTGCCGGGAGAGGACAAGGATATCGGCCTGCTGCTGCGCCAGGCGATGGACAAGGTCGCCTTCCTGCCGTTCGGCCTGATGGTCGACAAGTGGCGCTGGGGGGTGTTCGACGGCTCGATCCAGCCGGCCGACTACAACACCGCCTGGACCAACCTGCGGCTGCAATACCAGGGCATCACGCCCCCGGTCGAGCGGCCGGCCGACGCCTTCGACCCGGGCGCCAAGTTCCACATCCCGGGCAACACGCCCTATATGCGCTACTTCCTGGCGCGGCTGCTGCAGTTCCAGTTCTACCAGGCGGCGTGCGACGCGGCCGGGTGGGAAGGGCCGCTGCACCGCTGTTCGTTCTACGGCAATGCGCAAGTAGGCCAGAAGCTCAACGCGATGCTCGCGATGGGCGCCAGCCGGCCCTGGCCGGACGCGCTCGAGGCCTTCACCGGCAGCCGCGAGATGAGCGGCGCGGCGCTGGCCGAGTATTTCGCCCCGCTCAAGGAATGGCTCGACGAGCAGAATGCGGGCAAGAGCCAGGGCTGGTAGACCAAACAAAGCACGGGGCCGCGTCGGTGGACGCGGCCCCGTTCGGCGCGGGGCAAGCTTGCGCAGTGCGCCTGGGTCAGGCCGGAACCCGGCCCATCGAGCGCTCGAACTCCTGGGTGAAACGGGTATCCAGCATCGTCTGGCTGGCCCCGCCGGCATCCTCGGCGATCTCGAGAAACCAGTCGCTCTCCTCCTTGTAGATGTGGTGCAGCACCGCGCCCTGGATGTGCTCCAGCTTCTCGCGCCATTCCTGGCTCAGCGGGGTCAGGCGCTCGAGTTCGGCCATCTGCACTTTGGCCATCTGCTGTTCCTCATAGGCCAGCGTGGCCCCGCCCTTGTGGCCCTCAATCACCATGGCGGGATAGAGCACCACCTCTTCGGCGATGGAATGGGCGACGAGCAGCTTGGCGAGCTCCTTCACTGCCCGGTCCGCATCGCCTTCGCTGGTGCTGGCGAGCGCGGCGGCGAACCCGCTTTCGATCTGGTCGTGATGGTAAACCGCCTCGGCCAGCCAGCCGCTCCCGCCGCCGGCGGCGCGAGCCCGCTCGCGCGCTTCCCTGCGCTGTTCGTCGGTTTCGGCCGGCATGATTGCGGCGGCGATCTTGTCGAGAAAGGACATTGCACGTCTCCAATAGGCTGCTTCAGCTGGAGAGACGGCAAGCAGCGCACTTGGGTTCCACACAAATGAGGGTTTCGGCCCGCGCCGGCGGGAAGGGCGGGGCGCCGGTGGAACCGCGCCCTTCGCGTGGCGTCCGACCGAACCGGGGGCCGGCTGTGGGCCGGCTCAGCGGGCGGTGTCGTCCCCGCCGCCGTCTTGGCCATCGTCGTGCGCCGGGGGCAGCTCGCCCGGCTCGCGGTCGGGATCGTGGGCTTCGGTGAAGCCCTCGCCCTCGGCGCGATCGGCCTGGCTCATCTGGGCGATGACGTCGACGCCCTGGCGCTGGAGCTCGGCTTCGTCTTCGGACCGCGCGACATTGGCCTTGATCGTCACCCGCACTTCGGGGTGCAGCGCGATGGTCAGGTCAAACAGGCCGATCGTCTTGATCGGGCTGCTCATCACCACCTGGCGCTTGTCGACCTGGTGGCCCTGTTCCACCAGCGCCGTGGCCACGTCGCGCACGCTGACCGAGCCGTAGAGCTGGCCCGAGTTGGACGCGGCGCGGATCAGCGTGATCTCGGCGCCGGCGACCGTCTCGCCCTGCTTGGCGGCCTCGCCGCGGCGGGCCGCGTTCTCGGTTTCGAGCCGTTCGCGATTGGCCTCGAACACGCGGCGGTTGGCATCGTTGGCGCGCAGGGCCTTGCGCTGGGGCAGCAGGAAGTTGCGCGCGTAGCCGTCGCGCACCTTCACCACATCGCCGATCGAGCCCAGATTGTCGATCCGCTCGAGCAGGATGATATCCATCGCCGGGCGCTCCTTACTTCACGAGGTAGGGCAGGAGGCCGAGATGGCGGGCGCGCTTGATCGCCTTGGCCAGCTCGCGCTGCTTCTTGCCGGAAACCGCGGTGATGCGGCTGGGGACGATCTTGCCGCGCTCGGACATGAAGCCCTGCAGCAGGCGGACATCCTTGTAGTCGATCGCGGGCGCATCCTTGGCCGAAAACGGGCAGGACTTGCGGCGGCGGAAGAACGGGCGGCCCATCAGTTGCGCTCCTCGCGGTCGGGACGGCGACGGCGTTCGCGGTCGCGATCGGTCTTGCGCAGCATGACGCTCGGGCCTTCCTCCACCGCATCGACCGCGACGGTCAGCCAGCGCAGGATGTCCTCGTTGATGCGGTTCTGCCGCTCGAGCTCGGCCACCAGCGAACCCGGCCCCTCGATGTTTAGCAGGACGAAATGCGCCTTGCGGTTGCGGTCGATCTTGTAGGCCAGGTTGCGAAGGCCCCAGGTCTCGGTCTTGAGGACCTTGCCCTGATTCGCCTCGATGATCTCGGTGGCCCCGGCGGCCAGCGCGTCGACCTGGGCCTGCGAGAGGTCCTGGCGCGCGAGAAACACGTGCTCGTACAGAGCCATGTCACGCTTTCCTTTTCATTTCATGCCGATCGCTGGCTTGTCCGCCACCTGGCGGGCCCCTCCGGCTGACTTAGCGGGTATCCGCACGGGGCGCCTGCCCCTCGCGGAAGCGCAGGCTCATAGCCAAAGCGGCGGCGAATGCAAGCCGCCCGGCGAACGGACATCTTGCTTGCACCGCCCGTCGACCCGGGCGTCCTTGCCCTAGTGGGCGCCGCTCATTCCTCGCCCATTCTCAACGCCGCGATAAAGGCCTCCTGCGGGATCGACACATTGCCGTATTCCCGCATCCGCGCCTTGCCCTTCTTCTGCTTTTCCAGCAGTTTCTTCTTGCGGCTGATGTCGCCGCCATAGCACTTGGCGGTGACGTCCTTGCGCAGCGCGGCGATGGTCTCGCGCGCGATCACCTTGCCGCCGATCGCCGCCTGGATGGGGATCTTGAACAGGTGGCGCGGGATGAGGTCCTTCAGCCGCTCGCACATGCCGCGCCCGCGCTCCTCGGCCACCGAGCGGTGCACCACCAGCGACAGCGCATCGACCGGCTCGTTGTTGACCAGGATATTCATCTTGACGAGGTCGCCCTGGCGCAGGCCGATCTGTTCGTAGTCGAAGCTGGCATAGCCGCGGCTGATGCTCTTCAACCGGTCGTAGAAGTCGAACACCACCTCGTTCAGCGGCAGCTCGTAGGTCACCTGAGCGCGGCCTCCCACATAGGTGAGCCCGGTCTGCACTCCGCGCCGATCCTGGCACAGCTTGAGGATCGAGCCGAGATATTCGTCGGGGGTGTAGATCACCGCCTTGATCCATGGCTCCTCGATCCACTCGATCCGGCTTGGGTCGGGGTAGTCGGCCGGATTGTGCAGCTCGATGGTCGCCTCGTCCTGGGTGCGGGTGTGCATCAGCTTGATGCGGTACACGACCGAAGGCGCGGTGGTGATGAGGTCGAGGTCGTATTCGCGGGTCAGTCGCTCCTGGATGATCTCCAGGTGCAAGAGGCCCAGAAAACCGCAGCGGAAGCCGAAGCCCAGCGCCGCGCTGCTCTCCATCTCGAAGCTGAAGCTGGCATCGTTCAGCCGCAGCTTGCCGATGCTCTCGCGCAGCTTCTCGAACTCGGCGGCGTCGACCGGGAACAGGCCGCAGAACACCACCGGCTGCACTTCCTTGTAGCCGGGCAGCGCCTCGGTCGCGCCGTTCCTCACCGTGGTGATGGTGTCGCCCACGCGGGCCTGCTCCACCTCCTTGATCTGCGCGGTGATGAAGCCGATCTCGCCGGGCCCGAGCTCGGGCAGCTGCTCGATCTTGGGCCGCATGCAGCCCACCCGATCGACCAGGTGGCGGGTATCGCCCTGCATGAAGCGGATCTCGGTGCCGCGGGTGAGCACGCCCTGCATCACCCGCACCAGGATGACGACGCCCAGATACTGGTCATACCACGAATCCACCAGCATCGCCTGGAGCGGCGCACTGCGGTCGCCCTTGGGCGGCGGAATGCGCTTGACGATGGCTTCCAGCACATCGGCCACGCCCAGCCCGCTCTTCGCGCTGGTGAGCACCGCGTCGGAGGCATCGATACCGATGATGTCCTCGATCTCGCGGCGGACCTTCTCCGGCTCGGCGGCGGGCAGGTCCACCTTGTTGATCACCGGCACGATCTCGTGGTCGTGCTCGATCGACTGGTAGACATTGGCCAGCGTCTGCGCCTCCACCCCCTGGGCCGCGTCCACCACCAGCAGCGCGCCCTCGCAGGCGGCGAGGCTGCGGCTCACCTCGTAGGCGAAGTCGACGTGGCCGGGCGTGTCTATCAGGTTGAGCTGGTAGGTCTTGCCGTCGGCGGCGGTATAGTCGAGCCGCACGGTCTGCGCCTTAATGGTGATGCCGCGTTCGCGCTCGAGATCCATGTTGTCGAGCACCTGCTCGCTCATCTCGCGCGCGGTCAGGCCGCCGGTGAGCTGGATCAGCCGGTCGGCGAGGGTGGATTTGCCGTGATCGATATGGGCGATGATGGAGAAGTTGCGGATCAGCGAAAGGTCGGTGCTCATGCGCCGCCTCTAGCGGCGGGCGGCTAGGCTGTCAGCACCGTTGCAGAAGCCTTGCCGCGGCCGCCCCGCCCGGTACACTTGCGCCAACGGCTGCCCGGGAGGACCAGGCCATGCGGCACATCGCTATCGTCGGCTCGGGGCCGGCCGGCTTCTACACTGCCGAGGCCGCGCTCAAGGCGTTCGGCCGCGGGGACGAAGGCGCGGTGCGGGTCGACATCTTCGACCTGCTGCCGGTCCCCTTCGGCCTCATCCGCAGCGGCGTGGCGCCCGATCACCAATCGATCAAGGCGGTGTCCAAGCGCTACGAGAAAGTGGCGCGGTCGGACGGCGTGCGCTTCGTCGGCAACGTCGCGATCGGCCGCGACGTGTCGGTCGACGAGCTGCGCGGGCTATATGACGCGGTGGTGCTGGCGACCGGCGCGCCCAGCGACCGCCCGCTGGGCATACCGGGCGAGGAGCTGGGCAACGTCATCGGCAGCGCCGCCTTCGTGGGCTGGTACAATGGCCATCCGCAATTCGCCCGGCTCGATCCGGATCTGTCGGGGCGCACCGCGGCGATCATCGGCATGGGCAACGTGGCGCTCGACGTGGCCCGCATCCTGGCCAAGACGCCCGCCGAGTTCGCTGGCAGCGACATCGTCGCGCACGCGCTGCGGACGCTGGAGGCCTCCGGTATCGAGCGCATCCTCATCCTGGGCCGCCGCGGGCCGCACCAGATCGCCATGACCCCCAAGGAGCTGGGCGAGCTGGGCGAGCTCGAACGCTCTAGGCCGGTGGTGCGCGCGCGCGACCTGCCCGACCCGCGCGAGGATGCAGCCCTGGAGCCGGGTCAGCGCAAGTCGGTCGCGCACCTGCGCGCCTTCGCTTCGGCGGGCGCGAGCGCGCGGGGCGGGGCCAAGCCGGTCACGGTGGACTTCGTGTTCAATGTCGCCCCGCGCTCGCTCCACGGCGCCGGCCAGGTGCAGGAGATCGCGCTCGAGCGCACGCGCCTGACCGGCGGCCGGCCGATGCCCACCGGCGAGACGTTTCGCATGCCGGTGGACCTGGTGGTCAGCTGCATCGGCTACCGCACCGTGGCCATCCCCGGCGTCCCCTTCGACGAAGCCGGCGGCCGCTTCGCCAACGAGGACGGGCGGATTGGGCCGGGGTTGTATTGCGTGGGCTGGGCGCGGCGCGGGCCAAGCGGCACGATCGGCACCAACCGCCCGGATGGGTATGCGGTGGTGGAGCTGGTGGAGGCGGACCTGGCCGGCGCCGCGGGCGGAAAGCAGGGCGGCGCGGGGTTCGACGCGCTGGCGGCGGAGCGCGGGCTGGACGTGGTCACCTTCGGCGACTGGCAGCGGATCGAGCTGGCGGAAGCGGCGGCAGCGCGGGAGGGCGCGCCGCGCGAGAAGTTCGTCGATGTCGAGGCGATGATCAAGGCGCGGAGTTGAACATCACATTGCTAAACGCAACACAATGCATCGCTCGACCCAAAGCCCGTTTATGGTGTTGTGCTCCATGTCAACATCACTCAAGCCCTCAACACGCACCATTATTCCGAGCATGCTAAGGATTGAATCGTCAGGTTTCTTGAATTCAATCATCGCAATATCGAAATTGTTGTATGTCTCACGACTGGCGCTGATTACCTTAGAGCAGGCGAGATAAAAATGCTCTCGACCGACCTCGGATTTCGGGCACATCCAAAGATGCCAGTTATCAGTCTCAATATAGTACATCCAAACCGCCGCTTTGACTGCCACACCATTGTTCTCAAGATGTGATACCAAAGCTTGACCGCTTTTTACCAATGCATCTTTGTCCAATGGAGCACTCCGTGATCACGGTGAGCGACTGCAGTCAGAAGAAGCTGAGCGCGTGCAGCCTCTATGTCTTCGTATCGGCTTTCAGGTCTCCATTGGGAGACGATCCCCCAGTACGCTTGAAAGATAGCGCTTTCATCTTGTCTTTGCTGGAGATGAAATTTCAGTCCAGATAAATTTACGAGATCGAGTAGATTGTGCGTGTGTGCTTTTTGCACAAGATTTCTATCCGGCAAACTTTCCGCTACGAACTGCCGAGTTAAGCACGCTTTTACAGCAAATTCGACTGCATATCCCGCTAAATAGTAGGCCCCACTAAACCTCCCGTTGGACAAGAGAGCCTGCGCGTCGCTTAGTCTGACATGAGAAAGTCTCTTCAAATCTTCACGACGCAAGTACATGCTATTAGACCCGCATCGGCATCAGCACATACAGCGCCGCGCTCTTCTCGTCTTTCCTGATCAGCGTCGGCGCGCCGGGGTCCGCCAGGTGCATCTCCACCGTGTCGCCGTCGATCTGGGCCAGGATGTCCTTCAAATAATTGGCGTTGAAGCCGATTTCCATGTTGCCGGAAGAATAGCTCGCCGGCACTTCCTCGGCGGCGGTGCCGTTGTCCGGCGAGGTGACCGAGAGCGTCACCCGGTCGGTGTCGAGGCCCATCTTCACCGCGCGGGTCTTCTCGGTGGCGATGGTCGCCACGCGGTCGACGCCGGCGAAGAAGCTCTTGGGATCGACCTTCAACAGCTTGTCGTTGGCGGTGGGGATGACGCGGCTGTAATCGGGGAAGGTGCCGTCGATCAGCTTGCTGGTGAGCACCACCCCGCCCGCGCCGGGCAGCGTGAAGCGGATCTTGCTGGGCGACAGGTCCACCGCGACATTGCCGTCGAGCGATTCCTCGAGCAGCTTGCGCAGTTCCGCCACCGCCTTGCGCGGGACGATGACGTCGGGCATGCCCTCGGCACCTTCGGGGCGCGGCAGGGTGAAGCGGGCGAGGCGGTGGCCGTCGGTCGCGGCGGCCTTGAGCACCGGGCCGCCGGCGCCGGCATCGTCGGCCACGTGGAGGAAGATGCCGTTGAGGTAGTAGCGCGTCTCCTCGGTGGAGATGGCGAAGCGGGTGCGGTCGATCAGCTCGGCGAGCGTGGCGGCGGGCAGCTCGAAGCTGGTGGGCAGGTCGCCTTCGACGATCGAGGGGAAGTCGTCGCGCGGCAGCGTCGGGAGCGCATAACGGGTGCGGCCCGCCTTCACGGTCATGCGGTTGTCGGCGGTCTCGAGGTCCACCCGCGTGCCGTCGGGCAGCTTGCGGACGATGTCGAACAGCAGGTGGGCCGAGACGGTGATGGCGCCGGCCACCTCGACCGAGGCGGCATCCAGGCTTTCGACCACCTGCAGGTCGAGATCGGTCGCCATGACCTTCACCAGCCCGCCGGTGCTCGCCTCGAGCAGCACGTTGGACAGGATGGGGATGGTGTTGCGCCGCTCGACCACCGACTGCACGTGGGACAGGCAGCGCAGCAGCTTGGCGCGTTCGATGGTGGCCTTCATGGTTCCTACTCAACCCCCGTTGGCGCCGGGCTGGCGGACCGGGCCGCGTCCCCCTGCAGCACCGGATTCTGCGGACCGCCATCCTTAGCGCCCATGCGGGGGCGGGCAAGGCTTGTGCCGCCGCTGCCGGGCGCCCGGGGCGGCGAAGCTGGGGATAATCGCCGGTTGGCGGGGCGCGGCGGGTCAGCCGAGCATCGCCATGCCGCCGTTGACGTGCAGCGTCTGCCCGGTGACGTAACCCGCCTCGCGGCTGGCGAGATAGGCCACCGCCGCGCCGATATTCGCCCCCTCCCCCATCCGGCCCATCGGGATGCGCTGGGCGAGCGCCGACTTCTGCGCATCGGCGAGCCGGTCGGTCATCGGCGTGCGGATGAAGCCGGGGGCGACGCAGTTCACGGTGACGCCGCGGCCGGCCAGTTCGGCGGCCATGCTCTTGGCAAGGCCGGTGAGGCCCGCCTTGGCCGCGGCGTAATTGGCCTGGCCGGCATTGCCGGTGGCGCCCACGATGCTGGTGACGGTCACCATCCGCCCGAAACGCGCCTTCATCATCGGGCGGGCCGCCGCGCGCATCAGCCGGAAGGCGGCGGTGAGGTTGATGGCGATGACCGCGTCCCATTCCGCGTCGCTCATGCGCATGGACAGGTTGTCGCGGGTGACGCCGGCGTTGTTCACCAGGATGTCGATCCCGCCCAGGGTGTCGAGCGTGGCGGGGATGAGCTCCTCCACCTGCACCGGGTCCGACAGGTCGCAGGTGATCTCGACATGGTCGGCGCCCGAGCCGTCGCTGCCGTGGCGCTCCTGGTTCAGCTCCTCGCGGAAGGCGCGCAGCTTGGCGGGGTTGGTGCCCGAGAGCGCCAGGCGCGCGCCCTGCCGCGCCAGCGCCCGGGCGATCTCCGAGCCGATCCCGCCGCTGGCGCCGGTCACCAGCGCGTTCATGCCGGAAAGGTCGAACATGCTCATCAGGCGAACTCCCCGGTCTCGATGGCCTTGGCGAAGGCTTCGATGTCGGCGATGGTGACGACGCTGGTGGCGCGCGCCTCGGGCACGATCTTGCGGACCATGGGGCCGAGCACCTTGCCGCCCAGCTCGACGAAATGCTCGACGCCCGCTTCGGCCATGGCGAGGACGCTCTCGCGCCAGCGCACCCGGCCGGTGACCTGGCTCACCAGCAGCTCCTGCTCGATGGCGGGATCGGTGACGGCGCCGGCGGTGACGTTGGCGTAGAGCGCCAGCCGCATGGCGCCGGGCGGCGTTTCGGCCAGCGCCTCGGCCATCGCGACGGCGGCGGGCTGCATCAGCGAGCAGTGGAACGGGGCGGAGACCGGCAGCGGCACCGCCCGCTTGATGCCGAACTCGCGCGCCAGCTCCACCGCGCGGGCGATGGCATCGGCATGGCCCGAGAGCACCACCTGGGTGGGATCGTTGTCGTTGGCGACTTCGCACACCACGCTCGCCCGCCCGCGCGGGGGAACCTGCACCGCCGACTCGGCGAGCTTGAGGGCGGTGTCGAGATCGGCGCCGAGCAGCGCGCACATCGCGCCCTCACCCACCGGCACCGCGGCCTGCATCGCCTCGCCGCGGCGGCGCAGGAGGCGCGCGGTATCGGCGAGCGTGAAGGCGCCCACCGCGGCGAGCGCGGTGTATTCGCCCAGCGAATGGCCCGCGACGCACTCGCCCCTGGCGGCGATGCGGATGCCGCCCTCCTCCTCCAGCACGCGCAGCACGGCCATGGCGTGCGCCATGATCGCGGGCTGGGCATTGGCGGTGAGCAGCAGCTGGTCCTCGGGGCCCTCGCGCATGAGGGCGAACAGCTTGTGCGACAGCGCGTCGTCCACCTCCTCGAAGGTGGCGCGGGCGACGACGCTGGCTTCGGCGAGCGCGGCGCCCATCCCCACCTTCTGGCTGCCCTGGCCGGGAAAAATGAATGCGATCATGGTGGTCCTCTTGGCTCCCGGGTCCGGTACTCCCGACCGGTACTCCCGAGGGATGGGTTATGGCCGCCCCGCCCTCCCGGCAAGGCCGAAGGGGACGATCTTGTTATCCGCATCATGGCCGATGTCCGCCATCCCCAGGAAGGGAATGCCTGCCCTCGCGCACCAATAGCCGGCGATTTCCTCCACCTCGGCGCCGAACGGGCGGTCGTTGGGCGGCACCTTGCTCATCCGTCCCAGCCGCAGGCCGGCAATCTGCGACAGGTGCTCGGACAGGTGGAAGAACATCCGGTCGATGGCGTAGAGGTGCTCGGCCACCTCCTCCACCATGACCACGTGGCCGGCGAGATCGGGCATCAGCCGGGTGCCGCACAGCATGGCCAGCGTCATGAGGTTGAAGGCCACCGCGGGCCTGCCGTCCAGCTCCGGCTCGAGCCCCGCATCGCTGCCGGCGAGCCAGGCGAGCGTGCGCCGCACCGCCGCCTCGCCGCCCGCGCGGCCCACGTCCACCGGCATCGGCGCATGGGCCGGCCGGCCGATCCCGGCGCGGTAGAGCGCGGCCAGCAGGTAGCCGCAATCCGAATAGCCGCAGAACGCCTTGCCGCGCGCCGCCGCGTTCATCGCGGCCACCGCCTGGGCGGCGATCCGCGCGGTGCCGTAGCCGCCTTTGGCGAACCAGACGGCATCGAAGGCGGGGTCGTTGGCGCAGTCCAGCAGCGCCGCCAGCCGCACGGTGTCGCTGCCGGCGAAATGGCCCTCCCCCACGAAGCATTGCGCGTGGAAATGCAGTTCGCAGCCGGGCGCCTGCGTCGCCACCGCCTGCACGCGGGCGGCGATCTCGCGGGTGATCGGCGTGGCGGGGGCGCAGATCGCGATGCGGTGCATTTTGCCCTCCTACTCGCCTTGTCAGGCCGGCGACAAATGCATAGCGGTGCGCCGCGATGAACGACAGCCGCCCCGGCCAGGCCATTCCCGACAACCCCGCTACCCGACCGTGGTTCTTCTGCGGCATCGGCGGCTCGGGCATGCTGCCGCTGGCCACCATCCTGCGCGGGCTTGGGGCCGAGGTGGCGGGCTCGGACCGCAGCTTCGACCAGGGCCGCAGCCCGGAGAAGGCCGCCTGGCTGCAACGCCACGGCTTCACCCTGTTCCCGCAGGACGGCAGCGGCGTCACCCGGCCCGAACAGATCCTGGTCGCCTCCGCGGCGGTGGAAGACAGCGTGCCCGAGGTGATCCGCGCCCGCGTGCTGGGCTGCCTGCGCGTCAGCCGGGCGCAGCTGCTGGCCGACCTGTTCAACCGCGCGCCGCTCGGCGTGGCGGTGGGGGGCACCAGCGGCAAGTCCACCGTTACCGGCATGCTCGGCTGGATCCTGACCCAGGCCGGGCGCGACCCCACGATCATGAACGGCGCGGTGATGAAGAACTTCGTCTCGCCCGATACCCCGTTCGCCAGCGCTCGCGTGGGCAAGCGCCTGGCGGGGCGCGGGGTGTTCGTGAGCGAGGTGGACGAGAGCGACGGCTCGATCGCGCTATACCGGCCCAACGTGGCGGTGCTGCTCAACGTCAGCCTCGACCACAAGAGCATGGCCGAACTGCGCCGCCTGTTCGCCAGGTTCCTGGCCACCGCGCATGTCGCGGTGGTCAACAGCGACGACAGGGAGGCCCGCGCACTGGGGGCGGGGCGCGTCAGTTGCATCACCTTCGGCATCGAGGATACCCGGGCGACGATCGGCATCGAGCCCGGCACCATCGTCGAGGAGGCGGGCAGCATCGCCGCGCTGCTGGTGGACCGGCGCGACGATCGCGGCCACGCTCTGCGCCTGGTTATGCCCGGGTTGCACAACCTCGCCAACGCGCTGGCGGCGGTGGCGGCGGCGGCGGCGGCGGGCGTGCCGGTGCATACCTCCTGTATCGCGCTGGCGAGCTTCGCCGGGCTGGCGCGGCGGTTCGACATCGTGGGGACGACCGGCTCGGACATCACGGTGATCGACGATTTCGGCCATAACCCCGAGAAGGCGCGCGCCACGCTGCGGACGCTGAAGGCCACGCCGGGCCGCGTCATCGCCTTCTTCCAGCCGCACGGATATGGCCCGCTCAAGCAGATGGGGGCCGAGCTGGCCCGCACCTTCGCCCGGGAACTCGGGCCGCAGGACATCGCGCTCCTGAGCGATCCGGTCTATTTCGGTGGCACGGTGGACCGCAGCGTGGGCAGCGAGCAAATCGTCGCGCTGATTGGCGCGGCAGGCGGCAGGGCCGAGCATTTCGCCGCCCGCGAAGCCGCCGCCGACCGCATCGTCGCCCTCGCCCGCCCCGGCGACCGGATCGCGGTGATGGGCGCGCGCGACGACACGCTCAGCGACTTTGCCCGGGCCCTCCTCGCCCGCCTGGCCAAGCCCTCCGCCCGGAACTGACGCGAGCGGTAGAAGCGGCTGCGCACCGCCGGCGCGGCGTGGTCGGACGCGCCGGCACCAGTGCCGGCACCAGTCAGGTGCGGCGGCGGGGCGGCGGCAGCGAGCGAGCGGGAGCGGGCCGGCCCGTTGTACCCGCTTGGGTGGATGTGCCTGTTCCATGCTGGTGCGCCCAGCGGATGCCAGCGGATGCCAGCGGATGATTGTACGGGGTTGGCCCATGCAGTATTGCGCCATCACGGTCCTTGGGGGCGTGACGGGAGGGGCGGATGATTGTACGGGCAATGACCGGCGGATTGTTGCTGACGGCCGCGATCTTCGTGGGCTCCGGCACCCGGGCGCAGCCCGCGGAGGAAGGCCTGACCATCGGCCGCGCGACGGCCGTGGCGCCCGGAGCCGCGCGGGTTTTCGACCTCTATCTGAATGCTGGACAGGGCGTCATCATCGATCTGACGGCGATTGCCGCCTCCGCCGAACCGGCAATCGTCTCGGCCGCCGCCGCCGCCACGGCGTCGCTGCGCATCGCCGGCCCCGACGGCTCCTGCCTGCGGGCGATCCCCGGCGCGAAACGGCTGCCCCGCCACCAGCCTGGCCGCGGAAATCGAGGCGGCGGCGGGAAGCGGGACGGCGCGCGCGGCGGTGCGGGCCGAGGCGGGCGGGCGCTACCGGATCGGGCTCTCGCTGCCGCAGGACCCGGCCATCGCGCGATATGAGTTGCTCGTGCGCGAACGCCCGCTGCCCCCGCCCGCCCGCGCCATTCCCGTCGCGCTGTGCACTTCCCCGCTTGCGCAGAACCCCGCAAGCGACCCCTGCGCGCAGCCTTTCATGCTGGACGCCAGCGGCCGGGCCTACTTCACCTTTGCCACCCGGGAGCCGGACCGAGGGGTGCAGATCGACATGCGCTCGACCGCGTTCGACAGCGTGGTCGAGCTGCTCGGGCCGCTCGCGCCGGGCAGCCCGGTTGAACTCGCACCACCGATCGATTCGAACGATGACGGCGCGGGCGAGTTCGATGCGCGAATCAACCGGGTCCTCCCGCAGCCGGGCGAGTATGTCGTGCTCGCGCGCAGCTACTCGGGTGGCACGGGCGAGTATTGGGTGGCGGTGCGCGCCTTCGAGCCGCCGCCGGCACGCCCGGCCCAGCCGCTTGTTCTGGGCGAGACGATCGAGAGTGCGTTCACGGAGGGGGCGATCGAGCCGTTTCACGCCTACGCGCTCACGGGGCGGTCGGGGCAGAGCCTCGTTGTCGACGTGCTGTCACCCCTCGACCTGACCCTGGAGGCGGGGCTAGCGGCCAGCGTGTTCAACGCGGTCGATCAGGCCGAAAGGGGGTTCGCCTCGGTCGCTTACAACGACGATACCTGCGGCCTGAACCCGCAATTGAAGCTTCGCTTCGAGGGCGACCAGGATATCGTCGTCAGGGTGGCGGTGACCGGTTCGACGGGCGCCGCGGGAGCCTATTCCATCGCGGTCAAGGAGGACGACGGCATCGCTTGTGCCGAGTAGGATGCAGAGTTGGAAAGGCGCTAGCGCGTCTGACGGGATGACGCGAGCAGGACCCCCCCCTTGCGGTCCTGCTCGCGTCCGTTCGCCGGCCCGGTAAGGTCCGATCAGCCGGTGGCGAACAAGTCCTTGCGTCTACGCCGGGCCACGCCGCCGATTGCGCCGAAGCCGAGCAGCATCAGCGCCCATGTCGACGGCTCGGGTATGGCGCTGTTCTGGCCGTAGGGGATATCGTAATCGAACGGCGGATAGGTCGGTTGGGGGTCTGGCAGGCTCGTATTCACGTCCACGAAGGCGTAGCTGACGGTATACGGATCGTAGGCGGCCCCGACGGCAGGGAACGTCGTGTCGGACTCCGCTTCGGACGAGGAGGCGTACCTGCCGGTACTGACGGTTGGATCACCGCGCGAGCGCGGATCGCCGAAGGCGACCTGATAGCCCAGGCAGCTCGTCGTATCGAGGCAGGTCGTGTTCGTGGTGACGACGTCGATCCGCGAACTGTAGACCACCGTCGTCGACTCGCCCGCACCGAGCGTCGTCAGGTTGACGCTGAGGTTGGTGGCGCTCCAGTCGAGTACATTCCAGGCAGGCGAATTGTCGTTGCTCGTCTCGCCGTTGAAAGGGACACCGTCGCTCGTCTCCACGATGGGGTAGCTCGGTCTCGTCGAATTGACGCCGTCGGACGAATAGAGCGAGGTGCCATCCTGCGACACCTCGAACAGGTAATTGCCCTTTTGTGCCGATGAAGTGCCGGACAGATTGGCGCCCGCCAGGTGTCCAGGCGTGATCAGCGAATCGAACCGCAGGTCGACGGCATCCGTGCCGGTGTTGGTGAGGGTGAAGGTGATGTCGGTGGTGATCGTAACTTGGCAGTCTCCCACGCAATAGCCGTTGTGCAGGAAGAAGAAGCTGCCGTTGTTGAGCGAGGAGGTGAGCTGCAGACCCATGTCGCTCTCGTAGCCGCCGGCGGTGTCGCTGAGGAACAGGCTGACATTGTCCGGCGCGTCGTTGTCGGAACCCTGCAGGCCGCCGACACGGTAGCTGTAGGTATTGAGGATCGTCGAGCTTTCGACCACCTGCGCGGAGGCGCCGGCGGCTAGCGCGAGGGCGATCAGCGTACCGGCAAGGGAAGCGGCCCGTATCAGACCGCCAAAAGCATCCTTACCCAAAAGCATGAAGCCAGCCCCCCCATGACCGTGATTGTGGATCATCCTTACACTTTTCTTAACTCGTCGCAACCGGTCTAGTTTACTGTAGCAATCTGGGACGGAATTCCTTCGCACTCCCGGCGCGTCGCCGCCCTTAGTGCAGGGCTAATGCCGATCCGTTCTTGCAGGCCCACGGCATCGGCGCAGGTATCGCGGGCTTCTTCGAAGCGACCTGCCGATTGTAGTATTCGGGTGCGCAACAGCAGCACTTCGGCCTGGTCGGGATCGTCGAGCCCGTAGGCCACGTCGTAGATCGCCTTCGCCCGCGCGGCTTGCGCCAGCGCCTCGGGGTAGCGGCCGCCGAGCCGCTCGGCTTCCGCGGTGAAGAAGTGGATATCGCCGAGCGTGGGATGATCCGGTCCGTACAGGGCGAGGAAGATCCGGCGGGCGCGGGCAAAGGCGGCGATCGCCTTCGGCGTATCGCGCTGCGCCGCGTGGATCCGGCCCAGCAGCAATTGCGCGTCGCCCAAATTGGGGTGGTCGTCATCGAGCACGCGGGCATAGATCGCGACCGCCCGATCCATCATCCGCGCCGCTTCCGCCGGGCGCCCGGCCTCGAAGAAGGCATAGGCCTGGGCGTGCAGCGCCTTGGCGGTGCGCACGTCGTTGATGCCGAACCGGGCGGAGGTCAATTCGGCGGCCTGCTCGTAAAGAATGTTGGCCCGCTCGAGCTCACCGGTCTGGATGCGCGCGGTGGCTTGGCGGATCAACGCGCTGCCGATCGCAATGCTGTGGTCGCCATCGAGCTGCCGATACAATCGCACCGCCTCGCCGAAGAGGTTGCCGGCGGTTTGGTAATCGGCCCGCAGGAAGGCGAGTTCGGCGCGCTGGAAGGCGAGCTCGGCATCGATTTGCGGGGCATAATCGGCATCGCGTTCATAGGCGCGGGCCGCTTCGTCGACCAGTCTGGCGGCAGCCTCGGCATCGGCCCGCCCGTGCGCCACCGAGGCCAGCTGGAGCAGAGTTTCGGCGCGCGCTTCGCCGGGCTCGGGCGTGCGCGCGAGAGCGGCGCGCAGGTCGCGTTCCGCTTCCCGGGGCAGGCCGAGATTGGCGTAGATCGAGCCTGTCGCGCGCAGCAGACGGCTGCTGATCGCCGGCTCGTTCTCGAATTCGCGCGCAGCCCGCTGGCTCGCCCGGTCGAGGATCGTCAGGGCGGTAATGGTGCGCGGGTTCTCGGTGGCGGGATTGGCGATCTCGAAGGTGCCGATGAGGAATTCCAGGCTGCGGTCGGCCAACATGCGCTGCTCCACCGCCACCCGGCGCTGGTATTCGGCATAGATCGCAAGGCCGATGGTTACCACCGCGATGGAGGTCGAAGCGGCGAACATCACCGTGAGGCGCTGCTGGCGGCGGATACTGTCACGACGGACCAGCGTGTCGAGCCGCACGCCCGCCAGGCCCGCGAGCAGCTTGTGCAACGCCAGCTTGCGCCCGTCCTTGCCCTTGCGCAGGTCGGCCGCGATCGGCTCGGCGGGCTGATCGCTCAGCGCGCCGCTGGGGTCGACGTGGAAGCGCAGCGCCGGCGGGAAGCATTCCTCTTCGCCGCCCGAATAGGGCTCGCCTTCCAGGATCAGCGCCAGCGTGCGGTTCTCCCCGTGCATCCGCTTGAACTGGATGATCTCCTCGTTCACCCAGCGCGACCTGGCGGCGGCCGGGCTGCACAGGACGATCTGGAAGCGCGAATCCGCAAGCGCGGCGCACAGCTCGGAGTTCAGGTCGCCGCTGGCGGGCAGCTCGTCGCGGTCGCGGAACACGGGCGGCAGCTTGCGGCGCAGCGGGCCGAATTCGCCCGGCAGGCCGATGATGCCCTTGGGGAAGCGATAGCCCTCGATCGCCCGGTGCAGCCAGCGCGCCGCCCGCTCGTCCTTGTGGCTGTAGCTGATGAACGCGACATACCGCTCCATGATGGCGCGGTGCTTAAGTGGATTTAGCGATGTAAGCTAGTCCCGCCACCCGGTGGGCGAACAGCGCGAGCCCGCTTAGGGCTTGACGGCGCTCACCAGCGAGTAATAGCCGCCGCCTGTTCGCACGGCATGGACATCGGTAAAACCCGCGCTTTCAAGTATTTGGCGGAACTCGGGCAGCGAATACTGCTTGCCGAGTGCGCTCACCAGCATCATCAGGCTGAAGGCGGCGGCGGGCCACGGGCCACAGCCGTCATCGTCCATCAGCACTTCGCTCAGGAAAATGCGCCCGCCGGGCGCCAACGCGGCGAAGCTCTTGGCGGCCAGCAGCCGGTTGGTCTCCTCGGACCAGTCGTGAAACACGTTGGCGAAAAGATGCGCGTCGTGGCCGGTGGGCCAGTCCTGCTCGAACATATTCACCGCGGCCGTGGTCACCCGCGTGCTCAGGTCGGCAGCAGCGACGTAGGCGGCGGCCTGACCGCACATCTCCTTGAGGTCCATCAGCGTGACCTGGAGACGCGGATGCGCGCGGGCGAGCTCGATGCCGTAGACGCCCGACCCGCAGCCCACGTCCAGCAGATTGCCGATCAGGCCGAACACGCTCTGCGCCGCCGCGCCGCGGGCCGCGGCGATGGAATGCGCATGCATGAACTTGGCGATCCGCGCCGCGCTCTCCTGGCTCATCGTGCCGCGCTCCCATTCCGGCGCTCCGGCATCGGTGCTAGGGGGGCGTTTGCCCGTGCGCAGTGTCTCGACCAATTGCGCGTGCAGCGGGATGGACTTGCGGAACCGCAGCAGGAAGCCGCCCCAATAGCCTTCGCCCTCGGGGTGGAGCCAGGTGCGCGCCGCGGGCATGGCGCGCCACTTGCCGTCGCGCTGCTCGACCAGCTCGCAGGCGGCCAGCGCGCCCAGGTGGATGGTAAGCGCGCGCTCGTCCAGGCCGAGCTCGGCAGCGAGCTGGGCGGCGGTCAGCGGGCAGTCGCCCAGCGCGCGGAAGGTGCCCACCTCGTCCGCCGCGGTCGCCAGGGGGAGGCGGAACTGGCTCTGCCACAGGTCCCAGATCGCCCGGTCATCCAGGTGCGGCGGCAAGGGTCCCATGGTTCTCTCCCGGTGTGGTTCCAGCAACGAGGCTCTATGCGCGACGCCATGCCGATGCGCGAGCGTTTCGCGCGCGGCCCGCACGGCTACTCCATCGCCGCCGCGCCCACCGCCGTCATCCGATTGCGCGATGAGGCGCAAGGTGCCGCACCTCCTCAGCTCCACCGCCCGACGTGCCGCTGGCGAGGTGTGACGGGCGCACCAGCTTGGGCGGGCAGGAGAAATCGAACCCGCTGTTCATCGCCGAGGCGGTGCCCGATGGCGCGGACCTGGTCGCGCTAGCCGGGCGAGGGGAGATGCTCGCCGGGTCGATCTTCAGCTACCACCCGGGTCATCGCTGGTGGTAATTGTCGAACCTGGCCGAGACGTGCGGCTGTTCAGGTTTCCACGCCAGCGACGATGCTGCCACCCGGCGCCGGCGCACAGCCTTCGTCGATCCGAGCTTGGCCGCTGTCAACATCCCCGAGAGCATCGAGTGCCGCTCGGGAGGACAAGTGACCGGCTGGCCGCCTGCTTGGCTGCTTGGCAGGACCGGGTGCCGTTTGTCCGCTTCATTTTGCGTTCAGCGCCTGGCCAGCTATAGGCGGCCCGATGCCAGCCATGAACCCTGTAAAGTCCCGCCTGTCCGCACCGAGCTTGCGCGCCCTGGGCGCAGCGCTCGTCCTGCCGGCCCTGCTGGCGGGATGCAGCATACTGGGCGGGGGCGACGACGAGGACGAGCTGGCCTATGTCGCCCGCGACGTCGAATCGCTCTACGCCGCCGCCAAGGACCGCCTCGATCGCGGCGACCTGCAGGTGGCCGCCGCGCTGTTCGACGAGGTCGAGCGCCAGCACCCCTATTCGCCCTGGGCGCGCCGGGCGCAGCTGATGAGCGCCTTCACCTATTATTCGCGCGCGGATTACAATCAGGCCATCTCCGCCTCGCAACGGTTCCTGTCGATCCACCCGGGCAACAAGGATGCACCTTACGCCTATTACCTGATCGCGCTCAGCTATTACGAGCAGATCAGCGATGTCGAGCGTGACCAGGCGATCACCCGTCAGGCGCTGCAGGCGCTGAGCGAAGTGCAGCGCCGCTATCCGCGCTCCGAATACGCCGCCGACGCGCGGCTCAAGATCGACTTGGTGAACGACCACCTCGCCGGCAAGGAGATGGAGGTCGGACGCTTCTACGCGAGCACCGGCAAGTGGCTGGCCGCGCAGCTGCGCTTCCAGAACGTGGTCAAGGAATATCAGACCACCAGCCACACTCCCGAGGCGCTCTATCGCCTGACCGAGACGAGCCTGGCGCTAGGTCTGCCCGACGAGGCCCGCCGCTTCGCCGCTGTGCTCGGCGCCAACTACCCGGGCAATGAATGGTACGAGAAGGCCTTCACGCTCATCGGCGAGGAGACGCGCGATACCGCCCGCGCGGCGCTGAGCGGCTGATCCGCCGACGCGAGCCGCGTGGGCGGGCGCGCCCCGCTGTCCCCAGCCGCGCGCCGCCCGGCGATTGCGGTTTCCCCGCCCGGGCGGTAAGGTCGCCCAGGCTGCCATGCTCACCTCGCTCGCGATCCGCAACATCGTGCTCATCGAGGCGCTCGACCTCAGTTTCGCGCCGGGCCTCGGCGTGCTGACCGGAGAGACGGGGGCGGGCAAGTCCATCCTGCTCGATGCGCTGGGCCTGGTCCTGGGCAACCGTGCCGATGGCAACCTGGTGCGCGCCGGCGAGGAGCAGGCGAGCGTCACCGCCGCCTTCGACTTCGCCGTGCTGCCGCCGCTGGTGCGCGAGGTGCTGGCGGGGGCCGATATCGAACTGGAACCGGGCGAGCCGCTGATCCTCCGGCGGCGCCTGCGGATCGCGGCTCCAGGCCAGAGCGGCGAGGAGAAGGGCGTCGGCTCGAAGGCCTTCGTCAACGACCAGCCGGTGGGCGCGGCGCTCCTGCGCGAGCTCGCCCCGGCGCTGGTGGAGCTGCACGGCCAGCACGACGATCGCGGCCTCGTGAACCCGCGCGGTCACCGCGCCTTGCTCGATCGCTTCGCCGGCGCCGATACCGGGGCGATCGCCCGCGCCTGGAGCGAGTGGCGCGGATTGGAGGAGCGGCTGCGGGCCGAGCGCGGCGATGTCGCCGCGGCGCGCGCGGAGGAGGACCTGCTGCTCGCGCATCTCGCCGAGCTCACCGCCGCCGCGCCGGAAGCGGGCGAGGAGGAAGCGCTCGCGCTCGCCCGCGCGGAGATGCAGAAAGGTGAGCGGCTGGCGGGCGACCTGGAAGATCTGCGCGGCTTTTGGGACGGCTCGGATTCGGCGCTCGCGCAATTGCGCGCCGCCGCCCGCAAGCTCGACCGGATCGCCGGCGAACATGCGTTGCTCGCCGAGGCGCTGGCGGCGCTCGACCGCGCGGTGATCGAGGCCGGGGAAGCGGAGGAGAAGCTCGCGGCCGCCGGCGAGGCCTTGCTGTTCGATCCGGCCGAACTCGACCGCAGCGAGACGCGACTGTTCGACCTGCGCGCGCTGGCCCGCAAACATGGGTGCACGGTCGACGAACTGCCGCAGCGGATGCTCGAGCTGCGCGCCCGGCTCGACGCCATCGAACACGGCGCGGCCGACCTTGCCGCACTCGAACGGTCCGTCGCCGCCGCGGGGCAAGCCTATGCGGCGCGCGCCGAGCAGCTGCACGCGCTGCGCGTGGAGGCCGCGCTGCGCCTCGACGACGCGGTCGCGGCCGAGCTGGCCCCGCTCAAGCTCGATGCCGCCCGGTTCCGCACCGCGGTCGCCGCGTTGCCCCAGGAGCGCTGGGGGCCGCACGGGATGGACAGCGTCGAGTTCCTCATTTCGACCAACCCGGGCGCCGATTTCGCCCCGCTCACCAAGATTGCCAGCGGCGGCGAGCTGTCGCGCTTCATCCTCGCGCTCAAGGTGGCGCTGGCGGAGGAGGGCGGGGCGGCCACGGTGATCTTCGACGAGATCGACCGTGGCGTGGGCGGGGCGGTAGCCAGCGCCATCGGCGAGCGCCTGGCCCGACTGGCGAACGGCGCGGCCGGCCGACCGGGAGAGGGGGGCCAGGGCCAGCTGCTTGCGGTCACCCACTCGCCGCAGGTCGCCGCCCGCGGTAGCCGGCATTACCTCATCGCCAAGGCGAGCGGCGACGGCTCGCAGGGCACGGTAACGCGCACCTTTGTCCGCCTGCTCGATGCGGCCGGGCGGCAGGAGGAGATCGCCCGGATGCTGTCGGGCGCGCAGATCACCAGCGAGGCCCGCGCCCAGGCCGACCGGCTGCTGGAGGGGGTGTGATGATGCGATCTGGCTTGATGTTCTTGCTGGCGGCGGCGCTGACCGGATGCGTGTACAGCGCCCCGCTGGATTCGTCCGAAGCTGACGCACTCCCGCCGCTCGCCGCCGACCGGGCCGAGCCACGCCTGGCGCTGGCCGAGCACCTGCTGGCGGAGTACTTCGCCAGCGACATCGCCGATCGGCCGACCGTGTGCCTGGCGGTGAGCGAAGGCCGTTCGGAAGCCGCGCTGCCGCCCGAGCAGGAGACGGCTCTGCTCACGCGCTTCGCGCGCTTGGCGCCGCTCGCCCGCTGCACCTGGGGCGCGCAAGGCTGGCGCGATGCGGAGAGCGAGGTGGCGGCGCTGGTGTTCACCATCCACAGCTTCACCTGCGCCGGTGAGACCAGTTGCAGCGGCTGGGCCAGCTACACCGCCGGCTCGGCCCCGGCCCCTTCCGCACTGTACCGGATGGCGTTCGCGGGCGGTCGCTGGAGCTTCGAGCGCGATCTGCGGCTGATTGCCGAGTGAGCGCGGGGCCAAGGCGGAGCGCGAGCGAGACGGAGGGCGCGGCCGAGCTGGCGCGGCTGACGGAGGGGATCGCCCGGCATAATCGGCTCTACCATGCCGAGGATGCGCCGGAGATTTCGGACGCGCAGTACGATGCGCTCGTGCGCCGCGCCGCCGAGCTCGAGGCCGCGTTCCCGGAGCTGGCCGCGGCCGATTCGCCGGTCCGGGCGGTCGGGCACGAGGTTGCCGCCTCGCCGCTCGCCAAGGTCGCGCACCAGCTGCGGATGACGAGCCTGGACAACGCCTTTGCCGATGACGAGGTGTCCGAGTTCGTCGCCCGCGTCCGCCGCTACCTGGCCTTGCCCGAAGACGAGCCGCTCGCCTGCACCGCGGAAGACAAGATCGACGGCCTGTCCTGCTCGCTGCGTTATGAGCGCGGCCAATTGGTGCTCGCCGCCACCCGGGGCGACGGTGCGGTGGGCGAGAACGTCACGCCCAACGTCGCGCACATTGCCGACGTGCCGCAAACGCTGACCGGGCCCGCGCCCGAGCTGTTCGAGGTTCGCGGCGAGGTTTATATGGAAAAGCAGTCGTTTGCTGCACTTAATGCGGCGCAGGAGGCGGCGGGCGCGAGGCTGTTCGCCACCCCGCGCAATGCCGCTGCCGGGGCGCTGCGGCAGAAGGACGCGGCGATCACCGCCACCCGCCCGCTGCGCTTCCTCGCCCATGGCTGGGGCGCGGCGAGCGAGGTGCCCGGCGAGACCCAATTCGAGGTGATGCGGGCAATCTGGCGCTGGGGATTTCCCGTCTCACCCGATCTCGTACTGTGTCGCTCGCTGGAAGAGATGATGCAGCAATATCGCAGCATCGGCGAGCGGCGCGCGGGACTTGGCTACGAGATCGATGGGGTGGTCTACAAGGTCGACCGGCTCGACTGGCAGGCGCGGCTGGGCCTAGTCGCCAGGGCTCCGCGCTGGGCGCTGGCGCACAAGTTTCCCGCGCAGCGCGCCGAAACGGTGCTCGAGAGCATCGACATCCAGGTCGGCCGCACCGGCAAGCTGACCCCCGTAGGCCGCCTCGCGCCGGTGCTGGTGGGCGGCGTGACGGTGGTCAATGTTACCCTGCACAACCGCGACGAGATCGCCCGCCTGGGCCTGCGCCCGGGCGACCGGATCGCCATCCAGCGCGCCGGCGACGTCATCCCGCAGGTGGTGGAAAACCTCACCCGTGAGACACCTCGCGAGCCTTACGTTTTCCCGGACCACTGCCCGCGCTGCGGTAGCGAGGCGGTGGCGCAGGAGGGCGAGGTGGATGTGCGCTGCACCGCGGGCCTGGTCTGCCCGGCGCAGCGCACCGAGCGGCTGAAGCATTTCGTCGGCCGCGCCGCGCTCGACATCGACGGGCTGGGCGAGAAGACCATCGCCGAGTTCTTCGCGCTCGGCTGGCTGGAGAGCCCGGCGGACATCTTCCGCCTGCATACCCGCCGCGCGGAGATCCTGACGCGCGAGGGCTGGCAGGACAAGTCTGTGGATAATTTGTTGGCAAGCATCGAGGCGCGCCGGCAGCCCGATGCCGCGCGGCTGCTGTTCGGCCTGGGCATCCGCCACGTCGGCAGCGTCACCGCGCGCGACCTGATGAAGCACTTTCACGAACTCCCGCTGCTGCGCGTGGCGGCCGAGCGGGCGCATGCCGGGGAGGCGGTGGCGGTGGCGGAATTCGCCGCGCTCGACGGGATCGGCCCCGCGGTGGTGGCGGCGCTGGGCGCCTTCTTCCACGAGGCGCATAATCGCGAAGTGTGGGACGACCTGCTGCGCGAGCTCGACCCGCCGCGCACCGAGGTCGAGACCCTGGACAGCCCGGTGGCGGGCAAGACGGTGGTGTTCACCGGCAGACTGGAGACCATCAGCCGCGACGAGGCCAAGGCCCAGGCCGAACGGCTGGGAGCCCGCGCCGCCAGCGCGGTCAGCGCGAGCACCGACCTGGTGGTGGCCGGGCCGGGGGCGGGCTCGAAGCTGAAGAAGGCTGCCGAGCTGGGGATCGAGGTGGTGGACGAAGCGGGCTGGGCGGAGATCGTGCGGGCGGCGGGGTAGGACCATCCTGCGGCTAAAGACTGAGTGCCGCCCAAGTGTCCGGATGAGAGAGCAGAACCTCCAGACGCCACCGCTCCTCAAGATAACGGCGCAGGTCCTGGCTCGACACAAGACCGAGCGTTCGGCAGATTTGCCGCCCATCGCCAGGAGGGATGCCCAGCCAGCGCTGATCGAATGGATCCAGGTAGATCCAGGCATCCTCGGCCGGGGTGCGCGAGGCGATCGCCGCGCATCCGGTGGTGCTGGTCTGCGCCTCGACGACCACCGGCCAAACCTGGTCGATGTAGGCGGCCGCGTCGCTGCAGGGTTTGGCATTGGTCACAAAGCGGCATGCCTGGGTTAGCATGTCGAAGCGGGTCGAGGACATGCCTGCGGGATAGCGCTGTTCGAATTCCGCAACCTGGCGAGCGACCGAGCGCCAGCGATCATGGCGCTCCTGCAGGAACTCGATCTTGCGCTCCAGCTCGCCGTTGAACCGGTTGTAGGGGTATCTTTCGAGGATCGCCTGGTACTGCGAGATCGCCAGCGGCAGGTCTTGCGCCAACTCCACCTCGCCCGCGCGCGCCACCGCGTCCTGACGGCTGAGATAGGTGTAGCGCTCGTGGACGAAAGCGTAGGTATTGGCCGCGTATAGCGCGACGCTCGCCCCGCAGCCGAGGATCGCGGTCAGCAGCAAGGCCGAGGCGGCTCTTGCGCCCGGCGCCCGGCCCGGGCTGCGCAAGGCTTTGATGCCGGCGAAACCCTCGCGCCAGAAGTTGCGCGGCCTGAGGATGCTGGTCGCCGGCGTCCACAGGTGGATTGCGCATACAGCGAGCAGGAGCACGCTCAGCAGCACCAGCTCCCAGCGGAACATGCGGGCGAACAGGAAGAAGTCGTCGCGCGCGCCCGTGAAGTAGGCGACAGCGGTGTAGATCGCGATGGGCGCACCGGACAGGAACGGCCACCATTCCTTCCACCAGTCCTTGAACTTAGTCAGCATCAAGGAACTCCGCCTGTCTCAGCGCCGCATCCATCTGAGCGATGTCGGATAGGAAGCCGGTGCGCCTCACCAGCGGCTTGAGTTGGGCGACCTGCTCCTCGGTAAGCCGCGGCGGCTGTGCTTGTTCGGGGCAGCTCATCTCGCCGGGAAGCACCGCGCGGAAGTGCGACACCAGCGCCATGTAGGTGGCGAGCTCACGCACTGCCCGTCGCCCATCGGTGGTGGCGAGGCCCAGGTACTGCGCGGCCGCGCGGTCATGGCAACGGGCCCCGGTCGCCATGATGGCGCGGGTGTAGGCGCTCACGTCGGCGTAGGGGCTCGGCTCGCCTTGCTCGAGCGGCGCGCTGTACGGATCGTACTGGCCCAACGCCAGGACCTCCGCGACATAGGTGCGGTCACGCCAGCGCGGCTCCTGGTTGGCGAGAAAGGCGGGGGCGATATAGAGCGCCTGGGAATAGGTGCAGCACCCTTCGCTGCCGAGCGGCAGGTCGATGCGCCCCAGGAGGTAGCCGATGCGGCGGATCTGGTCATGCGCGCGAGACATGCGGCCGCGGGCGATGTTCTCGCGCGCGGGCTCCAGGTATGCGCTGGCGAGGTAGTCGAGGATACGGCGGGCGTCGTCGAGTTCGATATTGGCGGGCTGCGGCGAGCAGGGGCCGTAGAACTCGTTGCAGTAATCGCGGGACCTGTCGCTGGCCGTGGCCCGGACGATGACCGCCTCTTCGTTGGCATTGCGGTCGGGCGCCGCGACCTTGGCGTAGAGCGCGCAGGCCAGGTTCTCGGGAGGAGCGCCCTGGCAATCGGCGGAAACCCATTCGAGCGACTGTTCATTGTAGGACAGCACTGGTGGGTCCCAATAGGGGTATTCGACACCCGCGCCGGTAACGTAGCGGCTGCGCCGAAAAGAATCGGCGTAGAGGAGGAGTGCACTGACCGCGAGCAGCAATAGCGAGAGCGCCACGCTGACCGGGACCGAGCGAGCCGAGGACATCGCAGCGGTTTCTGCAAACACGACGGGCGATCGACCTGGCGTACCTTTCGATAAAGGATGCATGAGGCGCTCCTCGCTCAGGGGCCTCAAAATAGCACATAGTTCTGTAGGATTGGCAAGGAAGTAGCTATTCGTGCAAGTCGTCGGCTTTGAACGCGATTTCTTTAGTTTGCTGATCCGGGCCGCTGGCGGGCGCGTCGATCCACTTCATGACCCCGCCGGCGAACGGCGTCCACCGGCCCATGCGCACGCCCGCATCGCCCAGCAGGTCGCCAACCCAGCTGTTGCAGGTGCGCACCAGGGTGTAGCGATCGCGGGCGGGGTAGTAGCGGGACAATGGGTCGGTCCCGGCGAGCCCGGCCGGGCTGCCGAGCGGGCCGGGCGGCGCCAGGCTCGCCTCGATGCGGTCCACCAGCCGGCGGTATTGTTCCACCGACAGGCGCACCGGGCGGTGATGCTCGCCAGCCACCGGGTGGACATAGGGGCTCACCCGCATCACGCTTTCACCACCCGCCGCCACAATGCGCAGCGCGGTGAGGGGATCGAGGTCGGCCCAGGTGGGTACGTCGAGGAACACCTCGCGCTCGCCCCAGCCGAGCGCCAGGTGCGTCGCCGCGCCGCCGCGCAGGGCCGCCGCCTCGGGGAAGGTCGCCGCCCAGTCCTTCAGCGGGGTGCGGATGGGCACCACGATGCCGGTGTGGGTGCCGTTGGTCTCGACCAGGATGACGACGCCGGCCGCCGGCTCGTGCCAGCCCGGATTGCGCGGCAGGGCGCTGCCGAGCCAGCCGGCGAGGACGAACAGCCCGGCCATGAGCGCGAGCCCGGCCCCCGCCCGGCCGAGGATGCGACCTAGGCGGCGAAGCGGCGGCGCAGCCACACAATCGCCCACTCGCCCATCGCCAAGCGCGCCACCGGGCCCAGCCCCGCGCGCAGGAAGGCGGCGCGCACCGCCCGCTCCTGGCTTGCGAGGAGGCCGGCGAGCAGCAGGTGGCCCCGCGGGGCGATGGCGGCGGCGAAATCGGGCGCGAGGTCGATGAGCGGGCGCGCCAGGATGTTGGCGATGATGAGGTCGTAGGGCGCATTGGTCTGGTGCAGCTCGCCATCCAGACCTTCGGCGATACCGCAGGCCAGTTCGCCGCGGCCGCCGCCCAGCCGCACCCGATTGCGCGCGGCATTGTCGATGACCGCCGCGGCGCACAGCGGATCGTGGTCGGTGGCGCTTGCCCGCGCGAGCGGCCAGAGCGCCAGCGCGGCGAAGGCGAGTAGGCCGGTGCCGGTGCCGATATCGGCAATGTTGCGGGGTCGCACGCCCCGCCGGCGCATGGTCGCGAGCATGGCCAGGCACCCGGCGGTAGTCGCGTGCTGGCCGGTGCCGAAGGCCTGCGCCGCGGGGATCTCGAATTCGATCACGCCCGGCTGCGCGGCGGATGGGAAGTCGGGAGTGCGGATTCGGAACGGGCCAGCGCGCACCGGCTCGGCGCGCTGCTGACTGGCGGCGAGCCAGTCGGTTTCGGGCAGTCGTTCGGCCTTCACCGCGGGCGGGGGAGCGGGGAAGAGCTGCTTGAGGAGCGCGGTGTCGGCCTTGGTCGGCCGGCGCGCGAGCCAGGCCTCGAGCAGCCAGTCGTCGGGCTGCTCGGCCACTTCGCTGGCGCCAACCACGACGCCTGCGTCCCACTCGGCCAGCGCGTGGTGCGCGGCCAGCGCCGCCTCCACGGCCTCCCGCGGGGCCCGGGCCACCAGTTTCCAGCCGCTCATGGGGCCGCTTCCTCGCTCGCCAGCCGCTGGTCGAGCCGGGTGCTCATGGTTTGCGCATAGGTCCGGCAGCCGGCCGCATCGACCAGACCGCCAGGCGCAGCGATTCGCGCGGACATGGCGCTGGAGCCGGGATGCGGGGTGAGCGCGATGTCGCACGGCAGGTCCGCGACCCTGGCGAAGCTGGCGCGGAAGGTGGCGACGAGCTCGGGGTGGTCGGAGAAGCGGTAACCCCGGGCGCTGACGGCGGAGAGGCTGTCGAGATAGGCCACCTGGCGGCAATCGGCGCCGTCGCAGGCGCGCCAGGTGAAGCTGGTGGCGCCGGCGGTGTGCCCGGGGGTGGCCGTGGCGGTGATCGCGATCGCGCCGAGCCGCACGACCTCGCCGTCGCGAATCGTGCCTGCGACCACGACCGGGGGCATCGGCTCGAGCACGGCAGCTTGCGGATCCTCCGGGGCGGCGCGACCGCTCCCCAGCACCGCCGCGGCGGCGGGCAAGGCCAGCAGGCGCGCGCCGCTGGCCTGCTGCAGGAACGCCAGGCCGCCGGCATGGTCGTGATGCTCATGCGTCAGCAGCAGCAGCTTTACCTCGGCGATATCGAGACCCAGGCGGGCGATGTTGGCGGCGATCAGCGGTCCGCCTGCTTCGGTGGCGCCATCGATGAGGACATGGCCCGCATCGCCCGCCACCAGGATTGCGCTGATGCCGCAGGTGCCGACATACCAGGTGTCGCCGTGGATGCGGAACGGGGGGCCGGCCAGGTCCCAGTCGTCGTGATTGGCGCAGGCGGCGGTCCAATCGGCTGCGGTGAACCGCGAGGTTTGCCGGTCGTCTGGGGGCAGGCCGGGTGTTGCGCAGCCGGCCAGCACCAACAGCACCGCGGCGGCGCGCGACTTGCTAGCGGACACAGCTTGCTCCGCCGGCCTCGATCACCGCGCCGGTCATGCTGGGCGGCGCATCCAGGGCGCCCGGGCGTCTTGCGTGACCGATCACCCGCGCGCCCTGGGCGGCAGCGCCTCGGCGATGGCGCGGCCGATCCCGCGGCTCGATCCGGTGACGAGAATGGTGGTCATCGCCGCACCTCCTAGGGGCTATGCCGCCCGGTTCCAACCGTCTCCTGCCCGCCGTCGCAAGTCTCGCGCGGTCCTTGCATGGGGTGGTTGCCCTGCAGGGTCGATCCGCTAAGGGAGGCCACGCTGCCGCAACCGGATTACTCTATGGCCGACCGTCCCCTTTCGCCCCATCTGTCGATCTGGAAATGGGGCCCGCACATGCTGGTCTCGATCCTCCACCGGATCACCGGCGACGGCATGGCCTTGGTCGCCCTCCCGGTGCTGTTGTGGTGGCTGGCTTCGCTGGCCGGCGGGGCGGACGCTTACGACGGCTTTGCCGAGACCATGACCTCGCCCTTGGGCTATGTTGTGCTCGTGGGCATCAGCTGGGCATTCTTCCAGCACATGTCTTCGGGCGTGCGGCACTTCGTCATGGACATTGGCGCGGGCATGGAGATCGAGACCAACAAGCGCCATTCGATTGGTTCGCTGATCTCGGGCCTGGTCCTCACCGCCGCCTTTTGGGCCGCGATCATCCTTCGCTGAAAGGACCAATTAGATGGGCAGACGAACCAATCTGGAGCGCCCCGGCGGCAAGAACACCGCCATCGCGCAGGTGCGCGGCTTGGGCGCCAGCGGTCAGGGGACGCACCACTGGCTGTCGCAGCGTTTCACCGCCATCGGCAATCTGCTGACGGTGCTGTTCCTGGCGATCTCGCTCGTCTTGCTGCCCGACCTGTCCTACGCCACCGTGCGCGACTGGATTGGACGGCCGGTGCCCGCCACGGCGCTGGCGCTGCTGATCATCTCGGTCTTCTACCACGCCCGCATCGGCCTGCAGGTACTGATCGATGACTATGTCGATACGCCCGGCAACAAATTCGCCGTGACCGCTGCGCTCAACCTCGCATTCGTCGGCGGCGCCGCCTTCGGGCTGTTCTCGATCGCCCGCCTGGCGCTGGGGGATGCCGCCTGATGGCCAATCCCGCACCTCAGACCGGCCAGACCCCGCTCGGCGGCGGCGAGAAGCTTGGCGTCGGCAAGACCGGCCGCGCCTTCACCGGCTACACCATCACCGACCACACCTACGACGTGGTGGTGGTAGGCGCGGGCGGCTCGGGCCTGCGCGCCACGATGGGCGCGGCGGAAGCGGGGCTCAAGACCGCCTGCATCACCAAGGTGTTCCCGACCCGCTCGCACACCGTGGCGGCGCAGGGCGGAATTGCCGCCAGCCTGGGCAATAATTCGCCCGATCACTGGGCGTGGCACATGTACGATACCGTCAAGGGCTCGGACTGGCTGGGCGACCAGGACGCCATCGAATACCTGGTGCGCGAGGCGCCGCAGGCGGTGTACGAGCTGGAGCACGCGGGCGTGCCGTTCAGCCGCAACCAGAACGGCACGATCTACCAGCGGCCCTTCGGCGGGCACATGCAGAACATGGGCGAGGGGCCCCCGGTCCAGCGCACCGCCGCCGCGGCCGACCGCACCGGGCATGCGATGCTTCACTCGCTCTACCAGCAAAGCCTCAAGTACAATTCCGACTTCTTCATCGAGTTCTTCGCGATCGATCTGATCATGGTCGCAGGGGCGTGCCGTGGCGTCGTTGCCATGTGCCTCGATGACGGGACCATCCACCGGTTCCGCGCGCAGGCGGTGGTGCTGGCGACGGGCGGCTATGGCCGGGCTTACTACACCGCCACGTCCGCTCACACCTGCACCGGCGACGGCAACGCCATGGTGCTGCGCGCCGGGCTCCCGCTGCAGGACATGGAATTCGTCCAGTTCCACCCCACCGGCATTTATGGCGCGGGCGTCCTGATCACCGAGGGCGCCAGGGGCGAGGGCGGCTATCTCACCAACTCCGAGGGCGAGCGGTTCATGGAGCGCTACGCCCCGAGCGCCAAGGACCTCGCCAGCCGTGACGTCGTTTCGCGCTCGATGGCGCTGGAGATCCGCGAGGGGCGCGGGGTGGGGCCGAACCAGGACCACCTCCACCTCCACCTCGACCACATCGATCCCAAGGTGCTGGCCGAACGGCTGCCCGGCATCACCGAAAGCGGCAAGATCTTCGCCGGCGTCGATCTCACCCGCCAACCTCTGCCGGTGGTGCCGACCGTGCATTACAACATGGGCGGCATCCCCACCAATTATCACGGCGAGGTGATGACCATCGGCGCCGACGGCAATCCCGAGACGGTGGTGCCCGGGCTGTTTGCGGTGGGCGAGGCGGCCTGCGTCTCGGTTCACGGCGCCAATCGCCTCGGCTCGAACTCGCTGATCGACCTGGTGGTGTTCGGCCGCGCTGCCGGCCACCGGCTGCGCGACACGATCAAGCCGGGCGTCTCGCAACCGGAATTGCCCAAGGACAGCGCCGATTTCTCGCTCACCCGGCTCGACCATTTCCGCCACGCTGCGGGCAGCACGCCGACCGCGCGGATCCGGGAGGCGATGCAGCGGGCGATGTCCACGCACGCCGCGGTGTTCCGCACCGCGGAGGTGATGGAAGAGGGCAAGACCAAGCTCGCGGGCATCTACGCGGGCATGGCCGACATCGGCGTATCCGACCGCTCGCTGATCTGGAACACCGACCTCATCGAGACGATGGAACTCGACAACATGCTGAGCCAGGCGCAGGTGACCATGCACTCGGCCGCCAACCGCCACGAAAGCCGCGGCGCCCACGCGCACGAGGGTTTCCCCGAGCGCGACGACGCCAATTGGATGAAGCACACGGTCGCCTGGTTCGAAGGCTGGGGCGGGCGGACCACGAACGGGGGCGGCGCGGTGCGGATCGACTACCGCCCGGTGCACGAATATACGCTCACCGACGATATCGAGTACATCAAGCCCAAGAAGCGGGTGTACTGAAGCCATTCAGGGGCCTTCTCGCATCCGCCGCGGGCGCTATCCTGACCCACTTGGCGCGTTACTTGGCGCTGGCGGGTATGGGGGCAAGCAGATGCGCCGTAGGGTGAGTGGGATGCTGGCGGCGCTGGTCCTGGCGCTCGGTACCACGGCAGCGTCCCAGTCGACGGCCTCGCGCGCGCGCATGCCGCCGCCGCACGTCCTACCCTGGCCGCAATTGGGCAGCGGGGACACGCCGGCCATGATCAGCGCCAGCCTGGCGATCGGGGCGGAGCTCAACCGCGGCGGTTCGGCCCGCGAGTTGCTCGCCGAGCGGCGCGCGCTCGATGCCGCGCTGGGAGCGCTCGCGCCGCAGCGGGCGGGCACGGTGGACGCCTATGTCGTCGCCATCGCGCTCGACAGCGATCCGGTGTTCGGCCGCGAAGCGCGCGAGGCGGGGCGGGTGCTCGCCCGCCGCTACGGGGCTGAAGGGCGTACGGTTACGCTGGCCGCGGCCGATGGCCGCGGCGCCGCTTTGCCGCGCGGCTCGCCCACCTCGCTCATTCTCGCGCTTGCCCGCGTTGCCGAGCTGATGGACCCGGCCGAGGACGTCCTGGTGCTGTATACCACCAGCCACGGCTCGCCCGAGGGGCTGGCCTATCATTACGGCGATAGCGGCTATGGCCTCGTCACGCCGCTGCGGCTGCGGGCGGTGCTGGGCGAACTGCGCATTCAGCGGCGGATCGTGCTGCTGAGCGCCTGCTTTTCGGGCGTCTTCGTGCCCTACCTCGCCGGGCCCGACACCGCGCTCGTGACCGCTGCTGCGGCGGGGCGGACCTCGTTCGGCTGCCGGGCGGATAACGACTGGACCTTCTTCGGCGACGCGCTGGTCAACAACGCCCTGCGCAAGCCGCAGGAGCTGGCGCAGGCGGTGGACGAGGCGCGCGCCGCGATCGCCGGGTGGGAGAGGAGCCTGTCGCTCGAGCCCTCGCAGCCGCAGGCGGTCATCGGCGAAGGCGTGGTGCGTTGGCTGCCCGCGCTCGAGGCCGACCTGCCGCGCGCGGCGAGCGCGCCCGTCGGCGTCCCGGCAATCACCGGCTTCGGCGGTCGGCCCGGCCGCTAGTCGATCCGCCGCGCCGCGACGATCTCGACCGGAACGGCCAGCATCTGGCCCTTCATCCAGCCTTCGCCCTTGTTCGGGTCGCGCGGGGCGGCGTGGATCGCCTCCACCACCTCCATCCCCTGCGTGACGCGGCCGAACACGGCATAGCCATTACGCAGCGCCGGGTCCTCGTTGTCGGGATCGGCGTCGAGGCCGGGCTGGTCCTGCACCATGATCGAGAAATCGCCGGTCGCGGTGCCGGGCTCGTTGCGCGCCATGGACAACGCGCCGCGAGTGTGGCTGAGGCCCGTGGCGCTGGTCGGCTCGTGGGCGATGGGCGGCAGGATTCGCCCGGGATCGAACTGGGTGCCGCCTTGCACCAGCCCGTTTGGCTGTTCGCCCCAGTCGAGGTGCATGGCGCGGTAGAACACCGTGCCGTCGAGCCGCCCTTCCTCGACATAGCGCAGGAAATTGGCCGCGGTGATGGGCGCCCGCTCGGTCTCCAGCGCCACGCGGATCTCGCCCATCGCGGTCACCAGCACGATCTCGGTGGTGGCGGGCCCGGGCGGGGCAGGTACGTCCTGGGCAAGGGCGGCAGCCGGCAAGGTCAAGGACATTGCGGCGGCGAGGGCGAATCGCGTGAGCATGGAGCGGACCCTGCCCCAGCGCTCGGGAGGGGTAAACAGGGGCATGAGCAGCTTCGCGCGCCGTGGGCGCCTGCCGGTTTCGCGGTCGTTCAACGGGGGTTCAGACTACAGATGTAGTCATGGTGCCGGGACACATATTCGGGTGCGGGAGGCGGCGTGAGCGCGAATCCAACCAGCGATCCAGGGGAGCGGATCAGCGAGGCCGAACACGCGGTGATGGAGGCGCTGTGGCAGCGCGCTCCGCAAAGCGCCGCCGAGGTGTGCGAGACGGTGTGCGAACAGCGCGGCTGGTCGATGCCCACGGTGAAGACGCTGCTCGCCCGCCTGGTGGCCAAGAACGCGGTGGCGACCCAGCCCGATGGCCGCCGGTTCCTCTATTCGCCCCGGTTCGAACGGAGCGCCTATGTGGGCGGCGAATCGCGCCGGCTGGTCGATCGCCTGTTCGGGGGCCGGGCGGCGCCGCTGTTCGCGCACCTGGCCGAGACCGAGGCGCTCACCGATGAGGACCTGGCCGAGATCGAACGCTTGTTGCAGGAGTTGCGCAAGTGACCGCCCTCATCGCCGACTGGCTGATCGACACCTTCGTCGTCACCGGCCTGCTGAACGCCGCGGTGCTGCTGGTGCGCCGGCCGGTCACGCGCCAGTTCGGGCCGCAGGTCGCCTACGCGCTGTGGGCGCTGCCGCTGCTGCGTATGGTCATGCCGCCGCTGGTGTTGCCGGCCTGGATGGCTCCTTCGCCCGAACCGCTCGCCGCCGCGGGGCATCCCGGAGGCGAACCGCTGCTGGTGCTCGTCACCGACATCGCGCCGGCCGCCGCGCCGCCGGGGGGGCTGGCCCCGCTCGCTTTGCTGGTGCCGCTATGGCTGGGCGGGGCGGCGATCTTCCTGTTCTGGCGTACCCGCAGCTATATCGGGATGCGCCGGGCGCTGCTCGCCGAGGCGCGGCCGGTGGGAGAGACCGGCCGTGTGCGACTGGTTGAAACGCCCGCTGTCGCCTCGCCGCTGGCCTTCGGCGTGTTCGACCAGGTGGTGGCGCTCCCGCCGCGGTTCATGGCGCACCCCGATCGGGAAGCGCGCGATCTGGCGATCGCCCACGAATTGGCGCACCATCGCGGAGGCGATCTGGTCGCCAATATCGCCGCGCAGCCGCTGTTGGCGCTGCACTGGTTCAACCCGCTCGCCTGGGCCGGCTGGCGGGCGATGCGGCGCGACCAGGAGGCGGCTTGCGATGCGCGTGTGGTCGCCGGCCGCGGGCGGACCGACCGGGCGCTCTACGCCTCGGTCATCGCCGGTTTCGCGGCGAGTGATAATCGTGCGGCGCTGGCGGCGCCCATGGCCTGCCCGGTGCGGGGGGAGAAATCGATCATTCACCGCTTGCGGAGCCTGGCCATGTCCGAGATTCCCGCCCGCCGCCGCCGGTACGGCCTGCTGGCGATCGGGACCCTCGCCCTAGGCCTGCCGCTGACCGCCTCGATCAGCTACGCCGCGCCGCCCGAGCCCGTGGCCGCCGAGCCGGCGCGCGAGTCTCCGCGCCAGCCGCCAGCCCGGCATGCGCCCACTCCGCCGCTGCCGATCGAGGCGATCGATCCTGATGCGCCCCAGGATAGCGTGCGGCAGCGCAGCGCGGACGGGCTGATTCTGCGCGGCGAAGGCCACTTGCCCGAGGAGGCCCAACGCGAACGCATGTTCGCGCTGCTGGAGCAAGAGGAGGGCTTTGCGGAACGGTTCGAAGCGCAGCTGGAAGCGCATGAAGAGGCGGTCGAAGCGATGGAGGAAGCCTTCGCCGAGCGCGACCGCGCCTTGGAGGAGGCAGCCCAGGCCAGCAGGGAGGCGTTGGCGCATATGGAGGTTGCGTTGCGGGAAATGCCGCAGGTGACCACGCCGGCGCGCTGCGACGGCGATGAACCGGTGGTCGAACGCGACCTTGGCGACGGCCGGCGCACCATCATGATCTGCAGCGAGGCGATCAGCGCGCGCGCGGTGGCTGGTATGCGGGAAGCACGCCGGGCCATCGCGCGCGAAACCGAAATGCCGCGCGAGCAGCGCGAGGAGGTTCTGCGGCAGCTGGACCGGGAGATCGAGCGGATGGCCGGCCGCATCTCGGTGACGATGCGCTACGAGGCGATCAGGCCGGTGGCGAGGCTTGCCGCCGTGTTCGCCGTGAGCCCGGCGACTGCAGCGCCGCCCGGGCACCCGGCATACGCAAACGCCCAGGCGATGGCGGGCGAAGCCTGCGCTAGCGCCGCCTCGCAGACGGTGTAAGCCGCTTAGCCCGACGGCTCTGCGGGCACGCCGTCGCCCTGCGATACGACAGGGAGCGGGCGCACGAGCAGGTCCGGTGGGGCGGGCCGAGCTGGGTAGGCGCAGCCCATTCCCAGGCCCAACCCCTTGAGGAACGCCCGCCGCGCCAACCCGGCGGTGATCGCTTCCTTGAACTCCCAGGCGTGCCGGTCGGCGCCCGAGAAGTGGCGGATCACGCCGCGTAACGGGATGAAGCCGGCGAGCATGTCCTGCGCCAACTTGCCGGGCGAGGCGCCCGGCCGTTCGCGCTGAGCGGTATCGAAGTCCTCGCCCAGCACCGCGTCGAGGTTGCCGATCTCCTGCAGCACATGGGTGCAGGTGGTGAGGCCGACATCGTCGTAGATCGCTCGGTGCGCGCGGATGAGCACGGGCGGGATCGGGTCCTTGCTGAGATTGAGATCGTTGAGCGGGGTCAGCATGACATCGCCCGCCGAGACTTCATCCTGCGTGACGTCGTCCTGTGCCCTGGCCGGCGCGCCGGCCAACACGGCCGCGCCGAGGCTGGCGGCTAACACCGCCGCTTGCCTGAGCCGCCTAGCGCCGTTCGACAATGCGGTCACACTGCGTATCGTCACCGGTCTCCATCCCCAGCCTGAGCGCCTGCATACGCTGCTCGCTTGAACCATGGGTGAAGCTCTCGGGGCTCACCTGCTGGCCCGATTGCCGCATCAGCGTGTCATCGCCGATGGCGCTCGCCGCATTCATGCCTTCCTCGAAATCACCGGGTTCGATGAGGTTGCGGTTGCGGCCGGCCCACACGCCCGCATAGCAATCGGCCTGCAGTTCCATCAGCACCTGCAGCTGGTTGGCCTGGCCCGGGTTCTGGCTCTGGGCGCTGCGGATCTGGTCGGCCACGCCGGTCAGCGCCTGGATGTGATGGCCGTATTCGTGGGCAATGACATAGTAGCGCGCGAAATCGCCGCCGGCCCCCATCTGGCCCGCCATCTGCGAATAGAAGCTGGTGTCGATATAGATGCCCTGGTCGGCCGGGCAGTAGAACGGTCCCATCGCCGCCTCCGCCGCGCCGCAGCCGGAATTCACCGAGCCGGCGAAGAAGTTGAGCGTTGGTTGTTGAAACGGGGCGCCGGCAGCCGCGAAGATCGGCTGCCAGGTCTGGTCGAGCGAGGCGAGCGCGTTGCAGCTTTCGGTGCCGTATTCGTAGGCGGCACAGTCCTCGGCGGCGTTTTCCGACACGGGCGCCGATTGCGTAGCCGGCGCGCCGCCGCCCCCCACCTGCTCCATCGTGCCCAGCATCTGGCCGGGGTCGATGCCGAACACCAGCGCGCCGATGAGCACGACCACGATGCCGCCGCAGCCCAGTCTGCCGCCACTGCCCAGGCCGCCACCGCCGCCACCACCCAGGTTGCGGACGTTGATGCTGCCTGGATTGAACGGATTGAGCCGCATGGATATCGCCTTCGATTGCGCGGGAACTCGCCTCGGGTCGGCTGGCCATGGTTGGCCGCGACTGGACAGCGCCGGTCGCTCCCGCCACCTGACACAGGCAATCGCACGGAGTCGAGTATGTTCCTTCAAGGCAGGCGCGCGCTGGTCACCGGTTCCACCTCGGGTATCGGCCTGGCCATCGCCCGGTCGCTGGCGGCCGAGGGGGCCACCATCGTCCTCAACGGCTTCGGCGATGCGGACGAGATCGCCGGGCTGCAGCACGAACTGGGGGCCGAATACGTCAACGCGGACCTGACCAGCGCCGCCGGAGTCGAGGCGCTGATGGCCAAGGCTGGGGCGATCGACATCCTGGTCAACAATGCCGGCATGCAGCACGTCGCGCCGATCGAGGAGTTCGCGCCCGCCAAGTGGGACGCGATCATCGCGCTCAATCTGTCCGCCGCGTTCCACACCGCCCGCCTCGCGGTGCCGCACATGAAGCGGCAGGGCTGGGGGCGGATCATCGCCACCGCCAGCGCCCATTCGCTCGCCGCCAGTCCGTTCAAGGCCGCCTACGTGGCCGCCAAGCACGGCCTTGCCGGCCTTACCAAGGTGATCGCGCTCGAGGTGGCGACGCACGGCATCACCGCGAATTGTATCAGCCCCGGCTATGTCTGGACGCCGCTGGTGGAGAACCAGATCCCCGACACCATGGCCGCGCGGGGCATGAGCCGGGAGGATGTCATCGATAAGGTGCTGCTCGCCCAGCAGCCGACCAAGAAGTTCGTCCAGCCGGCCGAGGTGGCCGCGCTCGCATTGTTCCTGTGCCGGGAGGAGGCGCAGAACATCAACGGCGCCAATTACGCGCTCGACGGGGGCTGGACCGCGCAATAGCGCCGGCCGCTCTGGAACGGCTCATCCGGGGCGGTCTTTTGGTCGGATGGACTCATTGATCCTGACGAAAAATCAATGACCTGGCTGGAACGATCGCGAGCAGCGACGTTGTCTAGGCATCGCAACCCAAATGGAGAAATGACATGGCAAACTTGCGCGCTTCGGCGGTTTTCGACAGCCAGAATGAAGCCCAGCAGGCGGTTGCCGCGCTGCGCGAAGCCGGCGTTTCCGACAGTTCGCTGTCCGTCATCGCCCGCCACGGGAACAAGACCACGACTACCAGCGGCGACGGCGAGGTTACCGATGACGATCACCGCAATCTGCTCCGTGGCGTCCTGGGTGGCGGGGCGCTAGGTGCCGGCCTGGGTATTGCCGCGCTGGCGATCCCGGGGGTCGGCCCGTTGGCGGCAGCCGGGGCGATCGCAGCCTCCGCCGCTCCGGAAGCCGGTGTCATCGGCGCGCTTGCCGGCGCGGCCATGGGCACTTTGAACGAATCGCTCAAGAAGCATGGCGTGGCCGGCGATGACGTCGAATATTACGGCGAGCAGATCAAGGGCGGGGGCGTGTTCGTCTCGGTCAACGACACCGCCTCGATCGACGACAACACCGCGCAGCAGATCCTGTACCGCTACGGCGGCCACAACACCTTGCAGCCCCGCGCCGGCGGGTCGGTGCGCACTGAAGATGCTTCGGTGATCTGACCATCCTCGAGCGCCGCAACGAACAGCCCTGCCGGCGCGTCCGGCAGGGCTTTTTCGTGCCGGCGGCCCTGGGGATGCCGCGGGCGGGCCCCGCTTGGGCCTGGGGCGCCCCTAGCACCTGCCCTCCCGCCTCGTTACACGGGCCGCCACGACTCCGCGTGCGAGGATTGCAGTGGCAGCCATGGACATCGAAACCGGCCTTACCTTCGACGATGTCCTGCTGCGCCCGGCGGCGAGTGACATCCTGCCCAGCCAGGCCAGCACCCGGACCCGGCTGACGGGCGGCATCGCGCTCAACATCCCGATCGTCTCGGCGGCGATGGACACCGTGACGGAGGCCGAAATGGCGATCGTCCTGGCGCAGATGGGCGGCATCGGCGTGCTTCACCGCAACCTGACCATCGACGAACAATGCGCCGCGGTGCGCCGGGTCAAGCGGTTCGAGAGCGGCATGGTGATCAACCCGATCACCATCGAGCCGGAGGCCACGCTGGGCGAGGCGCGGGCGCTGATGTTGCAGCACAAGATCAGCGGCATCCCGGTAACCACGCGCGCAGGTAAGCTCGTGGGCATCCTCACCAACCGCGACGTGCGCTTCGCCGACGACGCCCTGCAGCCCGTGCGCGAGCTGATGACCGCGGAGAACCTGGCGACCGTGCGCGAGGGCGTCAGCCAGGAGGAAGCGCGGCGGCTGCTCCACGCCCGCCGGATCGAGAAGCTGCTGGTGGTGGACGCGAGCTATCATTGCGTCGGCCTGATCACGGTCAAGGACATCGAGAAGGCGGTGCTCAACCCCGATGCCACCAAGGATGAGGCCGGGCGGCTGCGGGTGGCGGCCGCCACTACCGTGGGCGACAGTGGCTTTGCCCGGACCGAGGCGCTGGTGGATGCCGGCTGCGATGTCATCATCATCGACACCGCTCACGGCCATAACGCCGAGGTCGCGCGTGCGGTCGGCCGGGTGAAGCGGCTGTCCAACGCGGTCCAGGTGGTGGCCGGCAACGTCGCCACCGCCGAGGCGACCAAGGCGCTGGTCGACGCGGGCGCGGACGCGGTGAAGGTGGGCATCGGCCCGGGTTCGATCTGCACCACGCGCATCGTCGCCGGGGTGGGCGTGCCGCAGCTGACGGCGATCATCGAGGCGGTGAGCGCCGCGGGCGGCGTGCCGATCATCGCCGATGGCGGCCTGCGCACCAGCGGCGATGCGGCCAAGGCGCTGGCGGCGGGTGCTTCGAGCGTGATGATCGGCTCGCTGCTCGCCGGCACCGAGGAGGCGCCGGGCGATACGTTCCTCTACCAGGGCCGCGCCTACAAGGCCTATCGCGGCATGGGCAGCGTTGGGGCGATGGCGCGCGGCTCGGCCGACCGCTATTTCCAGCAGGACATCAAGGACCAGATGAAGCTGGTGCCCGAGGGGATCGAGGGCCAGGTGCCGTACAAGGGCCAGGCCCGCGACGTGGTCCACCAGCTGGTCGGCGGAATCAAGGCGGCGATGGGCTACACCGGCGCGGCCACGCTCGCCGACCTCGCCGACCTCGCCGAGCGCGGCAAGTTCATCCGCATCACCAATGCGGGGCTTTCGGAAAGCCATGTCCACGATGTCGCGATCACCCGCGAGGCGCCGAATTATCCGACCCGATGACCGCCGGGCGGCGATCGGCTGAACTGCGCCGGCGAGCATGACGCCCGCTGCCCGCGTCCAGTCCGCCATCGAAGTGCTCGACGCGCTCATCGCCGCCGCCCGTAGCGAGGGACCCCCGGCCGACCGGATCCTCGCCGAATGGTTCCGCGCCCGCCGCTTCATGGGCTCGGGCGACCGGCGAGCGATCCGCGAGCTGGTCTACGCCGCGGTCCGCGCCTGCGGCCCCGACCCGGCGAGCGGCCGCGCGGCGTTGCTCCGCCTCGTACAGCAAGACCCGTCGCTGACCGAGCGGTTTGACGGCTCGGCCTACGGCCCGGCGCCGATTGTGGCCGGTGAACCGGTGGCCGTGGGGGGCGTCGCGCCTGGCTGGCTGACCGAACGCCTCGCAGCTTCGGACATCGCCGACGAGGAAGCCACGGCTCTGCTCGGTCGCGCCCCGCTCGACCTGCGGGTGAACGCGCTCAAGACCAGCCGGGAGGAACTTGTCCTGCCCGAGCCGGGCGAACCGCTCGCCGCGTCCCATGGCCTGCGCTTCGCCCCCGGCACTCAGGTGGAACAATGGCCGGCCTTTCGCGACGGCCTCATCGAGGTGCAGGACGGTGGCAGCCAGTTGGCCTGCGCGGCAGTGGGCGCGCTGCCGGGCGAGACGGTCGTCGACCTGTGCGCGGGCGCGGGCGGCAAGACGCTGGCGCTGGCCGCGGCCATGCGCAACGAGGGCACGCTGGTCGCCGCCGACACCGATCGCGGCCGGCTCACCCGTCTAGGACCTCGTGCTGCTCGTGCGGGCGCCCGCATCGCCGCGACGCTGCTGCTCGATCCGGGCCGTGAGGAGGCGCAGCTGCAAGCCTGGCAGGGGCGCGCCGACCGGGTGCTGATCGATGCGCCGTGCTCGGGCACCGGCACCTGGCGGCGCAACCCGGAGGCGCGCTGGCGGTTCACTCAGGCCTCTCTCACCCGGTTGACCGCGCTGCAGGCGCGGTTGCTGGACGTGGCCGCGGCTCTGGCGAGGCGCGGAGGGAGCCTGACCTATGTCACCTGCTCGCTGCTCGACGAGGAAGGACCGCGCCAGGTCGATGGCTTCCTGGCACGCCATCCGGGCTGGCGTTCGGCACCCCTGGAACTGGCGCCAGGCGGCGGCTGGGGCCGCCAGCGCGGGGCGGGCCTGCGCCTCACGCCGCACCGCGACGGCACCGACGGATTTTTCATCGCGCGTTTGGAATTGCCATGATAACGTCATCGTTCATGGCCGCCCCCCAGCCGATCAGGCCCGCTCTCAAGGAGTTTTTGATGCGCTATCTCCCCGCCGCCGCCGCCTTGTCGATCCTCGCGGCGGTGACGGCGAGCGTAAGCCTGGGCGCGGAACGCGAGCCCGACCCGCGGGCGGCGGCGCTGATCGCGGACGGGCGCACGGCGCTGGGCACCGGTGACACGCAAGCGGCGATCGACAGCTTCGAAGCCGCGCTCACGGTGGATCCCGGCTACACCGCCATCTATCTCGACCTCGCCGCGGCCGCCCGGCAGGACGGCATGCAGGGCAAGGCGATCCATTACTACCGCGAGGCGATCGAGCGCGATCCGCGCAATTTCGCGGCGATCTCGGGCGAGGGCGAGGCGCTGCTCGAAAAGGGCGCGGTGGAAAAAGCGCGGCGCAACCTGGCCAGGCTGGAATCGCTGTGCGGCGCCAGTTGCATGGAAACCCGCGAGCTCGCCGCCGCGCTCGCCAGCGGCCCCCCGGTGATGACCGCCGAGGTGACGACGCCCGTCCGGGTGATCACCCAGAACTGACGCGGTTCACCCACCGTCAGAGGCGATCGGCGAAGCCCTCGATCACCGCCTCGTACACGGCCCGCTTGAACGGCACGATCAGCTCGGGCAGCTCGCCGGGCGCCACCCACCGAAAGGCGCAGAACTCGGGATCGTGGTGCGCCGTGAGGTCGATGTCGGCATCGCTGCCGGTGAAGCGCACCAGGAACCAGGTCTGGCGCTGGCCGATATAGCGGCCGCCCCACAGCCGGCCGCGCAGCTCGGGCGGCAGGTCGTAGAACAGCTCCTGCGGCAGCCGCGCAACCACCTCGAGCAGCTCGCCCCGCGCCCCGGTCTCCTCGTAGAGCTCGCGCAGCATGGCGGCCTCCAGGTCCTCGCCCGGATCCACGCCGCCCTGTGGCATCTGCCAGCGGTCGCCCTCGCGATTGTCGATCCGCTGGCCGACGAAGACCCGGCCCGCCGCATTGACCAGCATCGTGCCCACGCAGGGACGGTATTGGCTTGGGGAATGTTCGCTCATCGGCTCGGGCGTTAGGAGCAGCGGGCCGCCATTTCCATCCCACCCGTTGCCCGGGTCACAGAAAAACTTGATTGCCGCTCCGCCATGGCGAACCTAGGTGATGCGTCCACCCTTGGCAGTTGAACACGCGCACGAATTTTGCGCGGGCAGGAAGTTTTCCATGGCAACGCAAGTGGCGCCGAGTGCTTCGCGCACCTCCGCCCCAGACTCGATCGTCGTGCGCTTTGCCGGCGACAGCGGTGACGGCATGCAGCTGACCGGCGGCCAGTTCACCCTGTCCACCGCGCTGGCGGGCAATGATCTGGCGACCTTCCCCGATTTCCCCGCCGAGATCCGCGCGCCGACCGGCACGCTGTTCGGGGTCAGCGCCTTCCAGATCAATTTCGGCAGCCGGCAGATCAGCACCGCCGGAGATGCCCCCGATGTGCTGGTGGCGATGAACCCCGCCGCGCTCAAGACCAATGTGGGCGCGCTCAAGCCGGGCGGGCTGATCATCGCCGATAGCGGCGAGTTCACCCGGCGCAATCTCGACAAGGCCAAGTACGAGCGCAACCCGCTCGAGGACGGCAGCCTGGCGCAATGGGACCTGCTGGCCTTCGACATCAGCGCCCTCACCATCGCGGCGGTGAAGCCGTTCGGGCTGGGCAACAAGGACGCGCTGCGGTCCAAGAACATGTGGACGCTGGGCCTGGCGCTGTGGATGTTCGACCGCGACCGCCAGCCCATCGTCGACTGGCTCGACGCCAAGTTCAAGGGCAAGCCCGAGATCGCCGCGGCCAATATCGCCGCGCTCAATGCTGGCCATGCCTATGGCGAGACCGCCGAGCTGTCGGGGCCGCTGAAGCAGGCGCCGATGCCCCCGGTCGAGAGCGCGCCGGGCCTCTATCGCACCATCACCGGTGCCGAGGCCGTGTCGCTCGGCCTGGTGGCCGGCGCGCAGCTGGCCGAATTGCCGATGTTCTTCGGCGGCTATCCGATCACGCCGGCGAGCGCGATCCTGCACCATCTGGCGCGGCTCAAGGAATTCGGCGTCACCACCTTCCAGGCCGAGGACGAGATCGCCGCGATCTGCGCCGCGATCGGTGCGAGCTATGCCGGGCAGCTGGGCGTCACCTCCTCGAGCGGCCCGGGCATCGCGCTCAAGGGCGAGGCGATGGGGCTGGCGATCATGGTCGAGCTGCCGCTGGTGATCGTCAATTCGCAGCGCGGGGGCCCCTCCACCGGCCTGCCCACCAAGACCGAGCAGAGCGATCTCTACCAGGCGGTCTACGGCCGCAACGGCGATGCGCCGATGCCGGTGATCGCCGCGCGCTCGCCGTCCGACGCCTTCGAGGTGGCGATCGAGGCCTGCCGCATCGCCACGCAATACATGACCCCGGTGATGCTGCTGACCGACGGCTACATCGCCAATGCCGCCGAGCCCTGGCTGGTGCCCGATCCCGCCACCTTCACCCCGTTCCCCGTGCGCTTCCTCGAGGAACTCCCCGCCGGCGGCCCGTTCCATCCCTACGCGCGCGACGAGAAGGGCGCGCGGCCCTGGGTCAAGCCCGGCACGCCCGGCCTGATGCACCGCGTCGGCGGGATCGAGAAGCACGAACTCACCGGCAACATCGATTATTCGCCCGACAACCACCAGAAGATGACCGACGCGCGCCAGTCCAAGATCAGCGGCATCGCGGTGCCGCCGCAGGAGGTCGCGGTGGGCGAGACGACGGGCGAGCTGGCGGTGGTCGGCTGGGGCTCGACCTACGGCCCCATCCGCCAGGCGGTCCGCCGCTGGCGCGAGAAAGGCCGCGCGGTGAGCCACATCCATGTCCGCCACGTCTGGCCGCTGCCCGCCAATCTGGGCGAGCTGCTCGCCGGCTTCGACCATGTGCTGGTGCCCGAGATGAACACCGGCCAGTTCAAGACCGTGCTGCGCGACCAGCTGCTGGTCGATGCGCAGAGCCTCACCAAGACCAGCGGCCAGCCCTTCGCCATCGCCGAGCTGGAAGCGGCGATCGGGAAGTATTTCGACGGGATCGACGGCAACGAGGGCGGCGAGGTGCCCGCCAACCGGGCGCAGCTCCCCGCCGCCGAGCAGGGCCACGACGATGGCTCGCTGCACCCCGAACATCATTCGCCCCAGAGCGAGGTTGCAGGTTAAGCCATGAACGACATGACCCCCATCGTGACCACCGGGAAGGACTGGGAGACCGACCAGGAGGTGCGCTGGTGCCCGGGCTGCGGGGACTATGCCATCCTCAAGGCCGTGCAGCGCACGCTGCCGCAGCTGGGCTGCGATCCGAAGAACACCGTGTTCGTGAGCGGCATCGGCTGCTCCAGCCGCTTCCCCTATTACATCGAAAGCTACGGCTTCCACACCATCCACGGCCGCGCGCCGGCGGTGGCGACCGGGATCAAGCTGGCCAACCCCGAGCTCGACGTCTGGCTCGTCACCGGCGACGGCGACGGATTGTCCATCGGCGGCAATCACTTGATGCACGTTCTTCGGCGCAACGTGAACCTGCAGATCATGCTGTTCAACAACGAGATCTACGGCCTCACCAAGGGCCAGGCCTCGCCCACCAGCCGCATCGGCACCCGTGCGCCCTCGACACCTCTTGGTTCGGTCGACCGGCCGGCGAACCCGTGCGCATTCGCGCTTGGCTCGGGTGCACGGTTCGTCGCCCGGAGTTTCGATGTCAGCAAGAACCTGCCCGAGGTGCTCATCGCCGCCCACGCGCATCGGGGCGCGGCGTTCATCGAAATCTTCCAGAACTGCGTTGTCTACAACAAGGACGTGTTCGGCGATTTCGCCCAGCCCAAGGGCGCGGAGGACCGCCAATTGTGGCTCACCCACGGCGAGCCCATGCTGTTCGACTCCGAGAAATCCGGCGGTATCAAAGGCCTGTGCCTCAACCCTGAGAGCTTTTCTCTCGAAGTCATCGAGGTGCCGGGCGGCGACTGGCAGGCGGCCGGCGTGCTCGTCCACAATGCGACGAACCGCACTCTGGCGCACATGCTGGTGGAACTTCCCTTCGGCCCGTTTCCCATGGCGCTGGGCGTCATTTACGACGATCCTGCGCCCACCTACGAAGCCGCGGTCCACGAGGAAAAGCGCCGCGCGAGCGAAGGCAAGGACACCAGCTTCGCCAAACTGCTCGCCAAGGGCCAGACCTGGACGGTCGGCGGCACCGCGCCGGATCCGATCGGTACGCGCGCCCCTCTCCAGGGCGGCAACCCGGCGGCGCAGGCGAGCTGACCGGCCCCCGCCATCGCGGGTGAGACGAGATGGACAACCTCACCCACAGCCTCGTCGGTGCGCTGATCGGCCAGGCCGGCCTCAAGCGCCGCACGGGCCTGGCCATGCCGGCGCTGATCATCGGCGCCAACATCCCCGATCTCGACGCCGCCTGCCTGCTTTGGCTCGAAGGGACGGAGCATCTCGCCGTCCGCCGCGGCATCACCCACGGCCCTCCCGCTCTGCTGCTGCTGCCGCTGGCGCTGGCGAGCCTGTTGTGGGGCTTCGACCGCTGGCAGGGGCGGCGTGGCACGCGTCCCGGGAAGCGGCTGCCGGTGGGGTTCGGCTGGCTTTATGCGCTCGCCCTGATCGGCACCTTGTCGCACCCGGCGCTCGACTGGACCAACAGCTACGGCATCCGCCTGCTCGAGCCGTTCTCCAGTCGGTGGTTCCACGGCGACATCCTGTTCATCATCGACCTGTGGCTGTGGCTGGGGCTGGGGTTTGCAACCTGGCTCTCGCTGCGGCGCGAGAAGCGGGCCGGCGACTGGCAGCGGCCGGCGCGCCTCGCTATGGCAGCTGGGCTGGCCTATATCGGGCTGAATGCGGGGATCACCTACCGCGCCGAGGCTGATCCGCCTGAGGCGCCCACGGGAACGCAGCTGGTGATCGCCAATCCCGTCCCGCTGCGGTTCGCAGATCGCCAGGTGATCACCGGCGGCGAAGGGCTCTATGCCGTTGCTGGCGCGGCGCTGCCGGGCGTCCCCTTGCAGCGCTGCGACCTCGCCGCCGCGCGCCGCGCCGACCCCTCGGTGAACGCCTTCTTGTTTTGGTCGCGCGCGCCGTTCGTGGAGCCGCGCGAGGACGGATCGCTGTGGCTGCGCGACGCCCGCTTCGCCGACCCGCCGGTGGCACCGAGCGGGGCACCGCCGCTAATCTCGCTCGGTGACCGCTTCTCGGTGCCCCTGCCAGCGGGAACCTGCGCGATCCGCACGCTTGCGGAACCCCCCGCGCCGCGCTCGCGTTGAGGCGCGAACGGGAGTGGCAGTGTCTGAACCGCAAATCGTGTGGCTGCGCCGCGACCTCCGGCTGGTCGATCAGGCCGCCTTCAGCGCCGCCGCCGCCGCCGGGCCGGTCATCCCCGTCTACGTGCTCGACGAAGAGAGTCCGCGGGAGCGCAAGCCAGGCGGCGCGGCGCTGGTCTGGCTGCACGCCGCGCTGCAATCGCTGGCGGGTGAACTGGCGCAGCGAGGCTCGCGGCTGATCCTGCGTCGCGGCCGGGCGGCGGACGAGCTCGTCCGTCTGGCCGGCGAGACGGGCGCGACGAGGGTCCACGCGCTGCATCATTACGAGCCGTGGTGGCGCCAGGCCGAAGCCACGCTGGCCGGCCGGCTCGACCTCCAGCTGCATCACGGCAATTACCTGCTGCCGCCCGGCGCGGTGACCACCAATTCGGGTGGGCCGTACAAGATCTACACCCCGTTCATGAAGGCGATGCAGGCGGCGATCGGCGGCTTGGACCTTCTGCCCACGCCCGTGCTTGCCGCGCCCGAGCATTGGCCCGCCTCCCATCAGCTTGAAGATTGGGCGCTGCTGCCCACCCGCCCGGACTGGGCGGGCTCGATCCGCGCGTTCTGGCAGGTGGGCACCGCCGCCGCGCTCGACCGGTTCGACAGCTTCCTCGCGCGCGCCGACGCCTACCACGTCAGCCGCAACCTGCCGGCGCAGGACGGTTCCTCGCGCATGTCGCCCCACTTGCACTGGGGCGAGGTATCGCCGCGGATGCTGTGGGAGCGATTGGCGGGCCGTGGCGGCGAGGGCGCGCGGGCCTTGCGCGCGGAACTGATCTGGCGCGACTATGCCCAGAACCTGATCGTGCAGTTCCCCCATTATCCCGAGCAGCCGTACCGGCGCTTGCCCGAAGGCTTCTGGCGCGATCCCGACCACGACCCCGCGGCCGCCGCCGATCTGGCCGCCTGGCGGCGGGGCCGCACCGGCTATCCGATCGTGGATGCCGGGATGCGCCAGCTGTGGCGGATCGGCTGGATGCACAACCGGGTGCGGATGATCTCAGCGAGTTTCTTGATCAAACACTTGCTGATCGACTGGCGCCACGGCGATCGCTGGTTCTGGGATACGCTGGTCGATGCCGATTACGCGAACAACGGCGTCAATTGGCAGTGGGTCGCGGGCACGGGGGTCGATGCCAACCAGTTCGTCCGGATCATGGCGCCGCTGTCGCAAAGCGCGAAGTTCGCCGCCGGCGACTACATCCGCCGCTACGTGCCCGAGCTTGCCGGGCTCCCTGACGAACATATCCACGACCCGCCGCCCGAACTGCGCCCACCCAGCTATCCCCCCAAGCTGATCGGCCACCAGGAAGCCCGGGAGCGGGCGCTGACCGCCTATCGCCTGGCGAAGGGCAGAGGCTGAGCATTTTGCCCGCACCTGAGCTTGCCCGAGGACGACCGCAGCGGCAAGGGGCGGGCATGGACAAGGGTGCAAGGAGGGGCCGGCGCTTGTTGCAGGCGGGCCAATTGTTCGGCGCCCGCCCCGGGCCGTTCGCGCGCACATTCGCCCGGCTGTTCGCCCTGGGGTTCCACAACGTGCTCGAGGCGGTCGACCGGGGACTGGCGACGGGCGCCATCCACGCCACCCTGCCCGACGGGACGCGGCGTGTGCTCGGCGGCCGCTCCCCGGGTTTCGAGTGCGAAGTGATCCTGCATGACTGGCGCGCGCTGGTGCGGCTGGCGACCGGCGGTTCCGCCGGCTGGTACCAGGCCTGGGCCGCCGGCGAATGGTCATCGCCCGATCCGGTGCCGCTGTTCGCCCTGTTCATGGCCAATGGCGAAAGCCTGGGCGAGACCGCGCGCGCCAAAGGGCCGTGGCGCATCGCGGCGCGCGGGCTGCACTGGCTGAACCGCAATAGCCGGGCCGGCGCGCGGCGCAACATTCATGCGCATTACGACCTGGGCAGCGATTTCTACGCCGCCTGGCTGGGCGAGACGATGCTCTATTCGAGCGCGCTGTTTGCCGGGGCGGCGATCCCACAGAGCAGCGATGCCGGCGCGCTCACGGCGGCGCAGCGTCGCAAGTGCGAAGCGATGCTGGCTCGCGCCGCGGTGCCGCCGGGCGGCCGCCTGCTCGAGCTCGGCTGCGGCTGGGGCACGCTGGCGCTGATGGGCGCGGCCCGCGGCTATGCAGTGGATGCGGTCAGCCTGTCGGACGACCAACTCGCCTGGTGCGGCGCTCAGCCGGTCCCGCCCGGCGGAACGGTCGCGTTCCGCAAGCAGGATTATCGCGATGTGGCGGGGCAGTACGACGGTATCGTCAGCGTGGAGATGGTCGAGGCGCTGGGCCGCGAATACTGGCCCGCGTTCATGGACAGCCTGGCGCGCAATCTCACACCGGGCGGTCGAGCGGCGATCCAGTTCATCTCCATCCGCGAGGCGCTGTTCGACAGCTATGCGCGCAACGCCGATTTCATCCAGGCCTATGTCTTTCCCGGCGGTCTGCTGATCCGCGCGCGCGAGTTCCGCCGCCTGGCCGAAGAGCGCGGCCTGGCGTGGATCGACCAGGTCGATTTCGGGTCCGACTATGCCGAGACGCTGCGAATCTGGCGCGGCAACTTCGAAGCCGCGATCGCCCAGGGCCGACTGCCGTCCGCCTTCGACGAGCGTTTCTGCGACCTGTGGCGCTATTACCTGATGTACTGCGAGGGCGGCTTCCGCGGCGGCGGGATCGAGGTCAGCCAGGTGACGCTGGTGAGGCGAACACAATGACGATTGCCGCTCCTCTCGACGCTGCCGCCGCGAGCTATAGCAGAGCCAAGTCTATCATCGAGCTCTGGACGGGTGCGCAGCAGGAATTGCTGCATGTCCATGCGGGGCTCGCCATCTTCGTGCTCACCGCGCTCCTGTTCAGGAAGCGCATGCGCTCGCCCGTACCGCTGGCCTGTGTGGTTGTGTTTGCCGTGGTAAACGAGCTGTTCGACTGGTGGGTGGGCAAACCGATCAATACCGGCGAGCCGTTCGTCGACTTTGCCCATACCATGCTGTGGCCTGCGGTCCTCTTCACCCTTGCGCGCCGATGGCGTTGAACTGCGGCCCGGGCCGCTCGGCCGAATCGAGCCAGGCAGCGCTGGTGAGACGCTGAGGATCGGCTTAGCCGGCTAGCCTTTGCGCTTTTCGCCCTGCGCCCGACAGCGATCCGAGCAGAACTTCACGTTGTCCCAATCGCGCTCCCATTTCTTGCGCCACGCGAACGGGCGCTCGCAGGCGGCGCATACTTTGGTGGGCAAAGTGAGCTTCTTGTGGACCATGGCAGGCTATCGCGCGAACAACCGATCGCCACCCGCCAGAGGACTCGGCCCGTCAGCCGGGTTCGGCAACGCGTTCGCGGTGCAGGGTGTCGAAGCCTTCGCCCAGCAGCGCCACGATGCGCGTCGCCACCGCCTCGGGCGGCTTGACGGTCTGCGGGTCCTCGCCCGGATAGGCGCGGGCGCGCATGGCGGTGCGGGTGGCGCCGGGATCGAGGATGGCAAGGCGCGTCGTCGAGATCCGCTCGACCTCCTTGGCATAGGCGGCCAGCAGCGTCTCGAAGGCTGCCTTGCTGGCGCCATAGGCACCCCAATAGGGCCGCGGCTCGGCGCCGACCGAACTGGTGAGGGCAACAATCCGCCCGCCGGTGGGGCTGCGTTTCAACAGCGGATCGAAGGCGGCCAGCAGCGCCTGCGTGGCGAGCACGTTCAGGGTGAGCGCCTGGTTGAACTGCTTGGGTTCGATCTGCGTCACGGGCGTGAGTGTGGGCAGCATGGCCGCCGCAATGACCAGCACGTCGAGTCGCTCCCAGCGCTCGGTGATGGCCTGCGCCAGGCGACCGATCGCGTCGGGCTGGGCAAGATCGAGCGGCGCGATGGTGGCGGTGCCGCCGGCAGCGTGGATCGCGTCTTCGACCGCTTCGAGGTCCTTCACCGTGCGCGCGGTGAGCACGACATGCGCACCCGCCGCGGCGAGCGCCCTGGCGGTGGCCGAACCGATCCCGCGGCTCGCCCCGGTGACCAGCGCGATGCGGCCGGCGAGCGCTGCTGGCGGCGCCAAGTCAGGCAACCCTGGTGCCCAACCTGGGCCGGTCGAGCGCGTCCGGCGCGCGCCCGGGGGCATCGACCGCCAGCGACAATTGCGCCTGGCCGGCATGGCGTTCGGCGAGGTCGGTCAGGCGCGTCGGGTAGTCGCCGGTGAAGCAGGCGTCGCAATATTGCGGCTGGGCATCGTCGCGCGCCGCCAGGCCGACCGCGCGGTACAGGCCGTCGATGGACACGAAAGCGAGACTGTCGGCCTTGATGAAGGCGCACATCGCCGCCTGGTCCATGCGCCCGGCGAGCAGCTTGGAGCGCTCGGGCGTGTCGACACCGTAATAGCAGCCGTGCCCGGTGGGGGGGCTGGCGACGCGGAAATGCACCTCGCTGGCACCCGCATCGCGCATCATCTCGACGATCTTGACGCTGGTGGTGCCGCGCACGATCGAATCGTCGATCAGCACCACCCGCCGGCCTTCGACCAGCAGCCGGTTGACGTTGTGCTTGCGCTTGACGCCGGCGTGCCGCGCGCCGTCGGACGGCTGGATGAAGGTGCGCCCCACGTAGTGCGAGCGGATGATGCCCAGTTCGAAGGGAATGCCCGATTGCTGCGAATAGCCGATCGCCGCCGGGACGCCGCTATCGGGCACCGGCACCACCAGATCGGCCTCGCACGGCGCCTCCTTCGCCAGCTCGACGCCGATCTGCTTGCGCGACTGGTAGACCGAGCGCTTGTTGAAGATCGAATCGGGCCGGCTGAAATAGACGTGCTCGAAGATGCAGGGCCGCGGATGGTGCTGCCCGAAGGGATGGTGCGAGGTGACCCGGCCGCCGGCATCGACCTCCACCAGCTCGCCCGGATCGATCTGGCGAATGAACTCGGCGCCGATCACGTCGAAGGCCACGGTCTCGCTGGCGAACACCACCGCGTCCCCGAGCTTGCCCATCACCAGCGGGCGGATGCCGAGCGGATCGCGGCAGGCGATCATGCCCCTGGACGTCATGCAGATGAGCGAGAAGGCGCCCTCCACCAGCCGCAGCGCATCGACCAGCTTATCGAGCAGCGTGGGGTAGCGGCTGGTGGCGACCAGGTGGATGATCACCTCGGTATCGGAGGTGGACTGGAAGATCGCGCCCTTGCCCACCAGTTCCTGGCGCAGCGTACGGGCGTTGGAGATGTTGCCGTTATGCGCCACCGCGAAGCCGCCGAACGCCAGATCGGCATAGAGCGGCTGGACGTTCCGCAAGCCGGCGCCGCCCGTGGTGGAATAGCGCACATGCCCTGCCGCCATGAAACCGGGCAGTTCGGCGATCGATTCGCCGGTGGCGAAGTTGTCGGCTACGTGGCCCAGGCCGCGGCGGGTATAGAACTCGGTGCCGTCGAAGCTGGTGATGCCCGCCGCTTCCTGGCCGCGATGCTGCAGCGCATGCAGCCCGAGCGCGCAGGCGGCCGCCGCTTCCGGAGCGCCGACGATGCCGAACACACCGCACTCTTCATGCAGGTGGTCGCCGTCTTTACAGGAAGGGTGGGTGAGTTTCATTCGCCTGTAGGTGGGTAGGGGGTGTGGGCATCAGTGGCCCCTGCATCACTAGTTTACAAGGCGCTTGCCTCTTCCGCGCTGACGATCAAACGAGCGAAGAAGGGGGTGAGATCGCCCTGTTCGCCAGTGGTGCAGCGCAACCCGCGCGTGCTAGAGTAGGGCGCATGAAATCAGAACCCTCTATGATCGCTCCGAAAAAATCGAGGCTCCCAACGTGCTGATGTCCCGCGAAGCCGTGGTGCAGGACCACCGAAGCTGGCGGCGATCTTTCAGTCTGCAGAATCTGGTGTGCCTCACCTTCGGCAAGGTGTTACCCCCGCTGATCTACTTTAGCTTCGATGTCGACGCGCTCGTAGACGACGAGCCGGCCATAAATAGCTTGACCTCGCTGGTGGCAGCAGTGGTCGGCCTGTTCCTTGCAGCACCGCTTCTTATCTCAACTAGAGTGAGGTTTTCGCGTTGTATCACTAACTCGAAATCCCTTCTCAGATAACTTTTTCAGAGACGTTCGACTGGTTTGTTTTCCTGGGAAAAGCCAGTGGTCAGGCGAAGAGGTTCAATTTGGCGTGTATTCAAACCAAAGATCGAGTTGCTCGATCTTTCGAGAATCAAGGATCGACATTTCAGGAACGAAATGTCGCCAGGTCACTGATATCGAACGGACCAAAAACCCCGGTATGCTGCTTCCCGGCGCCGTTCTGGTAACCGCTTAACCCTTTAACTGCGATTGAACAGTCTAACCACGAATAATGTTTCAAATATAGAAGCAGGATGCAACAAAAACGCGGCAAATATCACGGGTCACCACCCTCAAAAAAGGAGGTTTGTGCCTAAGTTTGCATCATGGTTGATTCATATACCACTGCTGATAATTGTTGGACCTACATACTCTCTCCAAGCGCGTCAGGCACATGAATAAATGGATCAAGTGATGAATGTAAACGCCCGCAATTGGTTTGGATGGGTGCTATCAATTTCCGCCAATAAAGGGAGCAGACGCTCGTATACGAAATCAAGTGGTGCGCTACGAGGACGAATAGATCTATGGGTCGCTTCGATGTTTCTCGTTTTACTTTTTTTATTTGGGGGAACTTCTCAGGATATTGAGTTAACCTACTTTTTTCTTGAGATTATATCTATTATTTGCGTAATGTTCGGACTTATCCGACTATCCCATAAAGACGTCTATCAAGTCCGGCCGTTTGTAATTGTAGCTCTGTTGTTGATTGCGCTGCCAGCGCTTCAACTAATCCCTTTGCCGCCGGAGATATGGTCAGCTTTACCAGGACGTGATTTATATCATCAGGCATTGGGCGAAGTCGGACTGGCCGATGTATGGCGCCCGATTTCCCTGAGTCCGGATCGAACTGTAAGAAGCTTGCTTGCACTGCTGCCCGTACTGGCTGCCGCCCTGCTTTTTGCGCCGCTTGATCATGCCGGTCGGGTGGTGCTGTTAAACGTCTTACTTGCGTGTTTTGCAGTGAGCGCGGTGGTGGCAGTTAGTCAGATTGCAACGCAACAACCATATTTCTTCGAAGTAACCAATCGTGGTTCGGGCGTAGGTTTTTTTGCTAATCGCAATCACCAAGCATTGTTCATCGCAATCGTAGTTCTCCTGATAATCGCCCGCTGGCGTCTAGCGGAGCTTGGTGGTCGCAGATTGGAGTTGGGTGCGATAGCGGCAGGCTCGCTGTTTCTTATTTTCCCGCTGTTGCTAGTGACAGGGTCACGGTCCGGGTTGCTCACAGGGATCCTCGCATTCGTAGCTGGATCCGTGGTGTTTCTGCGCCAAGTGCTGATGAGGCAACCAGCAGGCCGGCGTTGGATTATCCTGGCGGTTGCTCTGGCGTTGGCGGCCGGGGCAGTGACACTGACACTTTATTCTTCGCGCTTAACGGCGTTAGACCGATTGCTGACCAGCGATTCGTCCGATCTTCGAGTAGTTAATCTGCCCGCAGTACTGACAGCTACTCAAAACTTCTTTCCGTTCGGCACTGGTTTCGGCACCTTTGATCCAGTGTTTAGGCAGTTCGAGCCGTACGAGAACCTGAATCCGGCGTTCTTCAACCATGCCCATAACGACCTAGTGGAGATCATCCTCGAGGGTGGGATGTTCGCCTTAGCCCTACTGATTGCGTTTATCGCTCTGTTCTCGCGTAAGGCGCGGATTCTTTGGACCCCTGTGGCCGGATCAACGAACCGCATACTGGCCAAAGCTGGCTATCTGGGCCTGTTGCTTCTAGGCATCGGTTCGTTGGTGGATTATCCCTTGCGGACCCCTTTCATGGCGGTATTAGCGATGCTACTGGCTACCTGGTGCTTCACATCCGAGGAAGGGACCGGCGCTAACCTAGGCAATCGCTGATGCGTTGGCTAAACAAACCGTCCTCAATCGGGGAAGACTTCTTCGTGTTCTGGCGTTTCGGCTTTATTTCCACCTTGTTTGTTATGATAATGGGCTGCGCTAGTGACAGGCCGGCGCTAGAGCCGCGGGCGGGCTTGGTGGTCGAACGGATGAGCGCGCTGCCTGCGCCCACCGGTCAGGACGTGGCCGCTGCTTCCCGCACCTTTCTCGTTTCGCCGTTCGACCGGTTGCAAATCAGCGTTTACGGCGTTGAGGACATGGCTCAGACCTTAAGGGTAGATTCCGGCGGGATGATCCAGGTTCCTTTAGCGGGCGCTATTAATTCCGCGGGACTCACTCTTGAGCAATTGTCAGGAGAGATTTCGCGACGGTTAGAGCGCTACATTCGTGACCCGCAAGTGAGCGTCAACCTTGATGAAACAAGCACGGGTAGCGTCACGGTCTATGGCCAGGTACAGGAACCGGGTCAGTTCCCGATTGCGGGAAGGATGACGCTAATGCGGGCAATTGCTTTGGCTAACGGCTTTACCCCCACGGCCAACACGAACAATGTCGTGGTATTCCGTACGGTAAACAACCAGGACATGGCAGCCCTCTATGATTTGGAGGCCATCCGCCGTGGCACATACCCCGATCCAGACATCTACGCGAACGATGTGATCGCGGTGGATGATTCTCGCAGTAAGCGACTGTTTCAGGACATTCTACAGGCCTCACCTCTTCTCGTGACGCCAATCGTTGTCCTTTTGCAGCAGCTCTAGGATCCTACAGGTGGAACACCACGTCCCAAGCTACAACGACGGCTTCATGGTGCGCGATCGGGGTGCAGTCCCTAGCCAGCCCAGCTTCAATAACGTCCCACTCATAACCCGATACCTGCAGATAATGCGACGGCGCAAGTGGACCATCGCAGCGGCAACTGTAGTGTGCATCATTGCTGCCATTCTCATTACACTGTTTGTCACACCACAATATACCGCTACAACCCAACTTGAAATAAACCGCGAAAGCGCCCGCATTTTTAGCGAGGTCGAGAATGTACAGCCGGAGACAGGGGCGGGTGACCAGGAGTTCTACCAGACGCAATATTCCGTGCTGGCCTCGCGCACCATGGCGGAACGGGTGGCACAAGAACTGCGGCTTGCGAACAACGCACAGTTTTTTGAGACCATGGATCAGCCCGCAATCGTGGAAAGTTTCAGCGGACTTAGTTCGTCTATCCCGCAGGACCAGCGAGAGAAGGTCGCAACCGAACTGTTGCTAGCCAATCTGCAGATCCAGGGTATCACGACCTCACGCTTGGTAGACATCAACTGGACCAGCGCCGATCCGACACTCGCCGCTCAGGTCGCCAATACCTGGGGCACAAGTTTTATCGAGTACAATCTGGAGCGGCGCTACGATGCGACATCCTACGCCCGCGAGTTCCTTCAGGAACGGCTCGAACAGGTACGCCAGCGACTCGAGGATTCCGAACGCGAGTTGGTCGGCTATGCGCAGAACCAAGGGATCATCAGCCTTCCGGTCGGCGCAACAGATGGTTCGCAACCAACTTCGGAGCGGTCGCTGACGGTTGATCGCCTGGCAGCGCTCAACCAGAGTTATTCGGCGGCGACGGCCGACCGGATCGAAGCGGAAAGCCGGCTTCAAAGCGCCCGATCCGGCGCGCTTCCCGAGCAGCTCTCGAACCCGACAGTCAACGCATTGCTCCAGCGCCAGGCGACCCTTTCGGGGGAATATGCCGACATGATGAGCCAGTTCACGTCTGATTATCCGCCGGCGCGACAGCTCTTTGTTCAACTCGAGGAAGTGCGCGCCGCGCTGGGTCGGGAACAGAGCCGCGTCGCAGCCGGGCTGCGCTCGACCTATAACGATGCGCGCGAGCGTGAAGCGTTGCTGGAAAGCCAGATTGAAGCGCTGCGCGGGGAATTTCTCGATCAGCGCCGTCGCGGTATCCAATACAACATCTTCCAGCGCGAGGTGGATACCAATCGCGAACTGTATGACGGGCTGCTCCAGAGGTTGAGAGAAATCAGTGTTGTCGCCGGCATTGCGGAAAACAACATCTCAGTCATCGATACAGCGCAGATACCGACCTCGCCGTCCTTTCCACGGCCCTTCCTCAATGTGCTCGGCGGGATTGTTCTGGGTCTTTCCATTGGCATCGCTTTAGCGTTAGCGCGCGAGCAAATCGATGAGACCATAGTGGACCCGGCCGATATCGAGCGGCGGCTCGGCCTGCCGGTGCTCGGCTCCGTGCCGGAAGCGGAGACCGACACTCCCCTGAATGAACTGCGCGACCCGAAAGCCAACCTCACTGAAGCATATCTGTCGGCCCAGACGGCGCTGACCTTTGCCACCGACCATGGCTTGCCGCGCTCAATCGTAGTGACTTCTACCCGGCCGGCCGAGGGCAAATCGACCACCGCCCATGCCTTTGCTTATCTGGCGGCACGCGGCGGAGAGCGGGTGCTGTTGATCGACGGCGATATGCGCTCGCCGACGCTGCACAAATCGTTGGGTACTGATAACATGCTGGGTCTGAGCGCAGTCCTCGCCGGCGCCGCATCACTGAAAGAGACGATCCAAAAAGTTGAGCAATTGCCGTTTGACGCCATGACGGCCGGAGCCTCTCCGCCAAGCACAGTCGAACTCCTACGAGGACAGCATTTTGCTGAAATGTTGCGTGAATTGCAGGACATGTACGATTTCGTGGTGATCGACGCTCCGCCCGTCATGGGGTTAGCCGATGCTCCGATAATCGCCAGCATGGTTGAGGCGACGGTGTTCGTCACCGAATTCCACGGCGTCAAGGCTCGCCACGCACTGCAGGCGTTGGAGCGGTTGCAGCAGGCCCACGCGCGCATCGCTGGGGGTATCCTTACCAAGCTGCCAGTGGGCGATACGCGTTATGGCTACGGGTACGATTACGGCTATGGCTATGGTCGCAAACAGCCAGCTTGAGCGATGTCAGCGCAGCAGCTGAAAGCAGGTCATAGACAGGGTCGCGTCTTTGGACGGCCGATGCTCACGTTATGGACCGTGCTGTTGCTCTGCGTGACGGTGCTGGTTGTCAAAACGCAACTCGCTGGCATACTCAGCTCGAGCCCCGATCTGGCCCTTCGTTTCGCCCCCAATCACGCCGAGTCTCTTGCCAGGCTTGCCGTCACTCGCCAATCCGGTGCCGACGGTCGCAGACTGGATCTGCAGGGAGCCCAGGAGGCCGCCCTCGCAGCGTTGCGGCGTGATCCGCTAGTTCCTTCGGCCTGGCGGGTTCTGAGCACCAGTGTGTTGCGTGATCCTGCGCAAGTGGAACAGCGGCTCGAATTTGCAGAAACGCTTTCCCGCCGCGACATACCTACCCAGCTTGCGCTAATAGAACACACCTCTTTAAAGGGCGATGTTGCTGCGACACTGCGCCGGTACGATACTGTCATGCGCGTCTCTCCTGCCTATGATCAAATCATGTTCCCGGCTCTCACCAATGCGCTTAACAATCCGATCGTACTTCGAGCTGTCGCGAAACGATTGCCCGAAGCCCCATGGCGGCGGCGATTTTTCAGTTACCTGGTGGAAGGTGGAGCAAACTATTCGCAACAGGCCACGGTTTTTCAGGCCCTTGCCACGCAGGGACGGCTGCTCGACAGCGACATTGTAGCTTTGCAGGCTAGTCGTGCGGCAGCCGAAGGCCAGTTTGACGCAGCGCTTGCGCTATATCGGCTAGTCAATCCGGCCGGCGCGGCGATGCTACTGCGCAATCCGGACTTTTCTCAACAGAACAGTGTAGCGCCATTCGACTGGGAATTAGAAGCGGGTGGTTTCGTCAATGTCGGTGTGACCGGCTTAGGAGAGGATACCCGGCTCGAGATGGCCAGCGTGCGGGGTGATGGCGGGCAAGCGGCACGCCAACTGCTGCAGCTGGCTCCCGGGCGCTATCGGATCTCGGCACGGATTGGACCAATCGAAGGTTATGACGAAGTTTCCGTCTCGATTGCGCTTGCCTGCACAAATGGACTGGAGATTTCCGGTTTTGAGCTTAAAGCCGATCGGGCGCAAGACCTAGGCGGGGCGTTTCGGGTGCCCGGCGGCTGCCCCGCGCAATGGCTGGCGATCCGCATGGGGCAGGACTCCAATGCCGGCCGCATCGCCGCCTGGATCAGTGAATTTTCGCTGGTGCGCGAAACTGACTGATTGGCAGCAGGGGCAGGTGTTCGTGCGCACACCCCTGCTAAGCCGGCAAACCTCAGGCGCGGACCGTTTCCAGTTGGGGGAGGGGGAACACTAGATCGCGCCCGGTGAACTTCGGGGAATTCAGGAAGAACTCGCGGAAATGCCACGGCAGAACGATGAGATAATCCGGTCTGCCTGCCAGCAGCTGATCTTCGGGAACGATAGGCAGGAAGGTGCCGGGGGTAAAAGCGCCGAATTTCTCGGGATTGACCTCACCCACGGCGATGACCTTGTTCGGAGCCAAGCCACAATATTGCAGCAGGACGTTGCCCTTGGTCGAGGCACCCAGCGCGACGACAGATTTCCCTGCGCTGCGAACCTCGTCGAGAAATGCCAGCAGATCTGTGCGACTTTCCTCCACCCGGCGGGCGAAGGCCCGATAGGGTTCGAGCGTGTGCAGGCCGGCTGCATCCTCGTGGTCCAAGATGGCCTGCACCGCCGGTTCGACCGAGGCCCCGGCCGGGGCCTTGCGGACTGAGACGGAGAAGCTGCCGCCGTTGACGTCGTTGAATTCGACATCGATGATCATGAATCCGACCCGTTCGGCCATCCACTGGATCTGTCGCAGCGCATAGAATTCAAGATGTTCGTGGCACACTGTATCGTAGGAATTGGTCTCAAGCATCATCGGCATGTAGCTCTGCTCGAACACCCACAGGCCGTAATCGGCGAGGATCTCGTGCACCTCGCGCATGAAGGTCATCGGCGCCTCGAGATCGTAGAACATCGAGAAGGAGGTGACGACCTTGGCCTTGCGGCCCGGGAAGCGGGCGCGCACCAGTTCCGCCGAGAAGAAGTTGGGGATCAGGTGGACATAATCGGGGTAGTATTGGCGGAACTTGCTGCCGGTCGGATCGACCCCCACCAGCGTCAGGCCGCGATCGCCATAGGCCTGCAGGGTGGTGCTGTCGTTGCTGCCGATATCGACGATGAGATCGCCCTCGGCCAGTTCGACCAGCCCTTTGATCCGCTCTACCTTGCGCTGGAGATGCGCGACCATGCTGGTATTGAGGCCTGAGCGGTAGCCGTAATTATCGCCATACATCTCGCTCAGATCGTAGCTGTGCGCGAGCTGCAGCAGGCCGCAGCAGCCATCCTCGCCAGTGCACTTGACCAGCTGCAGCGGCCCGGTGGTGACGCTCTGGTCTCGGCTCGTCGGGAACACGCCCGTCAGCATCTGTTCGCCCAAATCGAGCACGCGCTCGAGTTGGGTGTTGCCACAAATGCGGCAGGCTTCGCACTTACGATACATCTTCAATGCAATCCTTTGGTCTGGGAAAGTTTCAACTGGTGCAGATCTGCATGCACCATTCGGCCGATCATGTCCTCGAAAGTCAGGCTGGGGCGCCAGCCCAGTGCCCGCAGCCGCGACGCATCGCCGACCAGGTCGGTTTCGACCCCCGGTCGCCGATAAGCGGGATCCGTGCGGACGAAATCGCGATAGTCCAGCCCGACGGCGGCAAAGGCGATGCGGGCCAGATCCCGGACGCTGTGCTTTCCGCCCGTGGCCACCACGTAATCACCGGGTTCCGGCGCCTGCATCATGCAGTGCATCGCCGCGACATAATCGCCGGCATAGCCCCAATCGCGTCGGGCCTCGAGATCGCCCAGGATGACATGATCGTCCAGGCCCATTGCGATGCGCGCGGCCGCCCGAGTCACCTTGCGGGTGACGAACTTCTCCGGGCGCAGCTCGCTTTCATGATTGAACAGGATCGCCGAGCACGCGAAGACACCATGGGCGCTGCGATACACGCCGGCCATCGCATGGGCATATTGCTTAGCCGCGCCATAGGGGCTGCGCGGATCGAGGCAGGTGGTTTCCGATTGTGGAGCGAGGGAGCGGGCGCCGTACATCTCGCTGCTGGATGCCTGGCAGAAGCGGATAGGCCGCCCCGACTGGCGGATCGCCTCGAGAATGCGGACCGGGCCCATCGCATTGATGTCTCCCATGGCGAGAGGATCGTCGAACATGCCCGAGCCGGTCGAGAAGGCGGCGAGATTGTAGATCTCGTCCGGCTCCACATCGGCGATGAGCGCGGCGATCGCGTCGAAATCGGTGAGCGTACATTCGCGCATCTCCTGCGGCTCCAGCGCCGCATCGGCCGGCTGGGCGAGGCGTGTGGTGCCTACGACGCGATAGCCCTGATCGAGCAGCAGCCGCGTGAGCAGGTTGCCATCCTGGCCCCGCGCGCCCGTTATGATGGCGGTTTGCCGCTCAGTCATGGCGGGCCTACGCATTCGTCCGGTGGGCTGAGGATCCTGCGATGATCCGGCTGAGCCGGTTGCTGTAGCGGCTGCCTTCGACCAGCTGATAGACGCTCGAGGCGCGCCGATGCCCGGTGGCGGAAAGCAGGCCGACCACTAGGCTATGCGCCAGGTGGCCCGGCAGCCGGGCGATCGCCTGCATCCACAACCGTTCCGGAAGGCTCGCCCGGGGAGCGAGGAAGCGGCGGTATTCCTCGGACCCGTAAGCCCCGTGCGCCCGCCAGACGAGAAGCTTCTGCGGCTGCCGCCAAGGCTCGCGCGGAACGACCTTGCGCTTTGCCACGGCGCTCGGCCCGGCGAACGACCAGATGAGATCGGGCCAAAGGAACATCCAGATCTCGAACCCGCGCGCCGTCCACATGGCGTTCGCGATCCGGATGTGGATCAAGGGTTCGCCGAGGCCGACGATGCGGGGGAGGGCGGGCTGCTGGAAGGCCACGCCGACATGGACGAACAGCGATCCGAAGTAGCTGGCGCGGTCGCGTGCGAGCCACGCCGAGCGGCGGAAGATCGCGCAGCCGATGAAGGATAGCGCATCCCCCAGTTCTGCGAGCGCCCGATCAGCATCCGCCGGGCCGTATATCCGGCGACCAGAGAAGGGCATCCGGCGCTTCTCGAAAACCTGCGCCAGATGCTTGTCGCGGATCTCCGCATCCACCACGAGCAGGTCCGGATCGCTCGCCGCCAGTTCGGCCAAAACCCTTGCCACGCCTCCCGGTACGATCAGATCGTCATCCGAAAACAGCCAGCAATGACGCCCGCGCGCATGGCCGACAGCCTTGTCGAAATCTACATCGATGCCCGAATTGGTTTCCTCGCGAATATAGCGGATGTTCGGGTGTCGCTCTGCGTAGGCGCCGACCACGCTGGCCGTATCGTCGGGCGAGGCGCCGTCGAGCACGACGACCTCGACCTCCTTGGTCAGTTGCGGCGCGATGGAGGCGAGTGTCTCGCCGATCAGGTGGCCGCGCTTGAACGTCGCGATGCAGATGGAGACGATCAAGCCTGGTCTCCGCGCGAGCGGTTAGCTAGGGCGTCGCCGTACACGGCCAGATGGGCTTGCGCGATGCGGTCCCACTCCTTCTCAACCAGCGCCACGCTGCTATTTGCGGCCCGCGGTGCGCAGACTGTGGCGAGCCCGTGGCGAAGATCGTCCAAGTCGTCCGGGCGAGCGAAATAGATCCCCCGAACCACGTCATGGCCATGATCCTCGTGCACGGTGGTCACCACCGGGGTGCCCTGCGCCAGCGCCGCGCTGATCGAGCTGTTCCAGCTGCCGCCGCCATTACGGAATGGAAGCACCACAGCATCGGCCACTGCGAGAAGATCGGCGATCTGGTCTGCCGAAAGATAACCCACGAGATTCGCGTGCCCGGCCCATGGTTGTGTCTCGCACAACTGCCGGATCTGGCCAACATAGACGGGATCGACCTCGGTGTTTCCGGCGATGATCAATGTATCGCGCATGGGATCCGCGATTTGGAACAGCTGCTCGACGCCCTTGGACGGATAGATGAACCCGAAAAAGACGATCATCCGGTGGCGGCCGGCAAGATAACGGGTGCGCAGCTCAACGTGTTCCGCCGGGCTGAGCGTGGAGCGGGCGATGGAGGAAGCGCCGGCGATGAAACGGGGCCGTCGGAAGCGGAGCAGCCTGCGCAGCGGCGGCCACATCAAATCGGCGAAGTTCGGGCGCACTACGATGGCCGGGCCCGGCGCGGCCGATTGCAGGAGGAAGGGAATGCTCCGCCGGCCGCTGAAGGCTTCGTGCCAGGTGCGCACGGGCATGGCACCCGCGCGCCATGCCAGGAACGGGATCAACGCGGGCAGGGTGAGGGCGGCAAAGCCTTGCGAGGGGTATTGCAGATGAACGATGTCGGGCTTCCATTCGCGCAGCACCGAATGGACAGTGCCGATCTCCCTCAACGACCATTCCTTCATCGCATTGAACAGCCGGATGTCGTGCCCGCCGGGCGGGCTGGCCGCACGTGAGGTCAACAACGCCACCTCGTGGTGACCAGGCTGAGCGGTCAGCCCGCCAGCCAATGATGCACTGTAGTCGCCAACGCCGCACGGCATCGGCGGCGCCGAACCGCATACAAGCAGGATGCGCACCTCAGGCCTGCTTCTGGAGCACTAGCCATCCAAAGGTGTAATGGTAGCCGCCATGCTCGATGGCCCGCTTGTCGGCGTCCGGCTCCATGTTCCCTGCCGGCACCAGCCCCATGCCGCGCGCGATTGAGAGCAGTTCTTCCAGGTCATCTTTCGAGAAAATCAGCCAGCTCATATCGAAAAAGCGGGTCGATCCGGTATCGATTTTGTTCGGCCAGTAATCAAACGAGGCAAGGAAATAGCCGCCGGGCACCAGCAAGCGAGACACTTCGCGCAGCAAGCGCTCAGGATCGTAGCCATGTTCGATCACCGAAATCGAAGTGATCGCCTTGAAGGATTGATCTTTGAACGGAGTCGCCATGAAGTCGCTCTCGACATAGCGGATCTTGTTGGGAAACGGCATTCTTGACAGCTTGGAGTTGAGGTCGGCTCCGGTCAGATCGGTGAAGCCGGCTTTGTGCATCGCAATCAGGATTTCCGATGCATAAGCTCCGATATCCAGGATTGGGCTGTTGCGTGGCACGTGCTGCTCCAGGAATTCAACTGACTTGAGTAGATCCCAGCTTTTGACATAATCGCCAAGTATCAGTGAGGGAGAAAGCCCCAATCTCGCCATCAGCCGCCCGGCCAGCCTTGTCGCCGGATGGGGCAAGCTTGAAAGACTGCGTTCAACGAGGGTTTGCCTCGCTTCGCGAATTTCGGTCTCGTTTTTCAGGACGTGAAAGGTCATCAGTTCCTCGGAGATGGCTTGAAGAGCGTCACTAGTCGCAGCCTCGTTGATGGCAAGATGGAGGCGGAGGGGGTAAGAATGACGAGGCACAGGAGTAGAGCCACGCCGGCGCTTGCCGCCCCCAGGCCTAGTTGCACCAACACCGGCAGATCAGGGGCGCGCGCAGCCACCGCCCCTGCAGCAGAAACGCCGGCGCATAGCAGGAAAGGGACGCCGACATCCTGAAGAATCCAGCGGGCGCCGAGACCGGGAAGAATCGTCCTGTGGGTGAGCCATGTGCCCAGCAGAATGTAGCAGGAGTTGAGACCAAGCCAGGCTAGCGCACCGCCGTAGATGCCAAATGAGCTCGCCAACACAATCAGCATGGGAACAAACAGCACGAGCAGGATCAGGTTTATGGTCGCCGGCAGCCGGCTGTTTCCCGCGGCGAGTTGTAGCGCATAGGGAAAGTGCATCACGCCATTCAGTACAGTGCCGGCAACGATCAACGGCACGATCGGAGCCACCAGGGCCGCCACCGCTGCATCGCCTGTCCACAGCATCAGCAACTCGTAGGAGAAGAACGAAGCGAAGGTGGATGCCGGAACGATCGCTGCCACGAGCAGGCGGGTGCCTACCCTGTAATAGGTGGCCAACTCCGCTGTAGTGCCATCGGCGAGCAGCGCGGTCATCTTGGGGTAGATCACGTTGAAGGCCGGCGTCAGCACGATATACAGCGCCCGGGCCATGGTCGCGGCGAGCATGTACCCGCCCAGCTCGGTCAGCGACACGAGCCGGGCAAGCACGAGCTTGTCGCTCTGCATGAAGATGACTCCAGTCAGCGCCGCAATGCTAAGTCCGCCCGAAAAGCGCCAGATACGGAGCAATCCCGCCTTATCGAACAAGACGTTCGCGCGCTCGCCCATCTCGCGCCACGCGATCACGTAAAGGCTTGCGGCATGGAGAAGGGCGCACAGCGCCTGCCAGGCGAAAAAGGCCTCGATACTGGCTGAAACCTGCCAGAGCACTAGGACTGCACCCAGGTTGGTGACAGTGGACATGATAATCGTCAGAATACTGACGACGGACAGCCTCTGAGCGCCGATCAACGCACCCGAGTAGAGAGCGACCGGCCAGCGCAGCCCAATCACCAGACCCATCAGCACGATGGCATCCCTCAGATCGGCCCTGGGAATGCCGGTGTCGCGCAGCCAGTGTTCGGCGATGAAACCGGCGGCCAGCGCGATCCCGATCCCGATCACGACGGCCGTGGCCCAATAGATGTACTGCAGCGTGTGCAGGAGATTGCAAGCATCTCTGTTCGCGCCGTGCGCACGGCAGCGGGCGACCTCCCGGCTCATCGTTGCGCTCAGGCCCATGTCCAGCACGACGAACAGCGATTGCAGCGCGACGAAAAAGCCGATTAGACCATAAGCCTCCAGCCCTAGAAAGCGGAGATAGAAGGGCACGACGACAAACGAGACGATCGCCACCCAGACACTGCTCAGTAGCCCGAGTCCCAGGTTGAGACGATCTTTCACACTTTCACTCGTGGAAATTGGAAGCCCGGAAACCATGCTGGGTGACAAGGTCATCGCGCTGCGCGGAGCGCAAATCCTCCTCAATCATCTCGGTCACCAGCTCGTCGAAGGTAACCGTCGGCCGCCATCCGAGCTTGCGGTGCGCCAGCGATGCATCGCCCAGCAGGGTCTCGACTTCGGCCGGCCGATAGTAGCGCTCGTCTACGCGCACGATGGCGCGCCCGTCCTGGTCGTAGCCGGTTTCCGACAGCTCGCTGCCTTCCCACCGCAGGTTCAGCCCCAGCTTGGCAGCCGCCAGGGTGACGAAATCGCGCACGCTGTACTGCACGCCGGTGGCAATGACGAAATCTTGAGGCTGCTCTTGCTGCAGCATGCGCCACATCATCTCGACATAATCGCGGGCATGGCCCCAGTCGCGCCGGGCATCGAGATTTCCCAGATAAAGGCATTTCTCAAGGCCCAGATGGATCCGCGCCAGCGCGCGCGTGATCTTGCGCGTCACGAAGTTCTCGCCGCGCAAGGGGCTTTCGTGGTTGAAGAGAATGCCGTTGCAGGCGTACAGCCCGTAAGCCTCGCGGTAATTGACGGTGATCCAGTAGGCATACAGCTTTGCCACCGCATAGGGCGAGCGCGGGTAGAACGGCGTGGTCTCGGTCTGCGGGGTTTCCTGCACCAGCCCATAAAGCTCTGACGTCGAAGCTTGGTAGAAACGCGTCTTCTTCTCGAGTCCCAGGATGCGGATTGCCTCGAGCACGCGCAACGTCCCCAGAGCATCGGCATTGGCGGTGTATTCCGGCACTTCGAACGACACCGCCACGTGGCTTTGTGCGGCGAGATTGTAGATCTCGTCGGGCTGGATCTGCTGAATGACCCGGATGAGGTTGGTGGAATCGGTCAGATCGCTATGGTGAAGGAAGAAGCGAACCCCATCCTCGTGGGGATCACGGTACAGATGATCGATCCGCGCCGTGTTGAACATTGAGGCGCGCCGCTTGAGGCCGTGGACGATATAGCCCTTGTCGAGCAAGAGCTCGACCAGATAGGCACCATCCTGCCCGGTCACTCCGGTGATCAAAGCCACTTTTCGAGACGACGACATCACGCTTCCTTGTCTCTTTCGCGGAGGGAACCCTGGTTATTGAGCCCGGGAAGGCGGCAAACGGCCCAGGCAAGCCGAGAAGGGCGGGACCCTTAGCCGGTTGAACGGCAAAAGCAACGGGGCGGCGCAGAGCCTTGCAGGGTGGAGGCAGATCCATCAGGGCCGGCGCATCGGCGAGCGGAAGAATGGCCTTGAGCAAAACGGATATCGTCATCGTCAACTGGAATGCCGGCGCTCAGCTGCGCGAGTGCGTGGGATCCATTTTCGCGCATGAGGGCGCCGCGCTGGGCGCCGTGATCGTGGTGGACAACAAGTCGCAAGATTGCTCAGCCGATTTTGCCCGCGACGATCCGCGGATCGTACTGGTCGAGCCGGGCCGCAACGTTGGGTTCGGCGCGGCTTGCAACCTTGGCGCGGCGCGGGGAAATTCGGAGTATGTGCTGTTCCTCAACCCCGACACTCTCTTACTCGGACCGGCGCTTGAGAGTGTGCAAAGCTTTTTGGCCGCACCGCAGAACGAGCACGTGGCCGTATGCGGCGTCCGGCTGGTCGACGAGGAGGGGAGGACCGCACGGCATTGCAGCCGGCAGCCGGGCCCGTGGCGTCTGTTCGCGGTAAGCACCGGCATTCCGCAGGTGGCCCCCGGCTTGGTCCGCCCGCTGGAACTGGTCGAGTTCGACCACGAGCACGATGCTCCCGTGGGGCACGTAATGGGTGCGTTCTATTTTATCAGACGCGCAGTTTTCGAGAAGCTGAGCGGGTTCGATGAGCGCTTCTTTGTCTATCATGAAGACCTCGATCTTTCCCGGCGGGTCGTTCAGGCCGGGCATACGATCCGCTACATGGCTTCGATCCGTGTGTTCCATCGCAAGGGCGGGACGAGCCGCGGAGCCAAAGCCAAGGCACTCTCTTATCTACTCGAATCGCGGCTTGCCTTTGCGGAGAAGCACTTCGGCATAGCGGGTCGTGTACTGCTGCGCCTTGGCGTCTACGCCATCGAGCCGCTGCGGCGATCAGTGCAATCCGCGCTAGGGCTTTCGGTCATTAGCCAGGCCGAAACGCTCTTGGCTATGCGCCGCCTGTGGGCCATGCGGGCGGGGCGCCGGGTCGACCGCGATTGAGCGGGACCAATCAGACCAGCACCCGATCGAACTGGAAGGCGAAAATCCCGAGTACCAGCGCGAGGAACGGAATTTGCCCTGGCCCGCTCCAGCCCACGCGATGCCATGGAAACAGGCTGAGCGCGGGCAGCATCCAGAAAAGGGTCTGACGAAAGGCGGCGATCGGGGAAAAAGCAAAGAACATCAGCGCATAGACCAAAAAACCCACAACGACAAAAATTGAGGATTTTCGAGTTATTGGATCGTTTATGACGATATAAAAAAAGAAGAATACAGTAATCCCGGCAAGCAATACGAAGTGACCGAAAGCAAATGTCTGAATAGTTGAAATTCCGCCCTCATCGGAAAGGCCAACCAAGAATACAGTGTATTTGCTTAGGAACGGGATGCTTTCCAAGACAACCTGTGCGCTAGAGAAAATGATCGGGCTGGCAAGGGCAAGCATCAGCCCCAGAAAGAACAGCACCGAAAGCAGAATCCGCGGATCGCGCAGGCGCTGCAGTGCTCCGAAATAGGAGCGAAACAGCAGGGCCATTATGGGAACGAGCGCCAGCGCGCTGGACACATGGAACAGCCCGGCTCCGACAAGCCAGGCAAAGGAGCGGTGCCGCCCGCGCGCCGCCTCAAGAACAGCAATTGCCGCCAGTATATAGGCCGGCGTCGCGCGGATGGTGACGAAGGCGAGCTGGGGACCGAACAGAGCAAAGGCCATCAGCAGGCCTCGCCAGTTGCCCTGCCTGGGTGGGAAGATGGCCAGGAAACCCAACAGGCAGACGACACTGATGAAGAAGTGGCCTCCGGCGACCGAGCGTTCCAGATCTTGTGTGAGATCCATCAGGACAAGGAACAGCACCTTGGAAAAAGGCTCGAACACCCACCAGTTCTGTGGCAGGAAATAATGAGTTGAGCCGATCAGCCCCGCGTAAGCCCGCGAATCCGAAAATTGCATCGCATCAAAGATGGCGTGCAGGACGATGGTCGTGAGCGCGAGCGCAACCCAGACGAACGTGTAGATGAGGCGATTGCCTTCGCTTGCTACGCGAACAAGGTCTTGCTGCTCATCCGCTTGCGGCTGAGACCGTGGCGCAGGCCTTGCGCGATGGCCGCCAGACTGCGTCCACGCGCCGTCCCGAAGGCCAGATAGATAGGCAGTCGATACCCCAGCTTGGCCGCTTCCACGATACGCCATCGGCGCGGAATGAAGGAACAACGCACCAGCCACAAGGTGTTTCGAACAAGATGATAGTGGCGAAAGGAACTACGGTGGATCGGTTTGTAGCGGCCGAGAAACTCGATTCCCGCATCGCCCATGTTGTGCGGCATCACGATATCCGGAGCGATCATCACAGCCAAGCCCGCGTTCGCCGCCCGGAAGCACCATTCATGGTCGACATGGTCGATGAACAGCTCGTTCCACATCCCGCCGACCCGCTCAAACGCCGTGCGCGGGATAACCATTCCCGAGGAGATGATCGTTGCCACCGGCACCAGACTCGTCCTGCTGTCGATCAGGCCGGCGTGCCGGGCGCTTGTCGCCGCCCCGGGCCGCTTGCGGTCCACCGGCCTGGGACCGAGGCAACCAAGCGCACCGCCGCCCGCGATAAACCGATCGGCCCGTTCGAGCAGTTCGTCCGGCATGGTGGGCGGAGGGCGTGTGTCCTGGTCTAGCAGGATCACATGATCCGCCCCCTGGGCGAAGGCCCGCTCCATGCCCTGGTTGAAGGCCCGCGCCAGCCCGATATTGTCGTTGTTGAGCAAGATCTCGATGCCTGCCTCACGCACTCGGGCTAGACGGCGCTCGTCGATTGCATTGACCACTGCGATTAGCCGCCAGCGTTCCCCCAACGCGATCAAAGATGCGATAGCATCGTCGTCGGGATGAAACAGCACCACGATGGGTCGGAAACGATGGTTCATCTTGCGCCGCATCGCGGTTGTCCGGGGCCGCCGATTACGGCAGGGGCACAATCGAGGCAAGGTATGGGAATGGGTGTGTGCGGAAAAGCGATGAAGCGGGTGTCGGGAACGCGGCCACACGCCGGGCGGTGCTGATCGGCTCGGGTACCGGTGCCGGCATGCTGGCGGTGCTGCCCGGCATTGCCCTGTCGCAGCAGCCCGTGCAGGGATCGGCGACTCTCGCACCTACCTCTGCCCGCACCCCGGGTATCTGCCCACGCTCCTTCGGCGCTTCCGGCGATGGGCAGGTCCGCTTCCTGTCCGATCGTTTCGGCACCCTCGCCGAGGCGCGCGCGGTCTATCCTTTCGCCGAACGGCTCGAGCAATCGCTTGACTGGGCGGGCATCCAGGCGGCGCTCGACGCGGCCGAGCCGGGCGGCGGAGCGGTCGTCATCCCCGTCGGTCGCTTCATCATCTCCGACACGCTACGACTGCCGAGCGGTATCACTCTACAAGGAGAATCGCGCAACGGCAGCGTGATCGACAACCAGAACTGGGCGCTTGATGCGCCTCAGCTGGCGAATAAGGATTCGGTCGCCTTTCTCTACGTGACAATCCGCGATCTGACGCTCAACGGAGGCACGCACGCGCTCAAGGTCGATGCCTCGCGGGAAGTCGCCGGAATCGTCATCGACGGGGTGACGACCAATCTGCAAACCGAGGCCAACCTCGAATTCAGTACGCTGCAGACCTGCGTGATCCGCGATTGCCACCTGATGGACGGGCGCTTCAGCCTGCATGTCCGCGGCTTTCCCTGCAATTCGGTCCACCTGATAAATACTCGCCTCGGTCGCCACAGCGATGCGTTCGTCCGGTTGCGGGGCGTGGACGGCTTCGTAATGTTGGGGGGAAGCATGGAGGCCGGGGTGACAGCGGGCAAGGCGACGATCGACATCGAAACCGGCGGTGCCTACGCGCAGGCGATCACCTTCGAGAGCGTCTACTTCGAAACCACACACGAGATCCTGCTGCGCTCGCGCGGGGCCTCGGGAATCGGCTTCACTGCGTGCAAGTTCACCGGCACGGGTGCGGCCCCTGGTGGCGGGCCGGGCGTCTATCGATTTGATTGTGCCGATGATCTGGTATCCTTCACCAACAACTTTTTTCACGTTCCCATGACCGGCCCGGCCAATTCGCTGATGGCGGGGAACAACCACAATCTACAGCCGGGCGGCACCGTGTGGCAGCAGCGTGATGCCGGCCGAGCAGTCCTCGCCTCGCGCAGCTTCACTGTGGCGCAGGCGCGCGAAGGGCTCTTCACCGTAGCGCTGGCGGAGGGCGCCAGGCGGGTCTGGGGCCGAATGGAACTGTTCTTGGATCCGGGCGAGGGAGAGCCCCTGCGGCGGGTGCTGGTCCCCCTCGATTTCGTCCTTAGGCCCACGTCCGCCCGTTCGGTGCCAGCGCGCTCTATCGCATCCGGTCCGGTGGATATTCTCCAGCACGAGGGCGGGGTGCGCCTTGCGCTGGGCAACGCAGCCGCCGCGGGCGGCGTGCACGCCTTATGGTTCACGCTTGATCTCAGCCAGTCCGGCTCACCAGCGATGAATGTGAGTGTGTTGTAGCATGGCACGGCTGACTGTCTCGTTCGTGCTCTATAAGACCGCCGTTGAGGAAGTCGCTCGGGCAGTCGCGCAGGTCCAGGCATCACCGGTCGATGCCCGGATCGTGCTGGTGGACAACAGCCCACTGCCCAACCCGCTGCCCTCATTGGTCGATGCCGGCGTCCACGTCATTCGTCCGGGCAGCAATCTCGGCTACGGCTCGGCCCACAACCTCGCCTTCTCCCTTAGCCACAAGAGCGATTATCACGCCATCCTCAACACCGATTTGGTCTTCGGCCCGGAGGTCCTGCCGGGCCTGCTGGCCTTCATGGATCGTCACCGAGATGCAGGACTGGCCATGCCGCGGGTGTGCTATCCTGATGGGTCGATACAACACCTGTGCCGGCTCCTGCCGCACCCGGCGGATGTGTTCGGGCGTGGATTTTTCGGCCGCTCACGCTGGGTCGCGCAGCGCAACGATCGTTATGAATTCCGGGACTGGGATTACGCCGCAGTCGCTGAGTTTCCCTTTCTTTCCGGCTGCTTCATGCTGCTGCGGCGCTCGGTGATCGAGGAGGTCGGCGGCTTTGACGAGCGCTTCTTCATGTACGGGGAAGACGCCGATCTTTCCCGGCGGATTCACGCCCGCCATCGGACGATGTTTGTCCCCGCAGTCACAGTGTTCCATGAATATCGTAGCCAGTCGCTGGGCTGGCGGAGCAAAGTCAGCAAGGTGGTCAACCTAGCGCGATACTTCAATAAATGGGGCTGGTTTCTGGATCCGCAACGCGCCGCGTTCAACCGCCGCGCGCTGGCGCGCCTTGCCGATCCACAGGGCGCGCGGTTGGGCCAGTCTCCGCACTGAGCCGAGCGGCAGCATCGCGCATACCGTTTCCCCGCTTGGACGCTGCAGGGGGCTACGATTGAGTCTGGCGCACGCAGTTGAGCGCAATGCGGAGCTCGTCTGCGATACCGGGCCGCTGTTGCTCTGCCTCGCGGATGGCGACGCCGATCTGCGCCCGCCGCCGGCCGGCTGCCGCGCCTTCCTCCTGCACGCGCTGTTCAAAATAGCGTTCAGCCGAAACCAACTCCGCAAGTTGCGCCTCACCTAGAACCTCGCTGCTGCCAAACTCCGCGCGCAAGCCTCCCAGTGCCGCATGGCAGCGAACCGCCCGTTCAAACGGGTCGTCGTTGGCATTCGCAGCATCATTAACTGCAAGGACCGACAGGGATCGCGCTGCTGCCTTTTCGGCAGCGCTGAATTCCCGCCGCGCTTCGTTCAATTCATTTGCTTGGCGCGAAGGATCGGCTTGTGAGCAGGCCGACGCGGTAGGGAACAGCGTACAGGCGATCAGTGCCAAGTGCGATCGGTTTCGTGCCACACCAACTCCACTATCCATGAAAGGGCTCCTACGGAAGTGCCTCAGGTTATGCAAATCAGGTAAAACCGCACTCACGAGAGAGGAGATGGTCGCGGCGGTGTTTGTCCAGCTGGACGCCATGTCGGAAGCAACGCTCGTCACCTGGGAGGAGAAGCTAAGGAGTTTACGGTGCTGCGCCGCAGCGCCTGCGAGTTCGGCCTTCTGGTCCCGGCGCGGCTGCTTGACCTGAACCCGCATACACGCACGCGTATCGACCTGTGTTCGGACGTCACCGCCGGCGCCGAGAACATGCACCTGCCGGAATACGCTGCAGCCTCCATTCGAGCCAAGCCGTCACAGTCGAAGTCGATCGATCGCCTAGTCTGGAACCGCAAAATGGGTCGAGGTCGATGAGCAGGTGCGGGCGGATGTGCTGACTACCGCCATCATCATGCTGCACCACCTTGCAAGCCGAAATGAGATTGACATCGATGTGCCGCGTTCGATCGAAGCGCTGACTACAAGCGCATCCGGCTCCGTGCCGCACATCGCCCTTGTCGCCAACAACTTGCGCCCATGAGCTCGCGATCTGACAGGCCGCGCGGCGTTGAGGAGATGCATTACCGGGGCTTCGATTGATCGCCTATACGATCCGGGGTACTTTGCTTCAGGCGAAGTACGCCCCCATCAAGTGAGGATCCCAAACCACAAGGAATCGACCCACAGCGGCTCACAATCCTGCCCCTTGATCAGATCGCGCATGAGCTCACTGCTGCCACCATATGTAACCTGGCGACCTGCTCACCAATGAAGCTTTGGGCACTTGGTCAGCGGAAAGATTCGCGTCCGCCGACCAGACTTTTGCGTAACTCAAGGCGGAGACGCAGCGCGGTTGTTCACTCGACATGCCGAAGCTACAGGCGCAATGTGGCATTGCACAATCGCGGATCCTCTCGAATGCTGATGTCTCCACAAGCGACCCTCGTGCATGACAACCGCACGTGGTGGCGGTCTTTCAGTTTGCAGGCTTTCGTCTGCCTAACCTTCGGCGCGCTGCTACCCCCGATTTTATACTTCTCGGCCGATTTGGGGCGCTTGGTAACCAACGAACCTGCTGTCAACAGCATCATCGCCTCTCTGTTTGCCGCCTCTGGCGGACTATTACTAGCGCGAAAGGTAAACACCTATCCTGGTGTGAAGCAATTGGGCTCAGTAGTTCCAGGTTTCAGTTTAAGCTTCGGGCTAGCGGCTTTGCTTGTTCTTGTCACAAGAATTGATTATTCTGTTGCTGTTTTAACTCTTAATTTTGCCTCTTCGATTCTCGCTTATATGGTATTCATGGTTTATGCCATTCGCTCAGATGCCAACGTCTTCTACACGGTCCCTGGTGGCAGAATTGATCGCCTAACCGAATTTGGCATTGTCTCGGTTCCGATGATCGAACCCATCCTTCCCTTACAGCGCGGTGCAATCTTGGTTGCCGACCTGCACTACGACATGCCCGCGGCTTGGGAGCGAATGCTGGCCCAGGCTGCACTGGGGGGCATACCAGTGTTCCACTACAAGCAGGTCTATGAGGCGGCAACGGGCAAGGTCCGGGTCGAGCACCTGTCGGAAAACAGTTTCGGCTCGCTGTTGCCCAACATGTCCTATATTCGGGCAAAGCGGGCGCTGGATACCCTGGCTGCGCTGCTGCTCGCACCCTTGTTGATGGTACCCTTTGCGCTCGTGGCGCTCGCCATTCGGTTCGATTCCCGCGGCCCGGTTTTGTTCCGTCAGGAGCGACTGGGCTATCGCGGGCAGAGTTTTCGCGTGGCGAAGTTCCGCACAATGCGCTGCGACAGTGCAATCGACGACGAGGAGGGCGAGCGGATGCGGGCTATGACCACCGAGAACGATCCGCGCATAACGAGGGTGGGTGCGTTTCTGCGACGCACCCGAATTGACGAACTACCACAGGTATTCAACATCCTGGCCGGGCATATGAGCTGGATCGGCCCGCGGCCCGAAGCAATCCCGCTCAGCCGGTGGTACGAGCGCGAGATCCCTTTCTATTCTTATCGGCACATCGTCCGCCCTGGCCTCACTGGATGGGCACAGGTAAACCAAGGTCACGTCACTAATTTGGGCGATATTGACAACAAACTTCAGTATGACTTCTATTACATAAAGAACTTTTCGTACTGGCTCGATATATTGATAGCCTTCCGGACTGTCGGTGTGATCGTTAGGGGAATCGGCGCCAAGTAGAACTTATCGTTTATAGAACCCAATTTGTATATCGTTATTGAAAATACTTTTGCTTTTCTTCGCACGAGTGCGAGGCCCCGATAGCCAGGCTACAACCGCCACGCTGTTCGGCTTCAACCCGCATTTTCAACATCACTCGCGAGGAGACGCTCTACCCCTATCTCTCAATCGTCCCCACACAGGCCGATTTCGCCCATGCCGTCAAGCGCACGCCCTTGCCAAACGTGGATCTGATCCCCTCGAACCTCGAACTGTTTGATGTCGAGTATGAGATGGCAGCCGTCGGGGCCGACGGACAAAGCGTTCTGGCCGCCCGCTTCCGCAAGCTTCGCCAGGGGCTGACAGACCTTGCCCGCACTTATGACATGGTGATCCTCAATCCGCCGTCGGCGCTAGGCACGATCCCCGGGCAGCGATGCAGGCAGCCAATCCGCTGCTGGTGGCGCTAGCGGCGATCACACCCGATTTCTGTTCCACGGTGCAATTTCTCTCGATGATGCACCAGGTGCTCGGCCAGCTGGGCGAGGCGGGGATCGACGTCGATTACAGCTTCGTGTGGTTGCTGTGCTCGCGCGTCGATGCGGGCGATCCAAGCCAGAAGATGGTGCGAGCGATCATGAGCAGAGCTTCGGCCCCGCCCTGTTCCCGGTGCAAAGAGATCGCTTTCAAACCTTCAATGTCGACCTTAACGATAAACAGTTCGCCAATCGGCATCGCCGCGAGCGCCTGTTCGACGGTCACGATACTCAGGCCGGTATCCGAGCGGGTGGTCTGCACGCCCCATAACGCGCCTTCATTATGCACCGCGACGAAACCGTCCTCGCTACGGATGGCGGCATCCCAGACGACGATATCTCGACCCTGCGCGTTGCGCTTCAGCAGTACGACGTTCTCTGGATCGGGTTCGATCGCAACCACGGTCCCTTCGGGATATTGCTGATTGAACCACAGTGACGCCGCGCCAATGTTGGCTCCAGCGTCGATGATCACCGGCCGCCTGCCCGAGGCTAAGATAGCTTCGTATCGTAGCAAGGCCGCCGATAGGCTTCGCAAACGGATGACCCAGGCATAGTCCTGGTTGCGAAAGACCTGCCGCACAGTGTCGAAATCGCTGTCTCCCGTACGGACGTAGATGCTTTGGTTCCTCACCGGCAGCACCAGCATTCGGCTCCGGTAGGGTGTCGCACTGCACTAACAGGCCGCTGAAAAAGGCCACGGTTTAGCGATGAATGAGGTGTCGTCGCCATTATTGTAGGCGATTTCGCCTTCGAGCCAGCCATCTTCGCGCAGATCGGCCCATCCAGTGCCGGTGACCTGATCGCCTTCGTC
>JANNOJ010000049.1:0-19489 GCA_031399025.1 Erythrobacteraceae bacterium | reverse complement strand
CTGCGCGCCGCCGCAGAGCGAACAAGGGAAGCAACCTGGCAGCGCATCGGCGCACTTCTCGACCGCTTCCCACCCAACGAGTGCGCAGCCTACCTCAGAAACTCAGGATATGGTGCAGCGTAATGTCATCCCGCTCTAGCGTTTCGCTCCGCCGTGGTCCGCCGCCGCCGCCGCTGCTACGCTCTCGCGCTCTCGCGGCAGGAGCTTCGAGCGCCGGTACCCAGCCCGCCCGTACCGCCAGGCTGGCTTGCAGCTTGGGATGGGCGGCACGTCGGCGAGTTCTGCCAGGAGCCACGGCAAGGCGCCGATGAAGCCGGCCGCCAGCAGGGCGCACGACAGCAGACAGGCGCTCGTGTCGCGGGGGGTTGTCATGCGGCGTCCGCGGCAATACCGGCCTGCTCATGGTCGCGCCTCGCTTTGCTCGGTGGCCTCGGCCGGATAATTCGCTTCCACGAAATACAGCCCCTCGGGCGGGGCGTTGAGACCCAGCGCCGCGCGGTCCCTGGCCCCTAGCGCCTCGGCCACCTGGGCCTCGCGCCACTGGCCCAGGCCCACCAGCGCCAGCGTACCGACCATCGAGCGCACCTGATGATGCAGGAAGCTGCGCGCCGCCGCGTCGATGGTCACCACCTCGCCATTGCCCTCCATCGAGCGCCGGATGTCCAGCGTATCGAGGGTCTTGACCGGATCGGCCGCCTGGCAATTGGCGGAGCGGAAGGTGGTGAAATCGTGCCGGCCTACAAGCGCCTGCGCAGCGCGGTGCATCGCCGCGGCATCGAGCGCGCGCACGACATGCCATTCGCGCCCGCGGGTGAGCGTGAGCGGCGCGCGCCGGTTGCGGATCACGTAGCGATAGCGCCGGCCGATGCAGGAGAAGCGCGCGTGCCAGTCCGCCCGCTTCGCCTTGCAGCCGATCACCGCCACGGGCGCGGGGCGGATCACGGCGTTGAGCGCCTCCATCAGCCGGAAGGCGGTGATCTCCTTGGCGATGTCGATATGGCTCACCATGGCGAGCGCGTGGACCCCGCTGTCGGTCCGCCCGGCGCTGTGCAGCACCGCCTCCTCGCCGGTGACCTGGCGCACCGCATCCTCGATCAGACCCTGCACGCTGGGGCCATGGTCCTGGCGCTGCAGGCCCATGAACGGCCCGCCGTCGAATTCCAGCGTGAGGGCGAAACGGGTCACGCCACTATCGTGCCGGCGGGCACCGGTCTGCCGCGCAGAAACTCGGCCGCCGGCAGCGCCGGCCGGCCCGCGCGCTGCAGTACGAGCGGGCGCAGCGCGGCAGCGCCGCAGGCGATGGTCAGCGCCTCGTCGAGCACCGTGCCGGGCGCGCCGTTGACCCCGATTTCGCGCGCGGCCAAAACCCTGATCCGCTCGCCGTCGAGCTGGAACCAGGCGCCGGGCGAAGGAGCGAAGGCGCGCACCGCGCGCTCCAGCAGCAGCGCGGGCCGGTTGAAATCGAGCCGCGCCTCGGCCTTGTCGATCTTGGCGGCGTAGGTGGCCTCGCGCTCGTCCTGCGGCTCTTCGCGCAGGGTATCGAGGCGGGCGAGCGCTTCGACCATCAGATCCGCGCCGAGTTCCGCCAGCGCATCGAGCAACTCGCCGGCATTCATTTCCGCGAGCGGCTGCCGGGCGGCGAGCAGCATCGGCCCGGTATCGAGCCCCGCGGCCATCCGCATGATGGTGACGCCGGTCACGCTGTCGCCCGCCAGGATCGCCCGTTGGACGGGCGCAGCCCCGCGCCAGCGCGGCAGCAGCGAGCCGTGGACGTTGAAGCAGCCGCGTTCCGGCCAGTCGAGCACCGCCTGCGGCAGGATCTGGCCATAGGCGGCGACCACCGCGGCGTGGGCCGGGAACGCCAGCATCTCCGCCTGCGCCTCCAGATCGCGCAAGGATGGCGGGTGGCGCACCGCGATGCCGAGTGCCTGCGCCGCATCGTGCACCGGCGAGCGGCGCGACTGCTTGCCGCGGCCGGCGGGGCGCGGCGGCTGGGTGTAGGCGGCGAGGAGCTCGTGCCCCGCGCCATGCAGAGCGGCGAGCGTGGGGACCGCGAAGGCCGGGGTGCCCATGAAGACCAGCCTCATCCGCCGCTGCCCCTCATCCGAGCGCTGCCCCCCATCCGAGCGCTGCCATCGCGCCACCCTTCCGTTCCGCCTCGCGTCGCCCTATCTCCAACCGCCATGGCATCGCAAGAGATCGAGGCGCTGGCCGCGGCGCTCGCCCGCCTGCCGGGCCTGGGGCCGCGATCTGCGCGCCGGGCGGTGCTGTGGCTGGTCAAGCGGCGCGCGACCGCGCTGGTCCAGGTGCTCGACGCGTTGCAGGGCGTCCGGGAGACGCTGGTCGAATGCGCGGTGTGCGGCAATGTCGACACCCGCGACCCCTGCGCCATCTGCGCCGATCCGCGGCGCGACACCCGCCAGCTGTGCGTGGTGGAGGATGTCGCCGACCTGTGGGCGCTCGACCGCGCGCGGCTGTTTCCCGGCACTTACCATGTTTTGGGCGGCCGGCTCTCGGCGCTGGATGGCGTGCGGCCCGAGGACCTGTCGATCGATGCGCTGCTCGGCCGGGTGGGGCGGGGCGGGATCGACGAGGTGGTGCTCGCCATGAACGCCACGCTGGAAGGCCAGACGACCGCGCATTACCTCGCCGAGCGGCTGGGCGAGCATCCGGTGCGCATCACCCAGCTTGCCCACGGCCTGCCGGTGGGCGGCGAGCTCGATTACCTGGACGAGGGCACGCTGGCGCAGGCCCTGCGCGCGCGGCGGCCGGTGGGCTAGCGCCGGCTTTCCCTTGTCGCGCCGCGGCCGAGGGACTATTTTGCCATCATGGCTATTCACGAGATCATCGAGGCGCCCGACCCGCGCCTCAAGACCGTTTCGCAACCCGTCGCGCAGTTCGACGCTGATTTGCGCGCGCTCGTCGCCGACATGTTCGAGACGATGTACGCCGCCCACGGCATCGGCCTGGCGGCGATCCAGATCGGCGTGCCCAAGCGGGTGCTGGTGATCGACCTGCAGGAGCCCGATCCCGACGCCGAGCCGGAGGAGTGCCAGGCGCACCACGAACATGGGGGCGGCCAAGCGCACACGCATCAGCCGGTAAAGCATGATCCCCGCGTGTTCGTTAACCCGGTGATCCTCGATCCCAGCCCCGAGGTGAACACCTATCAGGAAGGCTGCCTTTCGGTTCCCGACATCTATGCCGATGTCGACCGGCCCAGCGCCTGCCGCGTTCGGTGGCAGGACCTGGACGGCAAGGTGCACGAGGAGGCGATGGACGGCCTGCTGGCCACCTGCATCCAGCACGAGATGGACCACCTCGACGGCATCCTGTTCATCGACCACCTCTCGCGCCTGAAACGCTCCATGGTGCTCAAGAAGCTCAAGAAGCTGCGCGAGGCCGCCTAGCGGGATCGTGTGGCGACCCCGCAGGCCCGGCGGGGTCCCGGCCTCAGAACAGGCCTTCGATCGCGCCGGTCTCGTCGAGGTGGATGTCCTCCGCGCGCGCTACCTTGGGCAGGCCAGGCATGGTCATGATGTCGCCCGCGATGGCCACCACGAAGCCCGCGCCCGCCGAGAGGCGCACTTCGCGGATGGCGATCTCGTGGCCTTCGGGCGCGCCCAGCTTGGTCGGGTCGGTCGAGAAGCTGTACTGCGTCTTGGCCATGCAGATCGGGTAGTGGCCGTAACCCATCTGCTGCCATTGCTTGAGCTGGCTCCGCACGGAACCCGGGATGCTCACCGACCCCGCGCGATAAATCTCGGTGGCGATGGTCGTGATCTTGTCGGCCAGCGGCATTTCGGAAGGATATAGCTGGTTGAACCGGGGCGCGCCGGCCTCGGCTCTGGCGACCACGATGCCGGCGAGTTCCTCGGCCCCCGCGCCGCCATCGGCCCAGTGCTTGCAGATGACGGCCGGCGCGCCGTATTTGGCCGCCATCTCGCGGATCACCGCCAGCTCCTCGTCGGTGTCGAGGAAGAAGTGGTTGATCGCGATGGTGGGCGTGATGCCGAACTTCTTCACGTTCTCGATGTGGCGGCGCAGGTTCACCGCGCCGGCGCGCACCGCCTCGGCATTGGCCTCGCCCAGGTCCTTCTTGGCGATGCCGCCGTTCATCTTCAGCGCGCGCACGGTGGCGACCAGGACCACGGCATCGGGCTTGATCCCGCCGATGCGGCACTTGATGTCCATGAACTTCTCGGCGCCCAGGTCCGCGCCGAAGCCGGCTTCGGTGACGACGTAATCGGCCAGCTTGAGCGCGGTCTTGGTGGCGATCAGCGAATTGCAGCCGTGCGCGATGTTGGCGAACGGGCCGCCGTGGAGAAAGGCCGGGTTGTTCTCCAGCGTCTGGACGATGTTGGGCAGGATCGCGTCCTTGAGCAGCACGGTCATCGCCCGGTCGGCCTTCAGGTCGCGGCAGGAGACCGGCGATTTGTCGCGCCTGTAGCCCACGATGATGTCGCCCAGGCGCTGCTCCAGGTCCGTGAGGCCGGAGGCCAGGCACAAGATGGCCATGATCTCGGATGCGACGGTGATGTCGAACCCGGTCTCGCGCGGGTAGCCGTTGGTGACGCCGCCCAGCGGCCCGACGATCTGGCGCAGCGCCCGGTCGTTCATGTCGAGCACGCGGCGCCAGGTGATGCGGCGCGGGTCGAGCTCGAGCGCATTGCCCCAATAGATGTGGTTGTCGATCATGGCGCTGAGCAGGTTGTGCGCGCTGGTGATGGCGTGGAAATCGCCGGTGAAGTGCAGGTTGATCTCGTCCATCGGCATGACCTGGCTCTTGCCGCCGCCCGCGCCGCCGCCCTTGACGCCGAAGCAGGGGCCAAGCGAGGGCTCGCGCAGGCACAGCAGCGTCTTCTTGCCGAGCCGGTGCAGCGCGTCACTCAGGCCGACCGACGTGGTGGTCTTGCCCTCGCCGGCGGGCGTGGGGTTGATGGCGGTGACGAGGATCAGCTTGCCGTCTGGCGCGTCGGGCAGCGTGGAGGTGTCGACCTTGGCCTTGTACTTGCCGTAGGGGATCAGCATGTCGGCGGTGAGACCGGCGCGCTCGGCGACCTGGGTGATGGGCTTCAGGGTGGCCTGCCGGGCGATCTCGATGTCGGTGGGCACGGGCGTCCTCTCCTGTTGGCGGGCAATCGCGGGACCGCGTGAGCCGCGGCGCAGGTTTTCACGCCCGTGAAGTTCTCGCCAATCTGGATTGGTGGCTGCGTGTTACCCTGGCGGCGCAAGTTCTCAAGCGGATTTGCGGGTGCGGTTGGCGCCGCGTGGCGGTGGATGATGCTGGGGCTGCCCTTGCCTGGCGCAGGGGGTACGGTTAAGTTCGCGCTTCGTTCTTCATTGTTTCACCATTGCGAGCGAAAAGGCAGCCGATGGATCCGGTCTTCGCAATCCTCATTGTCGGCGCCCTGCTTTTGGGTGCGCTGATCGGCTTTCTCCTGGGCAGCCGACCGGTTGCCGAGTGGAAGCAGCGCCATGCCCAACGCGACACCGAGGCGCGCGAACTGGATGCCAAGTACCTGCGGGTCTATGCCGAAGCAGAGGCCGCGAAGGAACGTGGCCAGCGGGCCGCGACCTTGGAGCAGGAACTGGGCTTGGCGCGCGACGCGCATCGCGAGGCGACAGCCGCCCTTGCCGCACTGCGGAGCGAGGCGGCCGAGCGGGAGCGCGCGTTCGAGCAGCGCCAGGCCGATCGCGAGCGCCATTTCGAACGCGAGCTGGCCCGGCTGGTGGAAGCCGAGGACAAGCTGCAGGCCAAGTTCCACGAGATCGGCGAGAAGCTGCTGGCCGGCGCCAACGCCAAATTCCTCGATGGGGCGCACACCCGGCTCGAGGCGCTGAACAAGGAGAGCCTGGCCGCACTCGAGAAGAAAGTGGGCCCGGTCGGCGAGACGCTGGAGCGTTACCGCAAGCGGATGGAGGAGATCGAGCAGGCCAACACTGCCGGCTTCCACCAATTGCAAGGCGTGATCGGCGAGGTGCGTGCCGGGCAGGAGCGGGTGCTGGAAGGGGCCAATCGCATCACCACCACCCTGCGCGGCGCCACCAAGGCGCGCGGCGACTGGGGCGAGCTGCAGCTGGCCAACCTGCTCGAAAGCTGCGGCCTGTACGACAGAGCGGATTTCAACTTCCAAGCCAGCGTCAAGGGAGAGGCGGGGCTGTTGCGGCCCGATGCGGTGATCAACATCCCGGGCGGCAAGTGCCTGGTGGTGGACGTCAAGAACGTGTTCAACACCTATGCCCGCGCCAACGAAGCCGAGAGCGAGGAAGAGCGCGCAGCGCTGTTGAAGACCCACGCGCGCGAGCTGCGCACTCACATCGACGACCTTGCCGGCAAGCGATACCATGACCACGTGGCCGGATCGGCCGATTTCGTGGTCATGTTCGTGCCCGGCGAGCACGTCCTTCACGCCGCGCTCACGCAGGATCACAGCCTCCTGGATTACGCGCTGCGCAAGGGCGTGGTGCTCTCCAGCCCACTCAATTTCATGTCGATCGCGCTCACCGTCAGCACCGTCTGGCGGCAGGCCGGGATGCAGGCCGACGCGGCGGAGATCGCCGCCTTGGGCAAGGAATTGTACCATCGGCTGAGCGTGGTTGCGGGCCATATTGCAATGCTGGGCAAGAGCCTGGCCTCGTCCAACGCGCATTTCGACAGGCTGGTGGGCTCCTTCGACACGCAGCTGCGGCGTACCGGCGAACGGTTCGAGGAGCTGGCGGTGGATACCTCGGCCAGGGAGCTGGTGGAGGCGCTGCCGCTCAACACCACGCCGCGCCGATTGATTAATTTTCCCGAAGCTTCCAAGCTGCTCGAAACGGAGCGCGACGGGGCGCACTAGCGGCGTGCACGGTCCTCGGGATATGGGTGCAGGCGGAGAGGCGAGTGATCGAGATGACAGCACGCCTAGCGGTCGCGACCCTGCTCTTGCTCGGTCTTGGCGCCTGCAGCCAGGCCGATGCGCCGTCCCGGGAAATGGAGCAGGCGGCGCAGAAAGTGGTGGCGGCGATGGAGGGTGAGGCCCCGCAGCCCGCCGTCGGCCCGTTTGCGCCCCGCAACGAATGTGCCGAGCTGCCGGGCGCGGCGCAGTTCCTCCGCGATCTGAACGCGGCGGTGGCCGAGCGCGACGGCGACGCGCTGGCGAGCCTGGCGGCCGAGGACATCAAGCTGGATTTCGGCGGCGGCGGCGGCATCGCGCAATTGCGGCGGCGGCTCGCGGAACCAGGCGGCGGGATGTGGGACGTGCTGGCGGACCTTACCGAGCTTGGTTGTGCGCAGAACTCGCAAGGGGGCCTCACGCTGCCCTGGTACTTCGAGCAGCCGCTGCCCGTTGCCGATGCGTTCGCCGCGTTCATCGTGACCGGCGAGGACGTCGCGTTGCGGAGCGCGCCCACCACGAGTGCGCCGGTGATCGTGCGGCTCGATTGGGCGGCGGTGGAACTGGTGCCCGGTGAGGCTGCGCGCGAGGGCTTTCGTCACGTCCGGGTGGTCGATAGACCTGGCCCGGCGGCCGCTGGCGATAGCGGGCCGCGGAACGCGCCGCCGGTCGGCTACGTGGCCGAGGCCTCGCTGCGCAGCCTGGTCGCCTATCGCCTGACCGCGGCGAGCCGCAACGGCCGCTGGCGGATCATCTCGCTGGTAGAAGGCGACTGACCGGCCCGCAATCGCCGCGATCGGGGTCTAGAATCTGTCCTCATCAGATCGCCGCATGCTGGCGATGACCGCCCATCGGGTGGGCCGATGCATTACCCCTCGCGCGAATTCGGTGCGACCGCCTCACCCGCGCTTCGCCGCGCTCACCGAACAATCGCCCCGTCGCCGCTCGACCGGCTCCCAAAGTACCCCCAAGTACCGGCCGCGCAACGCGACCGTGCCGCGCATGAGAACAGGGCTCGGCCATCGCTGCCCGCCTCCAGTTCAGCCAGAAGCTTGCATCACCACTCAGCCCGAAGGGGTATGCTCGTCGCTTCAATCAATGCAGGACAGATTCTAAAAGGTCGCGGTGATGGCGGTCGCCAGATAGCGCGTGTCGCCGGTGCGCGGCGCGTTGGGAGCGGTGTCGAGGAAGCGGCCCTTGGCCAGCCAGACCGCGTTGAGCTCGGCCCGCAGGAAGGTGGGCACCAGCCAATAGCGCAGCCGGGCCTCCACCTGATGACCGGCGAAGCTGCCGCTGCCGCCCGTGGTGTCGCGCACGCCGGTGGTGGAGAAGGCATCGGTGCGATCGGCCAGCCACATGGCCCGGTAGACGGCGAAGGCGTCGAACCGCGCGGTGGGGGCGATCTCCGCGCGCGCGCCGGGCGTGCTGATGTTGGCCCGGCCGATCGCGTTGTAGATCCCCGCGGGCGCAAGGTCGGCCCGGCGCATGCCGAAGAGGGTGTCGAAGCGGCCGTAGGAGCCGCCGGGCGCATCGCCGCTGGCGCGGTCGTATTCGACCGAGAGGCGCAGGCGGGCGGGGCCGGGGACGGTGTAGCCGGCATCGACATGGAGGAACCAGGCCGAGACGTCCCGGCGCGGGGAGGCGGGGCTGGCGTTGTCGCGGATCCGGCCGAACTGGTAGAAGCCTTCAACCTCGAAATCCCAGGCGCCGGCCGCCGGATCGCGCACGAGCCGGGCGCCCAGCGTATGCAGGTCGCGGTTGCGGGACGGCCGGCCGGGCGCGTCGTCTTCCTGCAGGCGGAAATAGCTCACCTCGGCGGTGGCGCCCGCGAGCATGGCGGGGCGCGCGACGAGGCCCCCCCACAGGCGCAGATCGAAGCTCTCGCGGTCCCAGCGGACCGCTTCGTTCTGGATCGAGGCCAGGTCGTCGGGCAGGCGCACCTGGGGGAGCACGTAGATGAAAGTTGCCGCGGTGCCTCGCGCGCCCTTCACATCGGCGCGTATGCCGGTGTAGCCGTTGGTGGTGTTGCGATAATCGTCGGCCGCCACCAGCCGGCGCGAGCCTAGGTTGAGCGTCATGCGCCCCAGTTGCACGCCGGCGGCGGAGCCGACGCCGAACGCCTCGCCCAGGTCGGCGCCGAGATAGGCCTGGACCAGCTCGAAGGTGTTGACCTCGTTGGCACTGATCGCGCTCCCCGTGCGATCGAGATAAGCGCGGCTGTCGTACAATTCGCCGCCGACCCGCAGCGGTCCCTCGCGGTACTCGGCGAACAGCGTGGTGCGGATGGCGAGCTGTTCGTCCTCGGCGCGCAGGTCGACGCGTGGCTGACCGTCGAGCAACTCGTGGCGGACCCGCACGCTGCCCGAGAGGCGGAAATCGGCGGGTTTGCCGATTGCTGCATGCAGGTTGGGTGCCTGGGCGGCGGCGGCCGCGGGCAGGGCCAGCAATAGGGCACAGAGCAACAGGACTGTACGCAGGCGGGCCATAAATGCTCCTTCGTCCGGCAGCCGCCGGGCTAGAAGCAACGCTTGAGCACGCGCGGTGCTTGATCGGGAGGTTGCTCCGCCCCGAGCCGTTCGGCTGTTAGCAACCGCCCGAAATCTTGCCAAGCGTGCTTGCGGGCGCGGCTCAGCGCTCCAGCTTGGCGAGCACTTCGTAGGCGAGGACGGCGGCGGCGATGGCGGCGTTGAGGCTGTCGGCGCGACCGCGCATGGGCAGGGTGACGGTGAGGTCGCACGCCGCCTCGTACTCGGCCGGCAGGCCTTGCGATTCGCTGCCGACCAGCACAAAGCAGGGCGATCTATAGTCAGCTGCGCGATAGCCGGATGAAGCGCGCAGCGAGGCGGCGACGAGTTGCGAGGGTTGCGCGTCGGGTGCGCGCAGCCAGGCGAGGAACTCGGCCCAGCGCGCTCGGGCGAGTCGTTGCGTGAACACCGCGCCCATGCTGGCGCGAACCGCTTCCACCGAGAACGGATCGGCACACTCGTCGATGAGGATGAGCCCGCCAGCGCCCACCGCGTCGCCGGTGCGCAGAAGGGTGCCGAGATTGCCCGGATCGCGCAGCGCTTGGGCCACCAGCCAGATCGGCGCGGCGGTGCGCTCGAGGGCGCCGAGCGAGGTGTCGAACTCGGCGAATACGCCGGCCACGCTCTGCGGATTGTCCTTGCCGGTGATCTTGGCGAGGATTTCGGGCGTGGTCTCGACCACCTCGCCGTGTGTTGCGACCACCGCCGCTTCCAGCTCGGCCAGCAGCGGATGGGGCTCGCGGTGGGCGGCCATGATCAGCATGGTGGGCAGGCGGCCGGCGGCGCGGGCATCGGTGAGCAGACGCAGCCCTTCGGCCAGGAACAGCCCTTCACGGCGGCGATGCTTCTTGTCGCGCAGGGCGCGCAGAAGCTTCACGGTGGGATTCGAAAAGCCGGTGATCGAGCGGCGCATGGCTTGGTTATCCCCCGGGTTCAGCGCGGGCGGACAGTTCATACGACCGGCCGCGCGACAAGTGAGGATCGACGCCAGGGGCCGCGGATCAAGCGAGACTTCAATCCTCGCCGAAGCCGCTCTCGACCATGGTGGCGAGGATTTCCAGCCGCGCCTCGGCCTGCGCGCCGCTGACCGCCAGGTCGACCCGGTCGCCCTTGGCGGCGCCCAGCATCATGAGGCCCAGGATCGAGCCGCCGGCGGCGCTGTGGCCGTCTTTGGCCACGGTCACTTCGGTGCCGTCCATCTCCGCGACGGCGGCGACGAACTTGGCACTGGCGCGCGCGTGCAGACCCCGCTTGTTGACGATTTCGACCGTGCGCCGGACACCTTGCGCCAAGCCACCTCTCCTCACCAAAGCTCCCCTATGCCTCCTGGCCGAGGAATTCGGAAGCCATGGTGATGTAATTGCGCCCGGCATCGCGCGCCGCGGCGGCCGCGGCCGCCAGCGTCATCTCCTTGCGCGCGCCGGCGAGGCGGATGAGCATGGGCAGGTTGATGCCGGCGACCACCTCGGTCTTGCCGCGCTCGAGCAGCGAGATGGCCAGGTTGGAGGGGGTGCCGCCGAACAGATCGGTGAGGATGATGACGCCCTTGCCGCTGTCGACCCGCACGATGGCCTCGGAGATCTCCAGCCGGCGCGCTTCCATGTCGTCGCTGGGGCCGATGCAGACGGTGGCGATGTCGGCCTGCGTGCCGACCACATGCTCCATCGCCCGGACGAACTCATCCGCCAGGCGGCCGTGCGTGACCAAGATTACGCCGATCATGCGGTAAGACCGAGCTCCGGTTAACCGGTGAACATCAGGTGGGCTGCTTCATCACGTACCTTGCGATACCTCGACCATCTCGGCGGTGCGCGAGGTCAGGTTGCGGTGCAGCACAGTGGGCGAGAAGCCGGCCCCGCGCAAGTCCCGCGCAATGCGCTCGGCGACGAACACCGAGCGGTGTCTCCCTCCGGTACAACCGAAGGCGATGTTGACGTAGCGCTTGCCCTGCGCGGCATAGCGCGGGAGCAATTCGGTGAGCAGGTCGCGGATTCGCGCGTAGCTCGAGGCGAAGGCGGGATCGCGCTCGATATGGCTGCCCACTTTTGCGTCCTGCCCGGTGAGTTCGCGCAGCTGCGGGTCCCAATGCGGGTTGTCGAGGTAGCGCATGTCGAACACCAGGTCGGCAGCCGGTGGCATGCCGCGCGAAAAGCCGAAGCTGGCCACCGTCACCGTCATCTCGCGCGGGGCATCGGGCGCGAAGCGGTCGCGGATCGTCTGCGTGAGTTCGTTGACCGAAAACGCGGTGGTGTCGATCAGCATGTCGGCCCAGCCGCGCAAGGGGGCCAGCAGCTCGCGCTCGGCAGCGATGCCCGAGCCAACCGGCAGGTCGTGCGCCAGGTGATGGCGACGGCGGGTCTCGTTAAATCGGCGTTCGAGCTCGTGGCCGGCGCAATCGAGGAACAGGGTGGAGACGGCGAGATCGGGGCGGGCCGCCAGGCCGCCGACCCGGGCGGCGGTCTTGGCCGCGTCGAACCCGCGGGTGCGGCAATCGAAGCCAACCGCGAGCGGCAGCGCCGGGGTGCTCTCGAGCGGCTCGGCGCCGATCAGCCGGGGCAGGAGGCGCAAGGGGAAGTTATCGATCGCTTCCCAGCCCAGGTCTTCCAGTTCGCGCAGGACGGTGGTCTTGCCTGCGCCCAGCATGCCGGTGACGAAGAGGATGCGCTGTCGGGCCGGCGGGGGCGCGCCGGGCGGCTGGCTGTCGCAGGATTCGCTGGCCATCGCGGCGATGTGCGCGCTGAGGCCCAGATTGTGAAGTGCCTTGCGAAGAGTGTCGCGAAACGGTTCTCAGGCGAGGCCGAACAGGCGCAGCGCGTGCTCGGCGCGCAGGTGCAAAGAGGGCGCGGCGGCCGCCAGCGTGAGGGCCGGGAGCGGCAGGCCGGCGCGGGTTTCCCGGTGGGGGCCGGCGGGCAGGCGAGGCGCCTCGCCGGCAAGGTGGAGCAGCAGGGCCACGGGCGCCTCGGTGACCGGCAGGGTGACAAGGCCGACGTTCCTGATTTCCAGCAGGCCGCCGATGGCTGGAGGCGGGAGCGCCCAGAGGCGGCCGGCGCGCGGGGCGAGCCAGACGCCGTCATCACCGACGAGCACCGCGCCGCGATCGATCAGCGCCAGCGCCAGGCTCGATTTGCCGCTGCCGGGCGCGCCTTCGATGAGGATGCCGCGGCCGGCGAGGGCGACGCAGGTCGCCTGGTGGCGGATGGCGGCCGGGTCCATGGCGATGGCGAATCAGGCGGCGGGCAGGTCGAGCACCAGCCGCGCGCCCGGCCTGCCATCGTCGCGGTGGGTCGCCACAAGGGTGCCGTCGTGCGCCTCGACGATGGTGCGGGCGATGGCGAGGCCCAGGCCGCTATGGTTGCCGAAGCTCTCCGCGTCGGGGCGCAGCGAGTGGAACCGGCGGAACACCTTTTCGCGCTGCTCGGCCGGGATGCCGGGTCCCTCGTCGCAGACGTCGGCGACCACGCGGTCCTCTTCGCGGCCGACGGAGATGTCGATGGCGCCTCCGGGTGGAGAAAAGGAGACGGCGTTGTCGATGAGGTTCTCAGCCACCCGTTCGAGGCGGATGGGCACGCCCAGCACCAGCAGCGAGCGCCCTTCGCGGGCGACAGCGATCTGGCAGTCGCGGTTCTCGCCGCGGCTCTCGCGCGTGGCGACGACGTTGGCGAACAGGTCGGCGAGATCAATGGCCTCGAACGTGGCGCGGCTGAGCTCGGCGTCGATCCGGCTGGCTTCGGAGATCTCGCTCACCAGCCGATCGATGCGGCGCACGTCGTGGGCGGCGATCTCGGTCAGCTGCGCGCGCAAGGCCGGATCGTCGACGCGGGGCAGCGTGTCGACCGCGCTGCGCAGCGAGGCGAGCGGGTTCTTGATCTCGTGGGCGACGTCGGCGGCGAAGCTTTCCACCGCGTCGATCCGCTGGCGCAGCGCCGCCGTCATGTCCGAAACGGCGCGGGCGAGCAGGCCGATCTCGTCCTTGCGCTCCTGCATCCGAGGCACCTCCACCTCGCGCTCGCGGCCCAGCCGGACGCGAACCGCGGCGCGTACCAGGCGGCGCAGCGGCTCGATGATGGTGCCCGCCAGGTAGAGCGACAGCACCACCGACACGGCGAGGGCGACGGCGATGAGGGTCATCAGCGAGGTGCGCGCGTCGCGGACGGCCTCGGTGATGTCGGTGGAATTGCGGGTGGTGAGCAGCGTCGCCCCGTCCAAGCCCACCGGGGCGGCGGCGGTGATGACCGGAGTGCGATCGGGCGCGCGGCGCAGCTCGACCTGGGTGAGGCCCTGTTCGCGCGCGCGCATCAGCTCGGGCCAGCCGCGGGCGCCTTCCTCGGAGGCCGGCTCGGCATAGGGCGGCGCGGCGGGCGCGCCGACGGCGAAGTTGACCGCCTCGTCGGTCCAGCGCGCCAGGTCCTCGAAGAACGGCTCGGTGCCCGGGTCATCGAAGGTGAACGCGGGCTCGGTCAGGGCGAAGCTGTCGGCCAGCAACGCGCCTTGCGGATCGTACATGCGCAGCCGCATGCGCTGTTCCTTGCCGATCTGCACCAGCAGCGCCTCCTGCCGCTCACGGGTGGCCCCGGCCAGCGCCTCGGCGGTGATCTGCGCCTCGATGCGGGCCAGCTGGAAGCGTTCGTCGAGCAGCTGGCGGCGATAGGAATCGAGGAAGAACAGGCTGCCGGCCATCACCAGCAGCGGGATCAGGTTGACCGCCAGGATCCGGGCGGTGAGCGAGGAGCCGATGGGGAAGGCGAGGCGCTCCAAGCGCCCGGCGGCCACGGCGGCCACCGGCGCGCGCCCCGGTTCGGCCCTCCTCTCCGGCGCCGCGACCCTCGGGCCCGGCGCGCCGGAGCGCTCAGCCATCGGCGAAGCTGTAGCCGGCGCCATAGAGCGTGCTGATGGCGCCGAACTCCGGGTCGACCAGGCGGAACTTGCGGCGCAGGCGCTTGATGTGGCTGTCGACCGTGCGGTCATCGACGAATACGTCGTCGGGATAGGCCGCGTCCATCAGCTGGTTGCGGCTCTTGATCACCCCGGGGCGCTGCGCCAGCGCCTCCAGGATGAGGAACTCGGTGACGGTGAGCGAGACGGCCTTGTCGTTCCAGGTGACGAGGTGGCGCGCCGGGTCCATCACCAGGCGGCCGCGATCGATTTTGGGATCGAGCTGCGCCCCGCCGCCCTCGCCCTCGCGGGCACCCTCGACCGGCGCGGCGCCTTCGGGCGGCGGACCGGCGCGGCGCAGGATCGCGCGGATGCGCGCCAGCAGCAGCCGCTGGCTGAACGGCTTGGCGATGTAATCGTCCGCGCCCATCGCCAGGCCGGCTTCCTCGTCCTCTTCCTCGTCGCGGCTGGTGAGGAAGATGATCGGCATGTCCGAGCGTTCGCGCAGGCGCTTCAGGAGTTCCATCCCGTCCATTCGGGGCATCTTGATGTCGAACACGGCGAGATCGGTCGGGTTGTGCACCAGCGCGGCGAGCGCCGCCTCGCCGTCCGAATAAACGCGGGTCGAATAGCCTTCGGCCTGCAGCGCGATCGACAGGGTGGTGAGGATGTTGCGGTCGTCATCGACCAGCGCGATCGAGCGCTGGCGTTCGGGCGAGGGGCCGACCGGTAAGGCGGTGGCGGACGCGGGTGAGGCGCCGGCCGCGGGAGTGCCGGCGGCGGGAGCGTCGGTTTCCGGTTCCCCGCTCATGCCGGGGCAAGCATCTGGCGCGGCGCGGTGAAGCTCATGTCGGGGGCCTACCGCGTCGCTCACGCGGAGGCAACCAAGGCGGGGCACCTCGCCCGGGGTGGGGGGTGCTGTGCAAGCCTGGCACAGAACGGCCGCGCCGGCGCGACAAATTGACGCAACAATCGATGCGCATTATGCCCGATGTCAATAGACCGCGACCGCCGCCCCAGGCGGCCGCCGCGGCCGCATGAGGAGCCCCCCGACCCGTGTCCAAGCCTCTACCCGTCCCGCTGTCGGCGCAGGGCATCGATACCGGCGCCGCCATCCACGCCAATCTGGGCACCGCGGCGCTGGTCGAGCACGCGCTGGCGAATGCGGAGGGCCGGCTGGCGGCGCACGGGCCGCTGGTGGTCGAGACGGGCAAGCACACCGGGCGCAGCGCCAAGGACAAGTTCATCGTCCGCGACGCCGAGACCCAGGACACGGTGTGGTGGGGCGAGGTCAACCGCGCGATGGACGCAAACCACTTCGCCGCGCTCAAGGCCGATTTCATGGCCGCGCTGGGCGACAAGCACACGCTCTATGTCGCCGACCTGTTCGGCGGTTCGCAGCCCGAGCACCGGGTGCAGGTGCGGGTGATCAACGAGCTCGCCTGGCACAACCTGTTCATCCGCACGCTGCTGGTGCGCCCCACGCCCGAACAGCTGGCCGGGTTCGCGCCCGAATACACGATCATCGACCTGCCCAGCTTCGTCGCCGACCCGGCGCGCCACGGCTGCCGCTCGCAGACCGTGGTCGCGGTGAGCTTCTCGGAAAAGCTCATCCTCATCGGCGGGACCAAATATGCCGGCGAGATGAAAAAGAGCGTGTTCGGCATCCTCAATTACCTGCTGCCGGCCAAGGGCGTGATGCCGATGCACTGTTCGGCCAATATCGGCCCCGACGGCAAGACCGCGATCTTCTTCGGCCTCTCGGGCACCGGCAAGACCACGCTCAGCGCCGATGCCGGCCGCACGCTGATCGGCGATGACGAGCACGGCTGGTCGGACACCGCGGTGTTCAATTTCGAGGGCGGCTGCTATGCCAAGATGATCCGCCTGTCGCCCGAGGGCGAGCCGGAGATCTACGCCACCACGCGCAAGTTCGGCACCGTGCTCGAGAACGTGGTGATGGACGAGGCGACCCGCGAGCTCGACTTCGACGACGCCTCGCTGGCCGAGAACAGCCGCGGCGCCTATCCGATCGACTTCATCCCCAATTGCTCGGCCGACAATTTGGGCCCGCCGCCGGCCAACGTGATCATGCTCACCGCCGATGCCTTCGGCGTCCTGCCGCCGATCGCCCGGCTCACCCCCGACCAGGCGATGTACCATTTTCTGTCGGGCTACACGGCCAAGGTGGCGGGCACCGAGATCGGCGTCACCGAGCCCGAGGCGACCTTCTCGACCTGCTTTGGCGCCGCCTTCATGCCGCGCCACCCGAGCGTCTATGGCGACCTGCTCAAGAAGCGCATCGCCGAGGGCAACGCCCAGTGCTGGCTGCTCAACACCGGCTGGACCGGCGGCAAGTACGGCACCGGCTCGCGGATGCCGCTGAAGGTCACCCGCACGCTGCTCAACGCCGCGCTCGACGGCTCGCTGAACAATGCCGAGTTCCGGGTCGATCCCCACTTCGGCTTCGAGGTGCCGGTGGCGGTGCCGGGCGTGGACGACGCGATCCTCGACCCGCGCCGGACCTGGACCGACAAGGACGCTTACGACACCGCCGCGCACCAGCTGATGCGGCGCTTCATCGACAATTTCGCGCAGTTCGAGGCGCATGTCGACGAAGGCGTGCGGCAAGCGGCCCCGCAAGCCGCCTGACCGCCGCGGGAGCATCTCGGGGCGCCTTGACTTTCCCCGAGAAAGCCTCCCGAAGTCGCATCCTCCGATCCGCTACTGCGCCGACGAGCGGCTGTTCTCGCCCGAGGCGCGGTTGGTCTGGGTGGAGCCGGATTTGGCGCCGCTCCCGCCTGAGGGGCGCCTGGCCGGTGCTCCCTAGCGCCCGAGCGTCCGTGTTCGCTAAACGGCGGTCGACACGGATGCCGACCACTCCTGCGAAGCGGGAACCAGTTGGGAGCCGCCACGGCAATGAACCTGAACCCCCGTGTCCGGGCGATGACGGGCGGGGCTTCAGCCCGCAGGATCGGCGATGTAGCGCTCCACGTTGCGGGCCAGCACGTCGAGCGGCACGTTGCCGCCCCTCACTACCGCATCGTCGAACGCCTTGAGATCGTAGCGGCTGCCCAGCATCGTCCGCGCCCGCTCGCGCTGGCGGACGATCTCGCTGTGGCCCACCTTGTAGCCGCAGGCCTGGCCGGGCCATGAGCAATAGCGATCGACCTCGCTTTCCACCTGTTCGCGCTTGTTGCCGTTCTCCTCGATGAAGAAGCGGATCGCCTGCTCGCGGCTCCAGCGCTTGTGGTGCAGGCCGGTGTCCACCACCAGCCGGCAGGCGCGGAAGGCCTGGTCCTGCAGGTAGCCCAGCCGCCAGGCGGGTTCCTCCTCGAAGGCGCCCAGTTCGTCCGCCAGCTGTTCGGAATAGAGCGCCCAGCCTTCCGAATAGGCGTTGAAAGCGAGGATGGAGCGGATCAGCGGCTGCTGGTTGGCGTATTCGCCCTGCCAGACATGGCCGGGGATGGTCTCGTGATGGACCAGGGTGGGCACATCGTACTTGCGGTGCAGGTCGGTGGTGCGCAGGTTGATCCACATCTTGCCCGGGATCGTGCCGTCCTTGCTGCCCGCGCCGCCATAGGCGGTCGGCGCGCCGGGCTCCTCCGAAAGCGGCAGGCGGCGCACTTCGAGATTGGCGCGGACGAGGGTGTTGAAGGCCCGCGGCATCTGCGCGCGGATCCAGGCGATGCGCTCTTCGATGAAGGCCATGATCTCGGCGCGGCCGGGATCGCCCTGCGCAAACATGAAGCGCGGATCGGTGGAGAGCTGCGTCATGCGCGCCCCCACCTTGCCGGTGGTGTAGCCGATGCCGCGCAGGATCGGGTCCATGCGGCCGTGGATCTCGGCGAGTTCGGTGAGGCCCAGTTCATGGATCTCGTCGGGCGACATGGTGGTGGTGGTGCTGGCGCGCAGGGCCCAGGCGTACCATTCCGGCCCGCCGGGCTGCGACCACATGCCGGGATCGCTGTCGGCCACGGCGCGCTGGCGGCGCAGTTCGGCCAATTGGCGCTCGAGCGCGGTGGCGACCGGGCCGGTGACGATGGGGCGGGTGCGCGCCTCCCAGTCGCCGGCAATGCCCGCCTCGGCGGTGCGGCGGGTGAGCGAGGCGACGATCGAGCCGCCCTCTCGCGCGTCGGCAAGCGAGCTTTCCAGCTGGCCGATCGCCTTGTCGAGCAGGAAATCGGGCGGCACCACGCCCTGCGCGCGCGCGGCGGTGATCCGGCCGAGCTCGCCTTCGAGCACGCCCGGGAACTGCTCGAGGCGAGCAAGGAAGAACTCCGCATCCGCCGCCTCGCGGACCGGGTGGTCGGCATCCAGGAAGCGCGGCACGTCGAGATAGGCGCCCACGTTCTGGATCACGACGTATGGAGCATTGCGCCAGCCGCCCACCGCGACATCGCCGTAGGGCAGGGCGAAGCCGTCGAGCGCGACCGAATAGGCGCTGTCGATCACCTCGAAGCTCGTGCGCGTGGCAGGGTCGAGCGCGGCGGTGTCGGTGGCGCGCACGGTGGCAAGGTCGCCGCGCAAGGTCGCGGCGAGCCCCGCCTGCCCGGCCGCGGAAGCATCGGCGAGCCGGCCGCGCAGGTAAGCCCGCTCCGCCGTGTCGATGCCCAGGCCCGTAGCCGCGGTGGGCGCGTGTTCGAGCAGGTTCCAGGCGATGCGATCGAGCAGTGCCTCGGCGCCCGCGGTGCTCGCGCCGCCGGCCCAAGCCAGGCCCGGTTCCAAGGTGGCGGCACATCCGGGCAGGGCGGTGAACGCGGTGGTTGCGCCCAGGCCGACGAGCGCCTGGCGACGGGTGAGGGCGGGCACGTGGAGAGACGACATGGGGCGCGAGCCTGCCGGCCGCGCGCTCCGCTGTCAATTTCGGCGTGGAAACAGGGGGGTGGGCCGCCCCGCCTCAGTCGCGGATGGCCGCCGGCGCCCAGCCGCCGCCCTTGGCGACCTCCTCCATGACGCGCTGGTGCAGCCAGATGTTGTCCTCGGCCGAGCCTTCGTAATCGGTCCGCCCCATCTCCTGGGCCAGTTCCTTGCGGTTGGCGTAGCTGGGATCGATGCCGACCAGCGTCATCAGGTCGACGATCGAATTGCGCCAGTTGAGCTCGTCCGCGCCCGGCCGGGCGGCCAGGCGCTTCTCCAGGTCGGCCGGGCTGATCGATAGCACTTGCGCCGGCGCCTGCGCGGGTTGCGCCGCCGGGCGCGGCGCGGGGGGGG
>JANNOJ010000085.1:0-2098 GCA_031399025.1 Erythrobacteraceae bacterium | reverse complement strand
CCGCGCAGCACAACCGCAGCGTGGTGGTGCTGGCGGGCGAAGGCTGGCACCCTGGGGTGATCGGAATTGTGGCGGGGCGTATCAAGGAAAAAACCGGCAAACCTACGCTGGTGATCGCGCTCGACAAGGGCACTGGCAAGGGCTCCGGGCGCTCGATCGCGAGCGTAGACCTGGGGGCGGCAGTCATCGCCGCGCGCGAAGCGGGGCTGCTGGTCGCTGGCGGCGGTCATGCGATGGCGGCGGGATTTACCGTCGAGGCCGAGCGCATCGAGGCGCTCGCCGACTGGCTCGACGAGCAGCTCGGGGCTGCGGTCACGCGCGCGGCGAATGCGAAGGACACGCTGCTCGATCTCGCCCTCGCGCCGGGCGGGCTGACCACCGAACTCGTCGGCAGTCTGGAGGAGGCTGGCCCCTATGGCATGGGCTGGCCCGCGCCGCGGGTGGCGGTGGGTCCGGTCCGGCTCGTCAAAGCCGATATCGTCGGCGCCGATCATTTGCGTGTGATCGCGGCTGGCGACGATGGGTGCAGCTTCAAAGCGATCGCCTTCCGGGCCGCCGAGAGTGCGTTGGGCCAAACGCTTCTCCATGCCGCGAACGGCCGCAGGCTGTGGCTGGCGGGACGCGCGAAGATCGACGACTGGGGCACCTCCCCGCGCGTCGAACTCCATCTGGAAGACGCCGCCTTCGCCGACTGAAGTAGCCCGCTCGCTCCCGCCTGCCGGTGCCGCTTGACGCGGACCCCCGGCAGTCCTAGAGGGCGCGCCTTGCCACCGACCCGGCAACGGGAAGGCCCCTTCGTCTAGCGGTTAGGACGCGGCCCTTTCACGGCTGAAACACGGGTTCGATTCCCGTAGGGGTCACCAGTTGCGCGACCGGTCTCAGTTTCCCGGCGGATAAAGGCGCAAGCCGATATTTGGCCCCTTCGTCTAGCGGTTAGGACGCGGCCCTCTCACGGCTGAAACACGGGTTCGATTCCCGTAGGGGTCACCACCAGTCACGAGCGACGAACGTGGGCGGCCGGGGGCGGGTGGCGCGGCAGCCGCCAGGCGGCTAGGGCCGCGCCCATGACCTTCGGCAGGACCTTCCCCTGGGGCGCGGCAACCTTGGCTGCAATCGCTTGCAGCGTGGTGGCGGGCTTCGGGCTAGCACCGGCGCTGGCAGTGATGATCTTCCTGCTGTGGTGCGGAACTCTGGCGTTGACGGCCACCGAGCCGGCCGTGGCGCAACCCGAGGGCATTCCCGCCACGCTCGATGAAATGCAGATGAGCGACCTGTTCGAGCTGTCGGAAATGCCGGTCGTGGTGACGAGCCGCGACCGCGTGACGGTCGCCAACGCAGCCGCACGCGCGTTGTTCGGGACGCACATCCTCGAACAGGATATCCGCATGACGTTGCGCAATCCCGAGGCGATCCGGCTCCTCGACAGCGGCGACAGCGGTGGCGTCACGATCTCAGGTCTAATTCGGCGGCGCGACCTGTGGCGCATCAACCGCAAAGCGTTGCCAGGCGGCATCGGCGTTCTCGAATTTGCCGATCGGACCGCGGAAATCGACATCAGCCGCGCGCACACCGATTTTGTGGCCAACGCCAGTCACGAGCTGCGCACGCCGTTGGCCTCAATAATCGGTTATGTCGAAACGCTGCGCGAGGAAGGCGGTGATGTCGATCCTGCCACCGCGGACCGCTTCCTGTCGACCATCCAACGCGAGGCCAAGCGGCTCCAGTCGCTGGTTGGGGACCTCATGTCGCTGTCACGGATCGAGGCGGAAAAGCACGAAGTGCCAACCGATCGCATCGATTTCTCCATGCTGGTCGAGCGTGCAGCGCGCGATGCCGCCGGGTCCGACCGGGCCGAGCGCCTCGACTTTGAAATCACCGCCGAACTCATCGTCCAAGGCGACACGCAACAGCTCGAACAGGTCGTCCGCAACTTGGTCGACAATGCATTCAAATACGGCGACGCCGGCTCCTTCGTCGTCGTGCGGGTGCTGGCGCGCGCGCCCGACCGGGTGGAACTCACGGTGGCCGACAAGGGCGACGGCATCGACCCCGAACACCTGCCTCATCTTACGCGGCGCTTCTACCGTACCGACCCGGG
>JANNOJ010000035.1:0-1528 GCA_031399025.1 Erythrobacteraceae bacterium | reverse complement strand
CCCGCGCCGCTGGCGAGCGCGGCGTGGACGGGGTCGTCTGCGGGCATATCCACACCGCCGATATCCGCACCTTCACCCACGACGGCAACTCCATCGAATACTACAACGACGGCGACTGGGTCGAGGGCTGCACGGCGCTGGTCGAGCATTTCGACGGCCGCATGGAATTGCTCCACTGGCCCGACGAGGTGGCGAAACGCGTCGCGGCACCGAGCGAAGCGGCGGCGGCGCGGGAGGCCGCGTGACGGCACCGTTGCGGCACGATACCCTCCATCCGGCCGGGCAGCAGGCGCTTGAGCGGATCGCCATCGTCACCGATGCCTGGACCCCGCAGATGAACGGCGTCGTCCGCACGCTCTCGGCAACTGTCACCAGGTTGGAGGAGCGCGGGCACGAAGTGTTGGTGATCGCGCCGGACCAGTTCCGGTCGTTGCCGTGCCCGACCTATCCCGAAATCCGGCTGGCGCTGGCTGCTCCCAGCATGATCGCCAGGCGCCTGTCTGCCTTCGCGCCCGATGCGATCCACATCGCGACCGAAGGACCGCTGGGGCTTATCGCGCGCCGAATCTGCCTGGCCAACCGCTGGCCGTTCACCACCGCCTATCACACCCAGTTCCCGGCCTACATCGCCAAGCGGACGCGGCTGCCGGAGAGCCTGTTCTGGCGCTACATCCGGTGGTTCCATCGGCCCTCTGCGCGGGTCATGGTGGCAACGCCTTCGATCCGGCACGAGCTGAGCGCCCATGGGCTGACCCTGCTGCATCACTGGAGCCGGGGTGTCGATCTGGAGCTGTTCACGCCCACCGCGCCGCCGCCGCCCGAATACGCCAGCCTTACCAGGCCGATCCAGCTCTATGTCGGCCGGGTCGCGGTGGAGAAGAACGTGGCGGCGTTCCTCGACACCCGGCGTCCCGGCAGCAAGGTGGTCGTGGGCGACGGTCCCGCGCTCGCCGCGCTGTCCGCGCGCCATCCCGAGGTGCTGTTCCTTGGCCGCCGCGAGGGCCGCGCGCTGGCGGGCTGCTATGCCGGTGCCGACGTGTTCGTGTTCCCCAGCCGCACCGACACCTTCGGCCTGGTGATGATCGAGGCGCTGGCCTGCGGCACGCCCGTGGCGGCTTATCCCGTGGCAGGGCCAATCGATATCGTCACCGAGCGCTGCGGCGCGTTGTCCGACGATCTGGCCCGCGCCATCGACGCAGCGCTGTTCTGCGAGGCTGCCGACTGCATAGCGGCAGGACGGCGGTTCAGCTGGGACGCGGCGACGGACCAGTTCGAGGCCGGGTTGGTGGGAGTGGCCGAGATCGTGCCTGCTCGAATGCTTGCCTGAATGCTTGCTCTGGCGTGCGGGACGCATTAGATCGGGCTGGCAGCGGCCGCTCCTCACGGGGCGGCCCTTATATTTTCAGCCGCCAGTTTTCACGACAAACCGGCTCTTCAGGAACACCGCCCATGGCCGACCAACCCACTCCGCTCATGCCCCATGCGACAGCCACCTGGCTAGTCGACAACACCGGGCTCTCGTTTCACC
>JANNOJ010000031.1:0-23356 GCA_031399025.1 Erythrobacteraceae bacterium | reverse complement strand
GCCACGAACCGGGCGCGCTTGGTGGCCGAGCCGATCATGCCGACGAAGCGCGCCTCCCCCGCCAGCGCCGCGGCGAGCAGGCGATAATCGAGCGCGTGATCGTGCGTGAGGATGACCACCGCCGAATCGGGCGCGGCCCCGGCGGCGAGCGCGACGGCCGCTGCCTCGTCCAGCAGCCTCGCCCCCGGCACATCGGCCCATTCGGCGCGGGTATCGTACCAGTCAAGGTCGAGCGGCAGCCCGGCGGCCGCGCGCGCGATCGCCCGGCCGACATGGCCCGCGCCGAACAGCAGCACCCGCCGCGCCGGCGGACCGAGCCGCTCGCAGAGGCGCGCGCCGACCTGCGGGCAGGCACCCGGCGCCGACCTTGCCGGTGGCGCGGCATTGAACCGGAGCACCTCACGCGAGAGGGCGGTCTCGCCCAACTCGGTCACCATGAGAGCGCCTGCGGTCACCTGATCCAGCCACCCCACGGCGGCGGGATCGAGCCGCTCGACCAGCAGCCGCACGCGCCCGCCGCAGCACTGCCCGAGCAGCGGCCCGAGCGGATAGTCCTGCACCCGCCAGCTGCCCGGTTCCAGCGCGAGGATGGCACGCGCCTGGGCCAGGGCCTGCAACTCCAGCCGGCCGCCCCCGATCGTGCCGTGCAAAGCCGTCGCGGTGACGATCATCCGCGTCCCCGCCGGCCGCGGGGCCGAGCCGCTGGTCAGCAAGACGCTCACCATCGCCGCCGGCCCCCGCGCCAGCGCTTCCCTCGCCCACCCGGCCCAGTCAGGCATCGCCCGCCAGAACCTCGCTGCGCGCCGCGGCAATGGCCGCCAGCACCCGCTCGGGAGTGGCGGGCGCATCGAGCGTGGGGATCGTGGCGCCGGGCACTGCCGCGAGCACCGCCTGCGACAGGGCCGAGAACACCGAGATCGCCAGCATCAGCGGCGGCTCGCCGACCGCCTTGGAGCGGTGGACCGTCTCCTCCGGATTGCGGCCGGGCTGCCACAGCGCGATGTCCAGACGCGCCGGCCGATCGTCGCTGGTGGGGATCTTGTAGGTCGATGGCGCGTGCGTCAGCAGCCGGCCGGCCGCGTCCCATGCCAGCTCCTCGGTGGTCAGCCAGCCCATCCCCTGGACGAAGCCGCCTTCGATCTGGCCCAGGTCGATCGCCGGGTTCAGCGACCGGCCGACATCGTGGAGGATGTCCACCGCCAGCACCCGGTGCTCGCCGGTGAGCGTGTCGATCGCCACCTCGCTGAGCGCCGCGCCATAGGCGAAATAGAGGAACGGCCGGCCGGTGTGGCGGGCGCGATCGTAGCCGATGCGCGGGGTGGCGTAGAAGCCCGTGGCCGAGAGCGACACCCGCGCCTGGTGCGCCATCCGGCACACCGCCGCCAGGGCCAGGCATTCCTCGCCGACCACCACGCCGGCGCGGGTGAAGCGCACCGCGGCGACGGGCACGCCGCGGTGCTCGGCCAGCAGCTGCGCGAGCCGGTCGCGGATGGTGAGCGCCGCGCGCTGCGCGGCCATGCCGTTGAGGTCGGTTCCCGCGGAGGCCGCGGTGGCGGAAGTGTTGGGCACCTTGTCGGTCCGGGTGGCCGAGATGCGCACCGCCTCCACCGGCACCGCGAACACCTCGGCGACGATCTGCGCCACCTTGATCAGCAGCCCCTGCCCCATCTCGGTCCCGCCATGGTTCAGGTGGATCGAGCCATCGGTATAGAGGTGCACCAGCGCGCCGGCCTGGTTGAGGTGCGTGGTGGTGAAGGAGATGCCGAACTTGACCGGGGTGAGCGCGAGGCCCTTCTTCAGCACCCGATGCGCGGCATTGAAGCGCGCCACCGCCGCGCGGCGCTCGCCGTAGCGCGCGCGCTCGGCGAGCTCGGCGATGAGCGGCGGGGCGACATGCTCCTCGATCGCCATGCCGTAAGGGGTGACGGCGCGGCCGGGCGCATAGAGGTTGCGCTGGCGCACGGCGAGCGGATCGACCTGCAGCTGCGCGGCGATGGCGTCCATCACCCGCTCGATGCCCATCATCCCCTGCGGCCCGCCGAAGCCGCGGAAGGCGGTGTTGGAGACGGTATTGGTGCGAAAGCGATGCGACACGATTTCGACGTTTTCGAGGAAGTAGCAATTATCGGCATGGAACATCGCCCGGTCGTTGATCGCCGCGGAGAGGTCGAGCGTGGCACCGCAGCGCGAGGCGAGGTCGAAGACGATGCCGTGGATGCGCCCGGCGCCATCGAAGCCGACCTCGTAACCGATCGTGAAATCGTGGCGCTTGCCGGTGAGCGCCATGTCGTCGTCGCGATCGGCCCGCAAGCGCGCCGGGCGGCCGGTCTTGGCGGCGGCCAGCGCGGCGGCCGCGGCGAACAAGGCGGCCTGGGTCTCCTTGCCGCCGAATGCCCCGCCCATGCGTCGCACCTCGACGGTGACATCGGCGCTGCCCAGGCCCAGCATCGCGGCAATCAGGTGCTGGACCTCGCTGGGGTGCTGGGTGGAAGCGGCGACGTGCAGCGCCCCGGCCTCGCCGGGGATCGCCTGCGCCACCTGGCCTTCGAGGTAGAAGTGCTCCTGACCGCCCATGGCGATGCGCCCGGCAAGGCGGTGGGGCGCGACGGCGAGCGCGGCGGCGGCATCGCCGCGGGCCATCCGTTGCGCCGCTTCCAGCGTCGAGCCCGCGGCGCGCGCCTGGGCGATGGTGAGGATCGCGGGCAGCTCCTCGTAGGTGATGTGCGCCAGCTGCGCGGCCATGCGCGCCGCCTTCGCGCTGGTCGCCGCGACGAGGAAGACGGGCTGGCCGACGAAGTGGACGGCGCGCTCGGCCAGGAGCGGGTCGTCGTGCGCCACCGGCCCGACATTGTTCGCGCCGGGAATGTCGGCGGCAGTGTAGACCGCGACCACGCCCGGCGCCGCCCGGACCGCCGCCAGGTCCATCGCCACGATGCGGGCGTGGGCATGGGCGCTTTGCCCGAAGGCGAGGTGCAGCAGGCCGGGCGGCTCGGGCAGATCGTCGACGTAAAGCGCGCTGCCGGTGACATGGCCGACGGCGCTGTCGTGCGCCAGCGGCTGGCCGACCGAGACGAGCCGTGGCGGGTCCATTTCAGCCATCCGCGCGGGCCAGATCGATGAGCGCCAGCGGCTCGCCGGGATGCTCGTCCGCCAGCCACAGCCGCCGCAGCAGGTTGCCGGCGACCGCTAGGCGATAGGCGGCGCTGCCGCGCACGTCCGAGAGCGGCGTGAAATCCTGCGCCAGCGCGGCGATGGCACGAGCCACCGTCTGCTCGCTCCACGGCTCGCCAAGCAGCGCCGCCTCGGCGCCAAGCGCCCGGCGCGGCGTCCCCGCCATGCCGCCGAAGGCAACCCGCGCGTGGGCCACCCGGTCGTCCTCGATCCGGATCGCGAAGGCGCCGAGCACCGCCGTGATGTCGCTGGCGAAGCGCTTCGACAGCTTGGTGATCGCAATGCGCGTCCCGGGCGGCGGGCGCGGCACGAATATGCTTGCGATGAACTCGCCCGGCGCCAGGTCCTGCTCGCCGTACGCCACGAAATAGTCCTCCAGCGCGATGGTCCGCCAGGCCGCGCCCCGGCGCAAGGTCAGCGTGGCCCCCAGGGCGATCAGCGCGGGGGCCAGGTCGCCGATGGGCGAGCCGTTGGCGATGTTGCCGCCGATGGTCCCGGAGTTGCGGATCTGTACCCCGCCGACCCGGCGCACCAGTTCGCCGAGCGCGGGATGCAGGCGGGCCAGGGCGGCGCGGGCGCGGGTGAACGTGACCGTGGCTCCCAAGGTGAGACCGGCCGCGCTCTCCTCGCAGCGGCGCAGCGGCGCGATCTCGCCCAGCCAGATGATGGCATCGAGCCGACGATGCTGCTTGGTGACCCACAGGCCGACATCGGTCGCGCCGGCAAGCAAGCGCGCCTGGGGATGCGCCTCGCGCAATGCCGCCAGCTCGTCCAGGGTGCGCGGGGCGAACCAGTGCCGCGCCGCCGCATGGAGGGGATCGCTGGTGGCGAGGGCCAGCGGCTCGACCCGGTCGATGGTGCGCAGCAACGCCGCGGTCTCGCCATCGTCGCGCGGGACCGGCGCGAGCGATCGGCCGGCTTCGAGGATGGGGCCATAGCCGGTGCAGCGGCACAGATTGCCGGCGATCACGTCCTCCAGGGCCTCCCCGCTGGTGCCGCCCGCGCCGATCGTGCGGCCGTAGAGCGACATCACGAAGCCGGGAGTGCAGAAGCCGCATTGCGAGCCGTGCCGATCCACCATCGCCTGCTGCACCGGGTGCAGCGCGCCGCCGGCGGCCAGGCTCTCCACCGTCAGCACGGCGCGTCCATCGAGCATGGGAACAAAGAGAATACAGCTGTTTACCGCGCCCCATTCGACCTGGCCTGCGGCGGTCAGCTCGCCCAGGAGCACGGTGCAAGCGCCGCAATCCCCTTCCGCGCAACCCTCCTTGGTGCCGGTCAGCCCGAGGCGGTAGCGCAGCAGATCGAGCACCGTGAGCGTGGGATCCTCGACCGCCAATTCGAGCACGGCGCCGTTGAGCACAAAGCGGATCATCTCAGCCGCCCCGGTAGGTCGAATAGCCGTAGGGCGAGACCAGCAGCGGGATGTGGTAGTGCCCGTCGGGCTCGGCCACGCCGAAGGCGATGGGGACGACACCGAGGAATGGCGGCCGGGGCAGCGCCGCGCCGCGCCCGAGGAAATAGGCGCCGATTTCGAATTCCAGCCGGTACGACCCCGCGGCGACCGCGGGCAGGTCGGCGCAGCGTCCATCGGTGTTGGTCACTCCTGCATGCAGCATCTCGCCTCCGCGATAGAGCCGCAGCGCCACACCGGCGGCCGGACCGCCCCGCATCGTATCAAGGACATGGGTCGAGAGCGAGCTCATCCCGCCTTCCTCGCCGGTGCGGCGGAGCGCTCCGGGCGCGGCCACTGGCCCAGGAATTCGGGCTCGGCAAAGGCATGATAGGCCGCCAGCAGCACGTCCTTGTCTTCGAGGAACAGGGCATCCGCGATGCCGTCGGCCAATGTCGGCAAAGCGTGTTTCAGGCCCGACAGCGCCGAGGCGGAGAGGCCGAAGCTCATCAGCGCCGAATAATTGAAGGCGTGGATGCCCGACACCCGGTCCGCTTCGCCGGCGCGGGCCAGGTACTGGAAGGCCGGCCCAAGGTACGGATGGGCGTCCAGCACCGGATTGGCGATGTCGGCGGGTGGCTCGAAGCGATCCGCCCAGCGGGCGATGTCGCCGGCGACCAGGGCCAGCTCCGGGCGCAGGGCCGGATCGGTGACCAGACCGGTGGACAGGATGCAGAAATCGAACCGGAAGCAGCCTTGCGCAGTGGTGACCAGCGCCTCGCCGGCCTCTTCGACCACCGCGCGCCAGGGGGCGCCCAAATGGAGGTGAAAATCGGGAAACGACGCCGCCGCGTCGAACATGTCGTTGGTGGGCGGCTGGTTGTGGGCGAAGAAGGCGGCCATCACCGCATACTTGTCGGCATCGGGCAACGCCGGGTAGCGCGGCGTCATCGCGGTGCGCTCCATGTGGCGGATGGGATTGATCCGCGGCAGTTCCGGTCGGCGGACGAAGACGTGCACCTCGGCGGCGCCGGCCTTCAGCGCATGGACGGCGTTGTCGAAGGCCGAGGCGCCGCCCCCCAGGATGGCGATGCGCCGTCCGGCAATGCGATCGGCGGCAATGGCGTGCGAGGTATGCGCGTAGAGATGCGGCGGAAGCGCCTCGCGCACGAATGGCGGGACCCACCACTGCCCCCCGCCCTGGATGCCCGTCGCCAGCACCACCTTGCGGGTGAGCAGCGGGTCGCCGCCGGTCAGGTGCAAGCGATAGAGCCCGGCCGCGAGCGGTTCCACCAGTTCCAGCCGGGCGGCATTGCGCACCGGCAGGCCAAGCACGCGGCGATACCAGCGCAGATAGGCCATCCAGTCGGGGCGCGCGATCTTGTCCAGCCGCTCCCACCCGGCGGCGCCGTGCTGCGCCTCCCAGTACGCGCGAAAGGTGAGCGAGGGGATGCCAAGGTCGATGCCGGTCAGCGACTTGGGCGTGCGCAGCGTGGCCATGCGCGCATAGGTGTCCCAGGGGCCCTCGTAGCCGGGCTCGTTCTCGTCGATCACCAGGATGTTGCCGATCCGCCGGCGCTGGAGGGCGAAGGCCGTGCCAAGGCCGCTCTGTCCGCCGCCGACGATCACGACGTCGTAGACATGCCCGCCCTCGCCCGAACGCGGGACGGTCCAGTCGGGCCCGCCATGATCGAGCCGCGCCAGGTCGCGGGAAACCTCGGCCGCGAGCGCCGCCAGGCTCTCCGATTGCCTCATTTCAGCGCCGCCAGCCGCAGGCGGACGATCTCGCCGATCTCGGCCAGCGCGATGCGGCGCTCATCCTCGGGGGCATTGTCCAGGCGCTCGGCCATCGCCGCCAGGATCCCCGCCTTGTCGGTCCGCCGCACGCAGATCACGAAGGGAAAGCCGAAGCGCGCGCGATAGGCCGCATTCAGCTCCTGGAAGCGATCATGTTCTTCCCGGGTCAGCCGATCGAGCCCCGCCGACGCCTGTTCGGCGCGCGATGCCCGGGTCAGCGCGCCCTCGACCGCCGCCTTGCCGGCAAGCTGGGGATGGGCGCGGATGAGGGCGAGCTGGTCATCGCCCGAGGCCTCGTCAACCACCTTCATGAGCCCTTCGTGCAGGTCGCGCAACGGGCGTCGGTCGGCCGCGCGCTCGACCACCCAGGGCGAGTGTTCGAACATCGGGGCATAGCGCGCGATGAAGCTGCTGCGCGGCAAATCATTGAAATCGGTTGCGATCATGATCCGCTCCCTTCGAGCGAGACGTGCGCGGAGACGATCCTCCAACCCTCGGCGAAGCGCACCCAGGCCTGGCTCTGGCGGCCGCGACGCTCGCTGCCTGCACGGAAGAACTCGGTCTGGGTGGTCGCGAAGTCGCGGCCGAAGGTGGTGATCGCGGTGCGACCGAGCCGGCGTTGCGGCGAGCCGCCGCGGGCTTGGCGGAACGCGCGGATTTCGGCGATGCCGTAGAGCACCTCGCCCACGCCGTAGCGCACCGTGGTGGGAGCGTGGTGGAACAGGGCATCGAGCGCCGCGATGTCGTCGGCCATCAACGCGCGCTCGTAGGCGTGGAAGGCGGCGGTCACTTCGGCGAGCGCCACGGGATCGTCGATGATCATGCCGGGTGTTCCGCCAGCCAGTGCCGGGCGACATCGACGCGGCGGGCGATCCAGCCATCGCCGCTGGCGTGGACATGGTCGATGAAGCGCGCCAGCGCCGCCGCGCGGGCCGGGCGCCCGGCGACGCGACCGTGCAAGCCCACGGACATCATCCGCCCGCCCTCGGCGCGCAGCTGCTCGAACGTGTCGCGCAGATAGGCGAAGAACTGGTCGGGCGCGGTAAAGCCGTTGAGCGCCACGAACTTCATGTCGTTGGCATCGAGAGTGTAGGGCACCACCAGTTGGGGGCGGCCATGTGGCCCGGCGTGGCGCCGATCGTAATAGGGCAGGTCGTCGGCATAGCTGTCGGCATCGTAGAGGAAGCCGCCTTCCTCCGCCACGAGGCGGGCGGTGCGCGGTGAGGTGCGCCCCTGGTACCAGCCGAGCGGGCGCGTACCGGTCAAGCTTTCGTGCAGCGCGACGGCCTGCGCGAGATGCTCGCGCTCGATGTCCTCGGGCACGTCCTGATAGTCGATCCAGCGATAGCCGTGGCTGGCGATCTCCCAGCCGGCGGCGAGCATGGCCGCGACGGCCTGCGGATTGAGCGCGAGCGCCTGGGCCACGCCGAATACGGTGACCGGCACGCCGCGTTCGGTGAAGAGCCGGTACAAGCGCCAGAACCCGGCGCGCGAGCCATATTCGTAGAGGCTTTCCATCGCCATGGCGCGCGCCGGATGGCCGATTGCGCCCACCATTTCGGACAGTAAGCTCTCGGAGAGCGGATCGCCGTTCAGGACGCTGCGCTCGGCGCCTTCCTCGTAATTGACGACGAACTGGACCGCGACGCGGGCGCCGCCGGGCCAGCGCGGATCGGGCGGGTGAGCGCCATAGCCCACCAGGTCGCGCGGCTGGTTCATTTGCCGGCCGCGGGCGGCGCGCGCCGGGGCGGGTAGCCGGCGCCCGGTGAGGCGGCCGGGACGAATGCAGCTTGCGCGGCGCTCACCCCCACGCCTCCAGCGCCGCATCGACGCCGGCGCCGGCGGGCACGGCAAACCCCTCGGCCCGCAAGCATGCCTCCAGGGCTCCCAGGGTAATCAGCACCTTATGGCGCTGGGCGTTGTAGCCCATCGCCCCGATCCGCCAGATCCTGCCCGCCAGCGGGCCGAAAGCGGTGCCGATCTCGATCTCGAACAGCTCGCGCATTCGCCGCCGCACCCCCTCGTCGGACACGCCTTCCGGAATGTAGGCGCCGGTGACATTGGTCATGCGGTGCGCATCCTCGCCGAACACCCGCAGGCCCATTGCCCGCAGGCCGGCGGCAACCGCGCGGCCGGCGGCGGCGTGGCGGGCGAACCGCGCGGGCAATCCCTCGCCCAGCACGACGCGCGCGCATTCGCGGGCGGCATAGAGCATGCTCGTTGCCTCGGTATGATGGTTGAGGCGCTTGTCCGACCAGTAATCCATCACCATCGCCAGGTCGAAATAGTTGGAGCCGACGCGCACGCCGCCGCCATCGACGATGTCGTCGCGCCGGATGCCGCGCTCGACGTGGCGGCGCGCCAGGATCGCCTCGGCCGCGCGGTCCGAGATGGTAATCGGCGCCGAGCCCGGCGGACCGCCCAGGCATTTCTGCAGGCCCGCGGTGACGACGTCCAGGTCCCAGGCGTCGGCCTCCATCGCCATGCCGGCGAGCGTGGCGGTGGCATCGACATAGGCGTAGGCGCCCACCTCGCGGGCCAGCGCGCCCAGGCCGTCCAGCGGCTGCGCCATGGTGGTGGAGGTGTCCCCTTGGACGCAGGCGATGACGCAGGGGCGCAGGCGGCGCGCCTCCGCGGCGATGCGCGCCAACGGCACTACCTCGCCCCAGGGCGCATCGACGCTCGCCACCTGCGCCCCGATCCGCTCGGCGATCTCGCGCAAGAGCAGCCCGAAGCGCCCGAAATTGACCACCAGCACCATTTCGCCCGGCGCCACCAGCGAAACCAGCGCCGCCTCGATCGCCGCGCGCGCGGTGCCATCGACGAGGAAGGTCCAGTGGTTGCGCGTCCCGAAGATCGGCCGGTAGAGCGCCATCACCTGGTTCATGTACCCGGTCATCTCCGGGTCGAACTGGCCGAGCAGGTCGGCGCTCATCGCCCGCAGCACGCGCGGATGGGCGTTGACCGGGCCCGGGCCCATCAACAGGCGCTGGGGCGGGTCGATCTCGCCGAACCAGTCAGGCGCCATGCCCGCGGCCCCCATGCTGCGCGCCGAGACGCCGGACGAACTCCACCATCACCTCCACCGCGACCTGCGCATCGGCCGCCTGGACCGCTTCGGCCGGATTGTGGCTGACCCCGCCCGCGCAGCGCAGGAACAGCATGGCGGTGGGGCACAATCGGGCCAGCACCATCGCATCGTGCCCGGCTCCGCTCACCAGCCGGCGGACGGGAACGCCGCAGCGGCCGATCGCCTGCGCCAGGAGTTCGGTGAGCGCCGGATCGCACGGGCTGGCCGGCAGGTCGAGCATGGTCTCGATCGCCAGGCCGATATCCCGCTCGCGGCAGATCGCCGCGCAGCGCTCGCCGATGCGCCGGGCGGCCTCGTCGCGCACCTGCGCCGCGCCCGCGCGCACGTCGAGGCTGAAGCGCACCTGGCCCGGCACCACGTTCACCGCGCCGGGACTCGCCACCAGCCGGCCCACCGTCGCCACCAGGTCGGGCGGCGCCCCCCGGGCAATATCCTCCACCGCCAGCACGCATTGCGCGGCAGCGGCGAGCGCGTCGCGGCGCAGATGCATGGCGGCGGTCCCGGCATGGGCGGCAGCGCCGGTGAGCTGGACCTCGAAGCGCACCTGCGCGGCGATGCCGGTGACCGCGCCGACCGGCAGCTGCTCCGCCTCGAGCAGCGGCCCCTGCTCGATATGCGGCTCGAGATAGGCGAGCACCGATCCCGCCGGTCGGCGCGCCTTTGTGTAGCTGGCGGGATCGAGCCCGAAGGCGGCGAGCGCCTCGCTCAGGCTAACGCCGTCGCGGTCGACCAGCGCCAGCGCGTCGGGTGGAACGGCGTCGACCAGCGCGCGGCTGGTGAGCATGGGGGTGGGAAAGCGCGAGCCTTCCTCGTCGCCGAACGCCACCACCTCGATCGGGAACGGCATCCGCTCACCCCCGTGCGCGAGGGCAGCGACGCATTCCACGCCGAGCATCACCCCCAGCGTGCCGTCGTAGCGGCCGGCGTCGTGCACCGTGTCCAGGTGACTGCCGATCAGCAGCACTTCATCCACAGCTCCGGTGCCCTCGTAGCGGCCGACCAAATTGCCTGCCGGATCCAGCCTCGTCGCCAGGCCCGCCGCCTCCATCCAGCGGGCGGTCTGGGTCACGGCGGCTTGGTGCGCGGGCGACAGGTACGTGCGGGTGAGCCCGGTGTGATCGGCGCTGTAGGGCGGCACCCCGAGCCGGTCGCAGCGGGCGACGGCCCGGGCGCCGGCGGCGGCGCTGCCCGCTGCGGGAACGGGCGCGGCGCTCACCATGCCGCCACGCTCCCGTCGCTGCGCGGATCCGAGGCACCTTCCAGCCGGCCGTCGGCATGCCGCAGCACCGCGCCGGCGTGGCCCATCACGGCGGATCGGGCGGGCACCGGCGCCAAATCGTGCCCGGCCCCGCGCAGCGCATCGTACAGCGCGCCGTCGAAGCCGCGCTCGATGCGCAGGCGGGCGCTGTCCTCGCCCCAGGTGCGGCCGAGCAGCCAGCGCGGCGCGGCGATGCTGTCCTGCAATGTCCGGCCGTAACGGGCGTAGCGGGTGAAGATCGCCGCCTGGGTTTGCGGCTGACCTTCGCCGCCCATCGCCCCATAAGCGAGCACGCGCCCGTCGGCGAAGCGGGCCAGCGCCGGGTTGAGCGTGCTGAACGGGCGTCGGCCCGGGCCGAGGCGGTTGGGTCCGCTGCCGACAAGCTGGAAGCTGGCGCCCCGGTTCTGCCAGTTGATGCCGGTCGCAGGCAACACCAGGCCCGAACCGAACTCGAAATAGGTACTCTGGATCGCGCTCACCACCAGCCCCGCGCCGTCGGCGACCCCGAACCAGGTGGTGTCGCCCGGCGCGGCCGGCTGCGGCCACGGCGCGGCGCGCGCCGGGTCGATGCCCGCCGCCAGCCGGTCGAGCGCAGTCGGGCTCTCGAGCAGCGCCTGGGGATCGAACATCGCGTCGGCCGGATCGCCGCAATGACGCTCGCGCAGGCGGAAGGCCTGCTTGGTCGCCTCGACCAGGCCGTGGACATGCGCGAACCCCTCCGCCTCGGCGACGCCGAGCCGCTCGAACAGCATCAGGATGAGGATCGAGGCGAAGCCCTGCGTTGGAAAAGGCAGATTGAACAGGTCGGCGCCGGCAACCCGGCCGCGCAGGGGCACCACGAGGTCGGCCCGGTGCGCCGCCAGATCGTGCCGGCGCAGCGGGCTCCCGAGCCGGGTGAGATCAGCGGCGATCGCGTCCGCAAGCTGGCCGCGATAGAAGCTTTCGAAGCCGTCTGCCGCCAGCGCGCGAAGGCTGGCCGCCAGCAGCGGCTGGGCCAGACGGTCGCCTCGGGCAAGCGGTCGGCCAGCGGACTCGAAGATGTCGGCATAGGCGCCCGGCTGCGCACGCAGTTCTTCGCCCTTGGCCCGCGCGACCTCGGCGCCGCCGGCGGTCACCGCCACACCGGCCTCGGCCAGGCCGATCGCCTCGCTCAGCAGGCGATCGCGCGGCAGCGTGCCGGGGAAGGCGGCAAGCGCCAGGTCCCAGCCCGATACCGTACCTGCGACCGTGTTGGCGGCCAGCGGCCCGCGCCAGGGGATGGCGGCGTGGCCGGAATACAAGGCTTGCGTGACACAAGCCGCCGCCCGCCCCGAGGCATCGATCGCCGTCACCTCGTCCCGGCCCGCACGGGCGATGAGCCAGAAGCCATCGCCACCGATGCCGGTCATGTGCGGGTAGACCACCGCCAGCGTGGCGGCCGTCGCCACTGCCGCCTCCACCGCGTTGCCACCGTCGCGCAGGACGCCCAGCCCCGCTTCGGCTGCAAGGTGGTGCGGCGCGCTGACGATGCCGCGGTCGCCCGGTTCAGCCATCAACCTGGCCCGGCGCCGCTCGGTGGCTGGCGCGGCTGCGCTGATCACCGAGTGCTGTGCTAGCGGGCAAGAGCACCTCCGGGGCAGCGGGCAAGCGACCGGCCGGCCCGCGCGGCCGAGACTAGCGGCTCACCTGCGGCATGCAACGGCAAATCAGAAACCACTTACCAGCCGGGCGGCGGCGATGCGCCGGTCAAGCCGCACGCCTCGAGCCGCGCCGCGAGGGCGAAACAGGCCGCCTCGCCGCCGGGTGGGCCGACCAGCTGCAGGCCCAGCGGCAGGCGCCCGGGCCGCGCCAGCGGCACGGCGACCACCGGCAGGCCGATGAAGCTCAGCGGCTGGGTGAACAGCCCCAGGTTCGCCCGCGCCGGAACCATCACGCCGTCCAGCTCGATCATCGGCTCGTCGACCAGCGGCGCCACCCCTGGCGCACTGGGGGCGATCAGCACATCCACCTCGTCGAACACGGCCAGCACCGTGCGGCGGAACAGTTCGCGCAACCGGGTCGCCTCGACATAAAGTGCGTGGGGCAGCAGGGCGCCGGCGAGCAGGCGGTCGCGTACCGCCGGATCGAACGCGAGGGGGTCACGGCGCAAGTCCGCCAGGTGCGCTGCCGCTCCCTCCGCCGCGGTCATCAGATATGCGGCCGATCGGGCCCGGGCGACCTCGGGCAGATCGATCGCGCGCACCGGGCCCAGTTCCGCGCAGACCCGGTCGATGCCCGCCGCCAGCTCCCGATCGAGGCCGCGGGCGAAATAGCCGGTCAGCCGCCCGACCCGCAGCTCCCGGGCCGCGCCTACGCCGCCGGTCGGCAGGCCGGCAAGGACCTGCCAGGCCAGGGCCAGGTCGGCGCAGGTGCCAGCGAAAGGGCCGATATCATCGAAGCTGTCGACGAACGGGAACACGCCCGCCATCGGCAGCGCGCCATGGGTCGGCTTTAGGCCATAAACGCCGCACAGCGCGGCGGGTATGCGGATCGAGCCGTTGGTGTCCGAGCCGAGCGCCAGCGGGAACAGGCCGCCCGCCACGCCCGCCGCCGATCCGCCCGAGGAGCCGCCCGCCAACCGCGCCAGATCGTGCGGGTTGCGGGTGGTGCCATGGTGCGCGTTCACGGTGACGAAGCCGTAAGCCAGGGCATCCATGTTGCAGGTCGCCACCAGGATGGCGCCGGCCGCCTCGAGCCGCCGGATCGCCTCGGCGTCGAGCGCGGCGGGCGGCGCGGCGAGCCGCATCGCCGCGCCCGCGGTGGTGGGCAGGCCGGCGATATCGAACAGGTCCTTGGCGCCGAACGGGACGCCGGCAAGCGGGCCGGGATCGGCGCCGCCCGCGACGCCGGCATCGACCCGGCGCGCGGCCTCCAGCGCCCGGTCCTCGAGGATGCGGGTGCAGGCATTGAGCGCGCCGTCGCGGGCGGCGATGCGGGCGAGACAGCGCTCGACCTGGGCCACGGCGGAAACTTGGCCCCGGCGGACTTGGCTGGCGAGGTCGAGGGCGGATTGCGGCTGGATCAACGGCGCGCGACCGGGTCGGGCAAGCCTTGCAGGACGCGCGCATGATCACCGATCGCCTGCCACGCGTAGAGAACACCGGGTAAGGTTTCCGCCGGTAACGGTGCCGATAACACCAGTGCGGCGAGCGCTGTAGCGACCGCCGCGGGATCGCTGATGGGATGCCCGGAACCCGGGCTCACCTCATTGTCGCCACTATCAGCCAACCGCCTGTCCCTGCTCGCCTGAGGTCCGGCGCGCCATCGCCGATCTCATCCGGATCGATGGCGCCGCCGCACCGCAGGCATGCCATTGCGCAGCTGCACAATTCATGCAAGTTTTGCTGAATTCCGGGGCGCGCACAGGGGGACAAGCATGCAGATCAGCTCGCACCGTCGGGCGCTCCGGCGCGGGCCGCTTGCGCTATGGCGCGGGCTCCTCGCTCAAGACCTCCGCGCATGATCGAGCGGCTGTTCCAGGTCCGGGCGCGCGGCTCGACCGTGCGGACCGAGGTGACGGGCGGCATCAGCACCTTCCTCGCCATGTCCTACATCCTGTTCGTCAACCCCGCGATCCTGGCCGATGCCGGCATGGACCCGGGCGCGGTGTTCGTGGCGACCTGCGTGTCGGCCGCGATCGGCACGCTGATCATGGGGCTTTACGCCAATTTCCCCATTGTCGTGGCCCCGGGCATGGGACTGAATGCGTACTTCACCTACGGCGTGGTGCTGGGGCTCGGCATCCCCTGGCAGGTGGCGCTGGGGGCGGTGTTCGTCTCGGGCGTGATCTTCGTCGCGCTCAGCCTGCTGCCGATCCGCGAATGGATCATCAACGCCATCCCGTTCGATCTCAAGATGGCGATTTCGGCGGGTATCGGGCTGTTCCTCATCATCATCGGGCTCAGCAATGCCGGCGTGGTGGTGGCCGATCCGGCGACGCTGCTCACGGTGGGCGATCTGTCGTCGACCCCGGTGGCGCTGGCGGTCGTCGGCTTCCTGACTATCGCGCTGCTCGATGCCCGCCGCGTGCCCGGCGCCATCGTGATCGGCATGCTGGCCACCGCGCTGCTGGGCCTCGGCTTCGGGCTCACCGAATTCACCGGCATCGCCTCGGCCCCGCCTTCGATCGCCCCGACCTTCCTGGCGCTCGACGTGGAGCGCGCGCTCTCGCTGGGCCTGGTCGCGGTGATCCTCTCGCTGCTGTTCGTCGACCTATTCGATACCGCGGGCACGCTCGTCGCGGTGGCGCACAAGGCCAATCTGCTCGACGAGAACGGCAGGCTGCCGGGCATGCAGAAGGCGCTGCTGGCCGATAGCGCGGCCAATGTCATCGGCGCGGTGGCCGGCACCTCGTCGGTGACCAGCTACGTCGAGAGCGCGGCGGGCGTGCGCGCGGGCAGCCGCACCGGGCTGACCGCGGTGGTGGTGGCGGCGCTGCTGTTCGCCTCGCTGCTGCTCTCCCCGCTCGCCGGCATGATCCAGGGTTTCGCCACCGGCCCGGCCCTGGTGTTCGTGGGCTGCGTGATGATGAGCGGGCTCGCGGCGATCGACTGGGACGATCCCACCACCTTCGTGCCGGTGGTGATCACCGCGGCGGGCATGCCCTTCACCTATTCCATCGCCACCGGGCTGGGACTGGGGTTCATCAGCTACGCGGTGCTCAAGGTCGGCACCGGCCGCTGGCGCGAGGCGGGGGTGGGGGTGATCGTGCTGGCCGGTGCCTTCGCGCTCAAATTCGCCTTCCTCGACGGCTGAGCGGGGCCTGGTTCAGGGTGCCGCGCCCGGCACTTCCTCGGCGTAGCGCTGCCAGTCGCCGAGCAGTTCGTCGATCACCACCGAGCCCACCGCATAGAGGCTCTCGAGCGAGGCGGTCATGCCGGCATAGCCCTCGTTCTCGCGCAGCAGATATTCGGCCGCGGTAACGCCCGGGGGCGGCATGGTGAAATTGCTGCCCGAGCGCAGCACCATCAGCCGATCGTAATCGACCACCCCCAGCGCGTCGAGGTAGGTCAAGGCCTGCGCGGTGCCGGTATCCTCCATCGCCGAGGTGACGAACTCGCCCTCCCCGCCGCTCCAATAGGCCACCCACTTGTCGGCCCAGTCGTTCATGATTTCGCCGTGCCAGAAGGTCATCGCCGCCAGCTGCTCGCCCTTGAGCACGAACGGTGGGCGGCGGGCGTTGGGATGCTCGGTGAAGCGCGCGCGCTCGGCCGCGATCGCCGGGTCGTCGGGCAGCGCCACGTCCTTGGTCAGCGCGAACGCCCAGTCGCGCAAGGCGGGATTGGCGATGAACACCTCACCGGTAGGGTCCGGCCGCGCGGGATCCCACGGGCCCTTGGTGTAGCGGGCGAAATATCCGGTATCCCATTCGGCCGGCTTCTCGCGGGCGTCGAGCTCGTGGGCGAGATCGCCATCGACCAGCCAGCTGGCCCAGGCGGCCGAGCCGATCGAGGCATCCTCGGGGTCGATCCCGGCAATGCCCGCCACCAGCCAGTAGGCCCGGGACAGATCGAACCGCGGGTCGAGGCCGAGCGCCATCACCGCCGCGGTGGACTTGGCGGTGCCGATCCCGGTGACCAGCGCCAGGATCTGGCTCTGGGGATTGTAGGCGAGATCGTGGAAGGAATGCGGGAAGGGGATCGCCATTTCGAGCCCGCGCCGCTCCCGCCACAGCTGGAACTCGCCCGGCGCATCGCCGGTATCCGCTCCCACCTCGAACATGGTGACGATGACGACGCGCACGGGCAGTTTGGTTTCGCACGGGCCGATGGGTCGGCACAATACGGGGGTCGCCGGCGCCGCCTCCTGCGCTGCGGCAGGGACGGCCGCAAACAGGGCGAGCAACGCCGGGGCGATCGCGGCAACCAGGGGGAAGGACGATCTGCTCAAGGTCATGTCCGCATCATTTACCGGGGCCGCCCCCATCCATCCGAGGGCGGCCCGGCGCGTCAGAAGCTGTAGACCACCGAGGCCTGGAAACTGCGCGGCTGCTCGGGCAGGACGATGGTGCTGCCGAACAGCTCGGTGAAGTTGGCCCGGAAGTACTCCGCATCGGTGGCGTTCTTCACCACCAGGCGGAACAGCCAGCTGCCGGTGTCGTAAGCCGCCGAAAGGTCGACCAGCTCGTAGGAGGGCAGCGTGACCACCTGCGACTGGCCGGAAAACACCTCGTCCACCACCACCAGGCTGCCGCTCAGCGACAGGCCGAAATCGAACTCGTAAGTGCCGGTCAGGGAGAACAGGTTCTCGGGGATGCCCGCGCGGCGGGATTCCTCGCGGGTGGTGATCGGCAGGTTTCCGATCAGCGCACCGCCCAGATACAGCGTCGGGTCCGAGACGTTCACCAGGTCCTCGATGCCGAAATGGCTGAACAGCTCGCCATCCTCGAGCGCGGTGAGGTTGTAGACCTTGGTCTTGGTGTAGGCGGCCGTCAGCAGCAGATTTTCATTCACCGACCAGCGCAACTCGGCCTCGAAGCCTTCGGTCTGCACCGCCTGGTTCACCGTGATCGACTGCGCGTTGTAGTCGATGCGTTCCTGATCGTAGATCGACAGCGCGGCGTAGAGCCGGTCGTCGAGGAACGAGCCCTTGACGCCATATTCGAACAGCGTCGAGCCGCTGAGCCAGGTCTCGTCCTCGATGTTGCTCACCGAGATCTCCGCGCCCTGCCCCGCCACCACGGTCGATTGCTCGGCATAGGTGAGGTAGGGGATGAGGCCGAAGGGCAGCTCGTATGCCGCGCTCGCGGTGTAGGAGAAGGCGCTGTCGTTGTCGCTCGCCTCGGCCGCGGCGCCGTCTTCGGTGATGCCCGCGGGGGTCATGGAATAGGCGTCGATCGAATCCCAGCGGCCACCGAGGATGAGATCCAGGCCGAAATCGAAATCGAGATCGACCAGCCCGGCGATGGCGTAATTGGTGTAATCACCGATATAGTACTCGGCGTAATCGCAATTGCACTCGGTCGACAGCAGCCGGTCCGAGCGCGCATCGTAGCCGACCGAAAGATCGACCCGGTGGAAGAACTCGTACAAATAATCGTCGCCGTGCTTGAAATCGGTGTGGCGGATCGACGGGGATAGCTGGACCGAGAAGTCGCCCGCCCCGGTCTCGAACGTCTTGGCGACGACGATCTTGTCTTCGATCACCCAGGAATCGTGGAATTGCGCGAAGCCGTAGGCGTTCTCGTTGAGGTTCTGATAGCTGTCGAAGAACAGCTGGTTCTTGATCTCGAGCCCGTCGGCATTTTCCCAGATGTAATCGAAGTAGAGCACCAGCCCTTCGTTTTCGAGCTTGTCGTCCTCGGCCGTCAGCACGTTGCGCCGGCTGAGCTGGGTGGTGCCCGTGTTCTCCAGCGCGAGCTGGGGATAGGTGCTGGTGAGGCACGCATCGGTGAAGGCGGTAGGGTAGGCGCTGAAATTGCCGCAGCCAAAGCCGCCAAAGACGGACAGTCCGCCCACCGCGTTGGACTCGCCCTGCGAAATCTCGCCGTCACCGTCGGTATCCACCGATTGCGCCTGGCCGGTTATGTAGGTGCCGTCATCCACCAGATCCTGCGTCAGCCGGTTCCAGCCGCCGTTCTGCGGGCCCGAATAGTCCTGGTACATGCCGCCGAACTCGACCCGGCCATAGGCGCCGACCTCGGTGTCGAACGAGAGCTGGAGGATCTTCTGCTTGGTGTACATGTTGCGGTAGTAGCTGCCCGAATCTTCCACCTCGGCGTAGATCGCGAAGCCGAACTCCTGCTCGCCGATGGAGGCCGGGCCGATGATCGAGGCCGACAGCACGCCCTTGTCCCAGCTGCCGCCGGTGGTGCGCACCTCGCCGCGCACCTCCCGCAGGATCTGCCCGCCCACGCGCGCGGTCTTGGGCACGAAGTTCATGTAACCGCCGGTCTTGGACGGGCCGTAGATCGGCGAGGCGGGGCCGCGGACGATGTCGATCCGGTCGGAGGCGGCGATGGGGGTGGGGTAATTGCCCGGGTTGTCGAGCCGCTTGACCCCGCGGAAATACACCTCGCCCGGGGTACCCCGGATGTCGAGCGCGCCGCCGATGCCGAAGAAGCTGTTGGTGAAGGTGCCGGGCGCCTGCGCGACCAGGCCGTAAATGTCGGTGATGCCGAAGCGCTCGATCTGCTCTTCGGAAATGGTCGAGGCCGAGCGCGGCGTTTCCACCAGATTGCGGTCGAAGCCGAACACCGAGCCCACGTCCTCCAGCGGCAGCGCATCCAGGCTGCCGGTGACGATGATGGTGCCATCATCCGCCGGGGTTGCATCCTGCGCCGGTTCCGGATCATCCTGCGCGAGCACCGCCGCGGGGCACAGCGCCATCGCCGCCAGAGCGGTCGATGCGGCCAAGGCCGCTTTGCCGCCGCGCCTGCCGGCACCACGGATCAGACCGGCGATTTCTGCGCTGATGTTTTGAGACATTGGTAGCTTACCCCCCTAAGTGGTTGTTTTCCTTCGGGCAGCTCCTCTTCCGCGGACGTTCGTCCCGGTTTTTTTTCGCGCGCACCCGCAGTCGAGGCGCTTCGGCGTCGCTCGGCGCGGCCCCCTCACGAGCCTCCGAGCTTCGCACCCGCCACGGGCAACACCGGTTAATTCATAAAGTGTTTATAGAATTTGGCAATGTTCGCAATTGCGGTATATCACCCGCGATGTCCGCAGCCTGGTCCACCCGTTCACCGCATGGTTGCGCCAGCTCGCAGCCGACGGCGAGGAGGCGGCCCGGGCCCGCTTGGTCGCCATCATTTCCGAAAGATTGCACTTCATGAGGCCCGATCCGCGTGTTCTTCTTGCGCTTTGCATCCTTGGCGGGTGCGCCCATGTCCCCGAGCCAGCGACCGGCGCGGCGACATCCCCGGCGCATCTGGCTGAGGCCACGATCCGCCTCGATGCCACCCCGCGCCTGGGCATCGCCACCGCGTTCGCGCCCGAACTCGCCGCGCTTCTTCCCTCGCTCGCCGAGCGCCGCGAACACGTCGTCAACGGCCGCCCGTTCTACACCGGCACGATGGCCGGAAAGCCGGTGGTGCTGTTTGAAACAGGCGTGAGTATCGTCAATGCGGCCATGAGCACGCAGGTGCTGTTCGACCGCTTCACCATCACCGGCATCGTGGTCAGCGGAATCGCCGGCGGGGTCGATCCTGCGCTGTCCATCGGCGATGTCACCGTGCCCGACCAGTGGGGCCAGTACAACGAGATGATCTACATGCGCGATCTCGGTGACGGCCGCTTCGCCACCTACGAGGGCTATTCGGAGGAATACGCGCCGTTCGAGTTCATGCGTCCCAACGGCGTGCGCATCGTCAGCGCCGCCGAGCCGAGCCCCGCGCGCCGCTTCTGGTTCGGCGCCGATCCCGGGCTGATGGCGATCGCCCGCGAGGCCGCGGCCGAGGTCCAATTGCAACGTTGCGCACCCAGCGGCCAGTGCCTGGAGGAGGCTCCCGAGCTGGTCATCGGCGGCAACGGGGTGACCGGCTCGGTGTTCCTCGACAATGCCGCTTTCCGCGAATACCTCTTTGCAACCTTCGATGCCAAGGTGGTGGAGATGGAGACCGCGCCGATCGCCATGGTGGCGCATGCCAATGGGGTGCCTTTCATCGCCTTCCGCAGCCTTTCGGACCTCGCCGGCGGCGGGGATGCCGAAGCAAACGAGATGGACACCTTCATGGACATCGCCGCCATCAATGCCGCGGCGGTGGTCATGGCCTTCCTCGAGCGCTATACCTTCCCGGGTCCCCCGCCGCCGCACTGAGGCCCGCACGTGCCGACCGGCCAAGCCGAAATCCCCGCGATCCTCGATCAACTCGAGGCGGCCTACGCGGTTTCGGCCGAGAACCTGCGCGAAGCGCTGCGCCTCTTTGCCGATAGCGGCGCGTTGCCCACCGCTGCCGACCGCGAGGCCGGCTGCTTCGCCTATCCGGAGCTGCGCATCGCCTATGCCGGGCGCGAGGCCCAGCCGGCGATCGACCGCGCCTTCGCGCGCCTGAAGCAGCCGGGCGTGTATGCCACCTCGATCGCGGCGCCGGTGCTGTTCCGTTCGTACCTGGCCGAGCAGCTCGAGCATCTGGTGCGCGATTACCATGTGGAAGTGTCGGTCCACCGCTCTCCCGACGAGATTCCCTTTCCCTACGAGCTGGACGCCGCCGCCGTCGATCTCACCGGCATCGCCAGTTCCGAGCTGTCGCGCCGCTTCCCCACGCCCGACCTCGTGCACATCGGCGACGAACTGGCCGACGGTTTGTGGGCGCCGCGCGGGCAGGAACCCCGGCCGCTGGCGCTGTTCGATGCGCCGCGCACCGATTTCAGCCTGGCGCGCCTCCGGCACTATACCGGCACGCCCGCGGCGCATTTCCAGCGCTACGTGCTGTTCACCAATTATATCCGCTACGTGGACGAGTTCGTCGGCTGGGCGGTCGCCGCGCTGCGCAGCGGCGAGGCGCCGTTCACCGGCCTGTCGGTGCCGGGCGTGACCTTCGGCCGCGATGACCTGGGCGAGGCGGAGGCGCGCATCGCCAACGGCTCGTGGCGCCGCCACCAGATGCCCGCCTACCACCTGATGGCCGGCGAGCGGCGCGGCATCACCCTGGTGAACATCGGCGTGGGCCCGTCCAATGCCAAGACCATCTGCGACCATGTCGCGGTGCTGCGGCCCGAGGTGTGGCTGATGATCGGCCATTGCGGCGGCCTGCGCCCCAGCCAGGCGATCGGCGACTACGTGCTCGCCCACGCCTATCTGCGCGACGACAACGTGCTCGACCCGATGCTGCCGCCCGAAATCCCCATCCCGCCCATCGCCGAGGTGCAGACCGCGCTGTTTGCTGCCGCGCTGAAGGTGACCGGCGAGCCGGAAAATCTGCTCAAACAGCGCCTGCGCACAGGCACTGTCGTCACCACCGACGACCGCAATTGGGAGCTGCATTATACCCGCATGGCGCAGCGCTTCAACAAGAGCCGGGCGGTGGCGATCGACATGGAATCGGCTACCGTGGCAGCCCAGGGCTACCGCTTCCGCGTGCCTTACGGCACGCTGCTGTGCGTCTCCGACAAGCCGCTCCACGGCGAACTCAAGCTGCCCGGCCAGGCCAACGCCTTCTACGAGCGCTCGATCGCCCAGCACCTGCGGATCGGCATCGAGACGCTGGCGATCCTCGGCCAGCAGGGCGACAGCCTGCACAGCCGCAAGCTGCGCAGCTTTGACGAGCCTCCGCTGCGCTGAGCGCAGCTTCGCGGAGCCACCGCGGCGGCCCTTGCCACGAAGCGCGCGCCGGCGTTGTTCAGCCTCTGCCGGCCTTTGAACCATTTCCCGGATTGAGCGTCCGGCACTCCTCGTTCCGCTTGCAGCGTTCCACGAAACGGACATCGCCGGGGTCCGGGCCCATGGTCGGGGCGGAGAGCGCCAAATGGGTGGTCGCCATGGCCAGTTCACCGGCAGCCTCCCGCCCCCCTCTTGCAACTGCCATCCTCGGGGACGAGCCGGAAGCCGCGCTCAGGCAAACGCGCCGGGTAGCGCACAAGCCGGTTCGTTCGGTGCCGGGGCGGCGCCATGACCAGCGTCGCTGCGGCGATCGCCGAGATCCTGCGGCGCGAAGGGGTCGACCCGCTGTTCGCCTATCCGCGCAACGGAATCATCGCGCAGGCGGCCAAGATCGGCATCCGACCGATCATCGTACGCCAGGAGCGCACGGGGCTGCACATGGCCGATGCGCTTTCGCGCCTGACCCGCGGCCGGCGCATGGGCGTGTTCGCCATGCAGCACGGACCGGGCACCGAGAACGCCTACCGCGGCGTCGCCCAGGCCTTCAGCGAGAGCGTGCCGCTGCTGGTACTGCCGATGGGCTATGCCCGCGCGCTGGCCCACGTGCCGGGCAATTACAACGCCGCCCGCTCGATGCGCGACATCGCCAGGACCTGCTAGGCGCTGGTACTGCCGCAGGAGGCGGCCGCGGTGATGCGCCGCGCGTTCATCGCGCTGCGCAACGGTCGCCTGCGGACCCGCGATCGTGGAACTGGCGCACGACGTCCTTAGCGAGGAACTTGGCGGGCCGCTCGACTGTCGTCCGCTCGTTCGGACCCGCAGCGCGCCTGATCCGAGCGATGTCGCCCGCGCGGCCGACGAGCTGGTGGCGGCGGAGCGACCGGTCATCCACGCCGGCCGGGGCGGCCATTGGGCCCAGGCCTATGCCGAGCTCAAGGAGTTGGCCGAACTGCTCGCGGCGCCCGCCTCCACAAGCCTGGAAGGCAAGGGCGCCTGCGACGAGACGCATCCGCTCTCGCCCGGCTCGGGCGGCGCCGCGATCCGGGCCAGTTGCGCCAGTCTCTCGACGCCGCCGACCTCATCCTGGGCATCGGCCGTTCCTTCGCGCAGAGCGCTTTCGGCGTCGGGATGCCCGGGGTTGCGCGGGTAATCCACGCCACCTCAACCCGGCCCATTTCAACCTCGGGGTGGAAAGCGAAATCGCCCTTGCGGGCGACGCCCGGCATACCCTTATACCAAATCCCACCGACCGTCACCCATGTGCCCATTGTCGTAGTCCGATGGACATGATGCGCCAAGGCTGATCGACGAGGCGGTTCCATGCAAAGCAGCAGTGATCGAGGATGTCGGCGTAGGTTTTGAAGATGCGGTT
>JANNOJ010000026.1:0-4959 GCA_031399025.1 Erythrobacteraceae bacterium | reverse complement strand
TGGTCAGCGCAGCGACATCGCAATCGAGCGTGAAGGTGAGATCGATCTGAAAGCTCGACAGTTCGAGCACATAGACGCCGCCTTCAGCCAGCGGCGCCTGCGCCAAGATCGGATCGCCGATATTGCCGCCCATCACGCAAGGCACACCCGCCTCGGTCAGAATGTGGTGCACCAGCGCGGTGGTGGTCGATTTGCCGTTGGTGCCGGTGATGCCGACCACGCGGTGCGGCGGCAGATGGGCGCGGGCCTCGGCGAACAGCTCGATATCGCCGATCACTGGCAGCCCATATTGCCAGGTGTGCGGCCCGATCGGGTGGCTGTTGAGCGGCACGCCGGGCGAGACGACCATGCCGGCAAAACCAGTGAGATCAAGCTCCAGCGGATCGATCAGCCGGCAGCGCCCTTCAAACGGCGCGCGGGCCACGTCCTGCCGATCCCAAGCAATCACCTCCGCCCCGCTGGCGATCAGCGCCTCGGCCGCTGCTGCCCCCGAGCGCGCAAGGCCAAGCACCGCGTATCGCTTGCCAGCAAAGACCGGGGAAGTGATCACGCGCGCACCGCCCTCCCTATCGCAGCTTCAGCGTCGACAGGCCGATCAGCGCGAGCACGATGGCGATGATCCAGAAGCGGATCACGACCTTGCTTTCGCTCCAGCCCAATTGTTCGAAGTGATGGTGGATCGGGGCCATCTTGAACACGCGGCGCCCGGTGCGCTTGAACCAGAACACCTGCACGATCACGCTGACCGCTTCCAATACGAACAGCCCGCCGACAATCGCCAGCACAACCTCATGATGGCTCGCGACCGCGATCGCGCCGAGCGCGCCGCCCAAGGCCAGCGACCCGGTGTCACCCATGAACACCGCCGCCGGCGGCGCATTGAACCACAGGAAAGCGAGCCCCGCCCCCATGATCGCCGCGCAGAAAATCGCGAGCTCCCCTGCGCCGGGCACATGCGGGATGCCAAGATATTCGCTGAAATCAGCCCGGCCGACCAGATAGGCGATGATCGCAAAGGTACCGCTGGCGATGATCACCGGCATGATCGCAAGGCCATCAAGGCCATCGGTCAGGTTCACCGCATTGCCCGCGCCCACGATTACGATCGCGGCGAACACATAATAGGCCGGGCCGAGCGGAATGCTGAGCCCGGTGGTGAACGGCAGATAGAGATTGGTATTGATCTGGCTGACGATGATGTAGCTGGCGATCCCCGCCACCACAAATTCGCCCAGCAGCCGCACCCGCGCGGACACCCCGGCATGGCTGTTCTTGGTGACCTTGTCATAATCATCCATAAAGCCGATCACGCCAAAGCCGATGGTGACCGCGAGGCAGGCCCAGACAAACGGGCTCGACAGGTCCATCCACAGCAGCAGCGATGCCGCCAGCGCGGTCAGGATCATCAGCCCGCCCATCGTCGGCGTGCCGCGCTTGGCGAGGTGGGTCTGCGGCCCGTCCTCGCGGATCGGCTGGCCCTTGCCCTGCCGCACCCGCAGCAGGTTGATGAAGCGCGGGCCGATCAGCAGGCCGATCACCAACGCCGTCATCAGCGTCGCCCCGGCGCGGAACGTCTGATAGCGCACCAGATTGAGGATGCCTTCGAAGCCAAGCCACTCGGCAAGCAGATAGAGCATGCAATTGTCCTTCGGCGGCCTTTGGTGCCCGTTAGGCTTGGGCCTCAGTTAGCCGTTGCAGTTCCCGCTCGGGCAGGTTCGGAAAAATGTGACACCAGCCTGCCCAACCCGACCGAATTGGACCCCTTCACCAGCACCGCGTCGCCCTGAGCAAGCCCGAATTGCCCGAGCGCCGCGATTGCCTCGGCAGGTCCCTCGCAATGCGTGAAGCTTGCGGCCTTGCCAAGCGGATTGGCGGTTTCTTTCCCCAGTTCGTCGGCGAGAGCGCGCATCTCGTCGCCCACCAGGATCGCATGGGTCACGCCCGCTTCGGCCAAGGGTTCGGCGAGCTGGCGGTGGAAGCGATCGGCAAAGTCGCCAAGCTCCTTCATCGCGCCCAGCACCGCGATCCGCCGCGCGGCAGGGGTCGCCGCCAGCGTCTTCAAGGTCGCGCGCATCGAAGCGGGGTTGGCGTTGTAGCTTTCATCGATCAGCAGCGCGGTGCCGCCGGCGGCCGGAATGGCATGCCGCGCGCCGCGTCCCTTCAATCCGCCCATTTCGGCGAGCGCAAGGCCCGCGCTGGCAAGATCGCCGCCGGCCGCCCGCACGGCGGCCATCACGCCTAGCGAATTGACGATCCAGTGCTCGCCCGGTTCGGCGATGGTGTAGCAGATCCGCCGGTCGCCCAGATCAGCGGTGACCAGCGATCCGCCGCTCGGCGTCTGGATCGCGTCGAGCAGCCGCACATCAGCTCCGGCAGCGCGGCCGAAGGAGACGATCTTGGCTCCAGAGGCCTTGGCGTGGCCGATCATCCGTTCAGCCCAATCGCTGTCCGCCGGGATCACCGCGACCCCGCCCGGCACTAGCCCGGTGAAGATCTGCGCTTTCTCATCCGCGATCGCCTCAAGGCTGGAGAGGTTCTCGATATGCGCGGGCGCGATGGTGGTGATCAGCGCGACATGCGGGCGCACGTGATCGGCCAGCGGCGCGATTTCGCCCGCGTGGTTCATCCCCATTTCGAACACGCCAAAGCGCGCGCGGGCGGGCAGCCGGGCAAGGCTCAGCGGAACGCCGACATGGTTGTTGTAGCTGCGCACGCTGCGATGCGCCGCGCCGCGGCTGGCGCGGTCAAGACAGGCGAAGATCGCCTCCTTCACTCCGGTCTTACCGACCGATCCGGTGACCGCGATCCGCACCGCTTCTGCCGCCCGGTCCCGCGCGGCATGGGCGAGCGCGTGGAGCGCTTGCGTCGTATCGGAGACCAGCACATGCGGGAAATCAACCGGGCGATCGACAATCGCGGCGACCGCGCCCTTGGCAAAGGCGGCCTCGATGAAGCGGTGTCCGTCCATCGCCTCGCCTTTGAGGGCCACAAACACGTCGCCCGGCTTCACATCGCGCGAATCCATCTCGACGCCCGCCGCCTGAAAATCATGGCTGGCGGTGCCGCCGGTGGCAGCAGCGATTTCAGCAGCAGTCCACAGCGCCTGCGCCAGCGCATCGCGGGCATCCATCGGCCAGGCGTGGAGCAGCGGGTGCAGCAACGGATGGGGGGCGTTCACGCGGGTCTGCTCCCGGCACATTCACGCGCCACTTCGACATCATCGAAGGCTTCAATCCGCATAGTATCTCCAGACCCGAATATTTGTCCCTGCTCGTGCCCTTTGCCTGCGACGAGGACAATGTCGCGCGGCCCGGCTTCCCCAATTGCGGCAGCAATCGCAGCGCGCCGGTCACCAATTTCGCGCGCCGATCCACCCACCCCAGCAAGGATCGCGGCGCGGATCGCGGCCGGATCCTCGCTGCGCGGGTTGTCGTCGGTGACGATCGCCAGATCAGCGGCGCGCGCCGCGACTTCGCCCATCGCGGCGCGCTTGCCCGTGTCACGGTCCCCGCCCGCGCCAAACACCACGATCAGCCGGCCACCCTCCGCCACATGCGGGCGTAGTGCGGCAATCGCGGCTTCGAGCGCATCGGGGGTGTGGGCATAATCGACATAGGCCGGCGCGCCCGCCTGATTGAGCGCGGCGCGCTCCAGCCGCCCGCGCACGGGTTGCAGCCGCGCCAGCGCGTCAAACACGCTTGCCGCCGGAACCCCGGTCACCAGCGCAAGGCCCGCAGCCACCAGCGCATTGGCGGCCTGATAGGCGCCGATCAATGGCAGGCCCACCTTGCGCGTCTCCCCGTCATGTTCGATCGTCAGCGTCTGGCCCAGCTGGCCCGGTTCGCGCGCGGCGAGGCGCAGGAACTGCCCGCCCTCACCCACCGTGCGCACATCAAGCCCGCGCGCCGCCGCCGTGGCAATCGTCTTGGCCGTCCATTCCGAACCGTCGCCCGCATCATGGATCACCGCCGGGCTGCCGTGGGCAACCACTTCGGTGAACAATCGCATCTTGGCCGCGAAATAGGCCTCCATCGTGCCGTGGTAATCCAGGTGATCGCGGCTGAAATTGGTGAAGGCGCCGGCGCTCACCAACTTGCCCTCGTTACGATATTGCGAAAGGCCATGGCTTGACGCTTCGTAGGCGACATGAGTGACGCCTTCGCGCGCCAGCCCCACCATGTTGGCGTTGAAGGTGACGATATCCGGGGTGGTGAGCCCGGTCGATACGCTGCCATCGGGGGTGGTGACCCCCAGCGTGCCGATGCTTGCCGCGCGTTCGCCCGCCATCCGCCAGATCTGGCGGGTCATCTCGACGCAGGAGGTCTTGCCGTTGGTGCCGGTCACCGCCACGATCGTGCGGGGGACGGGCACGAAGAACCACCCGGCCAGCTGGGCAAAGGCGCGGCGTGGGCTTTCGTTAGCGATGTGGAGCGCGCCGATAACCTCGGCTTCGGGCCGGGCGACCACCGCGATGGCGCCCGCGCGGATCGCGGCCGGGATGAAGTCCTCGCCATTGACGCTCGCGCCCTGAAACGCGCCGAACACCGTGCCGGGGGCGACCTTGCGGTGATCGATGGCAAATCCGGTGACGGTGTGCTCACACTCGCCCGCAGCAACCTCACGCCCCGCCGCGCGCAACAGATCAGCCAGCCGCATCAGTGCTTGTCCACCAGATAGCGCAGATCGGAAATGTCGACATCGCGCCGCTCATCGGGCTGCACGCCGAGCATCGGGCCGATCCGCGGCACCAGCTTGCCGACCACCGGGGCCGAGGTGAAGGCGGCGGTGCGCTGGAAGCTGCTGGCGACCGTGCCCTTGGGCTCGTCCATCACCACCACCACCACATAGCGCGGCGCATCCATCGGGAAGGCGGCGGCGAAGGAGGAAACGATGCGGTCCTTGTAATACCGCCCGTTCTCGTTCTTGTCGGCCGAACCGGTCTTGCCGCCGACGCGGTAG
>JANNOJ010000094.1:0-4290 GCA_031399025.1 Erythrobacteraceae bacterium | reverse complement strand
CCGCGCCCCCGGGCAATCGCTGGTGACGCTCGAATCCGCCAGCGGGGATCGCCGGCACCTGCGCATCGCGATCATCAATGACGACATGCCGTTTCTGGTCGATTCGATCGCGGCGACGATCGCGGCGCAGGGCGTGGGGATCGACCGCCTGCTGCACCCGGTGATCACCATCGCGCGCGATCCGGCGGGCGGGATTATCGCGCTGGGCGGGCCTGGGGCCAAGGGCGCCGAAGGTGCGCGCGAATCGGTGATCTATGTTGAAACCCCGCGGGTCGATGCCCGCCAGCGGCGCGATCTGCTCGAAGCCTTGCAGGTCACCCTCGGCGATGTCCGCGCCGCGGTAGCGGACTGGCCAGCGATGCAGGCGGCGATGGCGCAGGACGCCGCGCTGATTGGGTCCGCTGACGCCGAAGCCGCCGCGCTGCTCGGCTGGCTCGGCAGCGGGATGCTGACCCAGCTGGGCCATGTCACCCGCCGCCGCGACGGCACCGCCGATGCGCGGTTCGGCATCTGCCGGGCCTCGGCGCATGAATTGCTCGCCGATGTCTCCTATGAACGCGCGTTCGAGTGGTTCGAGCGGCATGACGCCGCCGGCACCCCGCGCGCGCGCTCTTGGCAATCAAGTCCAACGTGCAGGCCCGCGTCCACCGCGCCAGCCCGCTCGATCTGTTCATCATTCCGGTGCGCGAGAAGGGCAAGCTCGCCGCGCTGTCGATCCATGCCGGGCTGTGGACCAGCGCCGCGCTTAACGCGCGCCCCGGCGAAGTGCCGGTGCTGCGCGCGATGGTTTCAGGCATGACCGCCGCGCTCGGCTTCGATCCCGCCGGGCACAATGGCAAGGCGCTGGTGCATGCCTTCACCGCGCTGCCCAATGACCTCCTGACCGCCTTTGACCCGGCCTGCGTTGCCACGCTGGTGACCGCCAAGATGGCGCTGGTCGATCGTCCGCGCCCGCGGCTGGTGATGGTGCGCGCGACTTTGGAACGCCACGTGTTTGCCTTCGTCTGGCTGCCGCGCGATCAGCTGTCGACTGATGTGCGCACGCAGATCCAGGCCATGCTGCTCGGCACGCCCGGTGCGGCGCTGCTCGATTGGAGCCTTGAGGTCGAAAGCTCGACGCTCGCCCTGCTGCGCTTTCTGATCGATGTGCGCGCCTGCGCCGATCTGCCCGATGACGCCGCGATCGAAGCGCAATTGGTCGATCTGCTGCGCGGCTGGAACGAGGCGGTCGAAACGCATCTCGCCGCTGGCGAAGAGCCGGGCCGCGCGGCCGCGCTCGCCAGCCGCTATGCCCCGGCCTTCCCGACCGGATACCGCCTGACCTACGGCGCGCAGGAAGCCGCGCGCGATATCGCCAAGCTGCGCCATCTCGCGCTGAACGAAGGTGATGCGGCGCGCGAGACGCGCGCGGTGCGGCTCTATCGGCTCGATGGTGACGAGCCGGGTACGCTGCGATTGAAGGTCTATCTGATCAAGGGCACGCTGGCGCTATCCGACGCCGTCCCGGCGCTGGAGAATTTCGGCTTTCGTGTGGGCGCCGAGGTGCCGACCTTCCTCACTGATGCCGCGCTGGGATCGATCCACGATTTCCTGCTGACGGTGCCCGCCGGGCTCGATGCCGGCACGCTGCTCGATCGTGCCGCGCTGATCGAAGGCGCGCTCGCCGATGTGATGAGCGGCGCGGCCGAGGATGATCCCTTTAACCGCCTCACCGCTGCTGCCGGCCTGCTGCCGCAGGAGGCGAACTGGATGCGCGCGATCTATCGCTACCTGCGCCAGACCGGGGTGAGCTACACAATCTACACCGTGGTCGATGCGCTGGTCGCCGCGCCGCAGGTGACCCGCGCGATGGTCGCGCTGTTCGCCGCGCGCCATGATCCGGCCTTCGTGGGTGACCGCGCGGAGGCGATCGCCGCGGCGCAAAGCGCCTTCACGCGCGGCCTCGCGAAAGTCACCGCGATCAATGATGACCGGCTGCTGCGGCTTTACCGTGCGGTGATCGATGCGGTGCTGCGCACCAATGCCTTCGCGCCCGCGGCGGCTGAGGCGCTGGCGTTCAAGATCGATTCCGCGCTCGTCCCCGGCCTGCCCAAGCCGGTGCCGTGGCGCGAGATCTTCGTCTATTCGCGCCGGGTGGAGGGCATCCACCTGCGTTCCGGCGCGGTGGCGCGCGGGGGGCTGAGATGGTCCGACCGGCGCGACGATTTCCGCACCGAAATCCTCGGGCTGATGAAGGCCCAGCGGGTCAAGAACGCGGTGATCGTGCCGACCGGGGCCAAGGGCGGGTTCTACCCCAAGCAGCTTCCCTCGCCCGCGATTGACCGGGAAGGCTGGGCGGCAGAGGGCCGCGCGGCGTACGAAATCTTCATCCGCACGCTGCTGTCAGTCACCGACAACATCGTCGGCGGCAAAGTGGTCCATCCGGCGGCTGTGCAGGTGCTCGACGGCGATGACCCCTATTTCGTGGTCGCCGCCGACAAGGGCACCGCGACCTACTCCGACATCGCCAATGGCATCGCGCAGAGCCGCGATTTCTGGCTGGATGACGCCTTCGCCAGCGGTGGTTCCAACGGTTACGACCACAAGGCGATGGGCATCACCGCGCGCGGCGCCTGGGTGAGCGTACAGCGCCATTTCCGCGAAATGGGCACCGACGTGCAGACCCAGCCGGTGACGGTTGCGGGCTGCGGCGACATGTCGGGCGATGTGTTCGGCAACGGGATGCTGCTGTCCAAGGCGCTGAAACTGGTTGCGGCCTTCGATCACCGCCACATCTTCATCGACCCCAATCCCGATCCGCTGGTGAGCTGGAAAGAGCGCAAGCGGATGTTCGAACTCCCTCGTTCAAGCTGGGATGATTATGACAAGGCGTTGATTTCCAAGGGCGGCGGGGTGTTCCCGCGTTCGGCCAAGGTGGTCAAGCTGTCGAAGCAGGCGCAGGCCGTGCTGGGGATTGCGGGCGCCAAAGGAACAAAGGGAGAGATCGAGCCCGAGGCGCTGATCACCGCGATCCTGCGCAGCCCCGTTGACCTGATGTGGTTCGGCGGGATCGGCACCTATGTGAAGGGCCCGCAGGAAAACCACATTCAGGTGGGCGATCCGGCCAATGATGGCTTGCGGATCGACGCCACAGAAGTGCGCGCGCGGGTGATCGGCGAAGGCGCCAATCTTGGCGTGACGCAGGCGGGGCGCATCGCCTTTTCGTTGGCGGGCGGGCGCATCAACACCGATTTCATCGACAATTCGGCCGGGGTCGATTGCTCCGACAACGAGGTGAACATCAAGATCGCGCTGGCCGCTGCGACCGCCTCGGGCAAGCTCACGCCGAAAAAACGCAACACCTTGCTCGCCGCGATGACCGATGAGGTCGCCGCGCTGGTGCTTGAAGACAACCGTCTGCAGGCGCTGGCGCTATCGGTGGCGAGCAGCGGGCGGGCGGGGGCGACTGCCGCCTATGTCCGCCTGATCGAGCGGTTGGAGGAGATCAGCGATTTCGACCGCCGCACCGAAGGCCTCGCCGATGGCGAAGTGCTGGCCCGCCGCGCGGCGGATGGGCAGGGGCTGACCCGGCCCGAACTCGCCGTGCTGCTGTCCTCGGCCAAGCTGGCGCTGCAGGAAGCGATCGAGGCGAGCAGCCTGCCCGATGATCCGGTGCTCGATGGCGTGCTGCTGGCGCGCTTCCCCACCGCGATGCGCAAGACCTTTGCGGGCGAAATCCGCGGCCACCGGCTGCGGCGCGAGATGATCGCCACCAGCCTTTCGAACCGCATCGTCAACCGGCTGGGCATGGTCCACCCGTTTGAACTGGCCGAGGAAGAAGGCGTGGGCCTCGCCGATGTCGCCGCGGCCTTCGTGGTGGCTGAACGGCTGTTCGCGCTCGATCCGCTGTGGCGCGAGATCGATGACGCGGCGATCCCCGAGGCCGCGCGTCTGGCGTTGCTCGATCGGCTGGCCGCCGCCGTCGGCAATCTGATGAGCGATGTGCTGCGCACGGCTTCGGGCAAAGTTGCGGCAGGCGCGATGATCGCCGATCTTTCGGCCGGGGTCGCGGCGCTGGTCGAAGGGCGCGAGGAACTGCTGACCGCCGAGCCGCGCGCACGCTCGATGGAATTGCGCCAGGGCTTCATCGCTGCCGGCGCGCCCGAACCCCTCGCCGCCCGGGTCGCCAACATGTTCGATTTCGATGGGGCGGTGGGGCTGGCGCAAGGCTCGCTCGCCACCGGGATCGATGCCAAGCTGTTGACCCACGCCTTCACCGATATCGGCACCTCGCTCGGGCTCGACTGGGCG
>JANNOJ010000078.1:0-5281 GCA_031399025.1 Erythrobacteraceae bacterium | reverse complement strand
CCGACGAAGGCGATCAGGTCACCGGCACTGGATGGGCCGATCTGCGCGAAGATGGCTGGCTCGAAGGCGAAATCGCCTACAATAATGGCGACGACACCTCATTCATCGCTAAACCGTGGCCTTTTTCAGCGGCCTGCTAGGGCCAGTGGTGCAGATCGGAGCGTGGGCAGGGTGATGGCAGCCGGGTTTTTAGGGGCAGCCCGCTTCCGGTTCAGCCGAAGTGCTCCGCGACGAGCTTGGCGAAGACCACGGTCCGGTGGCTCATCGTGTGCTTGAGCGCGGGCTCGAGCTCGGCAAAGGTGAGCACCTGGCCATCGGGCACGAACACCGGGTCGTAACCGAAGCCCATCGTCCCGCGCGGCGGCCAGGTGAGCGTGCCCTCGACCCGTCCCTCGTAGCTCGCCTCTGCGCCGTCCGGCCAGGCGAGTGCCAGGACGCAGGTAAACCAGGCCGCGCGCGAGATTTCGGGACCCAGCGCAGCGAGCAGCCCTTCCACCTTGCCCATCGCCAGATACCAGTCGCGCCCGGGCTCGCCTTCGAACCATTGCCGCGCGGCCCAATCGGCGGTGTAGACGCCCGGCCGCCCGCCAAGCGCCGCGACCGAAAGCCCGCTATCGTCCGCCAGCGCCGGCAGTCCCGAAGCCTGCGCCGCCGCCCGCGCCTTCAGCAGCGCATTGGCGGCAAAGGTGGTGCCGGTCTCCGGCGGTTCACCCAAGCCGAGCGCCCCGGCCGAGATGCACTCGACCCCGTAAGGCGCCAGCAGGCCGGCGATCTCGCTGAGTTTGCCCGCATTGTGCGTGGCGATCACCAGCTTGCCGGTGCCGAGCGTACGGATCATCGGCGTTCGCGTCGCGGCTGCGGACGCCCGGCGTCTCGCGAACGCTCGCGTCCGACAGAAAGCCAAGCAGGATCGATCTGCGCCCTCGGCCCGAGAAACGCCTGTATGCGACGGAGGTGCGCAAGAACCTGCGCGTCCTCGTCCCATCTTGCGAAATTCCCACAGCGTTGCCGGACGTCTCGGGATGGCTGCTGAATGCTCACTCCCTGCCGGTCGAACCCGACTTCCAGCGGCTCATGCAAAAGCCTGGATTGAGCGAGAATGTTGCGGGCGAAGCGCGGCAGCTCCCATCGTGGAGCCAGGATCACGAGCCCGCCTGGCGGAGCCGCGCACGCGAGCGCACCGAGCGCGAGAGCGATGCGATCCATTACCAGAAAGCTCCCACGCACGGCCAGCCCGGGCGGGCCGCCAGCGAGCACATAGCCGGCCTGCCCGCCGCACCGTAGGGCGGGATGTTTTCGCCCACTAGGACACCGGCGCGCATTATCTCGCTCACCCCCGAGCCGCCGTGTCCTGCGCCGCGAAGATCCGCGTGCAGCCAAGCCGCGCCAGCCGTAGCAGCCGAAGCAGCGCCTCTTCATCGAACGGGGCGCCTTCGGCGGTGGCCTGGACCTCGGCGAGCAAGCCTCCTTCGAGGAGCACGAAATTGGCGTCCGCATCGGCTGCTGAATCCTCTTCGTAATCGAGATCGAGGACCGGCGTGCCCTGGCAGATGCCGCACGAGACTGCCGCTACCTTGCGGACCAGCGGGTCGACGCCGATCGCCCCCGCGCTCATGAGCTTGTCGACCGCCAGCCGCAGCGCCACCCAGGCGCCGGATATTGCCGCGGTGCGCGTGCCGCCATCGGCTTGGATGACGTCGCAGTCGAGCGTGATCTGGCGCTCGCCGAGCTTTTCCAAATCCGTGACGGCGCGTAAGCTTCGCCCGATAAGCCGTTGGATTTCCTGCGTCCGCCCGCTCTGTTTACCCTTGGTGGCCTCGCGGCTGCCGCGGGTGTGAGTGGCGCGCGGCAGCATGGAATATTCGGCCGTCACCCAGCCCTTGCCCTTACCGCGCAGGAATGGCGGCACCCGCTCCTCCACACTGGCGGTCACCAGGACGCGGGTATCGCCGAAGCCGATCAGGCAGGAGCCTTCCGCATGCTTGGTGAAGCCGGTGTCGATGGTGATGACGCGCATCTCGTCGGGCGCACGGCCGGATGATCGCATGGGTAAGCTCCTGCCTCCGCCCGGTAGGGGCGGGGCTGCGCGGTCCTTAGCCGCCATGCCGCGGAAGGGAAGAGCCGGAGGCAGGTGCGCCGTTCAGACCGGCGCCAAGTCCCCAGGGCGCCGCGTGCTCCGCACCCTTGAGCGCAGGGCGCCGAACCCGACGATCAGCAGCGTCCAGGTGGCGGGCTCGGGCACCGCGCCCTCGCCGCCTTCAGTCAGGCGATTATCGCGTGGGCGACAGGGTAGTGAGCGGTCGTCGCGGCATGGATCTCGGCAAGGTAGTCGGGTTCGCCCGCACCGCGGGTTAGAAGCTGAAGAGGCGAAATGAAGTTTCGTCCGCGCCGGTGGCACCGGCCAAGGCGCTCGCGCCCGGGCGAACACGGTGCTGATCTGCTGCGGGGCATGAGCTCAGCTCGCCAAGCCGGCCGGTAGCGCCGCATTCTCGATCGATCGGGCAGCAGGCCGATGTCGCATGAGCCGGTGATAGGAAATTGCCGGCGGCGTTGGCATCGAGCAGGCTCAAGCCTGGACTGAGCGCGCTGGTCGCAGCGGAGAAGTCGACCTGGTCGTCGGTACGGATGGGTTGGCGCCCGTTGTTGCCACGAATGTGACCAATAGCAGCGTGTCACTCGAGGCCGGCGGCCCACGGCAGAGAGTGCCGAAAAGCGCCATCTGCGCAAGGAAGCTCGGGCTCGGTGAGCCAGCGACAAAGGCGGTTGTCACACCGCGCACACCCTGATTGGTTCCGCCCAGCAGCGCCCGGCTCGCCGGTGTGCCCGTCCGCGAGTAGCAGAGGTGATCAGCCAGGTTGGAGCCGTCGAGAAGTGGTCGGAAGATACCCGTGGGCGATCGAGCTTCCGCAAAGCCGCGGCCGACGAAGGCGTTGCCCGGACCGACCAGGCGTCGCCGCCATCCCGCTTTCGGGCCGCCAACCCGGCAGTTCCGCTCGCTCGGCAACTTGATCGCTCCGCCATGCACAGCCGGGCGCTCAGGCGCGAGGCGGTTTGACGGCCCGACAGGACGCTCTACACCGCGGTTCATGGCCTTGCCTCCGGTTACCGAACTCACGGCGCGCGCGCGCGACATCTTCCGCCTGGTGGTCGAAGGCTACCTTGCCGGCGGGCAGCCGGTGGGCTCGAAAACCCTGGCGCAGCGTGGCGAGCTGAACCTGTCGCCCGCCTCGATCCGTTCGGTGCTGAGCGAACTCGAGGGGCTCGGCCTGCTCGCCGCGCCGCATACCAGCGCCGGCCGGATGCCGACCGAGCTGGGACTGCGCCTGTTCGTCGACGGGATGATGCAGGTGGCCGAACCCACCCTGGACGAACGCGCGGCAATCGAGGCTCAGCTCGACCGAGCCGGGCCGATCGAGCGCGCGCTCGAGACCACCAGCGCCATCCTCTCGGATCTCTCCGGAGCGGCGGGGATGGTGATGGTGCCGCAACGCGAGCCCCGCCTGGCGCAGCTGAGCATCGTCCCGCTCGATGCCACGCGCGCATTGGCGGTGCTGGTGGGGCAGGACGGGCATATCGAAAACCGCCTGCTCGATCTGCCTCCCGGGCTCCCGCCCTCGGCGCTGCAGGAGGCGACCAATTACATCACCGCCCGGCTCGTGGGCCGCACCCTGGCGGAGGCGGGGCGGGCGATCGAGGAGGAGATCACCACGGGCCACGTCGCGCTCGACGAGGCGTCGCGCGATCTGGTGCGCCGGGGGCTGGCCGTGTGGAGCCAGGATGCCGCGCGGCGCCCCGTGCTGATCGTGCGCGGCCAGGCAAACCTGCTCGATGATGCCGCCCTGGCCGATATCGAGCGCGTTCGGCTCCTGATCGAAGATCTCGAAAGCAAGCAATCGGTCTCCGAACTGCTCGAAAGCGCGCGCCATGCCGGCGCCACGCGGATCTTCATCGGGGCCGAAAACCGACTCTTCGCGCTTTCGGGATCATCGGTGATCGCCGCGCCTTATCGCGACCGCGAGGGCAGGGTGGTCGGGGTGCTGGGGGTGATCGGCCCGACTCGGTTGAATTACGCCCGGGTCGTGCCCATGGTGGACTTCACCGCCCGCTCGCTGGGCAGGCTTATTGGATGAGCGGAAAAACCCGATGACGCAGGACGGCAGGCAGCGCGACGAAGCCATGGAACAGGAACTGGAAGGCGTGCCGGAAGAAATGCTGGATCGTGGCGACGAGCGGCTGGAGGAGGCCGAACATCGCCTCGACGACGCGCTCGCGCTGCTGCGCGACGACCTGGACAAGGCGCAGCAGGACATCCTTTACGCCCGCGCCGAGACGCAGAACGTGCGCCGCCGGATGGAGAAGGACATCGCCGACGCGCGCGCCTATGCCGCTACCGGCTTTGCTCGCGACGTGCTGTCGGTGGCCGACAATCTGGCCCGTGCGGTGGAATCGGTGCCCGCGGAACTGCGCGAGGATGCCAAGTTCAAGGGCCTGGTGCAGGGCATCGAGGCGACGCAGCGCGAACTGGAAAAGGTGTTCGCCCAGCAGGGCATCCGCCGCATCGCCGCGGTCGGCCTGCCGCTCGATCCCAACCAGCACCAGGCCATGCTCGAAATCCCCAGCAGCGAGGCCGAGCCCGGCACCGTGCTGCAGGAGATGCAGCCCGGATACGTCATCCGCGACCGGCTGCTGCGCCCGGCGCTGGTTGCCGTGGCTCGCGCGCCCGACTGAGCCGCGTCGGCTCGCACCTGCCGTATGTGGCGGCCACTCCATCGGTGGCGGGGACGAGCCGAGGGAACTTGTCAGCTGTTCCCCCGTAACCTCCAGCGACAGGGCCAAACGGAGAAGACCATGACCAAGCGCAAGATCTATCTGCCCCTGCTCCTCGCCCCCACGCTGATGCTGGGCGCCTGCGCCGACAATTACGCTGCCGAAGGCGCCGGCATCGGCGCCGTTGCCGGCGCCGGCATCGCTGCGGTGACCGGCGGTGATGTACTGGCAGGCGCGGCGGTCGGCGGTGCTGCGGGTGCGGCCGGCGGATACTTCATCGATCGCGACGATGGCTGCGGCGGCTACGACCGTGACGGCCGGCTCGACGATGATTGCTACGGCACCGAGGGTTATCCGGTCGATCCGCGCCGGCGCTAGGTTCTGAACTCATAAAGCTTGCGAGTGGTTGCTTTGGCTGATTCAAGGATTCCGAAAGGAGCCTTGGCATGGCGCGATACGATCTGAGCGAGGTTGAGTGGCGGCTGATCGAGCCGTTGCTGCCGAACAAGCCGCG
>JANNOJ010000051.1:0-30720 GCA_031399025.1 Erythrobacteraceae bacterium | reverse complement strand
GCCCGACGCCACCACCACCATGGTCTGCGGCTTCTGTTCAACTGGCTGCGGACTCAACATCCATTTGCAAAACGGCCAGGCAGTCAACCTGACGCCGACGACGGACTATCCGGTGAATCTCGGCATGGCCTGCCCCAAGGGCTGGGAGGCGCTCACCGTCTTAAATTCGCCCGCCAGACCCGCGAGCACATCCTGCTCGCGCGCCAGGTCGGCGTGCCGGCGCTGGTGGTGTACATGAACAAGGTCGACCAGGTCGACGACGAGGAAATCCTCGAACTGGTCGAGCTGGAAGTGCGCGAGCTGCTTTCCAACTACGATTTCGACGGCGACAACATCCCGATCATCAAGGGCTCGGCGCTGGCCGCGCTCGAGGGCCGCAACCCCGAGATCGGCGAGAACTCCATCAAGGAGCTGATGAAGGCCGTCGACGAGCACATCCCGCAGCCCGAGCGGCCGATCGACCGCCCGTTCCTGATGCCGATCGAGGACGTGTTCTCGATCTCGGGCCGCGGCACCGTGGTCACCGGCCGGATCGAGGCGGGCGTGGTCAAGGTTGGCGACGAGGTCGAGATCGTCGGCATCCGCAACACCGCCAAGACCATCGTCACCGGCGTCGAGATGTTCCGCAAGCTGCTCGACAGCGGCCAGGCCGGCGACAATGTCGGCGCCTTGCTGCGCGGCACCGCGCGCGACGACGTGGAGCGGGGCCAGGTGCTGGCCAAGCCCGGCAGCGTCAACCCGCACACCGAGTTCTCGGCCGAGGTCTACGTGCTGAGCAAGGACGAGGGCGGCCGCCATACGCCGTTCTTCGCCAATTACCGCCCGCAATTCTACTTCCGCACCACCGACGTCACCGGCGAGGTCGTCCTCCCCGAGGGCACCGAGATGGTGATGCCGGGCGACAACGTGACCATCGGCGTCAAGCTGATCGCGCCGATCGCGATGGACGAGGGCCTGCGCTTCGCCATTCGCGAGGGCGGCCGCACCGTCGGTTCGGGGGTTGTCAGCAAGATCACCAAGTAATATAGGCGCGCCTCGTCAGCGGGGATTCGTCCCCGCCTTCAGGGTTTTCAAAGGGGGCCGCCCCTGACCGGGTAACCGGGAAGGCGGGGTGGCTCCTTTGTTTTGGGGGAGGCTCGCCTTCTCACTGGCTCTTTCGCATCGGTAGTTGGACATGGACGCTCAGAACATCCGCATTCGCCTCAAGGCCTTCGATCACCGCGTGCTCGATCAGGCGACCGGCGAGATCGCGGATACCGCGCGGCGCACCGGCGCGCTGATCCGGGGCCCCATTCCGCTGCCGACCCGCACCGAGAAGTTCACGGTGCTGCGCGGACCGCACGTCGACAAGAAGTCGCGCGAGCAGTTCGAGGTGCGCACCTACAAGCGGCTGCTCGACATCGTGCAGCCCAACGCCCAGACGGTAGACGCGCTGATGAAGCTCGACCTGGCCGCCGGCGTGAACGTGGAAATCAAGCTGGCGTAAGCCGGCGCGTCGGCCCGGCTCCGGCCGGACGATGCTGGGGAGCCTGGTGCTCCCCGACCGAAGGGATACCGCCGGCAGCTTGCCGGGTCTGCGTCCCCCGTCTCGCTCTCCTTCGGGAGGGCATTCAGCCCGGACGGGGCGACGTACCGATATTTTGGGCTGATGGCATGCACCGCGGATGGTCCGCCGGTGCCTCTGAAGGAGTTTGGTCATGCGCACCGGCGTGATCGCGAAGAAAGTCGGGATGACCCGCCTGTTCCAGGAGGATGGCCGCCACGTGCCGGTCACCGTCCTGGCGCTCGAAGGCTGCCAGGTCACCGCCCACAAGACCCAGGACCGCGACGGCTATCTCGCGGTGCAGGTCGGCTCGGGCGAAGCCAAGCAGAAGAACGTCAATAAGCCGCAGCGCGAGGCGTTCGCCCAGGCCGAAGTGGGCCTCAAGCAGAAGGTGGCCGAGTTCCGCGTGGCGGATGCCGACGGCCTGCTGCCGGTGGGCTCGCACATTTCGGCCGAGCATTTCATCGCCGGGCAGCTGGTCGATGTCACCGGCCACACCCAGGGCAAGGGCTTTGCCGGGGTGATGAAGCGCTGGGGCTTCGGCGGCCTGCGCGCCACCCACGGCGTCTCGCTCAGCCACCGTTCGCATGGGTCCACCGGCCAGCGGCAGGACCCGGGCAAGGTGTTCAAGAACAAGAAGATGGCGGGCCACATGGGCGACCGCCAGCGCACCCAACAGAACCTGATCGTGGTTCGCACCGACGCGGTGCGCGGCCTTATCTTCGTGCGCGGTTCGGTGCCCGGCTCGAAGAACGGCTGGCTGCTGGTGCGCGATTCGGTGAAGGTCCCGGCGCCCGAGGGCATCCCGTTCCCCGGCGCCATCCTCGAGAAGCAGAGCACCCCGCCCGAGCACGAGGAAGCGCTGCCCGGCATGGTCGAGCCGGCGGGCGAGATCGAGGTCCACGAGGAAGTCGATGCCGAGCGGCAGGCGGAGCTGCTCGAGGAGCAGCAGGCCGGCGCCGGTGACGACGTCACCCCGGCCAAGGGCGAGGAAGACGCCGCCCCGGGCGACGCCGCGGCCGACAAGAACGCCGACGAGAACAGGGAATCCGGGTCGTGAAGGTCAAGGTCCAGAATATCGCCGGCGCCGAGATCGCCGGTTCGGGGGGCGAGATCGAGCTCAGCGACATGGTGTTCGGCATCGAGCCGCGCGCCGATATCCTGCACCGGGTGGTCACCTGGCAGCTGGAGAGCCGGCGCGGCACCGCCCGGCCGACGCGCGAGCGGTCGGACGTCGCGCGCACGGGCAAGAAGTTCGGCCGCCAGAAGGGTGGCGGTACGGCGCGCCACGGCGATCGGCGCGCGCCCATTTTCATCGGCGGCGGCAAGGCCCACGGCGCCCGGCTGCGCGATTTCGAGCCATCGCTCAACAAGAAGGTGCGCGCGCTTGGCTTGCGCATGGCGCTGTCGAGCAAGGCGAAGGCCCCGGATGGCAAGGGGCTGGTGGTGGTCGACAGCCTGGAGCTGGCCGAGGCCAAGACCAAGGCGCTGGTCGCGGCCTTCGGCACCAACGGCTGGACCGGCAAGGTGCTGGTGATCGACGGCGACAGCGTCAACGACGGCTTCCGCCGCGCGGCGGGCAACCTGCCCGGCGTGGACGTGATGCCGGCGGTCGGCGCCAATGTGTACGACATTCTGAACCACGACACGCTGGTCCTCACCCGGTCCGCGGTCGCCAAGCTGGAGGCGCGGTTCCATGGCTAAGGCCAGCCCGAAGGCGCGCGTTTCCGATGCGCGCCATTACGACATCATCCTCTCGCCGCACATCACCGAGAAGGCCACGCTGCTTTCCGAGCACAATGCGGTGGTGTTCAAGGTGGCGGGCGATGCCACCAAGCCGCAGATCAAGGAGGCCGTGGAGGCCCTGTTCGCGCGCAAGGTGAAGAGCGTCAACACCATCGTCCAGAAGGGCAAGACCAAGCGCTGGAAGGGCCGCGCCTATCAGCGCGCCGACTTGAAGAAGGCGATCGTGACCTTGGCCGAGGGCCAGGAGCCGATCGACATCACCGAAGGCGTCAGGGGCTAGGCAGATGGCACTCAAGACCTACAACCCGACCAGCCCGGCGCGCCGCGCTTTGGTGCTCGTCGACCGCGCCGCGCTCCACAAGGGTGGGCCCATTAAGGCGCTGACCGAGGGCAAGACCAAGACCGGCGGGCGCAACAACAAGGGCCACGTCACCAGCCGCGGCAAGGGCGGCGGGCACAAGCAGCGCTATCGCATCGTCGATTTCAAGCGCCGCAAGTGGGACATGCCCGCCACTGTCGAGCGGATCGAATACGACCCCAACCGCACCGCCTTCATCGCCCTCGTCAAGTACGAGGACGGCGAGCAGGCCTACATCATCGCTCCCGGCCGGCTGGCGCCGGGCGATCAGGTGGTGGCCGGCGAGCGGGTCGACACCAAGCCGGGCAATGCGATGCTCTTGGGCAACATGCCGGTGGGCACGATCTGCCACAATATCGAGATGAAGCCAGGTAAAGGCGGCCAGATCGCCCGTTCGGCGGGCGCCTATGCCCAGCTGGTGGGTCGGGATCGCGGCATGGTGATCGTGCGGCTGAACTCGGGCGAGCAGCGCTACCTGCCGGCCCTGTGCATGGGCACGGTGGGTGCCGTGTCGAACTCCGACAACCAGAACCAGAACTTCGGCAAGGCCGGGCGCACCCGCTGGCAGGGCCGCCGGCCGCTGACCCGCGGCGTGGCCAAGAACCCGGTCGACCACCCGCATGGCGGCGGCGAGGGCAAGACCAGCGGCGGCCGCCATCCGGTCACGCCCTGGGGCAAGCCCACGAAGGGCGCCCGCACCCGCAGCAACAAGCAGACCGACAAGATGATCATCCGTTCGCGCCACGCGAAGAAGAAGAGGTAAGGCAAGATGGCACGTTCCGTCTGGAAAGGCCCGTTCGTCGAGCTCAGCCTGCTGAAGAAGGCGGAGGAGGCGCAGGATGCCAGCAACACAAGGCCGATCAGGACCTGGTCGCGTCGCTCGACGATCCTGCCGCAATTCGTCGGCCTGACGTTCAGCGTCTACAACGGCCACAAGTTCATCCCCGTGGCGGTCAACGAGGACATGGTCGGCCACAAGCTCGGCGAATTCGCGCCCACGCGCACCTTCCCGGGCCATGCCGCCGACAAGAAGGGCAAGCGCTGATGGGCAAGGAGAAATCCCCCCGCAAGGTGGCCGACAACGAGGCGCTGGCGGTGGCCACGACCATTCGCGGCTCGGCGCAGAAGCTGAACCTGGTCGCCGGCCTGATCCGCGGCAAGAAGGCGGAGGATGCGCTGAACATCCTCACCTTCTGCAAGCGGGCGATGGCGCGCGACGCGCACAAGGTGCTCGCCAGCGCGATCGCCAATGCCGAGAACAATCACGACCTCGACGTGGACGCGCTGGTGGTGGCCGAAGCGAGCGTCGGCAAGTCGGTGACGATGAAGCGCTTCGCCACGCGCGGGCGCGGCAAGTCGACGCGGATCCTCAAGCCGTTCAGCCGGCTCAGGATCGTCGTGCGCGAAGTTGAGGAAGCCTGAGATGGGTCACAAGAGCAATCCGATCGGCCTCCGGCTGCAGATCAACCGCACCTGGGACAGCCGCTGGTACGCCGAGGGTGCGAATTATCGCAACCTGCTCAAGGAAGACATCCAGCTGCGCAAGTACATCCTCGAGAGCATGCCGCAGGCGGCGATCTCGAAGGTGGTGATCGAGCGCCCGGCCAAGCTGTGCCGCATCTCGATCTATGCCGCGCGCCCGGGCGTCATCATCGGCAAGAAGGGCGCCGACATCGAGAAGCTGCGCGCCAAGCTCGCCTCGATGACCAAGAGCGAGGTGAAGCTCAACATCGTCGAGATCCGCAAGCCCGAGATCGACGCCAAGCTCGTGGCGCAGGGCATCGCCGACCAGCTGGTGCGCCGCGTGGCGTTCCGCCGGGCGATGAAGCGCGCGATGCAATCGGGCATGCGGCTGGGCGCCGAGGGCATCAAGATCATGTGTTCGGGCCGCTTGGGCGGGGCCGAGATCGCCCGGGTGGAGCAGTACCGCGAAGGCCGGGTGCCGCTCCACACGCTGCGCGCCCACGTCGATTACGCCGAGGCCGAGGCGCTGACCGCCTACGGGATCATCGGCATCAAGTGCTGGGTGTTCAAGGGCGAGATCCTCGGCCACGATCCGATGGCGCAGGACCGCCTGATGCTGGAAGCGCAGACTTCCGGCGTGCGGCCGGCCCGCTGAGGTAGACGGACATGCTGCAACCCAAAAAGACCAAGTTCCGCAAGGCCTTCAAGGGCCGCATCCATGGCGTGGCCAAGGGCGGCTCGGCGCTGAATTTCGGTTCCTACGGCCTCAAGGCCCTGGAGCCCGACCGGATCACCGCGCGCCAGATCGAGGCGGCGCGCCGGGCGATCACGCGCCACATCAAGCGCCAGGGCCGGTTGTGGATCCGCATCTTCCCCGACGTGCCGGTCTCCAAGAAGCCGGCGGAAGTGCGCCAGGGCAAGGGCAAGGGTGCGAATGAATATTGGGCGGCACGCGTGAAGCCGGGCCGAATCCTGTTCGAGCTCGACGGCGTCACCGGGCCGACCGCGGCCGAGGCGTTCGAGCGCGCGGCGATGAAGCTGCCGATCAAGACCAAGGTCGTCGCGCGCCTGGGCGACACCAGCCACCTGCGAGGCGAATGATGGCCCAGAGCAAGATAGAAGACCTGCGCACCAAGAGCGACGACCAGCTCGCCGCGCAGATCGTCGAGCTGAAGCGCGAGCAGTTCAACCTGCGCTTCCAGGCCGCGACCGGCCAGATGGAGCGGCCCGCGCGCATCCGCGAAGTGCGCCGCGAGATCGCCCGGATCAAGACGCTTCAGGGCCACCGCGCCCGTGAAGCCGTGAAAGCGTAAGGATTACAAGCGATGCCCAAGCGTATCCTGACCGGGACCGTGACGTCCGACAAGACCGACAAGACCGTGACCGTGCTGGTCGAGCGCCGGGTCAAGCACCCGCTCTACGGCAAGATCATCCGCCGCTCGAAGAAGTACCACGCGCATGACGAGGGCAACGAGTTTGCGGTCGGCGACCAGGTCCGGATCGAGGAGACCCGCCCGCTGTCGAAGACCAAGAACTGGAAGGTCATCGAGCGGCTGCAGGCGAGCAAGGGGGTCGAGGTCGAGGCCGACCTGGAGGTCGCCGCGGCGGGCAATTGAGCCGCACGGGCTCGCGCAGGTTTTTTGGAACTGCCGGACGGGTTCCGGCAAGCCGAGTGAGAAGGAAGCGGATCGATGATCCAGATGCAGTCAACGCTGGATGTGGCCGACAACAGCGGCGCCAAGCGCGTCCAGTGCATCAAGGTGCTGGGCGGCTCCAAGCGCCGCACCGCCGGCGTGGGCGATGTCATCGTGGTCTCCGTCAAGGAGGCGCAGCCGCGCGCCCGGGTCAAGAAGGGCGACGTTCACCGCGCGGTGATCGTGCGCACCCGCAAGGACGTGCGCCGCGCCGATGGCAGCGTCATCCGCTTCGACAGCAACGCCGCGGTGCTGGTGAACAAGAACGAAGAGCCGCTGGGCACCCGCATCTTCGGCCCGGTGGTGCGCGAACTGCGCGGCAAGGGCTTCATGAAGATCATCAGCCTCGCGCCGGAGGTGCTGTGATGGGCGCCGCACGCATCAAGAAGGGCGACAGCATCGTCGTCCTCTCGGGCAAGGACAAGGGCCGCACGGGCACCGTGAACCAGGTCATGCCCAAGGACGGCAAGGTGGTGGTGGACGGCATCAACGTGATGGCCCGCCACCGCAAGCCGAGCCAGGCCAATCCGCAAGGGGGGATCGACCGGGTGCCGGCGCCGATGGCGATCAGCAAGGTCGCGATCGCCGATCCCAAGGACGGCAAGCCCACCCGCGTCCGCTTCGAGGAGCGCGACGGCAAGAAGGTGCGCGTCGCCGTCAAGTCCGGGGAGACCATCGATGGATAGTTCTGGGGTTGATACCTACACGCCGCGCCTCAAGCAGCGCTACAACGAGGAAATCGCCAAGGCGATGACCGAGAAGTTCGGCTACAAGAACGCGCTCGAAGTACCGCGGCTCGAGAAGATCGTGCTCAACATGGGCGTGGGCGAGGCGAGCCAGGACAAGAAGAAGGTCCAGACCGCCGCCGAGGAGATGCAGCTGATCGCCGGGCAGAAGCCGGTGATCACCAAGGCCAAGAAGTCGATCGCCCAGTTCAAGCTGCGCGAGGGCATGCCGATCGGCTGCAAGGTCACCTTGCGCCGCGACCGGATGTACGAGTTCCTCGATCGCCTGATCACCATCGCCATGCCGCGCATCCGCGACTTTCGCGGGCTCAATCCCAAGAGCTTCGACGGGCACGGCAATTACGCGATGGGCCTGAAGGAGCAGATCATCTTCCCCGAGATCAGCTACGACCGGATCGAGAAGGTCCGGGGCATGGATATCATCGTCACCACCACCGCGAGGACCGACGACGAGGCGCGCGAATTGCTGCGGCTGTTCGGCTTCCCGTTCCCGGTCGAACAGCCGGCCGAGCAACAGAAGGAGGCGGCGTAAGCCGCCCCGCACGAGAGAATAGGAACTTAAGTCCATGGCGAAACTGAGTTCGATCAACAAGAACGAGCGGCGCAGGAAGCTCGTGAAGCAGTACGCGGCCAAGTACGCCAAGCTGAAGGCGCAGGCCGCCGACGATACGCTCGACGAGAGCGAGCGGCTGCTCGCGCGCCTGAAACTGGCGGAGATCCCGCGCAACGCGAACCCCACAAGGGTGCGCAACCGCTGCGCCACCACCGGCCGCCCGCGCGGCAATTACCGCAAGTTCGGCATCAACCGGATCGAATTGCGCAAGCTGGGCAATAGCGGCCTGATTCCCGGCCTGACCAAGTCGAGCTGGTGAGGATTTGACGACATGGCACTGACCGATCCCCTGGGTGACATGCTCACCCGCATCCGCAACGGCCAGCAGGCGAAGAAGGACTCCGTCCTCTCGCCCGCCTCCAAGCTGCGCGCCAACGTGCTCGAAGTGCTCCAGCGCGAGGGCTACATCCGCGGTTACACCGAGGATTTGACCGGCAAGCACAAGGCGCTGCGCATCGAGCTCAAGTATTTCGAAGGCGAGCCGGCGATCAAGCACGTCGCGCGGGTGTCGAAGCCGGGCCGGCGCATCTATTCGGGCAGCCGCGAGCTGCCCACGGTGCGCAACGGCCTTGGCATCACCATCGTCTCGACCCCGCGCGGTGTGCTCTCGGATGCCGAGGCGCGCACCCACAACGTGGGTGGCGAAGTGCTGGCGGAGGTGTTCTGATGAGCCGCATCGGCAAGCGCCCGGTGGCGATCCCCAGCGGCGTCACCGCCACCATCGACAACGGCACGCTGAGCGTCAACGGGCCCAAGGGCACCCTGACGATGGGCATGTCCGAACTGGTGGACTACACGCTCGAGGACGACAGCATCGCGGTCGGCCCGGCCAACGCCACCAAGGCGGCCCGCAGCCACTGGGGCCTGCAGCGCACGCTGGTGTCCAACCTGGTCGCCGGCGTCACCGAGGGCTTCACCAAGACGCTGGTCATCACCGGCGTCGGCTACCGCGCCCAGGCGCAGGGGCAGAAGCTCAAGCTGCAGCTGGGCTACAGCCACGATGTCGATCTGGACGTGCCCGAGGGCCTGGACGTCAAGACGCCCGACCAGACCACGATCAACATCAGCGGGATCGACAAGCAGGCGGTCGGTCAGTTCGCCGCCGAGGTCCGCGAGTGGCGCAAGCCCGAACCCTACAAGGGCAAGGGCGTGAAGTACCGCGGCGAGTTCATCTTCCGCAAGGAAGGGAAGAAGAAGTGATGGCCAAGCTGTCCCTGTTCGCGCGCCGCCGGCGCCGGGTCCGCACCGCTCTGCGCAAGCGCGCCGGTGACAAGCCGCGGCTGTCGGTGCACCGCACCGGTCGGCACATCTACGCCCAGGTCATCAGCGATGCCGACGGCCGCACTCTGGCGGCCGCCTCGACGCTGGGCGTGGAGACCTCGGGCGCCAACATCGATGCCGCCACGCTGGTGGGCAAGAGCATTGCCGAGGCCGCGAAGAAGGCCGGCGTGACGAGCGTCGTGTTCGATCGCGGCGGCTTCCTGTTTCACGGCCGCGTGAAGGCGCTGGCGCAAGCCGCGCGCGAAGGCGGCCTGGAGTTTTAGATGATGGCAGACGAACTCAAGAATGCGGCAGGCGAGACCACGGGCGCAATGCCCGATGCGCCGGCGACCGAGGCGCCCGACAACGCGCCGCAGCGCGGCAACCGCGGCCCCCGCGGCGGCCGGGGCGGCGGTGGCGGTGACAACCGCGGCGGCGGCGGCGGCCGTGGCCGCGGCGGCGGCGGCGACCGGCGCGACGGCAATCGCAGCCGCAACGAGGATGGCGGCGAGGAGCTGATCGAGAAGCTCGTCCACATCAACCGCGTCGCCAAGGTGGTGAAGGGCGGCAAGCGCTTCGGCTTCGCCGCCCTCGTCGTGGTGGGCGACGGCAAGGGCCGGGTCGGCTTCGGCCATGGCAAGGCGCGCGAAGTGCCCGAGGCCATCAACAAGGCCACGGCGGCGGCGAAGAAGAAGATGATCCGCGTGCCGCTCAAGGATGGCCGCACGCTGCATCACGACGGCATGGGGCATTTCGGTGCCGGCCTGGTCAACGTGCGCTCGGCGCCGGCGGGCACCGGCATCATCGCCGGCGGCCCGATGCGCGCGGTGTTCGAGAGCCTGGGCGTGGCCGACGTGGTCACCAAGTCGATCGGCACCTCCAACCCGTACAACATGATCCGCGCCACCTTCGAGGCGCTGGGCGAGCAGACCAGCCCCAAATCGGTGGCGCAGCGGCGCGGCAAGCGGGTCGCCGACCTGCTCGGCCGCGGCGGTGGCAGCGAGGCGCAGGCCGAGGCCGATGCCTTGGCCCTGGTGGAGTAGGCGACATGGCCCAAGAGAAGAAGACGCTCAAGCTCAAGCAGACCGGCAGCCCGATCCGCCGCCCCAAGGTCCAGCGCCAGATGCTGGTGGGCCTGGGTCTGAACAAGATGCACAAGGTCGTCGAGCTCGAGGACACCCCCGAGGTGCGCGGCGCCATCGCCAAGCTGCCGCACGTGGTCGAGATCATCGAGGACTGAGCCGAACGGCCATTGCTGGCTGAGGACGGCCCGGACGGCCCGGCGCGAGCGGATCGCCCGGTTGCGTCGTGGAGCTGACGAACGGGCGGGCGCAGGGCTGCCTTCGCCAATTCTGGTGCGGATCGCCATGCTGCACTGCAGCGCTGGACAAGCTGGCCGGCTCGCGGCTAGGCCACCGGACGATAGCGACGCCGGTTGCGGCGCAAGCCGCGGCTGGGTCCGCCGGAGCCGGCGCACGGCGGTAGGCTGCCCGATCGATGACCTGCCAGGCCCTCAGCATGGGCCCGCGCCGGGCATGGCGGCGGCAAGGATCCCGACTTCACCCTCCGTTATCCCAAGCTGAGCCAGCGCTTAGCGCAGGCGCGTTTTGCTTTCGTGCTGCGCCATCCGGCGGCCAACATCCGCAGCATCCTGAACCGGCACGGCCTGCCCGGATCGGTCGAGCCGGCGATGCTGGCGCGGGCTTAGGAAGGTTTCTCGCCCGGCTGGAAATCGGTGTTCTCGCCAACCGGGCTCGGCCTGGCGCATGGCGATGCCATCGACATCCTGGCGCAGCGCTGGACGCGCGCGGCGCAGGTCTATCTGGACCATCCCGAGGCGCTGCACCTGGTGCGTTACGAGGACTTCCTGGCCGACAAGCAGCGCGGTATCGAGCGCCTCGCCGGCAAGCTGGGCCTGCCGGTCGTCGCCGACATCGCCCCGCAGATGGACCTGCAGTTCCAGCCCAGGGGCGACAATTCGCAATCCTGGCGGAGTTCTTCGGCCCGGCGAACCTGGCGCGGATCGATGCCTGGTGCGGCGAGACCGCCGCCCGGCTCGGCAACTGACGCCGCGCGCCGGCCAGTTGGGGGTCGGCCTGCCGCAAAGGGGTGACACGGCGAGGATTGGCCGCTAAGGGCCTGCGCTTTCAACCAGCGCGACCCTAGCGAAAGCGAGTGCACGATCCATGAAACTCAACGAACTGCGCGACAACCCCGGCGCCCGCAAGGGCCGCATGCGAGTGGGCCGGGGCATCGGCTCGGGCAAGGGCAAGACCGCCGGCCGCGGCCAGAAGGGCCAGAAGAGCCGCGAGGGCGTTTCCATCGCCGGCTTCGAGGGTGGCCAGATGCCGCTGCACATGCGGTTGCCCAAGCGCGGCTTCAACAACCCCTTCGCCAAGGATTATGCCGAGGTGAACTTGGGGACCGTGCAGCGGGTGATCGAGGCGGGCATGATCGATGCCGGCCGGGTGATCGACCATGCCGCCCTCAAGGACGCCGGCATCGCCCGCGGCGGCAGGGACGGCGTGCGGCTGCTGGGCAAGGGCGAGTTCACCACCAAGGCGCAGTTCAAGGTGGCGGGCGTCTCCAAGGGCGCGCGCGCGCTGGTGGTCCAGGCCGGCGGCTCGGTCGAGGTCATCGATCTCGGCCCGCCCGAGCACGAGAAGAAGGATGCGCGCCGCGCGGCCAACAAGGCCGCCGGCTAGCGCCCGGCCGCGCCTCGCCGCCCGGCAGCCGGGCGGCAGGGCAGGAGCGAGGTTTCGCACGCAGGAGGGTTCGACATTCGCGGACCGCCACCCTACATGAGCCTCCTTGCGCCAGGAGGGGCCGGCGCGAAGTCAGGATTGAGCAATTCTCGATGGCATCACGCGCCGACAATCTCGCCAGTTCGCTGAGCTTCGCCAATTTCTCGCAGGCGACCGAGCTGCGCCAGCGGATCTGGTTCACGGTGGGCGCGCTGATCGTGTTCCGGTTCCTGAGCTTCATCCCGCTGCCCGGCGTCAACCCGCTGATCCTCGAGACGCTGTACGACCAGACGCGCGGCGGCATCCTCGATCTGTTCAACACCTTCTCGGGCGGCTCGCTGGAGCGCATGAGCCTGATCGCGCTCGGCGTCATGCCCTACATCACCGCCTCGATCGTGGTGCAGCTGGCCGGCTCGCTCTACGGGCCGTGGATGGCGCTCAAGAAGGAAGGCGAGGCGGGCCGCAAGAAGCTCAACCAGTACACCCGCTACGGCACCGTGTTCCTGTGCGCGGTGCAGGGCTGGTTTCTCGCTTCGGGCCTGGAAGCCTACGGCGCCACCAGCGGGCTGCAGGCGGTGGTCGACCCGGGCATCATGTTCCGCCTCGTGGCGGTCATCAATCTGGTCGGCGGGACGATGTTCCTGCTCTGGCTGGGCGAGCAGATCACCAGCCGGGGCATCGGCAACGGCGTCTCGCTGATCATCATGGCGGGCATCGTCGCCCAGTTCCCGACCTTCGGCGCCAATCTGTTCGAGGGCGGGCGGACCGGCTCGATCAGCCCGTTCCTCATCACCGGGCTGCTGGTGGGCGTGGTGATCCTCATCCTCATCATCGCCTTCTTCGAACGCGCCCAGCGCCGATTGCTCATCCAGTACCCCAAGCGCGCCACCCAGCGCGGCGGGATGCAGGCGGATCGCTCGCACCTGCCCTTGAAGCTCAACACCGCCGGCGTCATCCCGCCGATCTTCGCCAGCTCGCTGCTGCTGCTGCCGCTGACGATCAGCCAGTTCGCCGGCACCGCCACCGACACCGACAGCGCCTTCTACGGCGTGGTGCAGACGCTCAACCAGTACCTGCAGCACGGGGCGCCGCTCTACATGCTGCTCTATGCGGCGGGCATCATCTTCTTCTGCTTCTTCTACACCGCGGTGGTGTTCAACCCCGAGGAGACGGCGGAGAACCTCAAGAAGAACGGCGGCTTCATCCCCGGCATTCGCCCGGGCAAGCGCACCGCCGACTACCTCGATTACGTGCTCACCCGCATCACCGTGGTGGGCGCCATGTACCTCACCTTCGTGTGCGTCATTCCCGAATGGGGCATCGCCCAGACCGGCCTGCCGCTGTTCCTGGGCGGCACCAGCCTGCTGATCGTGGTCAACGTTACGGTGGACACCATCAGCCAGATCCAGTCGCACCTGCTGGCGCACCAGTACGGCGACCTGATCAAGAAGGCGAAGTTGAAAGGCCGCCTGCGTTAGGGCAGTGCATCGCCTGGCGAGGGCTGAAGGGCTCGTGCAGGCTCCCGCAGGGGCCGCACAGGCGAGTGGGGAGTTGGGGTGAACATCATTCTTCTAGGTCCGCCGGGTGCCGGCAAGGGGACGCAGAGCGCCCGCCTGGTGGAACACCACGGCATGCGCCAGCTCTCCACCGGCGACATGCTGCGCGCCGCGGTGAAGGCGCAGACCCCGATCGGCATCGCCGCCAAGGCGGTGATGGACCGCGGCGAGCTGGTGTCGGACGAGATCGTCACCGCGCTGATCGATGCCGAACTGCTGGCGATGGGCGAGGATGTCGGCGCCATCTTCGACGGCTATCCGCGCACTGCCGCGCAGGCCGAGCAGCTCGATGCGATCCTCGCCAAGCACGCTCGCCGGTTGCACCATGTCATCGAACTCGGGGTGGACGAGGAGGCGCTGGTCGAGCGCATCACCGGTCGCTTCTCCTGCGCCAATTGCGGCGAGAATTATCACGACGTGTTCAAGCTGCCCGCGGTGGCTGATACCTGCGAGCGGTGCGGTCACCACGAGTTCAAGCGCCGGCCCGACGACAACGAGCATACGGTGCGCACGCGATTGCGCGAATACCGCGCCAAGACTGCCCCCATCCTGCCGCTCTACGATGCTCGCGGCATCGTCAGGCGGATCGACGGCATGGCCCCGATCGACGTGGTGACCGACGCGATCGAGCAGGTCTTGGCCGCGGGCTGAGGCTGCCCTATTCGGGCAGGCGCAGCCAGGCGGTGAGGGAGTGGAGCATGGACACGGCAGCGAAGGCGGCGATCCTGCTGGCGCTGTCCGCCGGCGCTCCGGTGCGGGCGGAGGTGGTGGCGACCAGCGAGGCGGGTTTCGCCCTGCGCTACGCGGCCTCGGCCCCGGTCTCGGCCGAAGCGGCGTGGGCGGCGATGGTCCGGCCGGCCGCCTGGTGGGATCCCGCGCACACCTATTCGGGCGAGGCTGCGCGGCTCTCCATGGTCGCCGAAGCGGGCGGCTGCTTCTGCGAGGCCATGCCGACCGAGGAGGCGGGAGCGGCCGCCGTGGTTGGCAGCGGCAGTGTCGAGCACATGCGGGTGGTCCAGGCCATGCCCGGCCGGCTGCTGCGCCTTTCCGGCGCGCTCGGTCCGCTGCAGTCGGAAGCCTTGAGCGGCGTGCTCACCGCCACCTTCGAGCCGGCCGCGGGTGGCGGGACGCAGATCGTCTGGGAGTATGTGGTCGGCGGCTACATGCGGCGCGATCCGGCGCAGGTCGCCCCCGCGGTGGATGCGGTGATGGCTACGCAGCACGCGCGCTTGGTGGCGCATCTGGGCGCGCGATAGGGCAAGGCGCCGGGCGCGCATTGGGCAAGGTGCCGGGCGCGCATTGGGCGCGCCGGCCCGGGCGCGGCAGACGACCGGCGGGTTTTGACGTGGCGCGATTGTACGCTATACCGGCAGGCTAGGCCGGCCGTGAGGAAGTTTTCCCGGCCGTGTCGTTGCACGCTTGACGCATGGGGCGAATCGCCTTAGTTGCCCCGTTCCATTCGTTCGATCGATATCCGGTCCGGCAGGCGGCAGTGTCTGGTGCGCGCTCTGGCGGCCCTTTGCCGTTGGGTTGGCGCCTTCGGCTTCACCCGATCGGACGGCACGGAACGACGCGATGAGATAGGGCGATCGCCGGTGGGCTGGCCCTGTGGAGCATGGAGAACAGATGGCTCGTATTGCCGGGGTCAATATCCCCACCAACAAGCGCGTGATCGTGGCGCTGACTTATATCCATGGGATCGGCCCGACGACCGCCAGGAAGATCGCCGACAAGCTGGAGATCGATCACGCCCGCCGGGTGCAGGACCTGACCGACGCGGAAGTCCTGCAGATCCGCGAGACGATCGATGCCGACCTTACGGTCGAGGGCGATCTGCGGCGCAACACCGCGATCAACATCAAGCGCCTGATGGACCTGGCCTGCTATCGCGGCCTGCGGCATCGCAAGGGCCTGCCGGTGCGCGGCCAGCGCACGCACACCAATGCCCGCACGCGCAAGGGCAAGGCCAAGCCGATCGCCGGCAAGAAGAAGTAATCCTGCGACGAGTTCAGGACGAGCGGGGCATCCCCCCGCGCTTCTTTTCCCCCACGATCGCTACGACAGGAACCACCACATGGCACGCGAACCCGGCCGCATCAGGCGGCGCGACAAGAAGAATATCTCCAGCGGCGTCGCCCATGTGAACGCCAGCTTCAATAACACCATGATCACCATCACCGACGCGCAGGGCAATGCCATCAGCTGGTCGTCGGCCGGGATGATGGGCTTCAAGGGCAGCCGCAAGTCGACGCCCTATGCCGCCCAGGTCGCCGCCGACGATGCCGGCAAGAAGGCCGCCGAGCACGGCGTGCGCACCCTGGAGGTGGAGATCAAGGGTCCGGGCTCGGGGCGCGAGAGCGCGCTCAGGGCCTTGCAGGCGGTGGGCTTCAACATCACATCCATCCGCGACGTCACGTCCATCCCGCACAATGGCGTGAGACCCTCCAAGCGCCGCCGCGTCTGATCCGACCTGCCGGCGGCGCACCCGGGTAAGGGGCGTCGTTTCGGCAACTCGCATCGGCCGCGGCGTTTCACAGCGCTGCGGCCGTTGCCGCCTGAGAAATACCTTTAGGGGAAGCCCATGTCCGTCAACACCAAGAATTGGCAGGAACTCAAGAAGCCCACGAATCTCGAGGTGAAGGAAGGCGGGGACAAGCGGCGCAAGGCAACCTTCGTCGCCGAACCGCTCGAGCGCGGCTACGGCCTGACGCTGGGCAATGCGCTGCGCCGGGTGCTGCTCTCCAGCCTGCAGGGCGCGGCGATCACCTCGATCAAGATCGAGAACGTGCTGCACGAGTTCTCCTCGCTTGCCGGCGTGCGCGAGGATGTCACCGACATGGTGCTCAACGTGAAGCAGATCGCGCTGCGGATGGAAGGCGAAGGCCCCAAGCGCCTGCAGCTGGCCGCCACCGGCCCGGCCGAGGTGAAGGCGGGCGACATCGCGGTGACCAGCGACATGGAGATCCTCAACAAGGATCTGGTGATCTGCCACCTCGACGAGGGCGCCACGCTCAACATGGAGCTCACCGCCGACACCGGCAAGGGCTACGTCCCCGCGGTCGCCAACCGCCCGACCGATGCGCCCATCGGCCTGATCCCGATCGACTCGCTCTACTCGCCGATCAAGCAGGTGAGCTACAAGGTCGAGAACGCGCGCGTGGGCCAGGAGCTGGATTACGACAAGCTGTCGATCACGGTCGAGACCGACGGCACCGTCACCCCCGAGGATGCGGTCGCCTATGCCGCGCGCATCCTGCAGGACCAGCTGACGCTGTTCGTCCACTTCGAGGACGGGCTGCCGCAATCCACCGGGCCGATGATCGGGATCGCCGCCGAGCCCGCGGAGAGCGACACCAACCAGCTCAACCGCTACCTGCTCAAGAAGGTGGACGAGCTCGAGCTGTCGGTCCGTTCGGCCAATTGTCTCAAGAACGACAACATCATCTATATTGGCGACCTCGTCCAGAAGACCGAGGCGGAGATGCTGCGGACCCCCAATTTCGGCCGCAAGTCGCTGAACGAGATCAAGGAAGTGCTCTCGAGCATGGGCCTGCGGCTGGGCATGGACATCCCCGGCTGGCCGCCCGAGAACATCGAGGAAATGGCCAAGAAGCTGGAGCAGGAGCTGCTCGGATAGAGATCCGAGAAGCGGCCGCGCCGAAACAGCGGACGTTCGCGCAGCGAACGGTAGGCTGTTGAGCGACAGCGGCCTGCTCGGCCAGCGGGCGAGAGCCCGTCTGACGTCACGGGATTCACTCCCGTGACGTCCTGGCCTGGACGACGACGACAAGGGTAACGGGCGGCGACCTGCGAACAGCCGCCAGGATCGGGGTACCGGCAGCACGCCATCGGCCCCCTTACGAACGGAGTACCTACAAATGCGTCACGGTATCGCGGGCCGCAAGCTCGGCCGCAAGTCACAGCACCGCACCGCGCTGCTGCGCAACATGGCGGCCGCGCTGATCAAGCACGAGCAGATCACCACCACCCTGGCCAAGGCGAAGGAATTGCGGCCCTATACCGAAAAGCTGATCACCCTGGCCAAGCGCGGCGGCCTGTCCAACCGCCGGCTCGCCCATGCCCGGCTGCTGGACGAGGCGCAGGAGCGCAAGCTGTTCGACGTCCTCGCCGGACGCTACGCCGGGCGCGAGGGCGGCTACACGCGGATCATCAAGGCCGGCATTCGCGCCTCCGACGCCGCGCCCATCGCGATCATCGAACTGGTGGATCGCGATCCGGCCGCCAAGGGCCAGGATAGCGGCCCGGCGCTCACCGTCGGTGAGTACGAGGACGCCTGATCTGCCAAAGCCTCCGGGTCGCTGAGTTCATCAATCGCAGTGATTTCCTGAACAATAGCTAACGCAACAGTTCAGCCTCTCCTCAACGCAGCCGGCTTAGCAAGGAGCCATCGACGGAGCATCAGCGCTCCGCCCTGCTTTGAGGAGATGGTGCGATGAAGGCGATTTCTAGGTCGGTGGTGGGCACCGTCGTTGCCAGTGCGATGGCGCTGACTGCGGCAGGCCCGGCCATGGCGGGCGACCGCCACCGTGACCGCGGCGGCATCGACGGTGGCGACATTCTGGCTGGCGCCTTGGTGCTCGGCGGCGTCGCCGCCGTGGCCGCGATCGCCAGCGACGATGATCGCGACGACCGGCGTTACGACAGCCGCTACGACCGGCGTCATGACAGCCGCTACGACCGCAATTACGACGACCGCTATGACCGGCGCGACGGCCGGCGCGACCGCCGGTACGATATTGTCGGGCAGAACCGGCAGGATGCCGTGCAACAGTGCATCCAGGCGGCCGAATACACTGCCTCACGCGCCAATTACGGCACGCGGGCGGAGGTCTACGACGTCCGGGAGATCGATCGCGAGCGCCGCGGGTTCGAGGTCCGCGGCCGGATCGCGGTCCAGGATCGCGGCGGCCGCAATTACCGACGCGATCGCTGGGACGAAGGCAGCTTCACCTGCGAGGTGCGCCGCGGCCGGGTGGTCGGGCTCGATTATAGCGGCATCCGGGGTCTGTAATTTCCGCGCCGGTCATCAGTCGGGGCGGTTCAGGCCGATGCAAGCCTGGACCGCCTAGGCCGGTTCGCAGTCATCCTAGGAAAAGGCTCCCTCGCCATGCGTTCGCTTCCCGGCAGGACCGTTATCGCCGCCACCCTGATCTCCGCCCTGCCCCTGGGAGCGCCGGCGGCGGCTGCCGCTTTGCCGCAGACCGACCGCGTCGCGGTCCTGCCGGCGGGACTCGACATGGTTGCCGAGCACAGCCGCAGGTATCGCCACCGGGACGATGGGATCGACGCCGGTGACGTCATCGCCGGGGTCGCCGTGCTGGGCGCGATCGCGGCGATTGCCGGCGCGTTCGATGGCGATCGCAACGAGCCGCGCCAGGTTCCGGTGGACTCGCGCCGTCGCGACGGTGGCGCGCGAGCCAGCGGGCTCGAGCGGGCCGTGGACATGTGCGTGGCCGAGATCGAGCGATCCGGCGACCGCGTGGCCGAAGTGGAGGAGGCGATCCGCGATGCCCAGGGCTGGCGCGTGGCGGGCGTCGACGAGGATGGCCGGCGGTTCGATTGCCGGATTGGCAATGACGGCCGGATCCGTGGCATCGATGCCGGTGGCCGCTACGATGCTTCCCTGTCGCCGGTGTCCGGTTCGGGCCAGTACGCCGACCCGGTCTACGCTCGCGCCCGTGGCGGGCAGGGTGTCCTGAGGAGCAGCCCGGATTATGCGGGGGGACAGGTCTATTCGGCGCCGCCGGCAACGGCTGGCGACGCTTACGCCGATCCGGACGACTACGAGCCGCGACCGGCCTATCCAGGCGGGCCATTGCCGGGCGAGGAAGGCTATGACGAGTACGGCGCGGGCCTCGAGCAGGCCGGCTATTACCAGGATTGAGCGGGCTCAGGCGTCGCGCGAATAGGCGGGCAATTCGATCCGCCAGAGCATCGCCGCACTCCGCAACGCGAAACCGGCGAGCGCCGCCACCGTCCACACCGGCCCCTGCGGCAGGCCGAGCCAGGTGCCCAGCGCACACAGCAGCGCGGCAAGCGCGGCGGCGGTGACGTAGATCTCGGGGCGCATCAGGATGGACGGGACGCCGGCGATCACGTCGCGGATTATGCCGCCCACGCAGCCGCTGATGATGCCCAGGATCACCGCCGGCAGCGGCGCCACGCCGAACGCCAGCGCCTTGGCCGTCCCCAACACCGAAAATGCGGCGAGGCCCAACGCGTCTGCCCATTCGAGCGCGCGTCCTTCCCACCATCGGCGCGGGGTGAACCACACCAGCAGCGCCGCGCCCAGCACCACCGGCGCCACCCACGGGTCGCGCAGCCAGAAGGCGGGCACGCCGATCAGCACGTCGCGCACCGAACCGCCGCCCACCCCGGTGACCAGCGCGAAGAACGCCACGGTGATGAAGGTCTGGCGCAACCGCGCGGCGGTCAGCGCGCCCGACAGCGCGAACACCGCCGTGCCGCCCAAGTCGAGCAGGGGCGGCAGAGTGGGGACCTGGGCCGGGATCATGCTCGTACCCGGGCGCGGCGCCGGCGGAGCAGCAGGCGGCGGCCGAGCAGCGCGCCGCCGGCGGCAAAGGCGCGGCAGAGGATCAGGAGCGGATGGTGCCGGTCCTCGCGTGTATCGAGGGGGACGAGGTGCAGGCCCTGCCGAAAATCCACCACCCGCCCGAACCGGCTGCGCCCGGGTAGCACCTGGCCGGTGGCGTCTTCGCTATCGAGGTTGGTTCGGTCGGCGAACCGCACCTGGCAGCTCGCCACCGGGCGCCGCCGATCGGGCGGGGCGGGATCGGCGGTGAAGCAGGCCAGGCCAAGGTGCTTCGGATCGTCGCCATAGGTGACCCGAGCATTGCGTATTGATAGGTGCGAAAAGAGCCGGCCATTGGGCGTCGCGTAGCCAAAGCCCCCACCGCCAGCCGCGGAGACGAGCCACCCCAGCCCGACATGCCACCTTACGAACAGGCGCATGATCAGCCCTCGCAGCCGGCCCGGCAGTGCAGACCGCGCCGGTTCCACTAGCCGGTGGCGAACAGCTGGCCGAGGTCGGCGAAGGCCTTGATCTCGACCGCATTGCCCGCCGGATCGCGGAAGAACATCGTCGCCTGCTCGCCCGGCTCGCCGCGCAAGCGCTGGTGCGGCGCGATGGCGAAGGCGAGGCCGTGCGCGGTGAGCCGGTCGGCCAGCGCCCGCCATTGCGCCATGTCTAGCACCAGGCCGAAATGCGGCACGGGGACTTTGTGACCGTCCCCCGCGTTCGCCGCCTCGGCCGCTGGCCCGCCCACCGCCGCCGGCGCGAGGTGGGCGCCGAGCTGATGGCCGTGGAAGTGAAAAATCGATCCACTCGGCGCTGCTGCGCCCCACCCACAGCCCAAGACGCCGCCCCAGAAGGCGCGCACGGCGGCGAGATCGTCGACCGGAAAGGCGAGGTGGAACGGCGGCAGGCTCACGCGGCGGGCTCCTGATCGGCGCTTGGATCTGGGCGGTCGGCAAGCGCCAGCGCATAGCCCAGGATCGGCGCCGCGCCAAAGCCGATGAGCGCGCTGGGGTAGTTGGACATGATCGCCATCACCGTAAAGCCGAACATCGATCCCGCCAGCGCATAGCGCTCGGCGCGGCCCAGCGGCACGGCGAACAGCATGAGGAAGAAGCCCGCCACGAGCGCGGCGAACAGCGCGAGCGCCGCCAGTGGCTGGGCCAGCGCCGCTTCCACCAGCACCCGCTCGACGAATGGCTGCGCCGCCAGTTCGCCGCGCAGGGCCGCGGCGATGGCGGCGAAGAAGCCGACGGTCGCGACCATGCCGAAGCGCCAGTCGGCGCCCACGTGATGCAGGCCCACGCAGGCGAAGGTGACGGCAAAGGCGCTCGCCGCATCGGGTTGAAGCAGCGCCACGAACAATGCGGCGAGCAGCAGCGGCGGCGCGTCGTCGCGCTGCTGGTCGCTCGGCCCGGCGGCGATCACCAGCAGCAGCGGCAGCACCAGCATGCCCGCATGCAGCGCGAGTGGTCCCAGCGGCAGCCAGCGCGCGACGCCGTTCACCTGCGGCCCGGTGAGCAGCGGCACGGCGAACAGCGCCACCAGGCCCGCCGCCAGCGCCCGCCGCGCGACCGGCCCGGCGGGCAGCCGGCCCAGCGCGATCCAGGCGAGCCCCAGCGCCAGCGCGCCGGCGTTGATCGCCAGGTACTGCAGCGGCGCTCCGGCGAGCGCCATCCAGCCCAGGCCCGCCAGCACCGGCACGGCGAGTGCAAGCAACGCCGGGAAGCGGGCGGAGGACGGCCGGGGCAGCGCCGCCGGCATGCGCCTAGATGTGGATCGGCTTGCCCTGCACCGCCATCGCCGCCTCCTTGAGCGCCTCGGAATGCGTCGGGTGGGCATGGCAGGTGTAGGCGATGTCCTCGCTGGTGGCGCCGAACTCCATCGCCTGGGCGGCCTGGGCGATCATCGTGCCGGCCAGGCTGGCGACGATCCACACGCCCAGCACGCGGTCGCTCTCGGCATCGGCGATGACCTTGACGAAGCCATCGGTGTCGCGGTTGGTCTTGGCCCGGCTGTTGGCGAGCATCGGGAACTTGCCGACCTTGATGGCGCGCCCGCCCTCCTTCGCCGCCTCCTCGGTGAGGCCGACACCGGCGAACTCGGGCATGGTGTAGACCACGTTGGGGATCACCGCGTGGTTGACGATGCCGGTCTGCCCGGCGATGTTCTCCGCCACCGCGATGCCCTCGTCCTCGGCCTTGTGCGCCAGCATCGGGCCGGGGATGACGTCGCCGATCGCCCACACGCCCTCGACGGAGGTGCGGAATTCGTGGTCGGTCTCGATCTGCCCGCGCTGGTTGGGCGTGAGGCCGATGGCGGCAAGGTTCAGTCCCTCGGTGTTGGGCCGCCGGCCGATGGCGACGAGCACCGCGTCGGCCTCGAGCGTCTCCGCAGCGCCCCCCGCCGAGGGCTCGAGCGTGAGCGTGGCCGTGCCGCCCGCCACCGCCACCCCGGTCACCTTGGTCGAGAGCCGCAGCTCCAGCCCCTGCTTCTTGAACAGCTTGCCCGCTTCCTTGCGCACCTCGCCGTCCATGCCGGGCAGCAGCTGGTCGAGGAACTCGACCACCGTCACCCTGGCGCCCAGCCGGCGCCAGACGCTGCCAAGCTCGAGCCCGATGACGCCGCCGCCGATCACCACCAGGTGCCCGGGCACCTTGGGCAGGCTCAGCGCGCCGGTGGAATCGACCACCACGCCCGCTTGGTTGTCCACGGTAACGCCCGGCAGCGGGGTGACCGAGGAGCCGGTGGCGATGACCACGTCCTTCGCGGTCACCGTCTGCTCGCCCACCTTCACGGTATGCGCATCCTGGAAGCTGGCCAGGCCCTTCAGCCAGGTCACCTTGTTCTTCTTGAACAGGAATTCCACGCCGCCGGTGAGGCCTTTCACCGCCTCGTCCTTCTGCGCCAGCATCATGGGCAGGTCGAGTTCGACTGTAGCCGCCTTCACGCCCCACTTGGCCATGTGGCCGCCGGCCTCCTCGAACAGCTCGGAGCCGTGGAGCAGCGCCTTGGAGGGGATGCAGCCCACGTTGAGGCAGGTGCCGCCCAGCGTCGCGCGGCTTTCGGCGCAGGCGGTCTTGAGCCCGAGCTGCGCGGCGCGGATGGCCGCCACGTAGCCGCCCGGGCCGGCGCCGATGACGAGGACGTCGTATTCGTAGGACTGGTCAGCCATCTTGGTGCTTTCGGGTAATCTCGAGCCGTTACAGGTCGATCAGGAGGCGCATCGGGTCCTCGATCGCATCCTTGATGATCTTGAGCGCGGTCACCGCCTCGCGCCCGTCGATCAGGCGGTGGTCGTAACTGAGCGCGAGGTACATCATCGGGCGCACCGCCACCTGGCCGTCGCGGACCACCGGGCGGTCCTCGATGCGGTGGAGGCCGAGCACTGCGCTCTGCGGCGGGTTGATGATCGGCGTGCTCATCAGCGAGCCGAACACGCCGCCATTGGAGATGGTGAAGGTGCCGCCGCGCATGTCTTCCATGGTCAGCGTGCCGTCCTTGGCCTTCTGGCCGAATGCGGCGATCGCCTGTTCGATCGCGGCGAAGCTCATGGCATCGACGTTGCGCACCACCGGCACGACCAGCCCGCCCGGCGCGCTGACCGCCACCGAGAGATCGACGAAATCGTGGTAGACGATCTCGTCGCCCTCGATCTTCGCGTTGGCCGAGGGCACGTCTTTCAGCGCCAGGCAGGCGGCCTTGGCGAAGAAGCTCATGAAGCCCAGCTTGATTCCGTGCTTCTTGGCGAAGCTGTCCTTGTAGGCCTCGCGCGCGGCGATCACCGCGCTCATGTCGCAATCGTTGAAGGTGGTGAGGAGCGCAGCCTCCTCCTGCGCGCTCTTGAGGCGGCGGGCGATGGTCTGTCGCAGCCGCGTCATCTTCACCCGCTCGGTGCGGCGCTCGCCGGGCGCCGTGGCGGCCGGAGCCGAGGCTGGCGTGGCGGCGGCGGGCGGGGGGGGGGCGGGCGGGGTGGGGGCGGGCGCGCCCTGCCCGCCCTTGGCAGCAGCGGCGAGCACGTCCTCCTTCGTCAGGCGGCCGTCCTTGCCGGTGCCGGTGATAGTGGCGGGATCCACCTCGTGCTCCGCCACGGCGCGGCGCACCGAGGGGGACATCGTCGCCACCTTGTCGACCTGGCCGGCCTGGCCTTCGGAAGCAGCAGGCGCTGGTGTCGCCGCGGGGGCGCTCGCCGCGGGCGGCGGCGGGGCCTGCTCGGCGGGCTGTTCCTGCTCGCGCTCGGTGATCTGGGTGGTCTCGCCGGCTTCCTGCGAATCCTCGATGGTGGCGATGATCGCGCCCACCTCGACCGTCTCGCCGACGCCCGCGGCATGCGCGCCCATGATGCCCGCGACCGGCGCGGGCACCTCGACCGCCACCTTGTCGGTCTCCAGGCTGGCGATCGGCTCGTCGAGCGCGACGGCCTGGCCGGGCGCCTTCAACCACTCGCCGATCGTCGCCTCGGTCACCGATTCGCCCAGCGCCGGGACCTTTACTTCCGTGCCCATGATTTCCGCTCCACAATCTCGAGAATAGCGCTCACGCCGCGCCGTCATGCGCCAGGCCCAGCGCGTCCGCCACCAGCGCCGCCTGCTGGGCCTGATGGCGGCTGGCAAAGCCCGTGGCCGGCGATGCGGCCGCCTCGCGCCCGGCATAAAGCGGCCGCTTGCCCGTCAGGCCGGCGGCGTTCATCGCCTCTTCCAGATGGCCTTCCACGAAGAACCAGGCGCCGTTGTTGCGCGGCTCTTCCTGGCACCAGACCACCTCTTCGAGGGCGGTGAGCCGCTGCAGCCGCTTGACCAGCGCTTCGCCGGGAAACGGATAGAGCTGCTCCACGCGCACGATCGAGACGTGCTCCAGCCCTTCGGAATTGCGCTTCTCCATGAGGTCGTAGGCGACCTTGCCCGAGCACAGGACGAGGCGGCGGATGGTGTCCTGGGGCACCTGCAGGCGGTCGGAGATCAGCCGCTGGAAATGGCTCTGGCCGGTGAAGCGATTGGCGCTGCTCTTGGCCGCCGGATGGCGCAGCAGCGATTTGGGGGTCATGACGATCAGCGGCTTGCGGAACGGGCGCAGCAGCTGGCGGCGCAGCAGGTGGAAGTAATTGGCCGGGCTGGTCAGGTTGCACACCTGGATGTTGTCGTTGGCGCACAGCTGGAGGAAGCGCTCGAGCCGGGCGGAGGAGTGCTCGGGGCCCTGGCCCTCGAAGCCGTGCGGCAGCAGCATCACGAGGCCGTTGGCGCGCAGCCACTTGGCCTCGCCGGCGGCGATGAACTGGTCGATGATCACCTGCGCGCCATTGGCGAAATCGCCGAACTGCGCCTCCCACATCACCAGCGTCTTGGGGTCGGCCATAGCAAAGCCGTATTCGAACCCCAGCACGCCGAATTCGGACAGGGTGGAATCGTACACCTCGAACTTGCCGTTGGGCAGGGTGGAAATGGGGATGTACTTGCGCTCGTCGGTCTGGTCGACCCAGATGGCGTGGCGCTGGCTGAAGGTGCCGCGGCCCGAATCCTGGCCCGACAGGCGCACGCCATAACCGTCATGGACCAGGCTGGCGAAGGCCAGCGCCTCGGCGGTCGCCCAGTCGAACCCCTCGCCGCTCTGGAACATCACCTTCTTGGCATCGAGCACCCGCTGCAGCGTCTTGTGGATGGTCAGGCCCGCAGGGACGGTGGTCAGCGTCCGGCCCAGGCTGGCGAACAGCTCGGCGCCGATCGCGGTGTCCACGTTGCGCCGCGCGCCTTCGGGGTCTTCGGGCTTGTGCAGCCCGCTCCAGCGGCCGGCGAACCAGTCCGCCTCGTTGGGCCGGTAGCCCTTGCTGCCGGCGAACTCGGTCTCCAGCAATTGGGTGAACTCGTCGCGCATCGCCGCCGCGGTGCCCGCTTTCGCGACGCCCTCGGCCACCAGGCGCGCGGCATACACTTCCGAGACCCGCGGATGCTTGCGGATCGCCTCGTACATCAGCGGCTGGGTGAAGCTGGGCTCGTCGCCCTCGTTGTGGCCGAAGCGGCGGTAGCACCACATGTCGATGACGATGTCGCGCTTGAACTTCTGGCGGTATTCGATCGCCAGCTTGCAGGCGAAGGTCACCGCCTCGGGATCGTCGCCGTTGACGTGCAGGATGGGCGCCTGCACGCCCTTGGCCACGTCGCTGGGGTAGGGCGAGGAGCGCGCGAATTGTGGGGAAGTGGTAAAGCCGATCTGGTTGTTGATGACGAAGTGCAGGCACCCGCCGGTGTTGTAGCCGCGCACGCCCGACAGGCCGAAGCACTCCCACACCACGCCCTGGCCGGCGAAGGCGGCATCGCCGTGGATCAGCACCGGCAGCACCTGTTCGTGCTTGGTCAAATCGTCGCGCATCGCCTGCTGCGCGCGGACCTTGCCCAGCACCACCGGATCCACCGCTTCGAGATGCGAAGGGTTGGCGACCAGGCTCATGTGGACGCTGATGCCGTCGAACTCGCGATCGGTGCTGGTGCCCAGGTGATATTTCACGTCGCCCGAGCCGCCCACGTCGTCCGGGTTGGCGCTGCCGCCGGAGAATTCGTGGAAGATGACACGGTAGGGCTTGGCCAGCACGTTGGCGAGCACGTTCAACCGGCCGCGATGGGCCATGCCGTAGACGATCTCGCGCACGCCCAGCGCGCCGCCGTACTTGATGACCGCCTCGAGCGCCGGGATCATGCTCTCCCCGCCATCGAGGCCGAAGCGCTTGGTGCCGACGTACTTCTTGCCGAGGAACTTCTCGTATTCCTCGCCGCGGATCACCGCCTGGAGGATGGCGCGCTTGCCCTCGGGGGTAAAGCGGATGACCTTGTCGGGCCCCTCGATCCGCTCCTGCAGGAAGCGGCGCTCGTCGACGTCGGAGATGTGCATGTAGTCGATGCCGACATGGCCGCAATAATTCTCGCGCAGGATCTCGACCAGGCGGCGCGGGGTGATCCAGTCGAGCCCCAAATGGCCGCCGATATAGACCTCGCGGTCGAGCGCGGCGCCGGTAAAGCCGTGCCATTCCAGCTTCAGATCATCGGGCAGCTCGCGCTGCGACAGGCCGAGCGGGTCGAGATCGGCGGCGAGGTGCCCGCGCACGCGGTAGGTGCGGATGAGGAGGATGGCGCGGATGGCGTCGTCGGCAGCGCGGACCAGCGCCTCCTGGTCGATCGCGGCCTGGCCCGGCTCGACCTGGTCCGGTCCGGATCGACCCAGCGCCTTGCCGGCTTTCTGGGCCGCTTGCTTGACCGCCAGCAGCATTCGCGTCGGATCGAGCGCGTCGGTCAGCTCGCCGCCGTCGGCGACCGGCCAGTGCGGATTGGCCCAGCTGGGCCCCGGCTGCGGCCCGTCGGGCGCGATCAGCTCGGGCAGGAAGGATTGCGCTTGATCACCCATGGCCCGTCACTCGTTTATCTGGGTATTGTACAGTCGAAGCGAAAGGCGCTCAGGCAAGTTCCTTGAGCAGCGCGGCCAGCGTGGTACCCAACTCGCTCGGCGAGGGCGAGACGCGGATGCCGGCATCCTCCATCGCCGCGATCTTGTCGTCGGCGCCGCCCGTGCCGCCCTGGACGATGGCGCCGGCATGGCCCATCCGCCGCCCGGGCGGCGCGGTGCGCCCGGCGATGAAGCCGACCATCGGCTTGGTCCGGCCCTTTGCAGCCTCCCGCTTCAGGAAGGCCGCCGCCTCTTCCTCGGCGCTGCCGCCGATCTCGCCGATCATGATGATCGCCTTGGTGGCATCGTCGTCGAGGAACAGGTCGAGCACGTCGATGAAATTGGTGCCGTTCACCGGGTCGCCGCCGATGCCCACCGCGGTGGTCTGGCCCAGGCCCACCATCGTGGTCTGGTGCACCGCTTCGTAGGTCAGCGTGCCCGAACGGCTGACGATGCCCACCTCGCCCTTCTGGAAGATGTTGGCCGGCATGATGCCGATCTTGCATTCGCCCGGCGTCAGTACGCCCGGGCAATTGGGGCCGATCAGTCGCGAGCCGGTGCCCGTCAGCGCCCGCTTGACCCGCACCATGTCGAGCACCGGAATTCCTTCGGTGATGCACACGATGAGCTCCACCCCGGCTGCGGCGGCCTCGCAGATGGAGTCCGCGGCGAAGGGCGGCGGCACGTAGATCACGCTGGCGGTGGCGCCGGTCGCCGCCTTGGCCTCGGCGACGGTGTCGAACACCGGCAGGCCCAGATGCGTGCTGCCGCCCTTGCCGGGGGTGACCCCGCCGCCCATCTGGGTGCCGTAATCGAGCGCCGCGCGCGTGTGGAAAGTGCCGGTCTCGCCGGTCATCCCCTGGGTGATGACCTTGGTGTGCGCGTTTACGAGGATGCTCATGGCGTGGCGGATGTTCCTAGAGGGGTGGTTCTTGTTCCCGAGGCGGGGCTACGAGGCTCAAGCGAGCGCCCCGTCGATCGCCCGGCAGGCGGTGAGCAGTTCCTTCACCGCATCCACGCTGACCTGGAAATTGGCCCGCGCCTCCTCCCCGAGCGCGATCTCGACGATCCGCTCCACCCCGCCCGCGCCGATGACTACCGGCACGCCGACATACAGCCCGTCGACGCCGTACTGCCCGGTCAGCTGCGCGGCGCAGGGCAGGACGCGCTTCTTGTCCTTGAGGAAGCTCTCGGCCATCGCGATGGCGCTGGTGGCGGGGGCGTAGAACGCGCTGCCATTGCCGAGCAATTGCACGATCTCGCCGCCGCCGGCGCGGGTGCGCGCGACGATGGCGTCGAGCCTGTCCTGGGTGGTCCAGCCCATCTTGACGAGATCGGTCACCGGCACGCCGGCGACGGTGGAATATTCGAGCACCGGCACCATGGTGTCGCCGTGGCCGCCGAGCACGAAGGCGGTGACGTCCTCCATGCTCACGCCGAACTCCAGGCTGAGGAAATGGCGGAAGCGGGCGCTGTCGAGCACGCCGGCCATGCCCACCACCATGTGATGCGGCAGGCCCGAATATTCGCGCAACGCCCACACCATGGCATCGAGCGGATTGGTGATGCAGATGACGAACGCTTCCGGGCAGTTGGCCTTGATGCCTTCTCCCACAGCCTTCATCACCTTGAGGTTGATGCCCAAGAGGTCGTCGCGGCTCATCCCCGGCTTGCGCGGTACGCCGGCGGTGACGATCACCACGTTCGCGCCGGCGATGTCGGCATAATCGCCGGTGCCCCTGAGGCTGGCGTCGAAGCCCTCCACCGGGCCGGCCTGGGAAATGTCGAGCGCCTTGCCCCTGGGCGTCCCCTCGGCGATGTCGAACAGGACGATATCGCCCAGCTCCTTCATGGCCGCCAGATGGGCGAGCGTGCCGCCGATCATGCCGGCGCCGACGAGCGCGATCTTGTTGCGAGCCATGGGTGTCGTCCCCCGTCCTTCGAGCCTGCGCGGGATGTGTCGCCCCGGGAAGGGCTGCCGATCATGCGCCGCACCCCGCATCCCGAGGTAGGTCCGGCTCCGGAACGGCTCCGCCCTAGGCTCGGGAAAAGTGCATTGCAACCGCCAAACGGCACGCTTCACCGCGCGCGCCGGTCCGCGCCTCAGCCCGGGCGCGCGGGGTAGCGCACCAGCTCGGTGTAGCGCGCGCCGGCGGGGGCGAGTTCGCTCTCGAACAGCGAGAAGGCATCGGCGCTCCACGCGGCGCGCAGCAGCGCGTGGCGGGCGAGCCAGGCGGTCACCGATCCGGCGGAGCGGTTCGGGCCGGCGCCAAGACGGGCCAGAGTGACATGGGGCACGAAGGCGCGGGTCTCGGGGGGCAGGCCGGCGGCGATCGCGGTGCGCTCGATGGCGGCGCGCAAGGCGAGGAGTTCGGGGGTGGGGTGGGCGAGGGCGTGGAGGGCGGTGGGGCGGCCCTTGCGGGCGAAGTGGCCGACCCCGGCCAGCGTCACGGGGACCGGGGCGAAGGCGAGGCGGGCGAGGGCGGCCGCCAGGTCCTCGGCGGCGCGGCGATCGACCTCGCCCAGAAAGCGCAGGGTCAGGTGGAGCTGTTCGTCATCCTGCCAGCGGGCATTGTCCAGCGCTTCCATGGTATCGACCAGCGCATCACGGACCGGCTGGGGCGGGCGCAGGGCGATGAACAGGCGGTGCATTTAGTTGATGAAACACATACGGGCGGCGGTTCCATAGGGGTGGGCGAGACGGGGCGGATTCGCGGGCGGACGGGTGGCGCGCTTGTAGGCGGGGAAGGGGGTGTAGGACATGGTTTTGCGCCCCTGTCGACCGGCGGCACAGTCGCTCTCGCCAGCGCAATCGCCCGCCCCCTCCTCGGCCGCGCCGCCGGCGGTATCGTCCTTGCCGGAGAGGTTGGTGGACTAGGTTCTGGACTCATAAGCTCTGAGCCATAGTCGGGTTGAAGCGATCAGCACGGCGGCGAGGAAGTTTCGGGCCAGCTTGTCGAAGCGGGTTGCGATGCGCCGGAAGTGCTTGAGCTTGCAGAAGTATCGCTCGAC
>JANNOJ010000024.1:0-68003 GCA_031399025.1 Erythrobacteraceae bacterium | reverse complement strand
GTCGAGCGATACTTCTGCAAGCTCAAGCACTTCCGGCGCATCGCAACCCGCTTCGACAAGCTGGCCCGAAACTTCCTCGCCGCCGTGCTGATCGCTTCAACCCGACTATGGCTCAGAGCTTATGAGTCCAGAACCTAGTCCGGTCGGCGCGAAGCCCGGAGGCTGCCGGTCTAGGCTGGCGGGACTGGCGCGGGAGCATCGCCGACCGGCGCCTCGCGGATGGGCGTCGCGCCTGCCGGCTCGCCGTCTTCGCCCGGCGCCTCCGGTGCGGTATTCGGCCCGGCTCCCGCGGGCAGGCCAACAGAGGTTGCCTCGGTCGGCGGCGGGGCGACCAGCGGCGGTTGCGAGCGCAGGCGATCGTAAGCGATCATCTCGTCGCTGATCGAGCCTTCCAGCACCTCGCCGATCGGTGCTGCCTCGCCTTGGGGCGACGGCGCGCGTTCGTCCGTGCAGGCGGCGAGCAACGGCAGGAGCGGCAGAGCTGCCAGGGCGAGGATGCGCATCAAGCGGTCGTCTCCGTCGGGGCGAGGGTGGCCAGGAACCCTTCGGCCCGGGCGCGCAATGCCGCATCCCACTCCTGCGGCGCAAGGGCAAGGCCGAGCCGCGCCAGGCTGGTGACGCCCAGGTCGCTGATCCCGCACGGCACGATGCCGGTGAAATGCGCAAGGTCCGGCGCGAGGTTCACGGCAAAGCCATGCAGCGTCACCCACCTGGTCACCCGCACGCCGATGGCACCGATCTTGGCCTCGCGTCCATCGACATCGCGCGTCCAGATGCCGACGCGCTCCGGCACCGCCCAGGCCTCGACGCCGACATCGGCCAGCGTGGCGATCAGCCATGCCTCAAGCCCATGGACGAAGCGGCGCACATCCCGCCCGCGCCGCGTGAGATCGAGCAGCACGTAGCCGATCCTCTGTCCCGGACCGTGATAGGTGTAGCGCCCGCCCCGCCCGGTGACGATCACCTCGAAGCGGGGATCGATGAGCTCGCCGGGTCCCGCGCTGGTGCCGGCGGTATATACCGGCGGATGCTCGAGCAGCCAGACCAACTCGCGCGCCTCGCCGCCACGGATTGCCCGGACGCGCGCCTCCTGCTCGGCGAGCGCCTGACGGTAAGGCACCGGCGCCGGCGACGCTCGCCACTCGATCTCGCCGTCATGGCCGGCACTCTGGCCGGCACTCTGGCCGGCAATCTCGATGGTGCTGTCCGCAATCATGGTCCTGCCCGCGATTGCGTGGAACGCGCCGGGCGGTTTATCAAGGGGCTTCGCGCGCCAGCCAGCGGGGGCCACAGACATTTGTCATGCCATTCAACATGAACCGCACCTGGTCGCAGGCGATGGCGCTCGGCCGGGCCAACCTCCAGCTGCTGGCGATCATCGCCGGCGTGTTCCTGCTGCTCCCCGCGTTGCTGTTCGCGCTCCTGATGCCCGAAACGCTCGACTGGGCGGCGCTCAGCGAAGACCCGGAGAGCTTGTCGCGCGCCATGCAGGCCCGGATCGTGCCGTTGCTGACCTACGGGCTTGCCAGCCTCGTGCTGCAGTTCATCGGCTACGGCGCGATGGTGGCGCTGATCGGCGAGGACCGACCTACGGTGGGCGAGGCGATCATGCTGGGGCTCCGCTGCCTGCCCACCATCATCGGTGCAACCCTGCTGTTCCTGGTCGCCTATCTGGCGATCGCGGTGCTGTTTTCACTGGTGGTCGGCGTTCTGGCGGCTGGTCTCGGAGCGGTCGGCGGCGCGGGTTTGTCGGCGGTCGTGGGGATCGTGCTGTTCGCCGTATTGTTCGTCGGGGTGCTCTACGTGATGACCCGGCTGTCGCTCACCCTGCCGGTGGTGGTGCTCGAAGGCGTGCGCAATCCGGTCACCGCGCTGCGGCGCTCGTGGCTGCTGACCAAGCCGCACGGCTCGCCCATCTTCGGCTTCTACCTGCTGCTGGTGATCGCCTATCTGGTCATCAGCCTGCTGCTGTTCGGGGTGCTGGGAGTAATCGGTGCGGTGCTGGGCGCTGGGTCCGCCGCGGCGCTGTTCGGCGGGCTGGTCAACGGCCTGGTCGGGGCGGCGGTGGCGATGGTGATGAGCGGCATCCTGGTTTCGCTGCATCAGCAATTGGCGGCGGCTCGGGCGCCCAGCTGAGCGAAACCTGGCGCTGATTGGCTGCGGCTGGCCAACCTGCGCGAAACGGCGGGCCGTCAGGCCGCGTCCTTCCACCCCCAGGCAAGCAGGCAGGGCGGCACGTTCACCCAGACAAAGTCGGTCTCCACCCGGTGGAAATGACGCAGCGTCAGATCGCGTGCGGCACCGCTGAACTGATAGGTGAGGAAGGCCCCGCCCGGGCGGATCACCCGTTCGGTGGCGGCGACGATCTTCGGACCCACGCCTTCGGGGAGCGTGGAGAACGGCAGGCCCGAGAGCACGATATCGGCACCCTCGTGACCACAGGCGGCGATGATGTCCTCCACCTCCTCGGCCGAGCCGAGCACCGCGGTAAAGCGCGAATCGCCGATGGTTCGGCGCAGATAGTCGATAAACAACGGGTTCGTATCGATCACCAGCAGGTGACCGTCGCGCGGCAGGCGGTCGAGCACCGGGCGGCAGAAGGTCCCCACGCCCGGCCCGTATTCGACGAACAGGCGGCAGCGGCTCCAGTCGACCCGCGCGAGCATGGCCTGGATCACCGCGCGCGAGGAGGGGATGATCGAGCCGACCATGCGCGGCTCCTCGATGAACCCGCGCAGGAACACCCCCGCCGGGCCAAGCGCCCGCTTGACCCGCTGGCCGAGGCGTGCCGCACCGTCGCTCGCGGCCAATTCATTGCCCTTCATGTGTCGCCACTCGCCTTTTCGCTCGTTGCCGCCGGTAGCGGCTGGCGCACCCGGTTGGAAGCAGGACGGTTGGCAAATGTGACAGTTCCGCGCAAGCGTTGCGTCCCGATGGCGTAATTGCGGCCGAGCCATGTCCGCGATCGCGGGGCGCGCGACGGCTAAGTCGGCCGCGTACCCGTCACGGCTCCTGCTCGGTTCCCGGTACGCGCAATGCCGGGACGGCCGCAGCCGCATCTTCCAGCTCGATGCCCGGCGCCGGCGCCGCGCTCAAGCGCTGCTCGCGCCGCGCCACCCGCGCCGCCAGTTCGATCGCCCGCACCAGCCGGGGGAAGACGCCGCAGGGGCACAGATTGGGGATCGCCGCCCTGATCTCGTCGGCCGAGGGATCGGCATTGCGCCGCAGCAGCGCCGCGGCGGCGATGGCGATGCCCGGCGTGCAGAAGCCGCACTGGATCGCCTGTTCGGCCACCAGCGCCTGCTGCACCGGGTGTGAGCGATCGCGCGACAGGCCCTCGATGGTGATGACCGCCCGCCCCTCGGCATCGGCGAGCGTGACCAGGCACGAGCGCAGCGCCGCGCCGTCGACGAGCACCATGCAGGCGCCGCAATCGCCCACCCCGCAGCCGTACTTCGTGCCCGTGAGATTGGCCGCGTCGCGCAGCACCCACAGCAGCGGCATGGCTGGATCGAGCGCGAAATCGAGCGCGCGGCCGTTGACGATGAGGCCGACCATGGCTCAGCCTAGCCGGGCGCCGTTCTCGGCCGGCTCGGCAAACAGCTCCAGCCGGCCGCAGCCCTTGCAGCAATAGACCGCGACCGGCAGCATCAGGCGGTCGCTGGTCTTCAGCCCCGACCACACGCTCTTTTCCGGCCGGCCTTCGAGCCATTGCGCGGCGGCGACCTGGTAATAGCTGTCCTTCGTGGCGAGCGAGCCGGCGACCAGTTCGCCGCCGCATCTGATGCAGCTATCCTCGCTCATGGCTCAGTTGCGCCAGCTCGTATCCGGCGGGCCGAGCTTGCGCCCCCCAACGCCGCTGATCCCATGAGCGCGGGGATGCTCGGTTTCGCGATCCGTCGCCAGCACGTCGGGTGGTGAGATCTCGTGCATCGACTTGTCGCCCAACGCCGGAAAAACGCCACGCTCCAGGCGGGACGCGACTCGCTTCAAACGAGCCGGATCGTGCGCTGATCCCGGTTTTTCGCACCAGCGTCAAGCGACCCGCCAGACTTGGCTGCATGTGGAAGCGGCCGGGGCCATGCGGACCGGACCGCTCACAACCCTCTGCTTTATCGATGCTTTGTGGGCGTGGACGAACGGTTGTGGAAGCGTCCGGGAGTTGGGTGGTAGCGGAGGAGGGACTCGAACCCCCGACACGCGGATTATGATTCCGCTGCTCTAACCGGCTGAGCTACTCCGCCATGCGCCTTGCCCGGGCATCACTTGGCCCGCGCAGGCGGGCGCGTCTACGGCCGCCGCTGTGGCGGGTCAACCGCGAAAAGACCAGCGTTTGCGCAACTCCCACGGCCCGCCGCGATAGGCGTGCAGCGCCAGGCCGATGAAGGCGAAGGCGCGCGGCCGGATCTGCGGCGCCAGCACTGCCTGCAAGGCCTTGGCCTCCGCAAGGCTCACCTTGTTCTGGATGGTGACATGAAGGCGCGGCGGGTGGGCGTCCTGCGGGGTCAGCAGAGTGTGGAAGCGCGCGGCAAGCTCATCGCGCAGGGCCAGCATGGCCGGGCTGGCGAGCGCCAGCGCGGTGCCCTTGCCCAGCTTCATGAGTCCTTCGAGCCGGGCGCCGACCGGCGGATGTTCGCGGGCAAGCACGGCGCAGCGCTCGCGCAGTTCGGCTTCGCAGATGGGCGGGAGCGCGTGGAACAAGGTGACGTGGGCGTCGAGCTGATTGCGCTCGGGTGGGAAATACGCCCGGCGCAGGCCCGACGCCCATGCCTGCAGGTCGGGCGGCAGCTCGGCGGTGAGGATGAGCGGGGCGGGGGTCACCGGCGCGCGCGGCGGCGCTACAGCTCGCCCCGCGCCCGGCGCAGGGCGAACCACTTGGCGACGTTGGAATTGTGCTCGGCGAGGGTTTCGGCGAAGGCGTGGCCGCCGCTGCCGTCGGCGACCATGTACAGCGCCCGGGTTTCAGCCGGATCGAGCACCGCCTCGATCGCCGCGCGCCCCGGGTTGGCGATCGGGCCTTCGGGCAAGCCGGCCATGGTGTAGGTGTTGTAGCCATTCACCGCGCGGATTTCGGACCGGCGGATGCGGCGGCCGAGCGGCTTGCCGCGGGTGATGGGATAGATGATCGTCGGATCGGCCTGGAGCATCATGCCCAGCTTGAGGCGGTTGGAATAGAGCCCGGCCACCATCCGCCGCTCGCGCGCGACGCCCGTTTCCTTCTCGACGATCGAGGCGAGGATCAGCGCTTCGCGCGGCGTTCTCACGGCGATCCCCGCCGCCCGGTTCGCCCAGGCCGCGGCGAGCGCTTCGTCCATCGCCGCCTGCATCCGCGCCAGCACCGCGGCGCGCGTCTCGCCGCGCTCGAAATCGTAGCTCTCGGGCAGTACCGAGCCTTCGGGCGGCACCGGGATGTCGCCGGTGAGCAGCTCCTCCGCCATCAGCCGCTCGTGCACCATGATCGAGGGCAGGCCTTCGGGGATGGTGACGAAGCGGCGCACGACCTCGCCGTGCCGGAAGGTGTCGAGCATCCCGGCCGGGCTCGTTCCGGCCGGCAGCAGGAACTCGCCCGCCTGGATCGGATCGCCCCCGCCCAGCACCCTGGCGCGCAGCAGGAAGGCATCGGCCGAGGCGATGTGCCCTTCCGCTTCCAGCTTCTGCGCCACCGCGGTCAGCGACGCGCCCTGCGGCACGATGAAAGCGGTGTCCTCCTCGATTGCCGCGCCGCCGTACCAGCCAAGGGCGAACCATCCGGCGGCGGCGAGCACCATCAGCGCCAGCAGCGTGGCGGCCATGCACCCACGACGCGGCACGCTATTCGACCCGCTTCAGCACCAGGCTGGCATTGGTCCCGCCAAAGCCGAAGCTGTTGTTGATCGCCGCGCGCACCGGCCGCTCGCGCGCCACGTGCGGCACCAGATCGACGCCCTCGCAGCCCTCGTCGGGATCATCGAGGTTCAGCGTGGGCGGGACGATCTGGTCGCGCATGGCGAGGATGCAGAAGATGCTTTCGACCGCACCCGCGCCGCCCAGCAGGTGGCCGATCGCCGATTTGGTGCTGCTCATTGAGGCGCCGGCGAGATCGTCGCCCAGCACCCGTTTCACCGCGGCCAGTTCGATGGTGTCGGCCATGGTCGAGGTGCCGTGGGCGTTGACATAGTCGATGTCGCCCGGCCCCATGCCGGCCTTCTTGAGCGCCATGCGCATGGCGATCTCGGCGCCCAAACCGTCGGGATGCGGGGCAGTGACGTGATGGGCGTCGCCCGACAGGCCATAGCCCACCACCTCGGCATAGAGCGTCGCCCCGCGCGCTCGGGCATGCTCCAGTTCCTCGAGCACCACGACGCCTGCGCCCTCGCCCATCACGAAGCCGTCGCGGCCCTTGTCGTAGGGCCGGCTGGCCTGTTCCGGCCGATCGTTCATGGCGGTGTTGAGCGCGCGCGCCTGGGCGAAACCGGCGACGCCGAGCGGGTTGACCGTGCCCTCCGCCCCGCCGGCCAGCATGATGTCGGCATCATCGTCGCGGATCATCCGCGCGGCATCGCCGATCGAATGCGCGCCGGTGGAACAGGCGGTCACTACCGAATGGTTGGGGCCCATCAGGCCATACTTGATCGAGACCTGGCCCGAGATGAGGTTGATCAGCCGCCCGTGGACGAAGTGCGGGCTTACCCGGCCCGGCCCGCGCTCGTGCAGATTGACCGATTCCAGCTCGATTCCCGGCAGCCCGCCGATGCCGGAGCCGATCGAGCAGCCGGTGCGCAGCTTGGTCGCATGGTCCATCTCGACCAGGCCCGCATGCTCGAGCGCCTGGCCTGCGGCATCGATGCCGTAGATGATGAACGGATCGACCTGGCGCTGGACCTTGTGGTCCACGCGCAGGTCGGGATCGAAGCCCCAGGGGTGGTCCTTGGGCTTGACCTCGCCCGCGATCCGGCACTTCTGGTCGGATGCGTCGAAGCGGGTAATCGGCCCGATGCCGCTGCGCCCGGCGATGAGGTTGGCCCAGACCGTCTCCACATCGGCCCCCAGCGGGGTGACGAGGCCAAGTCCGGTTACAACCACACGACGCATTGTCTTCTCCAAAATCGCGAAAGGCCCAGCCTTGGGCGGGCTGAGCCTTACGGTGCCCCGCCATGGCGGGGTGGCGGGGAGGGGCCCAGGCTAGCTGGTGTGTTCCTCGATGTACTTGTTCGCATCGCCCACGGTGTTGATTTTCTCGGCCGCATCGTCGGGAATTTCTACACCGAATTCCTCTTCGAAAGCCATCACGAGTTCAACGATATCAAGGCTGTCGGCGCCCAGATCGTCGATGAAGCTGGCGTCCGGGGTGACCTTTTCCTCTTCCACGCCAAGGTGCTCGACGACAATCTTCTTCACCCGCTCGGCGGTGTCACTCATGGAAATTGCCTTTCGCTGGGCATCGCTGCTCTCGCTTTTGCCCCTAGTTAACGGTGCGGGTACTGGCAAGGCTGAATGGCGGTGACCGCAATTCCGGCTTGCCGCGCGCAAAAATCTCCGGACCCAACCGCGGGGACTGCCGTTCCCACCGGCATGACCATCTCCGTCAATGGTGAGCCGCGCACCTTCCAGGGGGATCCGCGCACCACCCTGCTCGATTTCCTGCGGCGCGATTGCGGGCTGACCGGAACCAAGAAGGGTTGTGATCATGGCCAGTGCGGCGCCTGCACGGTGCTGGTGAACGGCCAGCGGATCAACTCCTGCCTGAGCCTGGCGATCATGCACGACGGCGCGGAGGGGGGCGATGCGGTGACCACCATCGAGGGCATCGGCTCGCCGGGCGCCCTGTCACCCCTGCAGCGGGCGTTCGTCCACCATGACGGGTTCCAGTGTGGCTATTGCACGCCCGGTCAGATGTGCTCGGCGACCGCGCTGATCGACGAGTTCGCCGCCGGCTGGCCGAGCCATGCCAGCCACGATCTCGCAGCCATCGAGATCACCGACGCCGAGATCCGCGAGCGGATGAGCGGCAATCTGTGCCGCTGCGGCGCCTACGCCAATATCCTGGCGGCGATCCGCGAGGTGATCGACGCCCAGCACCGGTCCGAGCGCCAGGAACAGCCTGCATGAGGCCGTTCCACTACCACCGCGCCGAGCGGCTGGAACACGCAGCACAGCTCACCGCCGATCCCGCCACCCTCCCCATCGCGGGCGGCACCAATCTGCTCGACCTGATGAAGCTGCAGGTCGAGACCCCCGCCACCCTCGTGGACCTGGGCCGGCTGCCGCTCGGCGCAATCTCCGAGAGCGGCGATGGCGGGCTGTCGATCGGCGCGCTCGCCAGCAACACCGCCGCCGCCAGCCACCCGCGCGTGGGGCGCGACTACCCGGTGCTCGCCCGCGCGATCCTGGCGGGCGCCACCCAGCAATTGCGCAACAAGGCGACCACTGGTGGCAATCTGTGCCAGCGCACGCGGTGCTACTATTTCTACAATACCGACCAGCCCTGCAACAAGCGCGAGCCCGGCTCGGGCTGCGGCGCCTTGCGCGGGGTCAACCGCATCCACGCGATCCTGGGCGCCAGCGAGCAATGCATCGCCACCTACCCGGGCGACATGGCGGTGGCGCTGGTAGCGCTGGGCGCAATCGTCCAGACCGACCGGCGGCGGATCGCCGTCCGCGATTTCCATCGCCTGCCCGGCGACACCCCGCAGCTCGACAATGTCCTGGAGCCCGGCGAGATCATCACCGGCGTCACCCTGCCGCCGCCGGTCGGCGGGATGCAGCTCTATCGCAAGGTGCGTGACCGCGCCTCCTACGCCTTTGCGCTGGTCTCGGTCGCGGCAATCATCGGCATGGCAGAGGGCCGCATCACCCATGCCGCGCTCGCGTTCGGCGGCCTCGCGCACCGGCCCTGGCACGACGAGCGGATCGAAGACCTGCTCACCGGCGCAATCCCGTCCGCCGCGCTGTTCGACCAGGCCGCCGATCTGCTGCTCGAGAATGCCAGGGGGTACGGCGGCAACGACTTCAAGATCCCTCTCGCCCGCCGCGCGCTGATCGCCACGCTGCGCGAGGCCACCGGAGCTGCGGCATGACGAAAGAGACGACGATGAACGCCCTCGTCCTCGACCGGCCCGACGAGCGTGATCGGCTCGACCACATGGCCCAGGGGGTGATCGGCCGGCCGCTCGATCGGCTCGACGGGCCGGCCAAGGTGAGCGGTGCGGCACGCTATGCGGCCGAGCATGCGTTCGATGGCTGCCTCGAGGGCGTCCTGGTCACCGCCACGATCACCAAGGGCCGGGTCACCGACCTGAACAAGGCGGCGGCGCTCGCCATGCCGGGGGTGGTGGCGGTGATCGACGATGCCCGCCTCACCACGCGCGCCGCTCAGGGCGGCGACGGCGAGGCGCCCGACCAGCACGCGCAGGAGGTCTATTATTTCGGCCAGCCGATTGCGCTGCTGGTGGCCGCAAGCTTCGAACAGGCACGCGATGCGGCCAAGCGGCTGGTGGTAAGCTACGATGCCGAACCGCCGGCCGATCTCGTGGTCGCCCCCGACGACCACCGCGCGCAGTGGAACGAGCAGAAGGGCAAGTCCGTCCGCCAGGGCGATCTGCCCCACGCAATGGCAACGGCCGCGCATACGGTGGATGCCACCTACCACACCGCCGGCCACGTCGCCGCCGCGATGGAGCCGCACGCCACGATCGCCCGCTGGGACGGCGACCTGCTCACGGTCCATTCCTCGCTCCAGATGCTCAACTACAATGTCCCGGAACTCGCCGACGCGGTCGGCCTTCCCGAGGACCAGGTGCGGATCCTGGCGCATTACGTGGGCGGCGGGTTCGGCTCCAAGCTGGGCGTGTCGCCCGAATGCGTCGCCGCTTCGCTGGCGGCGATGGAATTGGGCCGCCCGGTGCGGGTGGTGATGAGCCGCCAACAGGTGTGCCAGATCATCAACCGCCGCTCCGAGACCACCCAGCGCCTGCGCCTCGCGGCCGATGGCGAGGGTCGTCTCCTGGGCATCGGCCACGCGAGCCGCGCCACCAACGTGCCGGGCGAGGACTATTTCGAGCCGGTCGTCCAGGGGACCAGGTTCCTGTACGCCGGCGAGCACCGGCTGCTGGTGCAGGAAGGGGCGGCAATCCACCGCATGCCCGCCGGCTCGGTCCGCGCGCCGGGCGAGGCGGTGGGCATGAACGCGCTCGAATGCGCGATGGACGAGCTGGCCGAGGCGGTGGGCATCGACCCGGTCGCGCTGCGCCTGCGCAACATTCCCGACAAGCATCCCTCGGATGGCCGGCCCTACGCCTCGCGCAAGCTTGCCGAGTGCCTCCAGGCGGGCGCCAAGGCGTTCGGCTGGAACGGCGCCGATCGCACCCCCGCCGCCCGCAGGGACGGCGAGTGGTGGATCGGCACCGGCATGGCGAGCGCGGCGCGGGTGCATTTCCTCGGCACGGCGGAGGTGCGCGTCACCCTCAATGCCGACGGGACCGCCGAGATCGCCACCGACATGACCGACATCGGCACCGGCCATTACACCATCTTCAGCCAGATCGCCGGCGAGATGCTCGGGCTCGACCCCGCCGACGTGCTGGTCCGGCTGGGCGATTCCAGCCTGCCCGCCGGCTCCGGCTCGGGCGGCAGCTGGGGCGCGCCGACCACCGGCTCGGCGGTGTTCCTGGCCTGCGAGGCGGTCCGCGCGGCGCTCTGCGAGAAGCTGGGTTGCGGCGAGATCGACCTCACCCTCAAGGACGGCTTCGCCATCTACGGCAACGAGCGCACGCCGCTTTCCGAGGTGCTCGGCGGCGAGGCGATCACCCGCCTGGGTCGGATGGAAAGCGGCAAGACGCTCAAGGACTTCGCCGCCGCGACCTATGGCGCGTTCTTCGTCGAGGTGGCGGTGAACGGCTGGACCGGTGAGACGCGCGTGCGGCGGATGACCGGTGCGTTCGGGATCGGCCGGGTGCTCAACGCCAAGACCGCGCGCTCGCAGTGCCTGGGCGGCATGGTCTGGGGCATCGGCAGCGCGCTGACCGAAGCGCTCGCGTTCGACCCGGTCGATGGGCACCTCGTCAATCACGACCTCGCCGAATATCACCTCCCGGTGCACGCCGACATGCCCGACATGGAGGTAATCCTGGTCGAGGAGCGCGATGGCGCGGCCAGTCCGCTGCAGGCCAAGGGCGTGGGCGAACTGGGCCTGTGCGGCGCCGGCGGAGCGATCGCCAATGCGATCTATCACGCCTGCGGCGTGCGGGTGCGCAGCTTCCCGATTACGCCGGACAAGCTGCTGGCGGGGCTGCCGCCGCTCTGACGCGCCCGCTCAGCCGCTTCCGCCCGCCAGCTCGGTCTGCGCCTTTGCGGCAGGGCTGGCGGCGTCGGCGGCTGCCCGGCCCTCGCCCACCACCCCGATGCCGAGCTCGCGCAGCTGCCTGGTGCTCACCGCCGAAGGTGCGCCCATCATCAGGTCCTGCGCGCGCTGGTTCATCGGGAAGGCGATCACCTCGCGGATGTTGGGCTCGTCGGCCAGCAGCATGACGATGCGGTCGATCCCCGGCGCCGAGCCGCCGTGCGGGGGCGCGCCCAGCTTGAACGCCTCGATCATGCCTGAGAAGTTCGCGTCCACCTCTTGGCGTGAATAGCCGGCGATCTCGAACGCCTTGTACATGATCTCGGGGGCGATGGTTGCGGATCGCGCCCGACGACAGCTCGTAGCCGTTGCAGACGATATCGTACTGCCAGGCCTTGATGGCCAGCGGGTCCTCGCTCTCCAGCGCCGCCAGCTCCCCCTGCGGCATGGAGAACGGGTTATGGCTGAAATCCACCCGTTTGCGCTCCTCGTCCCACTCGTACATCGGGAAGTCGACGATCCAGCAGAAGCGGAAGGCGTTCTGCTCGATGAGCCCCAGCTGCTCGCCCACCCGGGTGCGCGCGGCGCCGGCCAGCTTGGCTGCATCCTTCTCCTTGCCGGCGGCAAAGAACAGCCCATCGTTCTCGCCCAGACCCAGTTCGTCGTAGAGCCGCGCCATATTCTCGGGGCCATGATTCTTGGCGATCGGCCCGCCGAACTCGCCGCCCTTGCGGGTCACGTAGCCCAAGCCGGAGAAACCTTCGCGCTTGGACCAGTCGTTCATCTCGTCGAAGAACTTGCGGCTGTGCTCGTGCGTGCCGGGCGCCGGGATCGCCCGCACCACCCCGCCGCCGCCGACGATCTTCTCGAAGATGCCAAAGCCGCTCTGCGCGAAATGGTGCGAGACATCGCCGATGCGCAGCGGGTTGCGCAGGTCCGGCTTGTCCGTCCCGTACGTCAGCAGCGCCTCGGCGTAGGGAATGCGCACGAACGGCGCGGCATCCACCGCCTTGCCGTTCGCGAATTCCTCGAACAATCCGCCCAGCACCGGCTCGATGGTGGCGAAGACGTCGTCCTGCGTCACGAAGCTCATCTCGAAATCGAGCTGGTAGAACTCGGGCGAGCGGTCGGCGCGCAGGTCCTCGTCGCGGAAGCACGGAGCGATCTGGAAATAACGGTCGAAGCCGGCCACCATCAGCAGCTGCTTGAACATCTGCGGCGCCTGGGGGAGCGCGTAGAAGGCGCCCGGATGCAACCGGCTCGGCACCAGATAATCGCGCGCGCCCTCGGGCGACGAAGCACCCAGGATCGGGGTCTGGAACTCGGTGAAACCCTGCCCGTGCATTCGCCGCCGCAGGCTGGCGATCACCGCCGAGCGCAGCACGATATTGGCGTGCACGCGCTCGCGCCGCAGGTCGATGAAGCGGTACTTGAGCCGGATGTCCTCGGGATATTCCGCCTCGCCCGCGACCGGCAGCGGCAGTTCGGCCGCCAGCGACTGCACCACGGCGCCCTGCGCATACACCTCGATCGCGCCGGTCGGCAGGCCCGGGTTGACCGTCGCCTCGCCCCGGGCCTTGACCACGCCGTCCACCGTGACGACGCTTTCCACGCGCAGCCGATCGAGCACCTGGAGCGCGGGCGAATCCGCGTCCGCCACCAGCTGGGTGATGCCGTAATGATCGCGCAGGTCGACGAACAGCACACCGCCATGGTCGCGCTTGCGATGCACCCACCCCGACAGGCGCACGGTAGCACCCACGTCGGCAGGGCGCAGCGCGGCGCAGGTGTGGGTTCGATATGGGTGCATGGGCGCGCTCCATAGCGCAACGCGGCAGGTGGGCAAGCTTGCGGGCGCTTTCGCTTCGTCTCCGAGCGCACTATCGTCGCGGCAGGCAGCAGCGGGTTGGCGATGACAGAGCAGGCATCCGGCGACCGCGCCACCGACGGCAAGGCGCATGCCGTGGCGAGCGACAAGTTGCGCGAGACCGCCAAGTGGATCGTGGGCGGCGCCTTTGCGGCGCTGGTGGTGATCCTGGGCGGCACGAGCCTGTCCAGCATCGGCCTGCTGTTCACCGCCGAGCCCGACTGGGTCCGCATCATCGTCGCGGGGGTCGCGGCGGCGACCGGGCTCGCTTTCCTGGTTCGCCTGACGCTCGACGCGCTGGATGTGCTCACCTTCGAGCAGTTCTCGCTCCCCCAATACGGCTTCGGCGTCATCGGCAATAAGGGCGAGCCCGCCGAGGTGGAATTTCCCACCGCCTTCGGCTCCCCGGACGATGCCGCGTGCATCGCCACCGTTCGTGAGCGGGTCGAGCGCCAGCACCAGGCCTATTGGCCGCCCAGGATCGATACCCTCGAGAAGCTCGCGCGGCTGGAGATCGCCGCTTACGCGCACCGCGACGAACAGCCGCTGGAGGGTAGCGAGATCACCTTCCTCGCGCCCGCCGCGGCGATCACCGCCACCCAGAGTGGCGAGCCGGTCGTCCTGCCCGGGTCAGGCCCCTACCATGTCGATATCGCCGGCCCCGGCAAGCTCGTGGTCAGCGGCACGAAGGATCTCCTGCGGTACGACATCATCGACAACCGGCCCAGGATCTCTGCGGTCGGTGAGCATGCTGTCACCCGCGCCGACATCGACTGGTTCGCCGCCGCCGCTTACAATTCCGCGCTGTTCAACCGCGTGTCGATCACTTTCGAGCGCCTCCAACGCCGCCTGCCGTTCAACGTGGCGGTGATCGCCGCGGCTTTCGTGTTGATGATCGCGGCCATCAATCCGCCCGAGGCGGAGGATGGGCCGGTGGGCCCGCCGGTGGTCAGCGAGACCAGCGTGATGCAGTACGACGCGGCAGGCAACCAGCTGCGCCGCCAGACCACCACCCGCACGCTGGAACCCGAACAGGTGAACAACCCCGGCAGCAGCGTTGGCGATGCGCAACCGACGGGCTAACAGCCGCTTGGCATGAAAATTCACCCGCTGATCACCACCACCGCCGCGCTGGCCGAGCTGTGCTCGCGGCTGGCGCAGAGCGAGGCCGTGTGCGTCGACACCGAGTTCATGCGCGAGAACACCTTCTACCCGCTGCTGTGCCTGGTGCAGGTGGGCACCGCCGAGGAGGCCGCGGCGATCGACCCGCTGGCCGACGGGCTCGATCTCACCCCGCTGCTCGACCTGTTGTGCAAGAACGAGGACGTGCTCAAGGTCTTCCACGCCGGCGGGCAGGACGTGGAGATCGTCTACAACCTCACCGGCAAGACCCCGCACCCCATTTTCGACACCCAGGTGGCGATGATGGCGATCAGCCAGTCCGAGCAGATCGGCTATGCCAATCTGGTCGAAAACTGGCTGGGCAAGACGATCGACAAGGGCGCGCGCTTCACCGACTGGAGCCGGCGCCCGCTCAGCGAGCGGCAGATCGAATATGCGATCGGCGACGTCACCTACCTGGCCAAGATATTTCCCAAGATCCTCGACCGGCTGATCAAGACCGGCCGCGGCCATTGGCTCAACGCCGAGATGGAGAAGCTGGCCGATCCGGCAAACTACGCCAACGACCTCGCCACCGCCTGGCGCCGCATCCGCGCGCCGAGCCGCAACCCGGCCGTGCTCGGGCGGTTGAAGGCGCTCGCCGCCTGGCGCGAGAGCGAGGCGATGGACAAGGACATCCCGCGCGGCCGCATCATGCGCGACGAGACGTTGGCCGATCTCGCCAGCCAACCGCCCAAGGCGCAGGAGGACCTGGCCAAGGTCCGCGGGCTCTCGCAGGCCTGGCGGGAGAACGACATCGGTCGCCGGCTGATGCGGGTGCTCCAAGGCGCCACCGATCTGCCCGCCGACGAGATGCCCGAGAAACCGCAGCGCGGCGCCCCGCTGGGCAAGGAAGGCGCGCTGGTGGCCGACCTGCTCAAGCTGCTGCTCAAGATCCGCAGCCGCGAGATCGACGTCGCCTCGCGCCTGCTCACCCGCTCGGACGAGCTCGAGGCGCTGGCGGCGGGCGCGCGCAAGCTGCCGATGCTCGAGGGCTGGCGCTACGAGGTGTTCGGCCGCGACGCGCTCGAACTGGTCGAGGGCAAGCTCGCCTTTGCGGTGGAGCGCGGGCGAATGAAGATGACGCGGGTGGAGGAAGGTGGCGCTGCGGTGCTGCAGGGAGCGGGGGATTAGCCGACCCCTACCCTCACCCGCTCGCCCGGAGCTGGTCGAAGGGCCGCCTCGTGCCCAAGGCGCCGGATTGAAGACCAGCAGTGCTTCGACAAGCTCGGCACGAGCGGAGTAGGTATTAGCGCGATGTCCACCTACCTGCCCACCATCAAGCAGCTGCAATACCTGGTCTCACTCCACGAGCACGGCCATTTCGGGCGTGCCGCGGATGCCAGCTTCGTCTCGCAGTCGACGCTCTCGGCCGGCATCCGCGAGCTGGAATCGCTGCTGGGCGTCACCTTGGTCGAGCGCAACCGCCGGGTCGTGCGCTTCACCCCGCTGGGCGAGAGCGTGGTCGCCAAGGCGCATCGCCTGCTGCGCGAGGCCGAGGAGCTTTCGGACCTGGTGCGCGCCGCCGGCACGCCGCTGGCGGGCGAATTGCGGATGAGCGTCATCCCCACCATCGCGCCATTCATGCTCCCGCGCATCCTGCCGCGGCTTCGGCGTGAGCGCCCGTTGCTCAAGCTCTTCCTGCGCGAGGAGACCACTGGCGAGGCGCTCGAATCGCTCAATCACGGCCGCGCCGACTGCGTGCTGCTGGCGCTGCCCTACGCGACCGGCGAGGTGGAGAGCGAGGTGATCGGCGAGGACCGCCTGTTCGTCGCCTTCCCCGAGGGCGAGCCCGACCACCTGCCCGATCTCATCCCCGCGGCGATGATCGACCAGGGCAAGCTGCTGCTGCTGCAGGACGGGCATTGCCTCAAGGAACATGCGCTCGCCGCCTGCAACCGGCCCGAGCTGCGCGCCAGCGCGACGATGATCGGCACCTCGCTCCATACCCTGGTGCAGATGGTCGACAACCACCTGGGCCTCACCATGCTGCCCGAGATGGCGCTCGATGCGGGCATCCTGCACGAGACGCGCGTGGTCGCCCGGCCGCTCAAGGGGACACACACCAGCCGCCAGATTGCGCTGGTGTGGCGCCCGAACAGCCCGCGTGCGGGGGAATTCCGCCTGCTTGCTGCGGAATTGCGCGCCGGCTGAGCGGGGCCGCCGGCCCTCGCGATCTGGCCTTCATCCCTACCCTTGCCAATGAACCGCGCCGCGCCTAGCCGCCCGCCATCGGCGCTCGCGCGCCCTTCGGAGCCCGTCCATGGTCCCCCGCTATTCCCGCCCCGAGATGACCGCGCTGTGGGAGCCCGAGGCGAAATACCGCATCTGGTTCGAAATCGAGGCGCATGCCACCCAGAAGCTGGGCGAGCTAGGCGTTGTTCCGCCCAGCGCCGCGGCCGCGCTGTGGGCTTGGTGGGCGACGCAGCCGGCGATCGACGTGGCGGCGATCGACGCGATCGAGGCGGTGACGAAGCACGATGTCATCGCCTTCCTCACCTGGGTGGCGAGCCAAGTGGGCGAAGAGGCCCGCTTCATGCACCAGGGCATGACCAGCTCCGACGTGCTCGACACCACTTTGGCGGTCCAGCTCGCCCGCTCCGCCGACCTGATGCTGGCCGAGCTCGATGCGCTGCTCGCCGCGCTCCGCCGGCGGGCCGAGGAGCACCGCTACACGCCCACCATCGGCCGCAGCCACGCCATCCACGCCGAGCCGCTGACCTTCGGGCTCAAGCTGGCGGGCTATTTCGCCGAGTTCACCCGGGCCCGCGCGCGGCTGGTGGCGGCGCGGGCCGAGATCGCCACCTGCGCCGTCAGCGGCGCGGTCGGCACCTTCGCCAATGTGGCGCCGCAGGTGGAGGAATACGTCGCTGACAAGCTCGGGCTGAAGCCCGAGCCGATCTCCACCCAGGTGATCCCGCGCGACCGGCACGCAATGTTCTTCGCGACGCTGGGGGTGATCGCCAGCTCGGTCGAGCGCCTCGCCATCGAGATCCGCCACCTCCAGCGCACCGAGGTGCTCGAGGCGGAGGAATATTTCGCGCCGGGGCAGAAAGGCTCCTCCGCCATGCCGCACAAGCGCAACCCGGTGCTGACCGAGAACCTCACCGGGCTCGCGCGCATGGTGCGCAGCCATGCCTTGCCGGCGATGGAGAACGTGGCGCTGTGGCACGAGCGCGACATCTCGCACAGCTCGGTGGAGCGCTTCATCGGCCCCGATGCCTGCATCACGCTCGATTTCGCGCTCGCCCGGCTGACGAGCGTGGTCGACCGCCTGGTGGTCTATCCCGCGCGGATGCTGGCCAATCTGGAACGGATGGGCGGCCTCGTCCACTCCCAGCGCGTGCTGCTGGCGCTCACGCAAGCGGGCGTGAGCCGCGAGGCGGCCTATGCCATCGTCCAGCGCCATGCCATGCAGGTATGGGACAGCGACGGGCGGCTCTCGCTGCTCGACCTGCTCGGCGCCGATCCGGAAGTGACCGCGCTGCTGCCCCGGGCGCAGCTGGCCGAACAGTTCGACCTTGAATATCACTTCCGCCAGGTCGATGCGATCTTCGCGCGCGTCTTCGGCGGCTGATCGGCCGGGCGGACGCGGCCCCGCACCCTTCCCATTCGCTGCCAACGGGCCTAGCGTCGCGCGACGGCAGGCGGAAGGACGCGCGAGCTCATGCAAATCGTCAGGACTGTCATCTGGGTGGTGCTGCTCGCGGCCCTGCTGCTGTTCTCGATCGGCAATTGGGCGCCCACGGTGACCGTCCGGATCTGGGAGGGGCTGGTGGTCGACACCAAGATCCCCGCGATCGTGGTGGTCTCGTTCCTGATCGGCCTGGTGCCGATGTGGCTCGTCCACCGCGCCAACAAGTGGCAGCTGCGCCGGCGGATCCATTCGCTCGAGGCTAATGTGCATAGCCTCCAGGCCGAGCAGGCGGCGGCCGCGCAGAGGGCCGAGCGCGCCCGGCTGGAGGAGGAGCGGCTGGCCCGCGAGCGGCCGTCGGGCCTGTCCACCCCGCCACCGGTGTGACTGCCGGGATGATGGCCCATATGATCGCTCGTGTGATCGCCTGCGCCATACCGGCTGGCCGATGAGCAACCCTGTTTACCTGGCGCTGGACCTGCCGCAGCTCGACGCCGCCAAGGCGCTGGCGCATCGGGTCAAGGGGCATGTCGGCGGGTTCAAGCTGGGGCTGGAGTTCTTCTGCGCGCACGGCGCCCATGGGGTGCACGAGATCGCCCATTTGGGCCTGCCTATCTTTCTCGACCTGAAGCTGCACGACATTCCCAATACCGTGGCTGGCGCGATGCAGGCCATTCGGGTGCTCGAGCCCGCGATCGTCACGGTCCATGCCGCGGGCGGACGGGCGATGATGGAGGACGCCAAGGCCGCCGCTCCCGAGCACACCAGGGTGGTGGGGGTGACCATGCTCACCAGCCTGGACGAGCGTGACCTGATCCGCATCGGCGTCGCCGGCACCCCGGCCGAGCATGTGCTGCGCCTGGCCGAGCTGGCCGAACTGGCGGGGCTCGACGGGATCGTATGTTCGGGAAGCGAGGTCGCCCAAGTCCATCGGCAATGGAAGGCGGGCTTTCTGGTCGTTCCCGGCCTGCGCCCGGTCGACCCCGGCAAGGCCGGCGATGGCGCCGCCGACCAGAAGCGCATCGTCACCCCGCGCCAGGCGCGGGACGAGGGCGCGAGCGTGCTGGTGATCGGCCGGCCGATCAGCCGGGCCGACGATCCGCTGGCTGCCGCCCGCGCCATCGAGGCGACGCTCTAGGCACCGCGATGGCCGATTTCGCCACACCCAACCTGCCCAGCCGCGACTTCGATGCCACCGAGGCGTTCTACGGCGCGCTCGGCTTCGGGCGGCTGTTCCGGGCGGACTATTGGCTCATCCTGACGCGCGGCGACATCTGGCTGGAGTTCTTCCCGTGGCCGGACCTCGATCCGGCGCAGAGCAATTTCGGCTGCTGCATCCGCCTCGATGACCTCGCCGCGATGGTGGCGCAATGCGAGGCGGCGGGCGTCGAGCGTGGTGAGCGCGCGATCCCTCGCCTCACCCCGCCGCGACGCGAGCCGAGCGGCCTGACGATCGCCTACCTCGTCGACGAGGATGGCAGCCTGCTGCGGCTGATCCAGCACCCCGGCCCGCCGGCCGGCCGCTAGATCAGCGCGAGGGGATTGCCGAGGGTGAGAGCCAGCGCAAGCGCGGCACCGCCGGCGGATACCGCCATCAGCGCCACCTCGCGCAGGCTGCGCCGTTCGAGGAAGGAAGTGAGCTTGTCCATGCCATCAACAACCCGGAACAGGGCGAAGGGGTTCCAGGCCCGGCCGCCGATCGAGGCACGGAGCGCTTCATCGTGCCCAGGCCACATTCAGCCCCGAGCAAGCGGGCGGCGGCGCATGATGCAGCGTCGATGTTGGAGGAGATGTCCATGAGCTCAACCCTGCCGCTGCGCCTGGCCTGCGCCTCCCTCGTGGCCATCGCCGGCCTCCTCCCGGCTGCGCCGTCCGCCGCGCAGGTCGCCCCGCCGGTGAATATCGCGGCGGGCAACACCCTGCTCACCGTCAACGTCGAGGGCCGGTCCTTCGCGGCGCCCGACCTGGCCATCTTCACCGCCGGCGTCACCACGCAGGGCACCGATGCCGGGGCGGCGCTGGAGGCCAATGCGCGGGCGATGACCGGGGTGATCGCGGCGCTCGGGCGCGCCGGCATCGCCGAGCGCGACATCCAGACCAGCAATCTCAGCCTCAACCCGATCTATGCCGATCCGGCGCGCGACGCGATGCTGGCGGCGCAGTCCTCGGGGCGGCCCTACATCCCGCCGCCGCCCGAGCAGCAGGTGCCGCAGATCATAGGCTATTCGGCCACCAACAGCGTCTCGGTGCGCCAGCGCGAGCTGGAGGATTACGGCACGGTGGTCGACACGCTGGTGGCAGCGGGCGCCAACCAGGTGAACGGACCCAATTTTCAGCTCGACGACCAGGAGGCGGCGCTCGACGAGGCGCGGCTGGCGGCGATGACCACCGCCCGCCAGCGCGCCGAGCTCTACGCGCGGGCGGCGGGCCTGCGGATCGTGCGCGTGCTCTCGATCAGCGAGGGCGGCGGCTATTACGGCCCGCCGCCGGTGCTGTTCGCCCAGCGCATCACCACCACTGGCGGGCCACCGCCACCGCCGCCACCCTCGCCCGTGCAGCCTGGCGAGTTGCAGATGACGGCGAACGTGACGGTGTTGTACGAACTGGCGCCCTGACTCGCGGGGAAGAGGCGGGCGGGGCGCCTGGTTCGGCCCGCCCCTTCCCCGCGCTCGCCCGATCGCGTAGGGGCGCGGGCCATGTCCAAAACCCTGGTCAAGATCTGCGGGCTGTCGACCCCCGCCACGGTGGATGCGGCGGTGGCGGCGGGCGCGACGCATATCGGCCTCGTCCATTACGAGCCGAGCCCGCGGCATGTGGCGCTCGACCAGGCGCGCGCGCTCAGGGCCCGGCTGCCGCGCGGGGTCAAGGCGGTGCTGCTGCTGGTCAACCTGGAGGCCGAGCCCACCGCTCGCGCGATCGACGCGGTGATGCCCGACGTGGTCCAGTTCCATGGCCGCGAGACGCCCGAATGGCTGGCGCTGATCCGCGACAACACGCCGCTGGAAGTGTGGAAGGCGGTCGGCCTCAAGGAGGCGGCCTCGCTCGAGCGCGCGCGGCGCTTCGCCGGCGCGGTCGACCGGCTGCTGTACGATGCCCCCGCGCGCCCGGGGCCGGGCGCATTGCCCGGCGGCAACGGGCTGACGCTCGATTGGTCGCTGCTGGCCGGTTACCCGCATGCGATGGACTGGGGGCTGGCCGGCGGGCTCACCCCGGGCAATGTCGCCGAGGCGATCCGCCGGACCGGCGCCCCGCTGGTCGATGCCTCGAGCGGGCTGGAGAGCGCCCCCGGCGTCAAGGATGTCGACAAGATCAGGGCCTTCTGCGAAGCGGTCCGCTCGTCCTGAAGGACCCCGCAATGACCGAGCAGACCCCCAATTCCTTCCGCAACCAGCCCCCCGCGAAGGCGAACAGCTTTCGCCAGATGCCGGATGCGCGCGGCCATTTCGGCCAGTTTGGCGGGCGCTACGTCGCCGAGACGCTGATGCCGCTGATCCTGGAGCTCGACCGTGAGTACCGCGCGGCCAAGCAGGACGCAGCCTTCAAGGCGCAGTTCGATGACCTGCTCGAGCATTACGTCGGCCGACCCTCGCCGCTCTACTACGCCGAGCGGCTGACCGAGCGGCTGCGCGAAGGCGCGGACCCCGGAATGGGCGCGCAGATCTGGTTCAAGCGCGACGAGTTGAACCACACCGGCGCGCACAAGATCAACAATTGCGTCGGCCAGATCCTGCTGGCGATGCGGATGGGCAAGACCCGCATCATCGCCGAGACCGGCGCCGGCCAGCACGGCGTCGCCACCGCCACCGTGTGCGCGCGCTTCGGCCTGCCCTGCGTGATCTTCATGGGCGCCACCGATGTCGCCCGCCAGCGGCCCAACGTGTTCCGCATGAAGCTGCTGGGCGCCGAGGTGATCCCCGTCACCAGCGGCGCGGCGACCCTCAAGGACGCGATGAACGAAGCGCTGCGCGATTGGGTCGCCAACGTGCACGACACCTTCTACATCATCGGCACCGCGGCGGGCCCCCACCCCTATCCCGAGCTGGTGCGCGATTTCCAATCCGTGATCGGCACCGAGGCCCGCGCGCAGATGCTCGCCCGCGCCGGCCGCCTTCCCGACCTGCTGGTGGCGGCGATCGGCGGCGGCTCCAACGCCATCGGCCTGTTCCACCCCTTCCTGGACGATCCCGACGTGGCGATGCTGGGCGTGGAGGCGGCCGGCCACGGGCTCGACAAGCAGCACGCCGCCTCGCTGGCGGGAGGCTTCCCGGGAATCCTCCACGGCAACAAGACCGATCTGTTGCAGGACGAGGACGGCCAGATCGCCGAGGCCCACTCGATCAGCGCCGGGCTCGACTATCCGGGGATCGGGCCGGAGCACGCCTGGCTGAAGGAAACTGGCCGCGTCGAGTATACCTCGGCCACCGACACCGAGGCGCTCGACGCCTTCCAGCTGCTCTGCCGCACGGAAGGCATCATCCCGGCCCTCGAGCCGAGCCACGCGATTGCCGCCATCGTCACGCGCGCGCCGGCGATGCCGCGGGACGCGATCATCCTGGCCAATCTATGCGGCCGCGGCGACAAGGACATCTTCACCGTGGCGGATGCGCTCGGGGTGGAGATGTGAGCTCCAGGCTCCTTGGCGAAGCGGCGGCGTGGGCGGTTGGAACTGCCGGCCTGTACCTTGTCGCCGTGCTCCTGTTCCGGCTCATCGCCACCGATACGCCCGGCGTCGGGCGGAACGATCTGGTGCTGTGGATGCCGCTCGCCCTGGTCGCGGGCTTCATGGCCCGGTTGGACCGGGAGCGGCGTAAGAGATGACCCGCCTTGCAGGCGCCTTCGCCAAGGGCCGCCCGGCTTTGGCCTGTTTCCTCACCGCCGGCGATGGCGACACCGCGGCCAATCTCGACGCGCTGGTCGAAGGCGGCGCGGATGTGATCGAATTGGGCATGCCCTTCACCGACCCGATGGCCGATGGCGCCGCGATCCAGGCGGCCAACATCCGCTCGCTCGCGGGTGGCACGAAGACCGCCGACGTGTTCGCCCTCGCCCGCGGCTTCCGCGAGCGCCACCCGCAAACGCCGCTGGTGCTGATGGGCTATGCCAACCCGATGGTGCGGCGCGGGCCGGAATGGTTCGCCGACCAGGCGGCCGCGGCGGGTGTCGACGGGGTGATCTGCGTCGACCTCGCGCCCGAGGAGGACCAGGACCTCGGCCCGGCCCTGCGCGCCGCCGGCGTCGCGCTGATCCGGCTGGCCACCCCCACCACCGACGCTTCCCGCCTGCCCACCGTGCTTAACGGTTCGTCAGGGTTTCTCTACTATGTGTCGGTGGCGGGGATCACCGGCAAGCAGCAGGCGGTGATGGCCTCGATCGAGGCGAATGTCGCGCGACTCAAGCGGGCGACGACGCTGCCGGTTGCGGTCGGCTTCGGCGTGCGCACGCCCGAACAGGCGGCGGCGATCGCCCGCGTGGCGGACGGCGTGGTGGTCGGCTCCGCGCTGGTCGAACTCGTGGCGCGGCATGGCACCGGCGCGCCGGCCCAGCTTGGCGAGCTGACTGCCTCCCTGGCTGCAGCTGTGCATGGCGCCAAGGCGAACGTGGCCGTCTGACGGACACCCTCGGTCGCCTGACGGACACCCTGGGCCGCCCAATTACAGCTGTTCCCGCGCCGCAACGTCGCCTCGACGGGCCACATTGCAGGCCCTTGGCGCTCGCAATCCGGCCGGCACAGGCGCTCGTATCCGGCGGGCGCTGGGCGCGGGATACTTGCCTGCCCGGCGCTTGCGCCGCCCCTCGCAAAACGCGATCCCCGCCGCTAAGGCGGCGCGCATGAGTTGGCTGACCCGCGTTCGCAATTCGCTGCCCTTCGCCAAGCGGCGCGAGGTGCCCGACAATCTGTGGGTCAAATGCCCCAGCTGCAACGAGATGCTGTTCTCGAAGGAACACGCCGAGAACCTCTATGTCTGCCCGCGCTGCGACTATCACGGGCGGATCGGCGCGGTGGCGCGGATGAACCAGCTGATGGACGAAGGGTACGAGCTGCTGCCCGAGCCGTCGGTCAAGGAGGATCCGCTCCGCTTCCGCGACACCAAGCGCTACGCCGACCGGCTGAAGCATGCGCGCGCGACCAACCCGCACCGTGACGCCTTCCTCGCCGCGAGCGGGGCGATCGAGGGGCGCCGCGCCATCGTCGGCGTGCAGGATTTCGCCTTCATGGGCGGGTCGATGGGCATGGCGGTGGGCACCGCCTTCTGCGAGGCCGCGCAACGCGCCGCCGAAGAACGCTGCGCCTTCATCGCCGTCACCGCGGCGGGCGGCGCGCGGATGCAGGAGGGCATCCTCTCGCTGATGCAGATGCCGCGCACCACGGTGATGGTGCGCCGCTTGCGCCAGGCGCGCCTGCCTTACCTGGTGGTGCTGACCGACCCGACCACCGGCGGCGTCACCGCCAGCTACGCGATGCTGGGCGACGTGCAAATCGCCGAGCCGGGCGCGCTGATCGGCTTTGCCGGCCAGCGGGTGATCCAGGAAACCATCCGCGAGCAATTGCCCGAAGGCTTCCAGCGCGCGGAATATCTGCACAAGCACGGCATGGTCGACATGGTGGTGCACCGCAAGGAGCTGCGCGCGACGCTGGCGCAGGTGCTGGATTACCTGCAGCCGGCCCAAGCGGCGTGAGCAGCGCCCGCATGGCCGAGCGGGCGGACCGATGAAGGATTTGGCCGCCTCGAGCGACCCGGCGGTGCAGGCACAGCTCGATCGGCTGGCGGCGCTCTCGCTGCCGCAGGGTCGGCTGGGGCTTGACGTCATCCGCGAGCTGCTGGCGCGGCTGGGCGATCCGCAGCTGCACCTGCCGCCCACCTTCCACGTCGCCGGGACCAACGGCAAGGGCTCCACTTGCGCCTATCTGCGGGCGATGCTGGAGGCCGAGGGGCTCACCGTCCACGTCGCCACCAAGCCGCATCTGGTGCGTTACAACGAGCGCATTCGGGTTGCCGGCGCGCTCATTGCCGATGCCCTGCTCGCGGCGCTGCTCGCCGAGGTGCTCGACGCCGCGGAAGACCTCTCCCCCAGCTTCTTCGAGGTGACCACCGCCGCCACCTTCCTCGCCTTCGCGCGCGAGCCCGCCGATGCCTGCGTGATCGAGGTCGGCCTGGGCGGGCGGTTCGACGCCACCAACGTGCTCGAGCGGCCGGCGGCGTGCGGCATCGCCTCGCTGGGCATAGATCACGAGGCCTTCCTGCTGGTGCCCGAGGATGGCGTGCCCGAGGAGCCGCTGGTGCGGATCGCGTTCGAGAAGGCGGGCATCGCCCGGCCCGGTTCGCCGATGGTGACCCAGGCCTATCCCGCGGCGATGGCGGCCGAGATCGACCTGCGTTGCGGCCTGGCGGGCGCGCCGCTGCACATGCGCGGGCGCGATTGGTGGGCCCAAGCGGACATGGCCGGCATCGCCTATCGCGACCGGCACGGCGAGCTCGCCCTGCCTCGTCCGCGGCTTCCGGGCCTGCACCAGGCCGACAACGCCGCGCTGGCCGCAGCGATGCTGCGCCACCAGGACCGCCTCGAGGTGACCGCGGCGGCGATGGCCCAGGGGATCCGCGCCGCTCGCTGGCCGGCGCGCCTGCAGCTGCTGGGAAGCGGCCCGCTGACCGCGCCGGCGCCGGGCCGCGAAGTATGGCTCGACGGCGGACACAACGCCGATGCCGGTCAGGCGCTCGCCCGCCATTTCGCAGCTGCCGCCGACCCGCGGCGGGAAAGCGGACCAGGCCTGCACCTGATCATCGGCATGCTCGCCAACCGCGACGCGGGCGCGATCATGGACCCGCTGCGCCCGCTCCTTGCGAGCATCACGGCGGTGCCGATCCCGGGCAGCGACGCGCACACCCCATCGGGATATCCGCCCCACGCCGGCTGGGCGGGAAGTGTCGAGGAGGCGCTGGCGAAATTGCCCGACGATGGCCGGCCGGTGCTGATCGCCGGCTCGCTCTACCTCGCGGGCAAGGTGCTGGAAGCGAACGGCGAAGTGCCCGACTAGCCCGCGGCCAGGTCGTGGACGAGCAGCTTTCCCGGCGCCGGCTGCCTGCGGACGCGAGGGCGGGGACGGCCCCCCCGCGTCCGATCATGCCGCGGATCGCGGGCGAGCGGTTCGGGTGGTGGACGCAGACCCTAGAACAGCAGCGTCACGCCCTCCACCGAGGCGTCCTGCCTGGTGAAGGGGGCCGTCTGCACCACCTGCCCGGCCGGGTCGAGCAGCACCAGCTCGTCGCCCGAATTCCCCAGCTGCACCGGCGCGCGCAGCGCGATCCGCAGTGTCTCGCCCGGCGCGAGCGTGCCGGACAAGAGCTGGCCCTGGCGCAAGGACGCGTGGAGCTGGCGATCGCGGATCTGCCAACCGTCCAGCGCCACGGCCGCGGCCGCGGCCGCGCGGTTGATGATCGTGACCGTCTCCACCCCGGGGTCGGCGCCCGCCGGATTGACGAGCGCGGCGACGAGCCGAAGCGGATCGCCAACTTGCCCCTGATCCGGGTCCGGAGCCGGGCCAGTGTCAGGGTCAGTGTCAGGGTCGGGGTCGGGGTCAGGGTCAGGGTCAGGGTCAGGGTCAGGGGTCGGCGTCGGCAATGGCGAGGGGTCGGGCACGAAGCTGTCGGGCAGCACCACCAGATCCTCCGGGCGGAAGCGCAGGCGCATCGTGTTGCCTGCAATAGCCACCAGATCGTGCATGTTGCCGATCTCGCCGCTGGGCAGCTGGAGGTAATCGTCGCGGTTGCGCGGATCCTCCCGCAGCCAGGCGTCGAAGCCGGCCAGCCCGCTCTGGCCGGACTGGAAATAATTCGCCATCCGGCGAAACAGCTTGGGCCACATCACGAGCTCCTCGGCCGCGCGCAAATCCGCCACCTCAGCCGCGCGATCGAGGCTGGGAGCGTCCTGCGCCCACAGCCCGATCGCGCGCTCGCGGACCAGTTTGCTCTGGGCCTTGAGGTTGTCCTTCAGATCGACCGGCAGCGTGGTGTAGAACGCCGGGTAGGCAAGGCCCTCGGCCAGCAGCATGGCGCTCACGCTCTGCGCCAGCGTCGGCAGATCGAGGAACACCCGCGATCCGTCCACGCCCGGATGCTCGGTGGGGAAGACGAAGGCGATCATCCGGCCGAAGCTGTCGAGCGTGTTGGCGAGCACGTGCCCGCGCAGCGTCTCCGGCTGGGCGCCGGTCACCCGCTGGCGGTTGCGGGTAACCGAGGTGAAGCCGACCAGCTCCAGCATGCGCGATCCGGCAAGGTCGCCGAACCGCTCCTGCTGGCGGGTGCCGGCGAAATGCGTCTCGAGCGCGTCCACGCCCTCGAAGCGCACGTTGAGCTGGGTGCCGCCCTGGCTGAAGCGGGGCCGCTGGCCGTCGGGCCCGAGCCCCTCGACGATCGCCGGGTCGTCGGGGCGGAATCGAATGGTGTCGCCGTCCGGCTCCGTGTTGATGATCGGGAAGCTGCCCTTGATGAGCGTATAGCGCGACATCGCCTGACTCCAGCTGACGGGAATGCAGCATCCACACCAGAGATGACAGCATCGTGTCGGCCCCGTTCGCGCGCGCTCGGCGCTGCCGCGCGTGGAGCCACCGGCGCTGCCCGCCCACTCATTCCGGCTTGACGAAGCTGTCGATCACCCGCTTGCGGCCGCTCAGCTCGAACTCGATCTCGAGCTTGTTGCCGTCCTGCCCCACCACCTCGCCATAGCCGAACTTGTCGTGGAACACGCGCACGCCCGGGGCGAGGTCGCCGCGCGGCTGGGCGGCGAAGCTGGCGGCGCTGCGCGTGGTTTCCCGGATCCGCTGCGGGGCGGTCTCGTAGCCGGTGGCGATCGCGCGCTGCCAGCCGGGGCCGCGGTGCTGGGCGCGCTCGGGGCGAGCGGTGGCGAGATGAGCGAAGGGGTCTTCGGTCTCGCTCCAGTTGGCGCGCCACAGCGAGGCGCCGCCGGTCATGGTGGTTTGGGCTGCGATGTGCTCGGCCGGCAGCTCCTCGATGAAGCGCGACGGGATCGAGCTGGCCCACTGGCCGTAGATGCGCCGGTTGGCGGCGTATAGGATGGTGCAGCGCCGCCGGGCGCGGGTGATCGCCACATAGGCCAGGCGGCGCTCCTCCTCGAGCGCGGCCAGCCCGCCTTGGTCGAGCGCGCGCTGGCTGGGGAACACGCTTTCCTCCCAGCCGGGCAGGAACACATGGTCGAACTCCAGCCCCTTGGCCGCGTGCATGGTCATGATGGTGACCTTCTCGCCCCCGTCGCCGCGATCGTTGTCCATCACCAGCGACACGTGCTCCAGGAAATCGCCGAGGGTGTCGTATTCCTCCATCGCCCGGGCGAGCTCGACGAGGTTGTCGGCCCGCCCGGCGCCTTCGGCAGTGCGGTCGGCGGCGAGCATGGCGTCGTAACCGCATTCGTCGAGCACGGTGCGCAGCAGTTCGGCGGGGGTGACGGTATCGACCAGGTCGCGCCACCTGAGGAACCCGCGCATGAGCTTGCCGATGGTGCCGCGCGCCCGGCCGGGCAGTTCGTCGGTATCGGCCAGTTCCAGCGCCGCCGCGGCGAGCGGCAGGCCGGTGGCGCGGGCGTGGCGGTGGATCGCCTCCAGTGCCTTGGCGCCCAGGCCGCGCTTGGGCTGGTTGTGGATGCGCTCGAAGGCGAGGTCGTCGGCCGGCTGGGCGATGACGCGCAGATAAGCGAGCGCATCGCGGATCTCGGCGCGCTCGTAGAAGCGGAAACCGCCGATGATGCGATAATTGAGGCCGACCTGGATGAAGCGGTCCTCGAACTCGCGCGTTTGATGTTGTGCGCGCACCAGGATCGCGACCTGCTCCAGCGACGCTCCCTCGCGCTCGATCCGCTCGATCTCCTCGCCCACCCGGCGCGCTTCCTCGGGCGCGTCCCACACTCCGACGACGCGCACCGGCTCGCCCGCATGCAGGTCGGTCCACAGCGTCTTGCCCAGGCGCTGCGAATTGGCGGCGATGAGGCCCGAGGCGGCAGCCAGAATCTGCGGCGTGGATCGGTAGTTCTGCTCCAGCCGGATCACCTTGGCGCCGGGGAAATCCTTCTCGAAGCGCAAGATATTGGCCACCTCCGCGCCGCGCCAGGAATAGATCGACTGGTCATCGTCTCCCACCACGCACAGGTTGCGCCGCTCCTGCGCCAGCAGCCGCAGCCACAGATACTGCACCGCGTTGGTGTCCTGATACTCGTCCACCATGATGTACTTGAAGCGCCGCTGGTACTGCTCGAGCACGTCACCGTGGCGCTTAAGGATGTTGAGCATGTGCAGCAGCAGATCGCCGAAATCGCAGGCGTTGAGGGTCTTCAAACGCGCCTGGTAAAGCTCGTAGAGCCGCCGGCCCTTGCCGTTGGCGAAGGCCTCGTTGTCGGCCGCGTCGAGATCGGCGGGGTTGAGACCGCGGTTCTTCCAGGCGTCGATCAGCCCGGCGAGCTGGCGCGCGGGCCAGCGCTTCTCGTCGAGGTCCTGCTCGACGATCAGCGCCTTCAACAGCCGCAATTGATCGTCGGTATCGATGATCGTGTAATTGCTCTGCAACCCCACCAGTTCGGCGTGACGGCGGAGCATCCTGGCGCAAATCGCATGGAAGGTGCCCAGCCACGGCATGCCCTCCACCGCATCGCCGATCAGCCGGCCGACGCGCTCGCGCATTTCGCGCGCAGCACGGTTGGTGAAGGTGACGCACAGAATCTCGCTCGGCCAGGCCAGCCGGGTGCCGACCAGCCAGGCGAGGCGCGCGGTGAGCGCGGCGGTCTTGCCCGTGCCCGCGCCCGCCAGCATCAGCACCGGGCCCTCGGTGGCCAGCACCGCCTCGCGCTGCGGCGGGTTGAGCCGTTCCAGCCAGAGCGGAGCATTCGCGGACGCCCTGGCGGACGCCGTGGCCGGAGCGCCGGCAGGGGGGATCACGACCTCGGTCACCTGCGAACAGCTAGTGAACGCCGGAGACCCGCGCAACCCTGCCCCGTTCGCGCCGGGGGAACCGCCGGGACCGGCAGGGGCTTTAGACGGATGATCGAGCCTAAAGGACTGTTTTACCATGCGCCAATATCTGATTGCCGGAGCTGCTGCCCTGTTGCTCGGCGCGCCCCTCACCCTTGCCGCCCAGGATCCCGGGAAGCCCGCGCCGGACTTGCCCGCGCGCTCCCAACCCGGTGCGCAAACACCGCTGCCACCAGCCGCCGGCCAGACCCAAACGTCCAGCGCCGACGCGCAGAGCCGGCGCTCGGCCCCGGATGCGCAGACGTCGCCGACCGGCCCCGGTGCGCAATCTCAGCGCCGACCCGAAACGGCCACCACTGCGGGGCGCCCCGCGGCAACGACCGGTTCGCTCCAGGCCACTTCCGCACCAGCCGAGCGCCGCGTCGCAGCATCGGGTTCGCCTGGCGCTCCCGCGCGCTCTGACCCGCGCCTGGCCGGCAATATGGGCCCACCTCCCCCATCGGCCATGAACCGCGACTATCCGCTGTGCACCAGGCGGCTGCGGGACAGTTGCCGCAACCCCGGGGAATCCGGCGAATAGCTGAGCCCGTAACGCCGGTTTTCGCGGGGGCGGCGCAAGCCTGCGCGTTCGCTCCCACGGCGGATCACGCCGCATCGGGCGGGCGGAACAGCCACAGCCGGGCGGAACCCACCTGGCGTTCGTTCTCGAGGACGACGGCGCGGACCGTCACCTGGTCCTTGCGGCCGGTCTCGAGCGCGACCCAGGTGGCGGGACCGATCCAGCCGAGCCGCGCCAGCCGGTCGATCGCCACCGCGCCCGCATTCGTGCCGTAGGGTGGATCGAGCAGGATCAGATCGTACGCCACCCTCGCCGGGCCGAGCGCTAGTACCGAACCCGCCTGCACCGTGCAGCGCGCCTGGGCGCGCAGTGCGGCGATGTTGTCGCGCAATGCCCGGATCGCGGCCGCCTCCTGGTCCACGAACAGGCAGGTCGCCGCACCGCGGGAAAGAGCTTCCAGGCCCAGCGCGCCCGAGCCGGCGAACAGGTCGGCGACGCTCAGCCCGTCGAAGGTTCCCAGCCGGCTCGCCAGCATCGAAAACAAGGTCTCGCGCGTGCGGTCGGCGGAAGGCCGGGTGGCCTCGCCGGGCGGCGCGCGCAACAGCCGCCGCCGCCATTCGCCGGCGATGATGCGCATCAACTGCCGTTCGCCGGCTTGGCGAGCGTGGCGACGAAGCGTTCCAGCTCCTCCTTCTTCACCTCGTCCGCCGCGCCGCGCGGCAGGTTGCCCAGCACGAATGGACCGTAGCCGGTGCGCAGGAGCCGCGAGACCTTCAGCCCCAGGTGTTCCAGCACGCGGCGCACCTCGCGGTTCTTGCCCTCGGTCAGCGTCAGTTCGATCCACTGATTGCGCCCGGTCCGCCGTTCCAGATTGGCATCGATCCGGCTGTAATACATCCCTTCGATGGTGATGCCCTCGATCAGCTCCTCCAGCTGGGCCTGGCTGACCGCGCCGAACGCGCGCGCGCGATAGCTGCGCGGCACGCCGCTGGCCGGCAGTTCGAGCGTGCGCTTGAGTTCGCCATCGTTGGTGAGCAGCAACAGGCCCTCGGTCGCGAAATCGAGCCGGCCGATGGGCATCACCCGCGGCGCGGCTGGCGGCAACGCGTTGCGCAGCGCATCGTAGATGGTCGGCCGCCCGGCGGGGTCGCGCTCGGCGGTGATGAGCCCGGCGGGCTTGTGGAAGCGGAACAATCGGGTGCGCTCGGGGCTGGCGACGGGCTTGCCGTCCACCGTCACCCCGCGCAAGGATGGCAGCACGGTGGCGGGCGTATCGAGCACCTTGCCGCCGATCGCCACCCGGCCTGCGGCGATCATGCGCTCCACCTCGCGCCGACTGGCCACGCCCGCGCGCGCCAGCAGCTTGGCGATGCGCTCGCCTTCTCGCGGTTGCTCGATCATCGCGCCTCGCATAGCCGCGCGGTGCCGATCCGCCAAGCCGGGGGCAGCCACCGGCGTGCCATTGTGCCATGGTCAGCTCTGAGCCATGAAGCTGGCGATAGCACGAAGGTGTCGCCGGCGGCGGCGGACAACCGGAAAGACCCGCATGGTTGATGCAATTGCCCAAGGTAAGCCGCGCAAGCCCGGTTGGCGCGAGGTGCTGCGCGCGCTCGGCAACCGCAAGACCGCCTTCATGGCGCTGTTCGGCTTTGCCAGCGGGCTGCCCTTCGCGCTGTTCCTGGGCACGCTCTACGCCTGGCTGAGCGAGGCCGAGGTGGACCTCGAGACGATGGGCGTGTTCTCGCTCATCGGCCTGGCCTATGCCTTCCAGTTCCTGTGGTCGCCGCTGGTCGACCGGGTGGATATTCCAGGGCTCAGGCGGCTGGGCAAGCGCAAGCAGTGGATCGCGCCGATGCAGCTGGCGATCGGCCTGGTGCTGGTGACGCTGGCGGCGCTCGATCCGCGCTCCTCGCTGGGCTGGTTCTCCCTGCTGGCGGCGATCGGCGCCTTCGCCTCGGCCACGCAGGACATCGTCATCAACGCCTGGCGCATCGACGTGGCCGACGAGGAGGCGACGATCGACATGCTCTCCACCGTCACCCAGGTCGGCTTCCGCCTGGCCGCGCTGGTGGGCGGCGCGCTCGGCCTCATCATCGCCGAGCGGATCGGCTGGCCGCAGACCTATGTGATGATGGGCGCCGTCATGCTGGCGATCGGCATTGCCGGGCTGTTCGCACCCGATGCCGATGTCGAGCGCGGCACAAGGGCGAGCGAGGCCCTGGCCACCGAGGCTGACCGCCGCACGCTCTACGAGCCGGGCGAAATCGTCCCGCGCGTGCGGACCTGGGCGCTGCTCGCGGTCGGCCTGCTGTGGGCCTGGGCCATCGGCACCGTGCTCGTGTTCATGGTCCGCTCGATGACCGCGCTGCCCGAGGACCGGCCCGACCCGACGCTGTTCACCGCGACCTACGGCCCGCTGATCGTGCTCGCCACCATCGTGCTGCCCGCCTTCATCGCCGCCTGGCTGGTCAAGCTGAAGCGGGAAGGGCGCCACGTCTTCGCCGAAAGGACCGAGCTGCCGGCCACCGGCGGCGCGGTGGCCGACCATCTCTACCGCGCGCTGGTCCTGCCGCTGGTCGAGTTCGTCGGCCGGATGGGCTGGTCGCTGGTGCTGATCCTGGCGCTGGTGCTCACCTACCGCATCACCGATGCGATCTGGGGGACCTTCGCCTATCCGTTCTACCTCGGCGAATTGAACTACACCAATGACGAGGTGGCGGTGGCCTCCAAGTTCTTCGGGGTGGGCGCCATCGTCCTCGGACTGGCGCTGGGCGGGTGGATGATCACGGTGCTCGGCCGCATGTTCACGCTCACGCTGGGCGCGCTGCTCGCTGCGCTCACCAACCTGCTCTACGCCGACCTTGCGCTGGGCGGCGCGCGGATGCAGGCGGTGGCCGATGCGACGGGCTTCACCTGGGCGGTGCTCCAGTTCCCCGGCGGCAGCGAGCGGCTGGCGCGGCTGATGATCACCATCGGGGCTGAGAACCTGGCCATCGGCATTGCCGGAGCGGCCTATATCGCCTGGCTCTCCAGCATCGTGGCGAAGGGCTACAGCGCGGTGCAATACGCCCTGCTCGCTTCGCTGACGCTGCTGGTGGGCACTTTGGGCCGCGGCGCGCTGGGCCAGATGATCGAGGCGCGCGGATACCACTACGTGTTCGTGTTCACCATGCTGATCGGTCTGTTCGCCGTAGCGCTATGCGTGCTCGAATGGATCAGGGTGAGCCGCACGGGCCGCGCCTCGGGGGTGGTCGCGCCCGACCGCGGCGCGGCGGTGCCGGCGCAGTAGCCAGGCGATGCTGCCCGGCCTCCACCCGCTGCTCAGGTGGCGCTGACGCTCAGGAAGCTGGGCATTGGTCCGTTCCATTCGCCCGCGGGCACCGGCTCCTCCGCCGGGTCGCGCCGGGGGCTGCCGCGCGCAGCGGCAATGCGTGGGGTTTCCTCATCGCGCCGGGGTGCCTGGCGATACTCCGCTTGCCGGGAAGCACCGCGCGGTTCCTCGGCACGGGCACGAGGCTCGTCTCGGCGGGGTCCCTGCCGCTTGTCACGCCGCGGCGGGCGGGCGGGCTCCCCGCCACCTGTCTCGCTCGCGCGCGCACGTTCGGCGCGGGGCTCGTTGGCACCGGGCAAGACGACCGCCGCCTCCTGTCCCTCGCCGGGCGCCCAGACGTGCTCGGCGATCTTGAACCCCGTCAGCTTCTCGACATTGGCCAGCGCCTCGGCATCTTCGGGGGTGACGAAGGTGACGGCATGGCCGGTGGCGCCCGCCCGCCCGGTGCGGCCGATGCGGTGGATGTAATCGTCCGGGTGCCAGGGCGTGTCGTAGTTGAACACGTGGCTCACGCCCTTGATGTCCAGGCCCCGCGCGGCGACGTCGGAGGCGACCAGCACGGTGACCTCGCCGGCGCGGAACCGGGCGAGTTCGGCCATGCGGCTGGCCTGGTCCATGTCGCCGTGGATCTCGCCCGAGTTGAGCCCGTGCTTGCGCAAGTCCTTGTTGAGCTCGCGCACGGTGGTCTTGCGATTGGCGAAGACGATGGCGTTGGTGACCGCGTCGGTCTCCAGCAGATAGCGCAGCGCCTGCTTCTTCTTGCGCGCGCTCAGCGAAATCTTGGCCTGGACGATGTTGACGTTGGCCGTGGCGGGCCGCGCGACCTCGATGTACTTGGGGTTCTTCAGGAAGCGGTCGGCCAGCTTCTTGATCGGCCCCGGCATGGTGGCGGAAAACAGCAGCGTCTGGCGGGTGGCGGGCAGCTTCTCGCAGATGAACTCGATATCGGGGATGAAGCCCATGTCGAGCATGCGGTCGGCCTCGTCGATCACCAACAGCTCGCAGCCGGTGAGCAGGATCTTGCCCCGCTCGAACAGGTCCATCAGCCGGCCCGGGGTGGCGATCAGCACGTCGACGCCCTCGTCGAGCGCCTTCACCTGGTCGCCCATTTGCACGCCGCCGATCAGCAGCGCGAGCTTGAGGTCGTGGTTGACGCCGTATTTGTCGAAGTTCTCGGCCACCTGCATCGCCAGCTCGCGCGTGGGCTCCAGGATCAGCGAGCGCGGCATCCGCGCGCGGCGGCGGCCCGAGGCGAGGATGTCGATCATCGGCAGCACGAAACTGGCGGTCTTGCCCGTGCCGGTCTGGGCGACAGCGATGATGTCGCGCATCATCTGCACCTGGGGGATCGCCTGCGCCTGGATCGGCGTCGGCTCGGTGTAACCGGAGGATTCCACCGCCTGCAGCAATTTGTCGGAAAGGCCGAGATCGGCGAATGTCATAGAAGTGCAACTGTCCGATGGCGCCAGGAACCGCGGCGCGAGGCTGGCCGGGCGATCAGGCGCACCGGTGCCGCGGGCGATTGCGATTCCCACGCCCTATGCAGCAGCACCGGCAAAAGTCAACATTATGGCTGGATTGCGGCCGGGTTTGCGCGACCGAACCGAGCCTCAGTCGCGCACCGCCACGAGGCGATGGATCTCCTCCACCTGGCAGCTTGCCCCGGAGCGCGATTGCAGCCGATCGCGCGCGACGCACAGCTGGCCGTCCTGGTTGCGCTCGACGTAGAAGCCGGAGTAGAACGCCCGGGCGCTGCACGAACGCTCGAGGGCGGCCGCAAGCACCCGGCGATCGCGCAGGAACAGCAGCAGGCGGTCGTCGGCGGCGGGCTCGACCCCGGCGATCTGCTCGATGGCGACGCATTCGCCGTGATCGACCTCGTCATAGGCAGTCCTGAGCTGCCGGCGCGGAAGCGCGGCGAGCATCCGCTCGCGCTGGGCCTCGGGGCTGGGCGAGATGCGCACGATCACCCGGCTGTCGATGCGCACCTGGTTCTGCGGCGGCGGGCTGTGGGCGCCTTCGAGAACGCGCAGCGCGGCAGCCGAATCGTCCGCCCTCAGGCCAAGCGCAGGCGAGGATTGCTCGGGCGCGGCATGCGCCACCGCGCCGCCCCTGGGTTCCTCCACGCTCGCGCGCTGGCCGACCGAGCCGACGAGGGCCGGCAGGAGCAACGCGAGCGGGTAGAAGTGGGCGGCAAGGCTGGTCATCTATGGTGGCTCATGTCGCGCGCCACCCCCTTGTGCCGCGGCTGATCACGTCGCAGTCGGGGCGCGCGATTGAATGTCGGCTTAACCTTCGCTTGGCTCTTGGCAAGGGTCGCCGGCGCTGGCACAGCTGTGGCGTGATGAATATGCAGCTTCCCGTGCGAACGGCGACCTTCCTCGAAGCGGCGCAGGCGCTGCTGGGCGAACGCGGGCTGACCCGCGATCCCGAGCTGGTCGAGCCGTGGCTGACCGACTGGCGCGGGCGGTTCACCGGCAGCGCGCTGGCGCTGGCATCGCCGGGTTCCACCGCCGAGGTCGCGGCGCTGGTGCGATTGTGCGGCGAATTCGGCGTGCCCATCGTGCCCCAGGGCGGCAACAGCGGCATGTCGGGCGGGGCGACGCCCGATGCCAGCGGGGCGGCGCTGCTGCTCTCGCTCCGGCGGATGACCGCGGTGCGCCACTTCGATGCCGCCGCGGGCGAGATCACCTGCGAGGCGGGCGTGGTGCTGCAAACGCTGCACGAGCGCGCGGCGGCCCAGGGCTGGCGCTTCCCGCTTACCCTGGGCGGCAAAGGGTCGGCCACCGTAGGCGGCCTGGTCTCGACCAATGCGGGCGGCACCCAGGTGCTGCGCCACGGCTCGATGCGCGCGCAGGTCCTGGGCCTGGAGGCCGTGCTGGCCGACGGCAGTGTGTTCGACGCGCTGGCGCATCTCAAGAAGGACAATCGCGGCTTCGACCTCAAGCAGCTGCTGATCGGCTCGGAAGGCACGCTGGGCATCGTCACCGCCGCCAGCCTGCGGCTCCTGCCGGCGATATCCGAGCGCGTGGTCATGTGGGCGGGCCTCGCCGACATCCGCGACGCGCGCCGCCTGTTGCTTCGCGCCGAGGATGCCGCGGGCGAGGCGCTCGAAGGCTTCGAGGTGCTCCCCGGCCACAGCCTCGCGGCGGTGCTCGCCCATACGCCGGGCGCCCGGGCGCCCTTGCGCGGTGAGCATGAATGGCATGCCCTGGTCGAGCTGGTGGCCGGCCGCGGCGGCGCCCGCGGCCTTCCGGACCTCGCCCAGAGCCTGCTGGAAAGCGCGTTCGAGGCGGGCCTCGTCGAGGATGCGACCATCGCCCAGAACGAGGCCCAGGCCGAGGCGTTCTGGGCGTTGCGCGAGGAAATCGCCCCCGCCCAGCGCGCGCTTGGCCCGGCGGTGCAGCACGACATCTCGGTGCCGGTGGCGCAGATGGCCGAGTTCGTCGCCGCGGCGGTACCGGCGGTGGAGCGCGCCTTCCCGGGCACCCGCGCCATCGCCTTCGGCCATTTGGGCGATGGCAATGTTCACTTCAACGTGCTCGCGCCCGCCGGCGCGCCGCGCGGCGCGTGGGAGGCCAACGCAGACAAGGAAATCAGCGCCTTCGTCCACGACCTGGTGACAGCGTGGCAAGGTTCGATCAGCGCCGAGCACGGCATCGGCCAGTCGAAGCGCGACGAACTGGCCCGGCTGGGCGATCCGGTCCATCTGGCGTTGATGCGACAGGTCAAGCAGGCGCTCGATCCGCGCGGCCTGCTCAATCCGGGCAAGCTGGTGCCGCCGCCGCGCCACCTGCTTGCGCCCGCCCGAGTCACCGCCTAAGGCGCGCGCCACGGCCATACGGGCCCGTGGCAGCCTGCGCCGGGCGATCGCGGCAGGGGCCCCAGACCGACCATCCCGACCGGAGACCCATGATGGCCAGCGCGCCTAAAGCCAGCCTTCCGATCCTCTACCAAGACCTGGTGCCGCTCAACAGCCGCGACCACGGCAGCTGGCACGCGCGTTCGGTGGACCGCGCTCCCTGGGCCGTCGGCCAGCACGCCATTCCGCTGACGGTCGAGGAATTCCCGCTGGCGCAGCGCGATTTCCCGATCGTGTTCTCGCAGGGCGACCGGCCGGTGCCCCTGGCGCTCATGGGGCTCAACGAAGGCGTCAACACCTTCTTCGACGACCAGGGCAAGCCGATCGGCGAGGCCCGCTACGTGCCCGCCTACATCCGCCGCTACCCGTTCCTGCTCGCCCGGCTGGAGCCCAATTCCGACACCATGTCGCTGTGCTTCGATCCGACGACCGACCTCATCGGCGCGTTCGCGGAAGGCCAGGCGCTGTTCGACGATCAGCAGCAGCCCACCGAGCATACCAAGCAGCTGCTGCAGTTCTGCGAGAAGTTCGAGGAAGCGGGCCGCCGCACCCAGGCGTTCATCGACGAACTGGTCAAGAGCGAGCTGCTGATGGACGGCGAGGTCGCCATCCAGCGCGCCGATCAGCCCGACCGGCCCTATATCTATCGCGGTTTCAAGATGGTGAGCCAGGAGAAGCTGCGCGAGGCGCGCGGCGACCAGCTGCGCAAGTGGAACGAGAATGGCCTGCTGCCGCTGTTGTTCGCCCACCTGTTCTCGCTCGACCTGATGCGGATCATCTTCGCCAGGCAAGAGCAGCAGCGCAAGGGACCCGGATCACCGCCCGCCGGCTTTGCTGTTCCCCAAGCGATGGCGCCCGCTGCCCAAGGGGTGTCCTAGAGCGAAGTGGGTTAGTGGGAATCGAAGGATTCCTGGCTGAAGGGATTGTGATCTCGCCACCCGTGCCCGGCATCATCGCCGCACTGGCGACCGGCGCCCCGGTTCTCGCGTAGCCTGTGTGCTCGGCGCCGCGCCCGCCAGCGCGCGCCCCAACCCCCAGCCCGACACCCGGCCCGACCAAGCACCCGGCCGCGGCGGCGCACCGCCGGGGCTCAGAAAGTGTAGCCGATGCCCAGGGCACCGAACAACTGGTCGGCCGCGCCGCGTATGCTGGTGTAGGGCGAGTTCTTGGCGTCGCCGAGCACGCGCGAATAGCCGCCGATCGCCAACAGGCCCCAGCCGCCATCGGTTAGATCGCCGTTGAGGTCGAAGGCGAACAGCAGCGTGGCGCCTGCGCTGGTGAAGCCGCCGCCGTCCGGCTCGAAGGCGGGCAGTTCGCCCCCGGTGGTCGCGCTCTGGGCCGGGGTGACGCGGAAGTAATAGTCCATGAACTCGTCGTCGCCATATTCGGCGCTGAGCGACAGCGAGGCGGCCAGTGCCCGGCTGAGGGGGGTGAAATAGGTGACCGACGGGCTCACCACCATGCCGCCGTGGGCGCCGTTGACGTCCCACGCCACATCGCCGCCCAGGGTGAGGCTGTCATACGGATTGAGCACCTGCGTCACGCTGACGCCGGCAGTCGGCCCGACCTCGATCGCCCGGTCCAGTTCGCCCAGGCTCTCGATCACGTCATCCTCGATCTGCGAGGCGCGATCGCTGCGCAACCGGCCGACGATGCCGAGGTCGAAGCCGACCCCGCCGCCTGCCCCATCGTCGATGAAGTCGATCGCCAGGCCGGCGCCGCGCGGGTTGATGTCGATACCGCGGTACGAGCCCTGGATAATCGGCAGCGCGGAGATGACGTAATCGTCGGAGCCCAGATAGCTGGGCGAATAGCCGCCCCCGATCCCGATCGAGAGGTAATCGCCGTCGAACACCGTCTCCTCGACGACCGCGACCGGTTCCTGCGCGCGCACAGGGAGGCAGGTGCAGAGCGCAAGGGCGGCGGCGACGCCGAGGTAAAGCTGGTTCACGGCGCAATCCTTGTCATGTTTCAGGGCCAACGGTGACGGCTGGCCGCGGTTCCGGTGCGCAACGGACGCCGGGAACGGCCTACGGCCTTGCGACCACGATTGCGCTCATCCGCCCATCGGCTAGAGCGGCGCGATGAAGCAGCGCCGATGCGACATCGCCATTGCGGGCGGCGGGCTGGCCGGCGGGCTGATCGCGCTGGCCCTGGCGCGCCGCCGCCCGGAGCTGGAGGTGGTGCTGATCGAGGCGGGCGAGCGCCTGGGGGGAAATCACCGCTGGAGCTGGTTTGCCACCGACCTCGATGCCGCGGGCAATGCGCTGCTGGCGCCCATCGCGCGGCTGGAGTGGAACGAGGGCTACGAGGTCGCCTTTCCCGGCCATGCGCGCACGCTGTCGACCGGCTACCGCTCGATCCATTCGCCCGATTTCGCAGCTGCGCTGGAAGCTGAGCTGCCGGACGGCGCGATCATGACCGGCGGGCAGGTGGCGCGACTCGAAGGCGGAGCCGGGCTGGGGCGCGTGGTGCTGGCGAACGGCGACGCGATCGAGGCGGGCACGGTGATCGACTGCCGGGGCGTGGGTGGATCGCGCCATCTGGCGGGCGGCTGGCAGGTGTTCATGGGGCGCCACCTGCGGCTGGCGGCACCGCACGGCGTGACGCGGCCGGTGATCATGGATGCGACCGTGGCGCAGGAGGGCGGCTACCGCTTCGTCTACGTGCTGCCCTTCGGCCCCAACGACATCTTCATCGAGGACACCTACTACCAGGACGCGCCGCGGCTCGAGCGCGCCTTGCTGGCCGACCGGATCGACGCCTATGCCCGCAGCCACGGCTGGCATGGCGAAGTGGTGGACGAGGAAACCGGCGTGCTGCCGGTCATCACCGATGGCGATTTCGCCGCCTTCCAGGCCGAGCACCACGCGCCCGGCGTGGCGGTGGCGGGCGCGCGCGGCGGCTTCGTCCATCCGCTGACCAGCTACACCCTGCCCTTCGCGGTCGACACCGCGCTGTTCGTGGCCGACCATGCTGACCTGCCCGGCCCGGCGCTGGCCGAGCAGCTGGCGGAGCGCGCGCGCAGGCACTGGCAGGCGACGCGGCTCTACCGGATGCTCGGTGCGATGTTGTTCGGCGCGGCGCTGCCCGAGGAGCGCTTCCGCGTGTTCGAGCGGCACTACAAGCTGGGCCAGCCGCTGATCGAGCGCTTCTACGCCGCCCGCTCGACCCGCGCCGACGCCATGCGCGTGCTGGTGGGCAAGCCCCCTGTCCGCATCCATCGCGCGCTCGCGGCGCTTGCCGGATCGAGCCCGCCGCTCGTGACGCGGCCCAATCCGGAGCCTGCCCGATGAACTTTCCCTTCAACCCGCACGCCAGGCGCGCCTGCGTCATCGGCGCCGGCTTCGGCGGCCTGGCGCTGGCCATCCGACTGCAATCGGCGGGCATCGCCACCACGCTGGTCGAGGGCCGCGACAAGCCGGGCGGGCGGGCCTATTTCTGGGAGCGCTCGACCGAGCACGGCACCTTCACCTTCGATGCCGGCCCCACGGTGGTGACCGATCCCGACTGCCTGCGCCAGCTGTGGGCGCTTTCGGGCCACGACATGGCGCAAGACGTCGAGCTGGTCCCGGTGACGCCGTTCTACCGGCTCGACTGGCCCGACGGCACCCGCTTCGACTATTCCAACAACGAGGAGGAGCTGCGCCGCGAGATCGCCAAGCTCGATCCCGCCGACGTGGCGGGTTACGCCCGGTTCCTGGAATATTCCGCCGCGGTGCATCACGAGGGCTACGTGAAGCTGGGGACGGTGCCGTTCCTCGACTTCAAGTCGATGCTCAAGGCCGCGCCGGCGCTGGCCAAGCACCAGGCATGGCTGAGCGTCTATGCGATGGTCGCCAAATTCATCCGCAACGAGAAGCTGCGCGAGGCCTTGAGCTTCCACACGCTGCTGGTGGGCGGCAGCCCGATGCAGACCAGCGCCATCTACGCGCTGATCCACAAGCTGGAGCAGGACGGCGGGGTGTGGTGGACCAAGGGCGGCACCAACCGGCTGGTGGCGGGCATGGTCAGGCATTTCGAGCGGCTGGGCGGCGCGGTGCGGATGGGCGACCCGGTGGTGCGGATCGAGACCGAGGGCAATCGGGCCACGGGCGTCACCACCAAGAGCGGCTGGTCGGCGCCGTTCGACGCGGTGGCGAGCAATGCCGACATCATGCATTCCTACCGCGACCTCCTGGCGCGGAATCAACGCGGCTGGAGCATGGGACGAAGGCTCAAGCGCAAGCGCTTCTCGCCCGGCCTGTTCGTGGTGCATTTCGGCCTCAGGGGCACCTTTCCCGGGATCGCGCATCACATGATCCTGTTCGGGCCGCGCTACGAGGGGCTGATCGACGACATCTACAAGCACGGCGTGCTGCCCCAGGATTTCTCGATCTACCTGCACCACCCCAGCGCCAGCGACGCCTCGATGGCGCCGGCGGGGATGAGCACGTTTTACGCGCTGGTGCCGGTGGCGCACTTGGGCAAGCTCGATGTCGACTGGGACGTGGTCGGGCCGGACCTGGAGCGGCGGATCCTGGACGAGATCGGCCGGCGGCTCGACATCCCCGACATCCACGCCAAGGTGGTGACCAAGTTCTCCTATGCGCCCAAGGACTTCGCGCGCGATCTGAACGCGCATCTGGGCAGCGCCTTCAGCCTCGAGCCGATCCTGACGCAGAGCGCCTGGCTGCGCGGCCACAACCGCGACGATGTGATCGGCAATTTCTACCTGGTGGGCGCGGGCACCCATCCGGGCGCGGGCATTCCGGGGGTGGTGGGCAGCGCCAAGGCGACCGCCGGCCTGATGCTCGAAGACCTGCTGTCGCGGCAGCCGGCGGGGTGATGCCGGCCTTCGCCCGCCTTGCCGTCTATTGCGGCTCGGCCTCGCCGCCCGATCGGCGCTATGTCGCGCTGGCCCGCGAGGTGGGGGCGCTGCTCGCGGGGCGCGGCATCGGCGTGGTCTATGGCGGCGGCAAGGTGGGGCTGATGGGCGCGCTCGCCGATGGCGCGCTGGCGGCCGGCGGCGAGGTGATCGGCGTCATCCCCGCGGCGCTGATGGAGCGCGAACTGGCGCATCGCGGGCTGAGCGAATTGCAGGTCGTGGCCTCGATGCACGAACGCAAGCAGGCGTTTACCGATCTTGCCGACGGCTTCGTTACCCTGCCGGGCGGCGTGGGGACGATGGACGAATTGTGGGAGGCGGCAAGCTGGGCGCAGCTGGGCTATCACGCCAAGCCCCTGGGGCTGCTCAACGCCTATGGCTATTATGACGGCCTGGTCGCCTTTTACCGGCACATGGTGGAGACCGGCTTCGTGCGCGCGGCGCACCGCGACATCCTGATCGCGGCGGCGACGATGGCCGAGCTGCTCGGGGCGATGGCCGCCTACGACCCGCCGCCCACGGTGCTGCAGATGCAGGCGAGCGAGCTGTGAGGCGCTCCTCGCGCGCGCGCTGGCCTGCGGTGTGGGCTATGCGCCCGTGCCGGCCGGCCGTCGCGGTGACAGGGCGCCGATGAGCTTGGCGCCATGAGGCCGCCGGGGCGGATCAAGCCGCGGCCGCTGGTCTCCTCGGCCATCCTGCGCTCGACCCCGAGCCAGGCGGGCGGCGGGCGCGAGCGCGACGATCTGGTGGCGCTGGCGAAAAGCTCCATCGCCAGGGGCTCCAAGAGCTTCGCCGCTGCCTCGCTGCTGTTCGACCAGCGCACCCGCGAGCGCGCCCACCTGCTCTACGCCTGGTGCCGGCGCTGCGACGACATCGCCGACGGGCAGGAGTTCGGGGGCACGTTGAAGCTGGCCGACAGCGCGGCGCAGGACCGGGTGGCGGCCATCCGCATCCTCACCGCCCGCGCGCTTGCCGGCCAGCCGACCGCCGACCCGGCGTTCGATGCGCTGGGCCTGGTGGCGGCCGAGTGCGGGCTGACGCAGGACCTGACCGACGACGTGCTCGACGGCTTCGCGCTCGACGCCGCCGGCTGGCGTCCGCGCACCGAGGCCGACATGATGCGCTATTGCTACCATGTCGCGGGCGCCGTCGGCGTGATGATGGCGCGGGTGATGGGCGTCGCCAAGGACGACCACGACACGCTCGACCGGGCCTGCGACCTGGGCCTCGCCTTCCAGCTCAACAACATCGCCCGCGATGTGTGGGAGGACGATGCGGCCGGGCGCTGTTATCTGCCCGAGGAATGGCTGGTGGAGGCCGACATCCCCCCAGGCCAGCATATGAAGCCGCGCTTCCGCGAGCCATTGGTGGGCCTGGTGGTGCGGATGCTCGACATGGCCGAGGCGCACGAGGCGGCGGCACGCGTGGGGGCGACGCGGCTCGCCTACCGCCAGCGCTGGGCGGTGCTGGCCGCGGCCAACATCTACGGCGCGATCGGGCGCGAGGTGCGCACGCGCGGCGCCCAAGCCTGGGACCACCGGGTCCACACCGGCGCGCTGGCCAAGGCCCGGCATGTCGCGCGCGCGGCGGTGGAGGCGCTGCGCGGCGCGCCGCCGCCCGAGCCCTGGCCCAGGTGGACCCGCGGCGACCTGATGGTGATCGCGCGGATGCACCAGCCGCCCGCGCCGCTCCCGATGACGCCTTTGCGCGAGGAGGAGTAGAGGGGGCGGATGATCACCTCCCTGCTGATCGCCAATAGGGGCGAGATCGCCTGCCGCATCAGCCGCACCGCCCGCCGGCTGGGCGTTCGCACGGTGGCGGTCTATTCGGACGCCGATGCGAGCGCGCTGTACGTGCGCCAGGCGGACGCGGCGGTGCCTATCGGCCCCTCACCCGCGGCCGAGAGCTATTTGCGCGGCGAGAAGATCATCGCCGCCGCGCTCGAGACCGGGGCCGAGGCGATCCACCCGGGCTATGGGTTTCTGTCCGAGAACGCGGATTTCGCCCAGGCCGTGCTGGATGCGGGGCTGGTATGGGTCGGGCCATCGCCCGCCAGCATCCGGGCGATGGGGCTGAAGGACCGGGCCAAGGAGCTGATGCAGGCGGCCGGCGTGCCGGTGACGCCGGGCTATCTGGGTGCGGACCAATCGGCCGCGCGATTGGCGGCGGAGGCGGAAGGCATCGGCTGGCCGGTGCTGATCAAGGCGGTGGCGGGCGGCGGCGGCAAGGGCATGCGGCGCGTCGATGCTGCGCAGCAATTCGTTGAAATGCTGGAGTCGTGCCGGCGCGAGGCGGCGGCGAGCTTCGGCAACGACCAGGTGCTGCTGGAAAAGTGGATCACGAGCCCGCGCCACATCGAGGTGCAGGTGTTCGGCGACACCCACGGCAACCTCGTCCACCTGTTCGAGCGCGACTGCTCGCTCCAGCGCCGCCACCAGAAGGTGATCGAGGAAGCGCCCGCACCCGGCATGGACGAGGCGACGCGCGCGGCGATCTGCGGCGCCGCGGTGCGCGCGGCACAGGCGGTGGACTATGTCGGCGCGGGCACGATCGAGTTCATCGCCGATGCCGGTGCCAAGGACGGTGGGGGCCTGCGCGCCGACCGCATCTTCTTCATGGAGATGAACACCCGGCTCCAGGTCGAGCATCCGGTGACCGAGGAGATCACCGGCGTCGACCTGGTCGAATGGCAGCTGCGCGTCGCCAGCGGCGAGCCGCTGCCGCTGCGGCAGGAGCAGCTGCGCATCGACGGGCATGCGATCGAGGCGCGGTTGTATGCGGAGGACCCGGCGCGGGGGTTCCTGCCGAGCACGGGAGTGTTGGAGCATCTCCGCCTGCCCGACGAATGGGCTCGGATCGAGACCGGCGTGATCGAAGGGGCGCAGGTGTCGCCGTTCTACGATCCGATGATCGCCAAGGTGATCGTCTCGGCCGCGGACCGGCCGGCGGCGATCGCGAACCTCCAGGAGGCGCTCGCCCATGTCGAGGTCTGGCCGGTCAAGGCCAATGCCGGCTTCCTCCTGCGTCTGGTGGCCGTTCCCGAGTTCCGCGAAGGCGCGCTCGACACGGGCTTCCTCGAGCGTCGGTTAGCCGATCTCGTGACCAAGGCGCCGGCGTCGGTTTCGCTGTTGCGCGATGCCTTGGACAAGATCAGGTACGCCACTTCCCCCTCGCCCGGCGCGTTATCGGCACCGGCCGCCAGCTTGGCCGGGTTCCGGCTCAACGCGGATCGCCGTTACGGCGAGGGCCTCTATGTCGATGGTCGTTTCGAGACCGCGTTTCCGGACAATCACCGCTTCACCGCAGAAGCCTATGCGGTCAGCGGCGAGACCGCGATCGGCTTCCAGGATGGCGAGGCTTACGCCTTGTCGCTGGCCTATCGCGGCAGCGGCCGTGCCTCGGTGCCCGACGGCGCGATCCTCGCCCCCATGCCGGGCAAGGTGATCGCGGTGGACGTGGCGGCGGGCGATAGCGTCGCGGCGGGGCAGCGGTTGCTGGTGCTGGAGGCGATGAAGATGGAGCATGCGCTGGTGGCGCCATTTGCGGGAACGGTGGCGGAACTCGGCGCGCATGCGGGGGCGCAGGTGCAGGTGGAGGCGCTGTTGGTGCGGGTGGAAAAGGGCGAGGACTGAGCGCCGCGTCACGGGAGTAGCGGCGTTTTGCCGTCCGGCGCAATGGCCTAGCCGCCCAGGAACTCGCGCAGGGCGGCCTGCTTCTTGGCGCTCAGGTGCAGGCCGAGTTTGGTGCGGCGCCAGAGGATGTCCTCGGCCGTCCGGGCGAATTCCTCGGCGCGGAGCCAGGCGACCTCCGCCTCGCTGAGCCCGGCGCCGAAATCGCGGCCGAGGTCCAGGCGGCCGCGGGCCTCGCCCAGCCAGAGGATCGCGTCGAGGCCGTAGGCGCGGGCGAGGCGGGTGGCGTCGGCGAGGCTGAGGAAGGGGTACTCGGCCTGCAGTTCGGCGATGAGCGCGCCTTGGGCGTGCCTGGGAAAATCGCCGCCGGGGAGCGCGGCTTTGGCGGTCCAGGCCGGTCCCGACAAGGCCGGCAAGCGCCCCCCCAGCAGGTCCACCGCCTCCTCGGCCACGCGGCGGTAGGAAGTGATCTTGCCGCCGTAGATGCCGAGCAAGGGCGCGCCCTCGCCCGGTTCGCTGAGCGCCAGGCGGTAGCCACGGGTGGCTTCCTCGGGCCTGTCGCTGCCATCGTCGATGAGCGGGCGCACGCCGGCAAAGCTGTGCACCACGTCCGCCGGGGTGACCGGGCGGCGGAAATATTCGCTCGCGGCGGCGCACAGATAGGCGATCTCGTCCGCGCTGGCGACAACGCCGGCGAGCGGACCGGAGTGGTCGGCGTCGGTGGTGCCGATCAGGGTGAAGGCGCCCTCGTAGGGGATGGCGAAGCACACGCGCCCGTCGGCCAGCTGGAAGATGTAGGCGTAATCGTGCGCGAACAGCGCGGGCACGACGATGTGCGAGCCGCGCACGCGGCGCACGCCGAAGCTCGGCTGGGTGCCGGCAAGACCGGCGACATCGTCCACCCCCGGGCCACCGGCATTGACCAGCGCGCGGGCGTGGACGGTCTCGCCGCCCGCCTCCACGCGCCACAAAGCGGCCTCACCCTCCCCGACGCGGCGCGCGGCGGTGACGGGGGTGCGGGTGCGGATGTCCGCGCCCCGGCGCCGGGCGTCGACCGCGTTGAGGACGACCAGGCGGGCATCGTCCACCCAGCCGTCCGAATATTCCAGCCCAGCGGTGATGCCGGAGCGCAGCGGCGCGCCGGCCGGGTGGGTGGCGAGGTCGACCGAGGTGGTGGTCGGCAGGCTGGTGCGCCCGCCGATATGGTCGTAGAGGAACAGCCCGGCGCGCAGCAGCCAGCGCGGGCGGGTGCCGCCCCGGGCGCGGCTGGCGACGGGCAGCACGAAGCGCAGCGGCCGGACGATATGCGGGGCGATCGACCAGAGGATCTCGCGCTCGCGCAGCGCCTCGCGCACCAGGGCGAACTCGTAATGTTCCAGGTAGCGCAGGCCGCCATGGACCAGCTTGGTCGAGGCGCTGGAGGTGCCGCTGGCGAGGTCATGGGCCTCGAGCAGCAGCACGCGCGCCCCGCGCGCCTGCCCTCTTCCGGCGGCATCGCGCGCCACGCCCGCGCCGTTGACCCCGCCGCCGATGACGATGACGTCGAAGGGCTCGGTCACGGTGCCGCCGCCCCTCGCCTAGCGGACCGGCGCGACGTGCTGGTGCTGGCGGTGGAGGCGGCGGAACAGCTTGCCGCGCTCGCTGTAGAGCACCAGCGCGGTGGCCAGGATGCTCGAGATGAGCAGCGCGAAGGCGAAGGGCTGCGCGGTGCCGTCGTAGGCCTGGCCGATCAGCAGGCCGACCACCGCCGCGCCGAACATGCGCACGAAGGTCTGGATCGAGCTGGCCGCCCCGGCGATCTGGGCGAAGGGCTGCATGGCGATGGAGCCGAAATTGGCGCCCAGGAAGCCGAGCAGGCCCAGATTGGTGGCCATCAGCGGCACGAACCAGGCGAGTTCGCCCGGATGGTAGATGCTCGAATAGACCTGACCGCCGCTCACCACGATGAACAGCAGCACGCCGGCATGGCTCACGCGCCTGGCCCCGAAGCGCTCGACGATGCGCGAGTTGACGATGTTGGCGAACGCCATCATCGCCGCCGTGGCGCCGAAGACGATCGGGAACCAGTCGCCCACGGCGAAATGCTCGCCGAGCAATTGCTGGGCGGAATTCACGTAGCCGAACACCCCGCCGATCAGGAGCGCGGTGGCAAAGACGTAGCCGATGGAGCCGCGGTCGAGCAGGCCGGCCTTCATGTTGGCGAGGATGGTGGGGAGGTGGATGTCCTGGCGGTTGGCCGGATCGAGCGTCTCGGGCAGGCGCACCGCCACCCACACCGCGGCAGCGCCGGCGAACAGAGCGAGCGCCACGAAGATCATGTGCCAGTCGGCCACCAGCATGATCGCCTGGCCGAAGCTGGGCGCCACCACCGGCACGGTGATGAACACCGCGGAGACCAGGCTCATCAGCCGGGCCATGGCATCGCCCTCGTACCGGTCGCGGATGATGGCGATGGGCACCACCATCAGCCCGGCGCTGAGCAGCCCCTGCAGCCCGCGCATGACCAGCAGCAGGGTGAAATCGTTGACCATCACCGCCAGCGCCGAGAACAGGGCGTAAGCGGCGAGCGAGACCAGCAGCAGCGGGCGGCGCCCGAAGCGGTCGGCATAGACCCCGGGCACCAGGCAGCCCAGGCCGTTGGCGAGCAGATATACCGCCACCACCAGCTGGCGCTGGTTGTCCTCCAGGGCGCCCAGGTCGATGGCGATGGCGTCGAGCGCGGGCAGCATGGCGTCGATGGCGAGCGCGTTGAGGCTCATCAGCAAGGCGACCAACACCACCAGTTCGCGCCGGCCGATCGTGCGGGTTGCGTCGGGGACGGCTTGGCTGGCCATCTTCGGCCTCTAGCCTTCGTGCAGTGCGAAAGGAAAGGAGTTTGTCGGCGAAACCGGTCCCCTGCGCCGGGGCTGGTGACGCTCGCGCGCCGGTGCGCTACCCTGGCGCCGCCATGGCAAGCCCTGCGCCCGACGAGAGCTACGAGGCGGCGGCGCGCTTACGCAAGATCATCCATGTCGATATGGACGCCTTCTTCGCCAGCGTGGAGCAGCGCGACAACCCCGAGCTGCGCGGGCGACCGGTGGCGGTGGGCGGAGCGAGCGGGCGCGGGGTGGTGGCGGCGGCCAGCTACGAGGCGCGGGGGTTCGGCGTGCGCTCGGCCATGCCCTCGGTCACCGCCCGGCGCCGCTGCCCCGAGCTGATCTTCTGCAGGGCCCGGTTCGAAGTCTATCGCGAGGTCTCCGAACAGATCCGCGCGATCTTCCGCCGCTTCACCCCGCTGGTCGAGCCCTTGAGCCTGGACGAGGCCTATCTCGACGTCACCGACGATCCGGCCGGCCTGGGCTCGGCGACGCGCATCGCCCGCGCCATCCGTGCCGCGATCCGCGAAGAGACGCAGCTCACCGCCAGCGCCGGGGTCTCCTACAACAAGTTCCTGGCCAAGCTGGCGAGCGACCAGAACAAGCCCGACGGGCTGTGCGTGATCCGGCCCGGCGAGGGCGCGGCCTTCGTCCAAGCCCTGCCGGTGCGCCGGTTCCACGGCGTGGGCGAGCGCGGGGCGGAGAAGCTGGCGCGCCTGGGCATCGCCACGGGGGCGGATCTGGCGGCGCGCGACCCTGCCTGGCTGCGCGCGCAGTTCGGCAGCTTCGGGGAATATCTGTACCGCGCCGCCCGCGGGATCGACCATCGGCCGGTGCGCCCGCACCATGTCCGCAAGTCGATCGGCGGCGAGCGCACGCTGGGCGAGAACATCTGGGCGCCCGACGCGCTGCACGGGACGCTGGCGACCATCGTCGAAATCGTCTGGGAGCGGATCGCCGAGCAGCGCGCGCGGGGCCGGACGGTCACGCTCAAGCTCAAATATGCCGACTTCCGCCTCACCACCCGCGCCCGGTCGCTGCCGCGCGCGGTGGCGAGCCGCGCCGAGTTCGCCCGGCTGGCGGGCGAGCTGCTCGCCGCCGAGCTGCCGCTGCCCATGCCCATCCGGCTGATGGGGCTGACGCTGAGCAATCTGGCAGCTGCCGGCGACGCCTCGCTCGCGGATGGCCCGCCCGCCGGCGCGGCCGAACGCGGGCAGCTAGCGCTGCTGTAGCTTGTGCCAGGCGGGCGGCCCGGCCCGGTCGGCATCGAACGCCGCCAGGTGCGGGGCGACAATGCGACTGAGCGCCTGGGGCAGCTCGTCGCGGGCGAAGAAGCGCGCCTCGACGATCTCGCGCCGGTCGGCCCGGGGGACCCCGGCGACGATGCCGGTAAAGACATGGACCACGTTGGGCGCGCGCAGATAGATGCCCTGGTAGGTGCTGATCCGCCGGACCTCCAGGAGGCCGCAGCCGAGCTCTTCGCGGAACTCGCGCACCGCGGCCACCAGCGGGGTCTCGTGCTTGCCGATCCCGCCGCTGGGAAAAGTCCACACGTCGGGCCCGTAGGAATGGCGCACGAGCAGGAAGCGCCCCTCCCCGTCACGCGCCACCACGGTGCAGCCATGACTGGTCGACCTGACGCGCCCGCGCCACAGCCGGCGCGCCCGGAAGGCGAGGCGGTAGCCGGCCCGGTGCAGCGGCGCCGGGATGAGGTGGATGAGCTTCACCGCCCGCCCCGCATCACCCAAGGCCCGCATCACACAAAGCAGGTCAGATCCTGCCGGGCGGCGCGCAGCAGGCGGGCGACGGGGGTGTCGTTCTCACCGCGCATCGCCGCCTCGAACATCGCCCGCTTGTCCGGCCCGCGGGCGACGAACAGCACCGCCTCGCTGGCGAGCAGCGCGGGGATGGTGAGGGTGATGCGGTCGAACGGCGCTTCGGGCGGCAGCGGATCGGGGGTGAGGCGGCGGATCGGTTGCGGATCGTCGATCGCCGGGTCGGTGCTGGGGAACAGCGAGGCGATGTGGCCATCGGTGCCCATGCCGAGCCAGGCCAGGGCGAAGCGGGGCACCTGCTCCATGAGGGTGAGGGTGACGACCTTCGCGCCGACCGGCTCCAGCAGCACCCGGATGCGGCCGGTGTTGCTGGCCGGGTGATCGGCCGGCACCAGGCGATCGTCGCCCGGCCAGACGGTAATCCGGCGCCAGTCGAGCGGTGCGCGGGCGAGCGCCTCGAGGATGGGGAACGGGGTGGCGCCGCCCGGCACGGTGATCGCTACCGCTTGCTGGCTGCGGGCCAGGGCGGTTGCGAGCCGCGTGTGGATCCAGCCGGCGATCTGGTCGTCCCCGGCGTGTTCGACGATGGTGACCTGGGCCATCGGCCCCGTTCACCCCGGCCGGCCTGGCGCGGCGCGGGTCACGCCAGCAGCGAACCCAGGAACCAGACGCGCTCCTCGGCCAGGTCGGTCCAGTCGTCGATGAGGCTGTCGGTGGCGTTGTCGCCCGCGGCCTCGGCATGGCCCTTGACCTCCTTCAACCGCGCCACCAGCCCGGCATTGTCGTCGCGCAATTCGGCGATCATCGCCTCGGGCGCCAGCGTTGCATCGTCCTGGTCCTTGATCTGCGTGTGCGCGGCGATGGCGCCCAGCGAGGTGAGCGTCAGCGCGTCGTTCTTGCGCACCCGTTCGCCGATCGCATCGACCTGGCCCTGGATCTGCACCGCCTGCTCGTCGAACAGCAGATGCAGGTCGCGGAAGCGGGGGCCGGTGACGTGCCAGTGGAAGTTCTTGGTCTTGACGTAGAGCGCCAGGTGATCGGCCAAAAGGCCGTTCAGCCCGTCGATCAGCGCACTCTTGGAATTGTCGCCCTTGGCAGCCATGCGATGCCCCCTTTGTTGAAGTGATCCGTAGTCGATTGCCGAACGGCTTGTTTCGCCTTCGGTTTCGGGTGCAATGAAGATCCTGGCGAGCGAGCTTGGCGATTAGTGGGTCCAGGGTCCAGCGCTAGCCCCGCGCGTGCTGAGCTGGTCGACCCACTGCCTTGCTTGCGGCCCGATACCTTTAAGGAACAAGGACACCCCCTGCGACGGGCTCGGGGCCAGCGGAGTAAGGCGAAGCGGGTCCAATCCACCCCTGTGCTGTTCGCGCTACACTCGCTTTTTTCACATCCGTGCCATCGAACCGACCCCGGAGCGTAACAAGCCCCGCATACCGCGCCCAACACGTCGATCGGGAACCGCCATGATGCTCCGCCGCGCCTGCCAGCTTTCGCTCCTCGCTTCCACCGCGCTGGCGGCCGCGTTCGGGTCCAGCCCGGTGCTGGCCCAGGATGGCGGCGGCGAGCTGCCGGACGCCGCCGGCGCTGGGGCGGGCGCGGCGCCGGCGGGAAACGAGATCATCGTCACCGCGCAGAAGTTCCAGCAGCGCGCGCAGGACGTGCCGATCACCATCTCGGCGCTGTCGGGCGAGCGGATCGGGGAATTGGGCGTGACCGACCTCGACGAGCTGTCGGCCTATGTCCCCGGGCTCAACATCCAGGAGCAGAGCGCCAACAATCCGGGCATCGTGATCCGCGGCATCACCTCGGATTCGGGCTCGGCGCAGCAGGGCCCGCGGGTGACGCTGTATTACAACGGGGTCGACGTCTCGCGCTCGCGCGGCTCGTACCAGGCGATCTACGACATGGAGCGGATCGAGGTGATCAAGGGCCCGCAGGCGACGCTGTTCGGCACCGCCAGCGCGGTGGGCGCGATCAGCCTGGTCTCGGCCCGCCCGCGCGAGGGCGTCTCGGCCGAGCTCACCGGCGGCTACGGCAATTTCGACCAGACGCTCCTGGCCGGTTTCTTCAACGCCGGTACGCAGAATTTCGCCGCGCGCATCGCCTTCGAGTGGAAGCAGCGCGACGGCTATGTCGAGAACCTGGCGACGAGCCAGGACGAGGAGCTGTACGCGCTCGACAATCTGGGCCTGCGCGCCTCGATGCGCTTCACGCAAGGCGCGGATTTCACCCTCGACGTGATCGGCACCTACGACCGCCAGCGCAATGGCGGCACGCCGTTCATCTCGGGCAGCCTGCCCACCGAGGCCGGCCCGGCCGACCCGTTCGGCGAGGCCAATCTGGGCGGCTCGCCGGTGTCCCAGAGCGTGCTGGGCAACGATCAGCTGGGCCTCGACCGCGAGGTCTACGACATCAACGCCACCGCATCGTACGAGATCAGCGACACGCTGAGCTTCACCACCGTCAACGGCTATCGCGAGTTCGACAGCCGCGAGGTGTTCGATGCCGACGGCTCGGCCGCCTGGTACCTCGAATTCGCCGAGATCGCCGATGGCTGGCAGGCCAGCCACGAGGGTCGCTTCAGCTACGAGGGTTCGCGCCTGCGCGGTTCGGTGGGCTGGAACTACTTCGTCGAGGAAGGCATCCAGAACGTGCCCTTCTCCACCGAAGAGGGCACCTATATCGAATGCGCGAGCAATATCACCGCCGGCGCGCCGTTCAACCTGACCATCCCCTGCGTCGCGCAAGACGGCACGGTCGGCGCGGCGCAGGTCACCGCCATCCTCACCCAGGGCGCGGCCAGCACCATCCCCTACAGCTCGGTGTTCGAGAACCAGGGCAAGAACGATGCGGTATCGGTGTTCGCCGACCTGACCTGGCTCGCCACCGACCGGCTCGAGCTCACCGCGGGCCTGCGCCATCTGTGGGAAGGGCGCGAATCGGGCTACTTCGCCCAGGTGCCCGATTCGGTCATCTCGGGTGCGCCGCTGATCCCCGGCCAGATCGACACCGCCGGCCAGACGTTCCGCGCCCAGGAGGACTATTCCGCCTCCCTGCCGCGCTTCAACGTGCTGTTTCGCGCCACGCCCGACCTCAACCTGTACGCGACCGTCGCCAAGGGCCGCCGCTCGCCCGTGGTCCAGGTCACCGCGACGCGCGATGCCGGCGGCAATCCGGTGCGCAACCTGCAATTGGTGCCCGAGGAAACGGTGTGGAATTACGAGGGCGGGGCGAAGCTCTCCACCGCCATGGTCTCGGGTTCGCTCGGCGTGTTCTACCAGGACTACGAGGGCTTCCAGGTCAGTGTGATCCAGCCGGACGGCTCCAGCCTCACCGAAAGCGCGGGCTCGGCCGGCAATTTGGGGGTCGAGGCGGAAGCGGCCGTGCGCCCGGCGGAATGGATCAGCCTGTTCGCCAATGGTGCGTACATCGACGCCAAGATCGACGAGGACAGCGCGCTGGACGCCACCTATTCGGGCGCCCGCTTCCGGCTGCAATCCAAGTGGCAAGCCGCAGCCGGCTTGACCATCGATCGCGACCTCGGCGGCGGCATGCGCCTGTTCGCGACGCCGTCGGTTACCTATCGCAGCCGGCTCTATTTCGAGTTGCCCAATAGCGAGCTGCTGAGCCAAGGGCCAGTGACACTGGTCCACGCCCGCGCGGGGCTGAGCTTCGCCGAGGGGCGGCTTGAACTTGCCGGCTTCATCCGCAACGCGTTCGACGAGGACTTCCTGCTCGATGCGGGCAATACCGGCGGCGCCTTCGGGATCCCGACCTTCATCCCGGGCGAACCGCGATTCTACGGGGTGGAGGCGACCGCGCGGCTGTTCTGACCCGCCGGCACACGATAGGAGCACAGGGCATGGAGATGAACCGACGCGGGGTGCTGGCGCTGGTAGGATCGGGCGCCGCGCTCGGCCTGCCGGGCGTCGCCTTGGCCCAAGCGGAGCCGGGATCGGTCGCCTTCGCGCATGGCGTCGCCAGCGGCGATCCGGCGGCCGACGGCGCGGTGATCTGGACCCGCGCCACGGCCGCGGACGGCTTTGCCGGCGACCTCGCGCTCACCTGGTCGGTCACGACGACCCCCGGCGGCGAACCGGCGGCTGGCGGCCAGGTGTTCGCCCGCGCCAGCGCCGACCACACCGCCAAGGTCGTCGTAACCGGGCTCGAGCCGGGGCGCGAATACCACTACCAGTTCCTGGCGCCCGGCGGCGTGCCCTCCCCCATCGGCCGGTTCCGCACGCTGCCGGTGGGCGCGGTGGACCAGGTGGTGCTTGGCGTCGCCTCGTGCCAGCTCTACCCGGGCGGCCTGTTCAACGCTTACGCCGACATGGCCGCTTTGCCCCGCCTCGACGCGGTCGTCCACCTGGGCGATTACATCTATGAATATGGCGAGGAGGGCTACGGCGCCGAGAGCGGCCGCGCGCTCGGCCGCCTGCCCGACCCGCCGCACGAGATCGTCACCCTGGCCGATTACCGGCGCCGCCACGCCCAGGTGAAATCCGACCCCGACCTGCAGGCCGCCCATGCGCGCGCCGCGTTCATCTGCGTGTGGGACGACCACGAGGTGACCAACGATGGCTGGCTCGGCGGGGCGCAGAACCACCAGCCCGAAAACGAGGGCGACTGGGCGGGCCGCAAGGCGGTGGCCATGCAGGCCTATTTCGAGTGGATGCCGATCCGCGACCCCGATCCGCTGCGCAGCGCAGCGGCGATCTTCCGCAGCTTCGAATTCGGCGATCTCGCGACGCTGGCGATGGTGGAGACCCGCCTGCTTGCGCGCGCCCGGCAGGCGGCGCCCAAGGGCGAGCTGCCGGCGGCGGAACGGATCGCGGCCCTGCTCGCCGAGCGCGACGAGCCGCAGCGCGAACTGCTGGGCGAGCCGCAGCGCCGGTGGCTGGAGGAGGTCCTCGCCGCCTCCGTGCGCGCCGGCAAGCCGTGGCAGGTGCTGGGCAACCAGGTGGTGATGGCGCGGGTCGCCGGACCCGACCTGGAGGCGCAGCTGGGCGCCGACACCTTCGCCACCCTGCGCGCCGCGCTGCCCGAGGCCTATCGCGGCCAGGTCGACACCGCGCTGGCCGGCTACCGCGCCGGCGTGCCGTTCAACACCGATGCCTGGGACGGCTATCCGCACGCGCGCGAACGGCTGTATGCCACCTTCGCGTCGGCCGGCTCGCGCCCGCTGGTGCTGGCCGGTGACAGCCACGCCTCCTGGGCCAACAATCTGCACGCCGCCGACGGGCGGCTGGCGGCGGTGGAGGTAGGCTGCACAGCGATCTCCAGCCCGTCCTACGGCTCCATCCTGCCCGGCTTCGGCCGGTTCCTCGAGGCGGCCAACGAGGAGGTCGCCTTCTGCGACCAGGACACCAAGGGCTACGCGCTGGTGACGCTCACGCCGGCGCAGCTGCAGGCGGAGTACGTCGCGGTCTCGACGGTGACCGCCAAGCCCTATGCGCGGCGGGTGACGGCGCGGTTTGCGGCGGGCGCGGACCGGGGCTCGGCGCTGACGGCGGTGGGCGCCTGAGTCGTTCGGGGGCGCGCCGGTAGCCGGGCTCACGGCCGCGTCACCCCGGACGAAAGTGGATGCCCCGCGAGGATTCGAACCTCGATTGACGGAGTCAGAGTCCGTGCCGGGCCATTGTTTTTGCAGCGTTTTCTCCCCAACTTCGGGAATAACGCACTTTGGAAACTCAATGGGTTACAGCGGAACCGCCAACCGACTGGGCCGACCTTCTGGGCGCCGACGAAGCTCTGAAGCCGCTTGCAATCGCCCGCTCGTACATCGCCCGCGGTTGGGCTCCCGTCCCTATCCCCACCCGTCAAAAGGGACCGCAATCAAAAGGCTGGGGAAGGCTGCGGCTGGACGCTGACACAGCGGCCCAGCACTTCAACGGTCAGGCGCAGAACATCGGCATCATCCTCGGCGAGGCCAGCGGCGGGCTGGTAGACATCGACCTGGACAGCGTGGAAGCGCGCTCCCTCGCGCCCGCTTTCTTGCCCCCAACGCCAGCCGTGTTTGGCCGGCAGGGGAATCCCGACTCACACTGGCTCTACCGCGCGCCGGATCTCCGGACGGAACAGGTTCGCGAGCCCGGTTCATCAAAGACGCTGCTGGAGTTGCGCAGCAACAGCGGAACCGACCAGCCATCGCAAACCGTCTTTCCTGGCTCGAGGCACGAGTCCGGGGAATCGATTGAGTGGCGCGGCAGTGCCGGGGAGCCGGCGACGTGCGATCGGGATGAACTGTTGCACGCCTTCCGCCGCCTCGCGGCCGCTACGATCGCGGCGCGTGCTTTCCCGAGCGAGGGCGGCCGGCACAATGCCACACTTACGCTGATTGGTTTCCTGACGCGCGCGGGATGGAATGAAGACTCGGTCATCGAATTCACCCGCGCCATTCGGGATGCGGCGGGCGCCGATCGCAAGAAGGCGCTCAAGAGCATGGCCCGCGACGCGGCTAAGCGCCTTAGCGCCGACAAGTCCCTATTTGGGTTGCCATCCCTTCGCGAAGCGTTTGGCGAGAAGGCCGCCGAGCGCACCGTTGAGCTTCTGGGCTGCGAAAGGCCCGACGGGATCGGACCCGACGATTTCGACGAACTACCCGAGTCCGATCTGAACTTGCTCGGCGGCGCACCTGCTAAACTGCCTGACCTGCGGCTGATCGATCCCGCGGCCTGGCACGGCGCCGATTTGCCGCAACGCGAGTGGGCGTTGCGCGAGTGGATTCCCATGGGGCAGGCAACCTACCTCACCGGCCCTGGCAGCGCGGGCAAGTCGCTCATCACTCAGCAACTCGCCACCTGCATCGCGCTTGGTCGACCGTTCCTCGGAATTGAGACGCGCGAAGCCAGGGCGCTCTACCTGACCTGCGAAGATGATGCGCTGGAATTGCATCGGCGCCAAATCGCGATTTGCGCCATGCTAGAGGCGCCTCTCTCGAGCCTGTCGGGTAGGCTGTTTCTATCGTCGCTCGCCGGCGAGACGGATACGGAGCTCTGCACCTTTAGCGACCGGGGCGAGCTGCGGGTCGCGCCCCGTTTCGACTCGCTCGAGGCAGCAGCAAGCGGCAACGGAATAACCTTCGTGGCGCTAGATAACGTGGCGCACCTGTTCGCTGGCAATGAGAACGCGCGGCACGATGTGGCGGCATTTGTCGCGCTGCTGAACCGGCTGGCGATGCGCATCGGCGGCGCCGTGCTGTTCCTAGGCCATCCGAACAAAGCAGGTGGCAGCTTCTCCGGCTCGACTGCCTGGGAAAATCAGGTCCGCTCACGGCTCTTTCTTGAAACGCCAAGCGAGGCGGATGGCAGCCCGATCGACCGTGATGCGCGTGTGCTCAGCCGTCAGAAGGCAAACTATGCGCGTAACGGCGAAACCGTGAAGTTCAGGTGGTACGAATGGGCATTTGCGCGCGACGCCGATCTACCGATGAGTGTCTGTGCTTCCGCACGCGCCGGCATCGAAGATGATGCGTTCATGGCTTGCCTGGCCAAGACAGCAGCCGAGCGGCGTGCCGTGTCGCCGAACGCATCGGCTTCGAACTATGCGCCGCGGGTGTTCGCAAAGATGCCCTTGGGTGAGGGTATAGGGCATCGAGGCTTCGAGGCAGCGTTGCAGCGGCTGCTGCATAGGGGCGCGATCCTCAATGGCCAGAACGTCTATCAGCGCGATAATCGGGCATGGGCGACCGGGCTTGGGGTTGCACCAACCCTTGCACGAACCCTGCACCAAGCGATGCACGAACCCTGCACGGAGCCTGCACCGACCCCCGCACCAACCCGCACGCACCCACCCCCCTATACTACGTATATGGCGGGTGCGGCTCATGAGCCGCCCTACCCCGCCTTTCGAGATGAAGTGAACGCATTCGATGCTGACGACGAAGGCGCGGCGTGATGGCGTTCGGGTCCTCCCCCGCCGGGGCGCCCTGCGGGGGGGGTCGCGGAGCCCGAAGTTTCAGCCGCTGAAAGATTCTATCGAAGGGTTCCGGCTCTATGGCCGCGTTTGACGATCTCCTGGGCGGGGATGTGGAGCCTATAGAGGCATTGGACGCCGAACATCTCGGCGATCTCCTGGGCGTGTCGGGTCGCACCGTTCGCGATCTGGCGAAGCGGGGCATTCTCAGTAAGAGCGGCAACGGCTTTCCGGCGCGAGAGTCCGCTCGTGCCTATTGCGCGCACCTTCGCGCGCAAGCGGCCGGTCGCGGGGGTTCTGTCAACCTGACGCAAGAGCGCGTCCGCGTTGCGCGCGAACAGGCGGACTCGCTTGCACTGAAGAACGCTATCGCCCGCGGCGAGATGCTGTCCGCCCGCGAAGTTGAGCGCGCCTGGTCCAGCGTTCTACGGGACGTTCGATCGGCCATGCTGGCGCTCCCTTCGCGCATACAACAGCGGCTCCCCCACCTTAGCAAGGATGACGTTTCGGGTATCGACCTAGAAGTACGTGCAGCGCTGGAGGAAGCATCAAATGGACTTTGAGCCGTGGACTGAAGAACCGACTGGCCCCCTGTATCCGTACATGGCGCGGGCTTCTGGGCCGGCGGGTGTCGGATATGGTGGTTTCATATGGCCTGAGTACGGCTACGTTTCGTGTCACGAGTGGGAGGGAGAGATAGGTAAAGCACCCGAATTTAATAATCGCGGACACGGTGGTCTTTGGGGCTTCTTTAATGGAGAGGGATGGTGGGAGCTTCCTATGCTTATGACATTGGGGCACACTTTTCAGATCGTTAAAGTCAGCTTACTCGAAGTATCCGTCGAACTCGATAATACAATCAGATCTCCACACGGATGGGTAAAGTACAATGGGTCGCTAGATTATATACTTCAAGAGTTACGATCTGAGGGATCACTTTACGCTGATGTAGTAGCTTACAACATTTACCGAGGAGTCCATTATGCTCTGCGATGTATTGCAGAGAAAGAACCCTATCAATCGAACCCAGATGCCGGATATCGAGATTTCTGCGCTGCGATTGGTATAGATCCACATGGCGCTTGAAACGCTTCAAGATGTCCGGCGAGCGGCGCTTCGGGCACTGGTTCCCCCGGCACGACTGCAGCTTTCCGAATGGATAGAAACACACATGCGGCTACCCGAAGGCGTGTCGGCGCTGCCGGGGCGGGTGAAGCTGTGGCCATATCAGCGCGAGATTGCCGATGCGATCAGCGATCCTACGATTGAGCGCGTGACAATCGTCAAGCCGGTGCGCGTAGGCTTCACGACTCTGCTGACGGGCGCGCTGGCGTCCTACATTGCTAATGAGCCATCGCCGATCTGGGCATTGCTGCCAACTGAGGCGGATTGTCGCGACTACATGGTCAGCGACGTGGAGCCGATCTTTGCCGCCACACCCGTGCTCGCCGGACTCTTATCGGCCGAGGCCGACGAGTCCGGCCGTAACACGCTGCTGTCGCGTCGCTTCGCCGGCGGGTCGCTTAAGATCGTCGCGGCGAAGGCGCCCCGCAATCTGCGCCGGCAGAATGTGCGCGTGCTGCTGATCGACGAAGCGGACGCCATGGAGCCTGGACCTGAGGGAAGCCCCATCATGCTCGCCGAGAAGCGGACGCTCAGCTACGCCAATCGCAAGATCATCATGGGCAGCACGCCGACGCTGGAGGAGACCAGCAATGTGCTGCGGTCCTATGTCCTGTCCGACGCGCGGGTGTTTGAGGTGCCCTGCCCAGAGTGTGGGGCGCTTTCAGAAATCCAGTGGTCGCACATCGAATGGGAGCCGGACCGGCCGGAAACGGCCGCTTTTCGCTGTCCGCACTGCGCCGAGTTGATCGCCGAGCGCAATAAGTCCGCTATGGTGACACAAGGGCAGTGGCGCGCCACGCGGCTCGAGGTTCAGGGGCACGCTGGATTCCGGCTGAATGCGCTTGTGTCGGGGCTGCCGAATGCGAGCTGGGCCAAGCTCGCCGCCGAGTTTCTGGCGGCGAAGGATCATCCCGATCAGCTTCAGACCTTCGTCAACACCATCCTGGCGCAAGGGTGGCGGGAGTCGGCGGACACACTTGACGAAAGCGCTTTGCAGTCGCGTGCCGAGGCATTCGACCTCGCGCGCATCCCCCCAGATGTGCTGATCGTCACCGCGGGAGTCGACGTGCAGGACGATCGGCTAGAGACGACGCTGATTGGCTGGTCGCGCGCTGATGCCTTCGTGCTCGCGCATCATGTCATCTGGGGTAGCTCGCTTGAAGATACGACTTGGGCGGAACTGGACGACTTGCTACGCACCACATGGTCGCATCCGAACGGCGGCACGCTGCGGATTGATGCTGCGGTGATCGACTCCGGTGACGGCGGCGTGACGGATATCGTCTATTCGTACTGCCGGCCGCGCTTCGCGCGTCGCGTTGTGGCAGGGAAGGGCGTTGCAGGCCCGCGGCCGGCAATCGCGGCGAGTCACTCGAAAGGATCGAAGCTGTTCCTGGTGGGGGTCGACGGACTCAAGGCACAGATTTTGACGCGGTTGAGTTCGGGGCGGACGATCCGATTCAGCGAGTCGCTGGAGCCCATCTGGTTTGAACAGCTCGCGTCAGAGCGGCGCGTTGTGCGCTATGTCCGCGGACAACCGTTGCGCCGCTTCGAGCGCATTCCGGGCCGCCGCGCGGAAGCGCTCGACTGCGTTGTCTACGGGTTTGCTGCCCGCCACCTGGTCAATGCGGACCTAGATCGGCGCGAAGCGGAACTGGGCAGCGCGGCGGCGCCCGCTGCCCAGCCGAGTGTCGTCAGGAGCCGGTGGCTAGGCCGATGACTTCGTGCGGGCTGCGGAGAAGCGCCTGCCCGACTTCCTGAAAAAGCCGATTTCCAGCCCGCCGAACGAACCCTTGCGAACGATCGCTTCAGCGACGCTCTTTAGGAGAAGGGGGTTATCGCCAAACCACATCTGGCGCATCAACTCAGCAGCAGCATCCTTGCCGCGCTGGCAATCGGCCGCGTAGTGGCCGCTTGGCGCGATGTGCCAGAAGTCCGCTCCGTTTTCCGTGCGCACGATAAAGCTGACATCTGTCGAACCATCTACATTAAACATGATACAATTCCCTTCTTGAGCCGTCCGGGCGAATCATTAAGTAGCGAAGATTGTACTCACTAATCAACGCACATTTGTTTGAGGTATTTCACTAAGATGGTGAAACTGCTTTCGCACACGCTCAAATTCGCGTTCTAAGACAAATTCTACGCGGAAGACGCTGTAGCGTGTTTTTAGACGTGTGCTCTTGCCAAGCATCGACTTTATCTGGCGAGGAAGAAGATCGGGGCGCATCGGCTGCAATACAGCTAGCGCTGAACGAAGCGGAATCAGGCGCTCGCCGTCGCTGTTCGTCATTGTGCCATTCTCCAAACGAGTGGAGCCGCCGCCGGGTTGTCTCCCCCGGCGGCGGCTTCCGCCGACATTGCTGCCAGACAACATCGGTGCGGAGCGCGACGCCTACGCACCGCCGCGCGCCTAACCGGTGACCAACCGGCAACCCCATATAGCACCATCTCTTGACTCTACGCAATACGTAGAGTATTACGTATCGGAAGGAAGGAGATTCGCATGGGCAATATAGCTCTTACGGTTGGGCAGACTGCGATACTCATCGCGTCTCAAACCGGCGCAAGCAGCGACTACTTGGCTCGGCAAATTCGCACGTTTCTGCAGCACGGTTTGCTGGAAGCGAGCGAGTATCGAGGAAATGGCCCCACAGCTGCGGCGGTTCTTACAGCCGAAGGCTGGTGTAAGGCTCGCCTTCTGTTCGCGCTCGCCAACGCACACGAATATGACGTGCGTCTGCTCAAGCAAGTGTCATATTGGATGGAAGCGGCGGCCGATATACGCCTTGCCGATCAGCCATTTGACGCGTTCAATCCTGCAAGTGGATTGCGAGCGGCAGTCTGGGCCGCCGAGAACGACCGGTCCAAATATTGGACGTACGATCTCATTGCGGAACGCTGCCCTTCGCAAGGTGGGTTGGTGCGATTTGTGGGCGGGTTCAGGCGTTCCGATCAGGAAGCGTACCCTGAACATGATCCGCGCGCTCTGAATTACCGTTACGCCCAATCACCGGAAGATGCGCGTTGGGATTTTGAATCCCTACTTTCGTTCCCAGCAACAGACTTTTTCGTTCCGCTGCTCACCGCGGCGAGCTCGAATGCTTGAGTGGCTGTTCCAACGCCGCGTTCGCACCCGCCGCTTTGACGCGGCCGGCGGCGCGCCGCGTTGGAACGCGCACCCTTCTTTCGGTCCAACTGGGCAGGAAGTGCTCGCCGCAGCGGCGCCTGTACGCTCTCGCGCGCGCTACTTCACCGCAAACAACCCCTGGGCAGCGTCGGGCGTCGGCGCTCTGGTCACGGCCATGGTTGGCGCCGGCATAACGCCCGCGCCGCTCCATACCGATGAGGATGTGCGAGCACGCATCAATGCGGCGGCGACGGCTTGGGGGACCAAGGCAGATGCGGACGGATTGACGGACTTTGCCGGTCTTCAAGCGGCGGCGGTTCGGGCGATGATCGTAGACGGCGAGGCGTTCATTCACATGGCGGTCGGCGACGCCGGGCTGCAACTTCGCCTCATTCCTGCCGAGCTGGTCGACCCCGCGCACACTGTCGAGCTAGGGGGCGGCCGGCGCATCGTGGCGGGCGTCGAATTCGACGCGTCTGGGCGGCGCGTTGCCTACCACGTCAGCCCGACGCGCCCCACCGACACATTCGCGAGCTACGCGCCGCCGATCCGTATTTCAGCAGCCGACATCACCCACCTGTTTCAGCCGCTTGGCGCAGGACAGGTGCGCGGCATTTCATGGCTGGCGCCGGTTCTGCTGCGCCTTTCCGAACTCGACCAACTGGAAGATGCGCTCCTAGTCGGTGCCAAGGTGGCGGCGATGCACGCGGGCTTCCTTACCGATATGAACGGCACGGGCGCCAGTCCCTATGAGGGGCCGCAAAGCGGCGGCATCATGGACACCGGTCTCGAGCCTGGCACGCTCAAGGTTCTGCCATCCGGCTTCGATATCAAGTTTTCGACGCCGCAGCAGGCGCAGCAGTCCATTGAATTCGCGCAGCTTCAGCTTCGTGCCATCGCCGCCGGACTTGGGCTGCCGGAACATCTGCTGACCGGCGACTTGCGGGGCGCGAACTATTCCAGCCTTCGCGCGGGCCTGGTTGCGTTTCGCCAGCGTGTCGAACAGCTCCAATATCACGTCATCATTCCGCAGATGCTGCGCCCGATCTGGGAACGCGCCATCTCCGTTGCCGTGATGGCTGGCGCTTTGGACTTGCCAAGCTTCGAAGCGGACCAAGCCGCCTACCTTGCCGCAGAGTGGTATCCACCAGCTCAGCCTTGGGTCGATCCGCTAAAAGACATCGAGGCGGAAGCGATGGCGGTGCAGAGCGGCTTCAAGAGCCGGCGCCAGGTTGTCGCGTCTCTCGGCTATGACGTTGCGACCTTGGACGAAGAGATCGCCGCTGATCGGGCGCGCGAAGCGGCGCTGGGGCTCGCCTTCCCCACCATCCCACAGAAGGAAACCGCCAATGGCGACGCCTGAATTGCTGCACCGCGCGGCGCTGCGTCCGAACTCCTATGACGCCGGCGCGCGCTCTGTTGAAGTCGTTTGGAGCACTGGCGCAGGCGTGCCGCGCCGCGATCAACGCGGCGCCTATACCGAACTGCTATCGCTGGACCCGGCACACATCAACCTGGAGCGGCTTGTCGGCGCCAGTGTGCTGAACGGACACCGGCAGAGCGAGCTTTGCGACGTGATCGGCGTCGTGGAAGAGGCGCGGATTGAAGCGGGGCAGGGCGTCGCCTTGCTGCGCCTCAGCGCGCGCCCCGATGTAGAACCGATCGTGACGGACATCGCCGGCGGCGTCATCCGTCACGTCAGTATCGGTTACCGCGTCGACCGTTGGCAGGACGGCCGGGATGAATCCGGCCACCGGACTCGAACTGCCGTCGCCTGGGCGCCCTTTGAGGTGTCCTTTGTCCCTGTGCCGGCAGATCCCGGTGCGAGTGTGAGGAACAGCCCCCCGATGACGACTGAAGCCAATGACAATCGCGCTGAGTTGCGCGGGCAGATCCGTGCGATTGCCCGAACGGCTGGCCTCCCGCCCGAATGGGCAGATGAACAGATCGACGCCGAAGCGGACATCATCGCCGCTCGCGCCGCGGCATTCGAAGCCATGCGAGGTCGCACCTCTACCAACATCCGCACTCAGACTGCGGACCCGGCGAATGACGATCCGGCCGTCATTTTGACGCGCCGAACCGATGCGCTGTTCGCCCGCGTCAACGGCTCCACGCCGACGGATGCAGCGCGTCCCTATATGGGCGAACGCCTGGTGGATCATGCTCGCGCTATTCTCTCGATGCGCGGCCAGAGCATGACGGGCATGGACTCCGACGCGATTTTCCGCGCCGCGATGCATACCACCTCCGATTTCCCCAGTTTGCTGGCTGGCGTCGGCAACCGGACGCTGCTGCCCGCCTATCAGTCAGCACAGAGCCCGCTCAAGATCCTTGCCAGGCAAGCGCTGCTCAGCGACTTCCGGACGGCATCACGGCTGAAGCTCAGCGAAGTCGGGCCGCTGCAGAAGGTGACAGAAGGGGGCGAGATCAAGAACGTCAGCCGTGGCGAGGCAACCGAGTCCTACGCGCTCGACACGTACGCCAGCATGTTCGCGCTGTCGCGGAAAGCGCTGATCAATGACGATCTCGGCGCTTTCCGCGACTGGGGCATCGCTGCCGGTCGCGCTGCCGCGGAGACGGAAGCGAATCTACTCTTCAACCTTCTGACTCAATCGAGCGGGGCCGGCCCGGTCATGGGCGAGGATGGCAAGCGGCTGTTCCATATCGACCACAAAAACCTCTCCGCAGCCAGCAGCACCCTCTTCTATTACGATATAAATCAGGACCCGCCACAGAGCGGCGGGGGGTTGGACGAAGCCCGCATTGCGATGCGCCAGCAGAAAGGCGTGAACGCCAAGTCTCCCATCAACGCTACGCCCAAGTATCTGTTGGTTGGTCCCGCGTTGGAGACGGAAGCCGAACGAGTCCTTGCCGAAACCAGCGCATGGTCGCCGAAGGATGTGAATCCGTGGGCGGGCAAGCTGACGGCGGTTGTGGAACCGCGGATTACGGACAAGAGTTGGTATCTGTTTGCCGATCCGGCGCAGCTCGCCGTGCTCGAGTATGCCTATCTGTCATCGGCGCCGGGTCCGCAGATCGCTTCGCGTGAAGGATGGGACGTGCTCGGAACTGAATTCCGCGTGGTGCTCGACTTTGGGTGTGGTGTGGTCGACTGGCGCGGCGCCTACCGCAATCCGGGCGTAGCGTAAGCCATGGCAGTGGCATTGCCCGATCTGATCGCGTGGAGAGACCGGCTTTTCGAAGCTCGACTCTCCGGCGTTCGCGAAGTCGAGGACTCCGACGGCTCGCGCGTCGGCTATCGCACCGACAGCGAAATTGCTGCCGCGCTCGCCGCGGTCAATCGGGCGATTGCCGACGCCAGCCGCACCCCCGCGAACACCATTCGATTTTTCACCTCGAAAGGACTCTAGTTATGATCAACTACGTTCAAAGAGGCGTCAATCTGACGCTGCCCGCGCCGGCCGATATCGCGTCGGGCTCAGTCGTCAGCGTCGGCGCTATCATTGGCATTGCCGCGGAAAGCGCACTGAGCGGCGCGGATCTCGATATCGTCACCCTTGGCGTATTCACGTTGCCAAAGGTATCGGCACTTGCCGTCGCGATCGGTGATAAGGTTTACTGGGACGCGACGGCGAAGCTCGTCACCAATACTGCCAGCGGCAACGCGCTGCTGGGCGTGGCGGTCGCTGCGGCCGCCGATCCAAGTGGGACCGTCAACGTCCGGCTGAATGGCAGCTTCTGACGCGATGCCTCGCGTCCGCGCCACCTTCCGGCAAGCTGATATCGTTCGGGCGGTGAAGGCTGCGCGTGCATGCGGGCTTGAGGTGGCGCGGACGGAGATCGGGCCGGACGGAAGAATCACCTTGATTCACGGGTCAGCCCCGGCCGAACCTGCGGACCAGTTTGAGGCGTGGAAGGCGAAACGACATGCGCGTGCGGCTCAAGGGCATTAACCGGGTTCGCAAGAAGCTCGCCGATGGCAGCTTCGTCACCTACTACTATGCGTGGAAGGGCGGTCCACGCCTCCAAGGCGCGCCGGGTTCGCCAGAGTTCCACGCCAGCTACAATGCGGCGGTGGGAGCGAAGCGCCTTACGCCCGCCGGCGCGCTTCAATCCGTGTTCGACGCATTTGAAGCCTCATCGGACTTTGCGACGCTAGCGCCCCGCACCCGCACTGATTATCGGAAGCACCTCAAGCATATCGCGGTAGAGTTCGGAGACCTTCCGCTCAAGCTGCTCGAGGACCGCCGCACGCGCGGCGAGTTTTTGGCGTGGCGCGACCGATTGGCAGCCCGCTCTCGGCGACAGGGCGACTATGCCTTTTCGGTTCTTGCCCGCACGATCTCATGGGCTCTCAATCGGGGCTTGGTCCCAGCGAACCCCTGCGAAAAGCCCGGCCGGTTGTATCGCTCAGGCCGTCGAGAAACGGTCTGGACGGACGCCGACGAAGCCGCTTTCGAAGCCATTGCCCCAGAGCACATGCGCCTAGCGCTCCAACTCGCACTATGGACCGGGCAGCGGCAGGGCGACCTGATTAAGCTCCCCTGGTCCGCGTATGACGGCACTCATATCCGCTTGCGGCAGGGCAAGACAGGTGTTCGGATCGTGATCCGCGTTGCCGCGCCGCTGAAGGAGGCGCTGGACCGCACCCCCAAGCGAGCCGTCACAATCCTTACAAATAATGCGGGCGGAAGCTGGACCGGGAATACGTTCGGCTGTGCATGGCGGCGAACGTGCCGGTTGGCGTCAGTGGCTGGACTCACCTTCCATGACCTGCGCGGGACCGCGGTAACCCGTCTAGCACTCGCTGGCGCCACCGAAGCTGAGATCGCCGCAATCACCGGCCACTCGCTCGCCGACGTCGGCGCCATCCTCGACACACACTATCTGAAGCGGGACGCGGGCCTAGGTTCTGGACTCATAAGCTCTGAGCCATAGTCGGGTTGAAGCGATCAGCACGGCGGCGAGGAAGTTTCGGGCCAGCTTGTCGAAGCGGGTTGCGATGCGCCGGAAGTGCTTGAGCTTGCAGAAGTATCGCTCGA
>JANNOJ010000082.1:0-1854 GCA_031399025.1 Erythrobacteraceae bacterium | reverse complement strand
GGGTCGATTCCCGAACGGCGGGTTTTTTCCAGCAGCGAGGCAAAGCCGCCATGCCGCTAACCGACCTGCTCGCCTGATTATTCGCGCTATCGCTACCCCACTTGCCCCCGGTGCAGCAGCTTGTGATCCGCCAGCACCAGCGCCATCATCGCTTCGACCACCGGCGTGCCGCGGATGCCGACGCAGGGGTCGTGGCGGCCCTTGGTGACCACCTCCACCGCTTCACCAGCCGCGTTGATCGACTCCACCGGAGTGAGGATCGACGAGGTCGGCTTGAACGCCACGCGGCACACCACCGGCTGCCCGGTCGAAATGCCGCCCGCTGTGCCGCCCGCGTGGTTGGCGAGGAACAGCGGTTTGCCGTCATTGCTCCCCGGTTCAGGCGGCCGCATCCGGTCGGCGTTTTCTTCGCCGCTAAGGCGCGCGGCTTCGAAGCCGTCGCCGATCTCGACGCCCTTGACCGCATTGATGCTCATCATCGCAGCGGCCAGATCGCTGTCGAGCTTGGCATAGATCGGCGCGCCCCAGCCTGCGGGGACGCCGGTGGCAACACATTCGACGATCGCGCCCAATGACGATCCGGCCAGCCGCGCATCGTCAACCTTGGCCTCCCACCGCTTGGCGGCCTCGGGATCGGGGCAGAAGAACGGGTTCTTCGCGATCTCGGCATAGTCGATCCGCGCAGGGTCGATCCGGTCGCCCCCGAGTTCGCACACGTAAGCGACGATGCTGACCTCGGGGATGACCAACCGCGCCACCGCGCCCGCAGCGACCCGCGCCGCCGTCTCGCGCGCGCTGGAACGCCCGCCGCCGCGATAATCGCGGATGCCGTATTTGGCGTCATAGGCGTAATCGGCATGGCCCGGGCGGTAAGACTGGGCGATCTCGGAGTAATCTTTGGAGCGCTGATCGGTGTTCTCGATCATCAGGCTGATCGGCGTGCCGGTGGTCTTGCCCTCGAACACGCCCGACAGGATCCGCACCAGATCATCCTCGCGCCGCTGCGTGGTGAAGCGGCTCGTCCCCGGCTTGCGCGCATCCAAGAAGGGCTGGATGAAGTCCTCGCTGATCGCCAGCCCCGGCGGGCACCCGTCAACCACCGCGCCCAGCGCAGGCCCGTGGCTCTCGCCCCATGTGGTAAAGCGCAGCACGCGCCCGAAGGTGTTCCAGCTCATGGCTCGCCATCTGGCGCAAGTGTGGGCATCTGTCCATAAAGGCTGGACGCTCGGCTGGGCTTGGGTCAGGAACTTTGCGCTCAAGTAGCGAAGCGATAGCGCAACGAGGACTCATGATTGCAAAGCTCTCAGGCAGGCTCGATGCGACCGGCGAGGACTGGGCGATCGTCGATGTCGGCGGGGTGGGCTACCTCGTCCACTGCTCCAGCCGCACGCTCGCTGCGCTGGGCGAGGTGGGCGAGGGCTGCACCGTCCACACGCAATTGCAGGTGAGCGAGAACGATATGCGCCTGCTCGGCTTTGCCGACAGCGCGGAACGCGACTGGTTCCGGCTGCTGACCGGCGTGCAGGGCGTGGGGAGCAAGGTGGCTTTGGCGATCCTCTCCGCGCTGGCAACCGGAGACCTGCGCGACGCTTGCGGCAAGGGCGACGCGGCGATGGTGGCGCGGGCGCAGGGCGTAGGGCCGAAGCTGGCGGGCCGGATCGTCAACGAGCTGAAGGACAAGGCGGGCGCGATGCCGGGCGGTTCGGGCGGGTTTGCGGTTGGCGTGGCGGCTGCTCCGGCAGGCAGCAAGGGCGCGGACGCGGCGAGCGCGCTGGAGAACCTCGGGTTCAAGCCCGCGGTCGCAGCGCAAGCCGTGGCGCGGGCGCTGGAGGAACTGGGTGAGGGCGCGAGCGA
>JANNOJ010000050.1:0-123078 GCA_031399025.1 Erythrobacteraceae bacterium | reverse complement strand
TGTCGCCGGTGACCGCCACCCACCCGATCAGCGGCGGGAAGGCGCCCGCACCGCCGCCGATGACGATGTTCTGCGGGGTGCGGGGCTTGAGCCAGATGGTGTAGACTACCGCGTAGTAGAGGATCGAGCAGGCGAGCAGCGCGGCGGCGAGCCAGTGGACCGCGAGGCCCATGATGCCGACCGACGCGACCGCCAGGGCGATGCCGAAATCGCGCGCATCGTCGGAGCGCAGCCGACCGGCCGGGAGCGGCCGCCTGGCGGTGCGCTTCATCCCCGCGTCAAGGTCGGCCTCCCACCACATGTTGAGCGCCGCCGCCCCGCCCGCGCCCATGGCGATGGCGAGGATCGCGGCGAAGCCGAGCACCGGATGGATGGTGCCGGGCGCGGCGAGCAGGCCGGCCAGCCCGGTGAAGACGACCAGCGTCATCACCCGCGGCTTGGTGAGCGCGAGGAAGTCGCGCCAGTCGGCGGGCTGGGCCGGCGCGGTGGCCGGGATGGAGGTGGTGGTGGCGGTCATGGGGTCGAGGCATCGGCGGGAACGCCCGGACCGGATCCGGGGCTCCCGCCGAGGCGATGTCTCAGTGCGCCGGGGCCGTCACCGGCCGCTCGCCGATGTGGTTGTCGTGGGTGTGGTGGTCTTCGATCACCGGCAGCGTCTCGAACTGGTGGTAGGGCGGCGGGCTCGACAGCGACCATTCGAGCGTCGTGGCGCCCTCGCCCCAGTAATTGCCCTCGGCCCGGCGCCCGGCGAACAAAGCGTAGAAGGTGTTGGCGAAGAACAGGATCATCGAGGCGGCCATGATGTAGTAGCCGTAGGTCGCGATCTCGTTCCAGTACTGGTAGGCCGGGGTGTAGTCGGGATAGCGGCGCGGCATTCCCTGCATGCCGAGGAAGTGCATGGGGAAGAAGATGACGTTCACGCCGATGAAGAAGCCCCAGAAGTGCAGGTGGGCGAGCAATTCGGAATGCCAGCGGCCGCTGATCTTGGGGAACCAGTAGTACCAGCCGGCGAACAGCGAGAACACCGCGCCCATCGAGAGCACGTAGTGGAAGTGCGCGACGACGTAATAGGTGTCGTGCAGATTGTCGTCGATGCCGCCGTTGGCGAGCGTGACGCCGGTGACGCCGCCGACGGTGAACAGGAAGATGAAGCCCAGCGCCCAGACCATCGGCGACTTGAACTCGAGCGACCCGCCCCACATCGTCGCGATCCAGCTGAAGATCTTGATGCCGGTGGGCACCGCGATGACCATGGTGGCGGCGGTGAAATACATCTTCATGTTCACGTCGAGGCCGACGGTATACATGTGGTGCGCCCAGACGATGAAGCCGACCACGCCGATCGCGACCATGGCATAGGCCATGCCGAGATAGCCGAAGATGGGCTTGCGGCTGAAGGTGGCGATGATCTGGCTGACCATGCCGAAGCCCGGCAGGATCATGATGTAGACCTCGGGGTGGCCGAAGAACCAGAACAAATGCTGGTAGAGCACCGGATCGCCGCCGCCGGCCGCATCGAAGAAGGTGGTGCCGAAATTGCGGTCGGTCAGCAGCATGGTGATCGCCGCGGCGAGCACCGGCAGCGCCAGCAGCAGCAGGAAGGCGGTGACGAGGATCGACCAGACGAACAGCGGCATCTTGTGCAGCGTCATGCCGGGCGCGCGCATGTTGAAGATGGTGGTGATGAAATTGGTCGCGCCCAGGATCGAGCCGGCGCCCGCCAGGTGCAGCGAGAAGATCGCGAAATCCACCGCAGGGCCGACCGAGCCGGTGGTCGACAGCGGGGCATAGACCGTCCAGCCCACGCCCGCGCCCATGCCGATGCCGCCGGGCACGAACAGCGAGAACATCAGCGAGCAGAAGCCCGCCACCGTCAGCCAGAAGCTGATGTTGTTCATCCGCGGGAAGGCCATGTCGGGCGCGCCGATCATCAGCGGCACGAACCAATTGCCAAAGCCGCCGATCATCGCCGGCATCACCATGAAGAACACCATCACCAGCCCGTGCGCGGTGATCAGCACGTTCCAGGTGTGCGCCGCCTGGTCGAAATCGAACCCGCCGCCGTTCAGGAACATGGCCACCTGGCCCATCACCTGCAGGCCGGGCTCGCGCAGTTCCTCGCGCATCAGGCCCGAGATCGCGCCGCCGACGATCCCGGCCATAATCGCGAAGATCAGATAAAGGGTGCCGATATCCTTGTGGTTGGTGGACATGAACCAGCGGGCGAAGAAGGCCGGCTTGTGGTCGGCATCATGATCGGCCCCGTGGCCGGCATCGGGGCGATGCTCCTGCGGATGGGCCTGGAAGGTATCTGCGGTGGTGGCCATGATGCGGGTCGACCCTAGTGTGGCTTTGGCAAGTTGAACGGCGGCAAGGCTCAGGTGACAGGTTCGCCGGCCGGATTGACGGTGGCGCCGCCGGCGGGCGCGGTATCCTGCGTCGGCGGAGCGCCGGCGCCGGGCGCGCTCTCGATGCTGCTCTCGGGTTCCTGCAGGCCGGGCAGCGCGGCCGGCGCGGGCGCGTCGCCGGCGCCGGGAAGCTCGCCGCCCTGCGCGCGGATCCAGGCTTCGAACTCGGCCCGCGGGCGCGCCTCGATGGCGATCGGCATGTAGCCGTGCCGCGCGCCGCACAGCTCCATGCACTGGCCGTAATAGATGCCGGGCTCGGTAATCACCAGCCGGCGCTCGTTGAGCCGGCCGGGCACCGCGTCGAGCTTGAACCACAGCGAGGGGATGCCGAAGGAGTGGATGACGTCGGCGCCGGTGGTCTGCAGGCGGATCTCCTGGCCCACGGGGACCACCATGCGGTTGTCGGCGGCGAGCTGCGGCGGCTCGCCCTCGGCCAGCGCCAGGCCTTCGTCCTTCATGTTCGAGATGACCTCGAAGCCACCGTGATCGGGGTAGGTGTAGCCCCAGTACCACTGATAGCCGGTGGCCTTGATGGTGATCGCATCCTCGCCCGGGCTTTCGTACTGGCGCGCGAGCAGGGTGATCGAGGGCACCGCGATGACCACCAGGATCAGCACCGGCACGAGCGTCCAGATGACTTCGATCACGGTGTTGTGGCTGGTCTTGGAGGGCACCGCATTGGCGGCGCGGTTGTAGCGCGCGACCACCCAGAGGATCAGCAGCAGGACGAGCAGGCTGATCCCCGCCATCATCGGCACCAGGATGTAATTGTGCATCCCCAGCGCGTACCGGCCATCGTCGGTGAACTGGTCCTGGAAGTCCCACTCGCCGCTGGTGGGCGCGCCCTTGATCATCTCGGGGCCGTAATAGTCGAAGGCGGGCGCCCCGGTGGGCTCCGAGCCGGCGCTGCCCTCGGCCGCGTCGGCGGCGGAAGTGGCTTGGGAAGCGACATTGGGCGAGGCGGTGTCGGCCACGCTCGCGGTGGTCCGGGTCGATGCGGTCTGGGTCGATGGGGGGGCGGACGGCAGCGGCTCGGGGGCCGGGGCCGCCTGGGCCAGCGCGGCGCCGGGAGCGGTGGCGAGAACGAAACAGCAAGCGAGCAAGGTCAACACAAGCAGCCGAAGGCGGGCGATTACGCCGAAGATCATCTGTCCAACGCTTTCCGTTCCAGGCCGGGCGAAAACGCCCCGAGGGGCGGCCCTGACCGGCCGCGAGGGCCGCCACGGCCGGGCCTATACGCCCGCTTGCCCCCTGCCTCAAGCGCTTCTAGGGACATTTTCGGGCAAGAACCATACCGGCTTGGGTGCATGGGCCGCCGCCGGGCGGCGCCGGGCAGCGGCGGCGGATGGCAGGGAAGCGGATGACGCAGGACGAGGTGCTGGAGGAGTTCCGCGCGAGCGACGCGCTGCTCGAGGGGCACTTCATCCTCTCCTCCGGGCGCCATTCGCCCGTGTTCCTGCAAAAGATGCGCGTGTTCCAATATCCCGATCGCACCGAGCGGCTGTGCCGGGCGCTGGCGGCGAAGATTTCCGCGGCGTTCGGCCAGGTGGACCTGATCGTGTCGCCGGCGCTGGGCGGCATCATTCCCGGCTACGAGACCGCGCGGGCGCTGGGCTGCCCGGCGGTGTTCGTCGAGCGCGAGGGCGGCCAATTCGCGCTGCGCCGCGGCTTTGCCATTCCCCCCGGCGCGCGGGTGGTGATGGTGGAGGACATGGTGACCACGGGACTTTCGAGCCGCGAGTGCATCGCGGTGATCCGCCGGCATGCCGAGCGGGCGGCGGGCGAGCTGGTGGGCGCGGCCTGCCTGATCGACCGCTCGGGGGGCCGCGCCCAGATCGGCGTGCCGCTGGTGGCGCTGGCGACGCTCGATTTGCCCGACTACGCGCCCGACGAGGTGCCGCCCGAGCTCGCCGCGATCCCCGCCGAGAAGCCCGGCAGCCGCGATCTGCGCGCGTGAGGCTGCGCCCGGTCCGCACCCCGCTCGCGGCGCCGGCCCTGGGCGCCTGCGCCACGGCGCCAACCCCCGCCCCGGTCCGCGAAGCGGTGCTCGAACGCGCCGCGGCGGCGGGCTTTTCCGGCGCCATCCTGATCGGCGGGGCGGACGGATCGGCGGTGGTCCTGACCCCCGGACCCGAGCCGGCGGCGAGCGATGCGGCGTGGCGCTGGGGGTCGATCTCCAAGCCGCCGGCCGCGGCGCCGGCGGGGCAGGAAACAGCGGCCGGGCGGCTCGACCTCGACGCGCCGGCGGCGCGCTCCTGGCCGGACTGGCGGGCGGCCCATGCCGCGACGATCCGCAGCCCCGGCCTGCCGACGCACGATGGCGGCCTCCCTCAGCCCGACGCGAGCCTCGCCGATGGCGACGGCGCGCCCGCCCGCCGCCCATGACCGCGCCCCGTCTCCGCCTCGGCGTCAACATCGACCATGTCGCCACCATCCGCAATGCGCGCGGCGGCGACCATCCCGACCCGGTGCGCGCGGCGCGGATCGTGGCGCAATGCGGCGGCGACGGCATCACCGCCCATCTGCGGGAAGACCGGCGCCATATCCGCGACGAGGATCTGCGGCGCATCCAGGCGGCGACCGACCTGCCGCTCAACCTGGAGATGGCGGCGACCGAGGAGATGCTGGCGATCGCCCTCACCCATCGCCCGCACGCCGCCTGCATCGTGCCCGAGAAACGCGAGGAGCGCACCACCGAGGGCGGGCTCGACGCCGCCGGGCTGCACAACCAGCTGGCGCCGATCGTGACCAGGCTGGGCGATGCCGGCATCCGGGTGAGCCTGTTCATCGCCCCCGACGAGCGCCAGCTGGATGCCGCGCTGCGGCTGGGCGCACCGGTGGTGGAGTTCCACACCGGCGAATATGCGCATGCCGCCAAGGAGATTGGGGGCGAGGCGGTGGCGGTGGAGCTGCGCCGCCTCACCGACATGGCCGCGCTGGCGGCGAAGACCGGGATCGAGCCGCATGCCGGGCACGGGCTGACCTACGAGAACGTCCAGCCGATCGCCGCCATCCCGCAGCTGGCCGAGCTCAATATAGGGCATTATCTCATCGGTGAGGCGGTGTTCACCGGGCTGGAAGCGGCGGTGCTCAGGATGCGCGAGCTGATGGACGCGGCGCGGTGAGGGCCCCCCCGCTTCAACCGGGCTCGCTTCAACCGGGCTCGCCTCGACCGGGCGACCGCTGGAATGGCTCGCAGCGCCGTTCCAGCTTGCGGGCCGAAAGCCCGGATCGGGCCCGCGGCGACGGCTCGCAGGAGCCGGCGTGATCGTCGGCCTGGGCTCGGACCTGTGCAATATCGAGCGCATCGCCGCCTCGCTCGCGCGCTATGGCGAGCGGTTCGAGAACCGCTGCTTCACCGAGGTCGAGCGCGCCAAGGCGGCCAGGCGCCCGCACACCCGCGCGGGCACCTACGCCAAGCGCTTCGCCGCCAAGGAGGCGTTTGCCAAGGCGCTGGGCACGGGGTTTTCGCGCGGCGTGTTCATGCGCGACATCGGCGTGGTGAACGCGCCCTCCGGCGCGCCGACGCTGGCGCTGACCGGCGGCGCGGCGAAGCTTCTTGCGGAACTGACGCCGCCCGGCCATGAGATGCGCGTTCACCTCACCCTAACCGACGATCATCCATGGGCGCAGGCCTTCGTTGTCCTGGAAGCAATCCCCAAATGACAGCCACCAGCCTGGAAGCGCGATGACCCCCCCAACCGGCAATGCCCCGGCCACCACCGACGCCGCCACGGTGGGAGGCGAGCGCGAGCTGCGCCTCGCCGATCCCGTTCCCGGCGAGGCGCCCGGCGACAAGGGCGAGGTGAACTGGCTGGCCGAGATCCGCGGCCTGGCGCTGATGCTGCTGGGCGTGCTGGCGTTCCACACGCTCATCGCCAAGCCGTTCTACATCCCCAGCGCCTCGATGGTGCCCAACCTCCTGGTCGGCGACCGGCTGATCGTCAGCAAATATCCCTATGGCTGGAGCTGGGTGTCGATGAGCTTCCACCTGTTGCCGCGCGACGACTGGCGGGTGGCGCCCTCGACGCCCGAATACGGCGACATCGTCATCGCCGTGCCGCCCGACCGCGCCGAGGACTACATCAAGCGGGTGGTGGCGCTGCCCGGCGACACCATCGCGCTGGTCGACGGCCAGATCATCCTCAACGGCGAGCCGGTGCCGCAGGACCAGGAGCCGGCGGTCCGCCTGCCGGCGGTAAACCAGAACGATTGCGGCGCCGGCCCCTGCCTCGCCGCCTTCGAGCCCTACCGGGTGCGGCTAGCCGACGGCAGCGAAGCGTTCGAGCCGCCGACCTATCGCGAGACGCTGCCGGGCGGCGCGAGCTACCAGATCATCGACCATCTCGACCAGCCGCTCGACGACATGGCGCCGGTGGCGGTGCCCGAGGGCCACGTGTTCCTGATGGGCGACAATCGCGACCATTCGGCCGACAGTCGGGCGCCGTCCGGGCCCTACGGCAACGGCCTGGGCGGCCCGGTGCCGATCGCCGACATCGGCGGGCGGGCCGAGATCGTGACCTTCTCGCTCGACGGCACCGCCAGCTGGAACCCGCTGACCTGGTTCACCGCCTTGCGCGGCGAGCGGGCCTGGACCAGCCTTCGCCCCGAGCTGCGCGCTCCGGCCGAACCTGCCGCCGCCGGCCGGCAAACCGCTGCCGGACGCGACTGACGCCATGCCGCCGGACGCCAGCCCCGCCGATCCCGGCCCCGCCGAGGCCGAGCGCGCCACCCAATCGATCGGGCCGATCGGCGCCAGCCCCACCCGCATCGAGGATCCCCGGCTGCGCCATGAGGCGGCCAGGGCCATGGTCTGGGTGGCCGTGGTGGGGGTCGCGGTGCTGGCGATCTACATCTCGCACTCGCTGCTGGTGATCTTCGGCGCCATGGTGTTTGCGGCCATGATCGATGGCGGCGCGCGCCTGCTCGCGCGGGTGCTGCCGATCGGGCGCGGCTGGCGCATCGCCCTCGTCCTCATCGGTGCGACCGCGTTCTTCACCTGGCTGGCGCTGTTCGCCGGGTCGCAGATCTCGCAGGAGGCAGCGCAGTTTCCCGACCTCATCAACCGCCAGGGGGCGGAACTGATCGTCTGGCTGCGCGGCCAGGGCTTTGCCATCAATGGCGAGGACATCCAGAGCCTGATCAGCCAGCTGATGAGCGGCGTGGGCACCGTCACCCGCGCGCTGGGGGGCATCTTCGGCGGGCTCACCACGCTCGTCCTGGTGATCATCATCGGCATCTACATCGCCATCGAGCCCCGCCTCTACGAGCGCGGGCTCGCCTGGATGCTGCCGACGCATCGGCGCGCCGAGTTCTACGCCACCGCCTCGCAGATGGCCGCGACCATGCGCAAGCTGATGTTCGGCCGCATCGTGGGCATGGTGTTCGAGGGGCTGCTCACCTACGTCGCGCTCGCGGTCTACGGCGTGCCGATGGCGGCGCTGCTGGCGATCCTTACCGGGCTCCTGGCCTTCATCCCCAATGTCGGCGCGTTCGTTTCGGGCGTGCTGATGGTGCTGGTGGGCTTTTCGGGCGGGGCCGACATGGGGCTCTACACGATCGGCGTGTACTTCGTGGTCCAGACCTTCGATGGTTACCTGGTCATCCCGATGATCGCCAAGAAGACGGTGGACCTGGCGCCGGCACTGGTGCTGGCCGCGCAGCTGATCATGGGCATCCTGTTCGGGATCCTCGGCCTGTTCCTGGCCGATCCGCTGATGGCGATGATCAAGGTCGCGCTCGAGCGCCGCTCGCGCAAGAACGACACCGAGGAGGCCGAGCCCGAACCCGCCGTGCATGCGTAGGTTCCTCTACTTCATCGTGGCGATGACCGTGCTCGTGCTCGCCGGCGCCTTCGTCTACCGGATCTACGAGCAGGAACTGACCGAGCTGGCCTTCGTCCCGCGCGGCGCCTTCGAGCACCAGCCGGCGCTCGCCGCCAACGCCTATGCGGACCCCGCCATGTGGTATTCGCGACCCGGGATGCGCGGCGCCGACCCATCGCGCTACCGGCCGCAAGGCGCCGACCGCCAACCGGAGAGGCGCCGAGCGCCTTCGTTCGTGGTGTTCTTCGTCCACCCGACCAGCTACATTCCCATCGGGCTCGCCGGGCAGGGGCAGTGGAACGCGCCGCTGGGCGAGGCCGAGGCGGAAAACCGCGCCCGGCTGTTCCTGCGCGGGCTGGCGAGCCCGTTCGCCGGGGCGCAGGAGATCTGGGCGCCCAAGTACCGGCAAGCGAGCTTCGGCGCCTTCCTGACCGACCGCAGCGAGGCGCAATTGGCGCTCGATCTGGCCTATCGCGACGTGGCGCAGGCATTCGACCACTTCATCGCCAGCGCTCCGGCGGACGCGCCGATCGTGCTCGCCGGGCACAGCCAGGGCGCGCTCCACGTGCTCACCTTGCTGCGCAACAAGGTGCTGGGCACGCCGCTCGAGGGGCGCATCGCCATGGTCTATCCGGTGGGCTGGCCGATCTCGGTGGCGCGCGACCTGCCCGCGCTGGGTTTGCCCCCCTGCAGAACCGCCGACCGGGCGGGCTGCATCGTGACCTGGTCGAGCTTCGCCGAGCCGGCGGACCCGAGCATGGTGCTCGAGCGGTTCGTCTCGACCCCCGGGTTCGACGGCGAAATCCGCGGCGACGGCCCGATCCTATGCATCAATCCGCTCACCGGCGCGCGCGGCGGCGCCGCCGCGGCATCCGCCAATCTGGGCACGCTGCGGCCGGCGGCGGATTTCTCCAGCGGCGAGCTGATCGCGGGCGCGGTCCCCGCCCGCTGCGATCCGAACACCGGTCTGCTGCTGATCGGGGACCCCCCGATGCTGGGCGCCGGGGTGCTGCCGGGCAACAATTACCACGTCTACGACATCCCGCTGTTCTGGGCCAATCTCGCGCGCGACGTCGAGCACAGGCTCGGCATCTGGTCGGCCGCGCGGCAATGAATGGGGCGGCGGCGCTGGTGACCGAGGATGCCGCCACCTTCCGCGAGGCGCTGCCCGAAGGCGGCGTGCTGCTGGGGCTGGACCTGGGCACCAGGACGATCGGCACCGCCTTCTGCGACGCCGGCTGGCGCTTCGCCACCGCGGGCAAGACGCTGGCCAAGGGCCGGTTCGCGGCCGACCGGGCGGCGCTCGGCGCGCTCGTCGCGGCGCGGCGGGTGGCGGGCGTAGTGATCGGCCTGCCGCTCAACATGGATGGCAGCGCCGGGCCGCGGGCGCAGGCGGCGCGCGCCTTCGCCCGCAACCTCGCCGTGCTGCCGCCGCAGCTGGGCCTGCCGGTGCTGTTGTGGGACGAGCGCTGGTCGACCACCAGCGCCGCCCGCGACATGATCGCCCAGGACATGAGCCGGGCCAAGCGCGCGACCCGGATCGACAGCCATGCCGCGGCGGTGATCCTGCAGGGCGCGATCGACCGGCTGACCGGCGCGCTGTTCTAGCTTTCGGGGCGCCCGAGGCCCATCAACCAGCGACCGCCAGCGCCTCGCGCCGCGCCCGCGCCTCCAGCGCCACCAGCCGGCTGGCAGATCCCTCCGCCCGCCGCCAGAGCGCGTCGCGGGCGGCCGGATCGAGCACGCCCGCCTGGGCGTCGAGCGCGGTGAGGCGCATCCGCTCGCTCGGGTGGGATCGCGCGAACTGTTCGGCGAGATCGTGCGCGTCGGCGCCGCCCAGGCCCACCGCGATGCGCAGGAACACCTCGCTCGCCCCCGCGCTCAGCACGCCGGCGATGCGCCCGTTCTCGACATCGAAGCGGTACTGGTCGGTCCACCCCTGCGAGCCGGGCGCGTGCATGATGTTGAGCGACACCGACATCGCCGCCGGGGGCAGCTGGGAGTGCACGTCGCGATGGGCGCGGTAATGCATGATCTTGCCCGGATCGAGCGTGGCGCGCTCCACGAACCGCAGCCCCGCCGGCTCGCCCACCGCGCCGGCGACCGCCGCGTAATCGTATTCGTAATAATCGGAGGCATAGCCGGGACCGAAATAGCCCAGCGTGAGAAAGTCGAAATTGTGGTCGTGGGGCAGCTCGTAGACGAAGGTTCCGCCGCCGCTGGCGCGATACATGTGCTCCTCGCGACTGGGCCAGATGTTGGCGCGCAGGAAGAATTCGCCCCCCAGCGGGCTGAGCATGATGACCTGGGCGCCGTAGGCGGTTTGCGCCTCGCTTGCGCGGTGGCGGTGCTTGAGCTCGCTCAGCATCAGCTCGGCGAGGAAGTCGCGCTCGTTGCCCAGCCGGCGCAGCCAACGCGCGGCGCCCAGCAGGCTCTCCTCCTCGTTCGGCTCGAAGCCCTGCGCCCCGAGCGCGGCGATGCACTCGCCCAGCGAGCAGGCGGCATCGTCGTGGCAGTCGATCACCCGGGGCACGGCGGTTCCTCCAGCTGGCGCAATTGCGGATAGGTTTCGATGAGTTGGGCGCGCAAGGCGCCGGCCTCGGGGGCCAGAGCATCGTCGCTGCGCCGGGCGATGGTGCTGAGCGCGACGAACCCGGCGGCGGTGTCGAGCGCCAGGCATTCGCGCAATGCCTGCCACCGCAAGGACGCATCAGCCGTCTCCCGGGCGATCTCGGCGAGGAGTGGCGCGGCTTCGCTGCGGCGCATGCGGCCGAGCAGCGCCACCATCATCTCGCGCCGGCTGGTCGCCAGGTCGCCGCAGGTCTGCTGCAGCAGCCGCCCGGTGGCGCGGTCGTGCTCGGTGCTGGGGCGCGGCTCGGCCGCCGTGCGGTGCAGCCGCAGCGAGACCAGGCGGCAGGTCACCTCCTCCAGCACCAGCGCCTCGCCGCGGCAGTCGAAGGCGAGCCGCGCGCCCGGGGCAAGCGCGATCGGCTCTTCGTAGAGCCGGGCGTCGCTGCCCGCCGGCTCGCAGCGCCGCACGATGACGGCGCGCGCCGCGCCGGCGAGCACCGCCTCGTAGCGCAAGCCATCGCTGAAGCTGACCGAATCGATCGTGTGCCGCCCCGGCTCGCGCGCCTGCAGGAGGAGTTGGGCGCGGCCCGATTTCGCGAGCAGCAGCGTCGAGGCGCTGCCGTTGAAGCCGTGCCGCATCGGCGGGTGGCCGAGCGGGGTGGTGGTCAGCATGCGGGCGAAGTGGCCGGTCAGGGCGCGGGCGACTTGCTCGGCCACCTCGGGCTGAGTGAACATGCACTCGAGCTGCGGACAGGCTTCGAGCGGCGCGCTTTGGCCGAAATCCGCCAGCTCGGCGAGCATGTCGGCGATGCCCGGTCCGCTGCCCCAGGCCTCGCAGGCGGCGACCATCGCCGCCTGGGCCCGGCGCTGCGGAGCCCGATCGCTCCGCAGCAGCGCAATCTGGGGATCGAGCCTCATCGATCCGTTCCCGGTCTTTAGAAAAAGCCTCCCGGAGGGTTGGATTCGTAGAGGAACGTGGCGAGCACGACGATGGTGTCGTCGTGACCCGGGTTGGGCACACGCCGCGTGGCGCCGAAGATGCCGGTGAGGGTGTTGAGGTCGGGCAAGAGGGAAAGGTCGATCTGCGGCAGTTTCATGGTGCGTGCTCCATTGAAGGCGCAGCCGGGATCGCCACGCCTGTCCCGTTTTTGGACGGTCGCTGCGGCAAACTTAAGTTAAATTCCTGTAATCGGCGCCGATCCGCCTCAGGCCAGGCGCAGGATCACCACCAGGCCGGCCGGCGGCGGACCCGGGTGCGGCAGCGGCAGGCGCTGCGCATCGGCGCGGGCGCGGTCGAGCAGCGCGGCGGGGACCGCGGGATCGAACAGGATCGCATCGGCGCTGCCGAGCAGGCGGGCCTGGCGCAAGGTAAGGTCGTCGGGATCGCCCGAGGCGAGGTCGATCCGCTGCGGGCCGGCGGCGAGCGGGGCCGGATCGCCGGCGAGCCAGGGGTCGACCCGGCCTGCCGCACCCTCGATCAGCGGATCGAGTGGCCCGCCGCTGGACAGGGCTTCGTCCAGCGCCCGGCGCCGCTCGCCGGGATCGGACCAGCGGGCGCGGATCGCGCCTCGCAGCCCTGCCAGCCGGGCGGCGAGCGCCCCCAGGTCGGCGGGCAGCAGCGCCTCGAGCCGCAGCCGCAGCTGCTTGGCGAGCCCGGCCGAGGCGCCGTCGGTGCCGATGGCGAGCAGCACCGGGTCGCGCTCGAGCATGCTGGGGGTGGTGAAATCGCACAGCTCGGGCCGGTCGACGACGTTGATCAGGAGGCCCAGGGCGCGCGCCCGGACGGCGTCTGCGAGGCAGCGCGCTTCATCGCCATGAGCGATGAAGGCGAGCCGCGCGCCATGTGCGAAACCTTCGTCGAGGTCGGCGATGGCCACCCCGCCCGCGCGCTCGACCAGCCGCCGCTTGGGCTCGGCGAGCGCTCCGCCACCCAACACCACCACCGGCCGCCCGGCGATGCGGTGAAAGAGCGGCAAGGATCGCATCCCAGGGTCCGGCTCCGCGCGCGTCAGGCCATCAGGCCAGGAAGTCGGGCACGCGCTCGGCGGCCAGGATTGTCTCGGGCGCAATGCGGTCGGCGACCACGGCGTAGCGGCCGCCATCGACCATGACCTCGGCGACGAAGCCGCGGCTGTTGTAGCTCGACGCCATGGTGGCGCCATAGGCCCCGGCGGTGCGGAACACGGCGAGGTCGCCCGCGGCCACCGCCTCGATGTCGCGGCCGGTGGCGAAGCTGTCGCCGGTCTCGCAGATCGGGCCGACGATGTCGGCGGTCATCCGGGTGGCCGGCGGGCGCACGGCCGCGAAATCGTGCCAGGCGCCGTACAGCGCCGGACGGGCCAGATCGTTCATCGCCGCATCGACGACCACGAACGGGTCGCGATTGGCGTTGCGCTTGACGCGAATCACCCGAGTGAGCAGGACGCCCGCATTGCCGGCGATCACCCGGCCGGGCTCGAACATCAGAGTTACGTCCCATTTGGACGTAACTCTCGCCACCATCGCCCCGTATTCGGCCGGCGAGGGGAACAGCTCGCCCGCCTTGTACGGTACGCCCAGGCCGCCGCCCAGATCGACATGGGTCACCACGTACCCGCCCGCGCGGACCTGGGCCAGGAGCGTACCCATCGCGGTGAAGGCGTGCTCGAGCGGGGCCAAGTCGGCCAGCTGGCTGCCGATATGCACCGCCAGGCCGCGCAGCTCGAGCCCGGGCAGCGCCGCCAAGCGGGCATAGATGCCCGCGGCCTGATCGAGCGGGACGCCGAACTTGGTATCGCGACTGCCGGTGGAGATCTTCGCATGGGTGCCGGCGTCGATGTCGGGATTGACCCTGAGCCCGCACGCCGCCACCCGCCCGCTCGCCGCGGCGAGGCGCGCCAGCTCGACGCCCTCTTCTTCCGATTCGAGGTTGAACCGGCCGATGCCCGCATCGAGCCCCGCGGTCAGCTCGCGGGCGGTCTTGCCGACGCCGGAGAACAGGATTTCGGGCGCGGCGATGCCGGCAGAGAGCGCGCGGAACAGCTCGCCGCCCGAGACCACGTCGGCGCCGAAGCCCTCGCGCTGCATCACCTTGAGCACGGCCAGGTTGGGATTGGCCTTGACCGCGAAGGCCAGCTGCACCGGGCCGATCCCGCTCAGCGCCTGGCGGAACACGCGCGCGTGGCGTTCGAGCGTGGCGCGCGAATAGACGTAGACCGGCGTGCCGACTTCAGCCGCGATGCGCGCCAACGGCACGTCCTCGGCGTGGAGTTCGCCGCTCCGGAGCTGGAAATGGTCCATCGCGGCTAGCCTTGGGGCGGCAGGTCGAAAGGGTCGTCCTCGCGCACTTCGGACCGGCTGCGCAGCTCGATGTTGCGCTCGGGCGCGGCCTGCGCCGGCAGCGCGAGCAGCTCGTCGGAGGTGAGCGGCGTCTCGCGGCCGATCGGCGGGGCGGGCAGGCTCTCGCCCGGCGCCGGCTCGAGCGCCAGCTTGCGCGCGCAGCCGGCGAGCGCGAGCGGGATGAGGAGCGCGAGGAGAAGGGGGCGGAGCGTCATCGGGGAATGCCTAGCAGGTCGCGGGCCTCGGCCACCCGCTTTTTCACCTCGGCCGGCGCGGTGCCGCCGTGGCTGGCGCGCGCGGCCACCGAAGCCTCGACCGAGAGCGCCTGGTAGACCCGGTGATCGATCCGCCGGTCGAGTGCCATAAGGTCGGCCAGCGGCAGCCGGTCGAGCGCCACGCCGCGCGCTTCGGCCAGCCGCACCGCCGCGCCGGTGACGTGATGCGCCTCGCGGAACGGCACGTCGGCCACCCGCACCAGCCAGTCGGCCAGATCGGTGGCGGTGGCGTAGCCCAGCTCCGCCGCGGCGCGCATGCGGTCGGTGCGGAACTCGACCTCGGCGACCATGCCGGTCATCGCCGCGATCGACAGCGCCAGCAACCCGTGCGCCTCGAACACCGGCGGCTTGTCGTCCTGCATGTCCTTGGAATAGGCCAGCGGCAGGCCCTTCATGGTTACCATCAGCGCGACCGCCGCGCCGACGATGCGCCCGGCATGGCCACGCACCAGCTCGGCGGCGTCGGGGTTCTTCTTCTGCGGCATGATCGAGCTGCCGGTGGAGAGGCTGTCGGGCAGGCGGACGAAGCCGAAGGGCTGGCTCGCCCAGATCACCATTTCTTCAGCCATTCGTGACAGATGGAGCGAGCATTGCGCCGCGGCTGCAAGGTAATCGAGCGCGAAATCGCGGTCGGATACGCTGTCCAGGCTGTTGCCGGTAGGCCGCTCGAAGCCGAGCGCGGCGGCGGTGGCGTCGCGGTCGATGGGAAAGCCGGTGCCGGCGAGCGCCGCGCAGCCCAGCGGGCACTCGTTGAGCCGGGCGCGGGCGTCGGCGAGGCGCGAGCGGTCGCGGCGCAGCATCTCGTAATAGGCCATCAGGTGATGGCCCAGCGTCACCGGCTGCGCGGTCTGCAGGTGGGTGTAGCCGGGCATGATGGTGCCTGCGTGTTCGTCGGCGCGCTCGACCAGCGCGCGCTGGAGCGCGGCGAGGCCGGCATCCGCCTCGTCGAGCGCGGCGCGGACCCAGAGCTTGAAATCGGTCGCCACCTGGTCGTTGCGACTGCGCGCGGTGTGCAGGCGGCCGGCGGCCGGGCCGATGAGCTGCGCGAGGCGCGCTTCCACCGTCATGTGGATGTCTTCCAGCGCCCATTCCTCGGGCACGCCGTCCGCCTCGTATTCGGCGGCGATGCGCCCGAGGCCGGCGTCGATCGCCTGCGCGTCCTCGGCCGAAACGATGCCCTGCGCCGCCAGCATCGCCGCATGCGCGCGGCTGGCGGCGATGTCGTGGCGCCATAATCCCTTGTCGAACGGGATCGAGGCGTTAATCTCGCGCATGACCGCAGACGGCCCTTCGGCGAAGCGGCCGCCCCACATGGTGTTGGAGGAAGTCTCCTTGGTCACGCTCACGATCCGTTCGGCCGGCGCTGCCACTCTGGCGCTCGCGCTGCTGGCCGGCTGCGATAGGCAAAGCGCTTCCCCTTCGCAACCGGAGGCCGCGGCGCAGGCGTCTGCCGGCGGGGGTGAGGGCGGCGAGCAGCTGACCGGCACGCTCGACCGCAGCTATGCCGGGGAGCTGATCCCGGACGTGACGGTGACCGACCCGGCGGGCGCGGAGCTGGCCTTGCGCGCCGGCGACGGGCGGCCCACGCTGCTCAACCTGTGGGCCACCTGGTGCGCGCCGTGCGTGGTGGAGATGCCGCTGCTCGACACGCTGGCGGCCGAGATGGGCGCGGACCTTCGGGTGCTCACCGTGAGCGAGGACATGCAGGGCGCCGCGGCGGTCGAGCCGTTCTTCGCCGCCAACGATTACGCCAATCTGCCCCGCTGGATGGACCCCACCAACGACCTTGCCTTCGCCTACGGCGGCGGCGCGGTGCTGCCGCTGACGGTGCTGTACGATGCGCAAGGGCGCGAGGTGTGGCGGGTGATCGGCGGGTACGACTGGGCGAGCGATGAAGCGCGCGCGCAGGTGGCCGAAGCGCTGACGCCGGCGGTAGCGGGTTCGAGCTGACGCGCATGGCCTGGACCTCGCAATTCGCGCGCGATCTGGGGCACGATCCGGACCGGCGCCGTCTGCTCGCCGGCCTGGCGGCGGGGCTGGGCGGCGCGGTGCTGGCGGGGTGCGAGGGGCCGGCCGCCCGGGCGGCGAGCGCGGTCTGCCCGCTGACGCCGGAGGAGATCCGCGGGCCCTTTCCGGCCGACGGCGTGGGCGGGCGCGACCGGTCCATCAACGTGCTCGCCGAGGCGGGCGTGCTGCGCCGCGATATCCGCTCCAGCTTCGCCGGGTTCGAAGGCACTGCGCCCGGCGTGCCGCTGCGGCTGGAGTTGACGCTGGTCGACACCCGGCGCGCCTGCGCGCCGCTGGCGGGCCACGCGCTCTACCTGTGGCAATGCGACGCCCGCAGCGATTACTCGCTCTACACCCGGCGCGACGCCAACTGGCTGCGGGGCCTCCAGCCGGCGGGTGGCGACGGGCTGGTGCACTTCACCAGCATCGTCCCGGGCTGCTATGCCGGACGCGCGCCGCACCTGCACTGCGAAGTGTTCGCCAGCGCTGAGGACGCGATGAGCGGCGCGCGGCCGCTGCTGGTCTCGCAGCTCGGCCTGCCGCAAGCGCCGTGCGCGGCAGTCTACGGCGACCGCGCCACTTACGGCGAGAGCGCGGCCAATCTCGAGCGCTGGCCGCCGTCGCGCGACTGGGCCTTCGCCGGCGAGGACCGGGCGATGTTGATGCTGGCGATGACCGGCGATCCCGCCACGGGCTATCTGGCCAGCGCGACCATCGGCTTATCGGCCTGACGCCAAAGCTTCGGCCGGTCGCTGGCCGAGGGCAGCCGAGCGGGCGCGGTGCACTGTTGGCGAATTTCTTTACGGGAATGGCACAGTCCCAGACCCCGGCGGTCGCCGTTGCAGCCGATCCGAACGCTCGCTAGGCAGCGGCGCAACGCGGATGGGCCATTGATCGCGGCAGGCGGTGATGAGCCCGTTCGCTGGCGGCCGATCGGGGATGAACCCGCGACGTAATCCAGGCGCGGCTGCCGAATTGCTGGGGACGACCATGAGTTCGCCGAGAATTGCGGTCCTGATTCCCTGTTACAACGAGGAAAAACCGATCGGCCCGGTGGTGGCGGATTTCCCCGCGGCGCTGCCGCAGGCCGAAATCTTCGTCTACGACAACAATTCGCGCGACAACACGGTGGCGGTGGCGCGCGCGGCCGGGGCCACCGTGCGCACCGAGCCGCAGCAGGGCAAGGGCAACGTGGTCCGGCGCATGTTCTCCGACATCGAGGCCGACGTTTATGTCCTGGTGGACGGCGACAACACCTATGAAGCGGAGGCCGCGCCGCGGCTGGTCGCCATGCTGATCGAGCAGAACCTTGACATGGTGACGGGCGTGCGGGTGACCGAGCGCAAACTGGCCTATCGCGCCGGGCACCAGTTCGGCAACAAGCTGCTGACCGGCATGGTGGGCACGATCTTCGGCAGCCGGACGGGCGACATGCTCTCGGGCTACCGGGTGTTTTCCCGCCGCTTCGTCAAGAGCTTTCCGGCGCTCTCGCGCGGCTTCGAGATCGAGACCGAACTGACGGTGCACGCGCTGGAACTGCGGATGCCGATCGCCGACGCCGAGACCGCCTACATCGAGCGGCTGCCGGGATCGGAAAGCAAGCTGAGCACCTTGCGCGACGGGTGGCGGATCCTGCGGATGATCCTCTCGCTGGTGAAGGAGGAGCGGCCGCTCCAGTTCTTCGGCCTGCTGGCACTGGCGCTGCTGCTGGTGGCGCTGGGGATCGGCTATCCGGTGGTCGCCGAGTTCGCCCGCACCGGGCTGGTGCCGCGCTTTCCCACCGCGATCCTGGCCTCGGCGATCACCGTGATCGCCGTGCTGTGCTTCTTTGCGGGCCTCATCCTCGACAGCGTCACGCTGGGCCGGCGGGAGACCAAGCGGCTGGCCTATCTCTCGTTCGCCTCGCCGCATATCGCCGCCCGGTGACGGCGCGATGAGGCTCGGGGCCCAAGCCACCCAGGGGCTGCGCTACCTGGTGGTGGGCGGGATCGGCTTCGTCGTCGATGCGGGCGTGCTGTGGCTCATGGTGCGCGCCGGGGCCAATCCCTGGGCCGCGCGGCTGGTCTCCTTTCCCGCCGCGGTGCTGGTCACCTGGTGGCTCAACCGCGTTTGGACCTTCCAGTCGCGCGAGGCCAGCCCGGGCCGCGAGGCGAGCACCTACTTTCTCGTCCAGATTGTCGGCGCCCTGACCAACTTCGCGGTCTATTCCGCCGTGCTCGCGGTGATCGCGCCGACCGCGGCGAACGCGGTCCTGGCGCTGGCCGCGGGCTCGGCCGTGGGGCTGGTCGTCAATTTCGCAGGAGCCAAGCTGCTGGTCTTCGCCGAGCAGTGATTGCGCGCGCGCTCGGCCGCGATGGGGGTAGGACATGATGCCAAGCGGCGTGCGAACCGGTGTGCAGATCGACGCGGCGATCTCCGCGTTCGTCCACTTCGCACTCGTCTTCCTCGGGCTGTGGGCGGTCTGCATCCAGATCGGCGTCCAGGCCGGCATCACCTTTGCACAGACGCTCATCTTCCTGCCGCTGTGCCTGGTGGGCGGGCTTGCCGGCGCCTGGTTTCTGCCGACGCTGGTGAATGCCGATCCACCAGCGACGAGGCTGGCCGAAGAACCCCTTGAGCTGGGCCGGCTGGTCCGGTTCGGCATCGCGGCGGGACTGATCCTGGTGGCATTCGTGGTCGCCATCGGGGGCGCCGGGTTGCTCGGGGTCAATCTGGACGCCCTGTTCTTCCTCGTCCTGGTGGCGGTGCTCGGCTGGGGGCTGGTCTCGCCCGGGGCCGCTGCGACCGCTCGCGCGCTGCGGGCCGGCCCGGCGCGCGCGGTGGCCAACCAATATCCGCTCACGACCCTGGCCGTCCTGCTCGCCGCCGCGCTGCTGCCGCTGTTCAGCCACCGCGCCGACCTCGACGACGCCAACTTCCTCAACATCGCCACCGGCATGATGGCCGACCCGCGGCCGATCCTCACCTGGGACACCATCCTGGGCGATCCCGCCCAGCGCATCATGCTCCCCAGCTACCGCGTCGAGGTGATCTACGCGCTGATCGCCGGGCTGGCGCAGGTCACCGGCCTCGAGGTCATCGAGGTGGCGCATTGGGTCTGGCCGGTATTCGCGGCCCTGATGCTGGTGAGCGTCTTCTACCTGTCGGCACGGACGATGGGCGGCCCGCACTGGTTGGTCGCCTTCCTGGCCAGCCTGGCCTTCCTGTTCATCTTCGGCGGCGTCCATCACAGTTTCGGCAATTTCAGCTTCGTTCGGCTGCAGCAGGGCAAGTCGCTGCTGTTCGTCGCCATCGTCCCGCTGATCTACCTGTTCGCCATCCGCTTCTGGGAGCACGGGCGCGGGCGCGACTTCGCGGCGCTGGCCCTCACCCAGGCGGCGGGGACGGGACTGTCGGCCAACGGCGTGTTCCTGTGCCCCATCGCGCTGCTGTTGTGCGGCCTGGGCCTGTTCGCCACCGACCCGACCAGGCCGGGCCGGCTGGTGCTGCTCGGCCTGGCGGGGTTCTGGCCGGTTCTGGCCGCGCTCGCGGTGCTGCTGACGACGGGCGCTTTCGCCTCCGAGGTGGTGATCACGCCGGGCGTAGTGGACAATCTGCGCGATGTCTTCGGCGCGGTCCAGTCGCTCGCGGTGGTGCCCTTCGTGCTGGCCGGCTGGGCGCTGCTGCGCGGCTGGACCAGGCGCTTCTACCTGGGCTGCACCCTGGCCTTCGCGCTGCTGGTCCTGAACCCGCTGCTCAATCCGATCCTGGCCGACACGGTGACGGGCAACCTCAACTGGAGGCTGTTCTTTGCCCTACCCGCGCCGCTGTTCGCCGGCCTCGCATTTGCTGCATTGTGGGCGCAGGTTCGCGACCGGGTGGCGCTGCCGGGCAAGGACCTGGCGGCGGGCCTGCTCGTGCTGGCGCTTGGCGCAGCAGGGCCGGCCTCGATCATGTGGCAGGACAGCGTGGAATACGGGGCTTTCGAGCTGGACGTCGATGCCAGCTACCCCGTCGCCCGCGCGCTCGATGACGGCCTGGCGCCCGGCGCCAGGGTGCTGGCCCCGGAGGAGATCGCCGCCTGGCTGTCGACCATGGCGGACCCCAAGGCGCTGGTCGTCACCAGGCCCGTTTACCTCCTCCATTATCGCCGCTCGCGGCCGGCGCGCGACGTGGCTCTGCGCGAGGCGGCGCTCGAACTGCTAACCGATGGCGCCCCGGCGACGGCGCCGCTCGATGAGGCGTTGGCGCTCTATGTCGAGGAGTTCGAGGTTACCGACGTCATCGTCTCGCGCCGCAACCCACGGTTCGCCGAGTTCGCCGGGGCGCTTGCGCCGCTCGGGCTTGGCCCGGTGCGGCGGGTGGGGGATTACGTGCAGTTTTCTGCCCGCCGGCTGGCGCCCGCGAGCAGGCAAGCGCGCCCCCCTCGCTGACGCTCGGGACCATTGCGGCCGAACGAGTCCCCCGGACATCCGCGCATCGCGCAATGCTGGTGGGCGGTGACGGGCTCGAACCGCCGACCCTCTCGGTGTAAACGAGATGCTCTACCAACTGAGCTAACCGCCCCTGGTGCCAGGATGCTGCGGACTAGCGGGTTTTCGCGGTGGGTCAACGAGGAGGTGAATGGAACGGAGCGGCAACGGATGACCTGCTTAGTGCTACAGAGTCCCGAAATAGTCCCGAAGTGACTCGCCACACCGGTGCTCCCTCTGCTCGCCAATCAACACCTGCTTCCGAACCAGCCTTCGCCGGTCGGTGTGGCCCGGCCCGGCGTGGATTGAGTCAGGACGCCCGATGTGAGAGGTCGGTCGCGTTGATCTTGAGGCATCAGGGAGCGTGATTCGATCCGCTTTGACAAGCGCCGTCCTTCGCCGATGGCCAGATGAAGCGGCCCTGTTCCAGCCGCTTGGCGTAGAGCGACATGCCGATCCCGTCATGCCAGATGATCTTCAGCAGCGATCCGGCCCGGCCGCGGAATTCGTACAGGTCGCCGGCAGGGGGATCGCGCCCAAGACCCTGCTGCACCGGCAGCGCAAGGCCCCTGCATGCCCTTCCTCATATCGGTGTGGCCCATCGCGATCCACACCTGCGCATCCGACGGGATCACCGCATCGCCTTCAATACCGCTGCTGTCAGCGCCGGTGACGCCGAGGCGAAGATCCTTAGACGCCCGCCGTCGGGCGGATCGAGCACGGCAGCGACGATCGGCTCCGACGCTTGCTCAGGTGGCTCGTCCATCAGCACCGCCGGGACGAACACCGGGTTCGCGTGCCGTAGCGCCGCACGCCGCCATGGGTAGATCAGGCTGCGGGCAAGGCTGGCGTCGATCCGTTCAACCGAGAAATGATCGAACTGCTCGCCGAGAAAGTCTGTCTGGTCGATGAGGAGCTGGACGGCACGCTTCTCGGTAGGGGCCACGATGTGGCTGATCACAGGCTGATCCGAACGCTCGACCTCGATCCGGTAGAGTTTCATCCGCATGCCGGTGCACCCCTTTGCTGTTGTTGATGCAATCAGCGTAGGTGCGCTTTGCGATGGAAGCGGGTGGGTTTGTGACGGGATATGCATGTGATCGTCTGATGCGGCGCGTGAAGCCATCCGGGAGTTCGCTGAGCGTCATCTGCTCGCGATGGCTACCCAGGCGACGGACTGAACGGAAAGCGCTCCTATGCCCTTGCTGGCGGAGCAATCGGAATCGAGCGGACCGCCGCCGGTCTCAACTCGCTCCCTTCGGGACGACACCGCGTTCAGCTGAGCAATGGCTGCTGTGTGTTTCGATCGATCGACACCAGGGGCCACGATGCCGCCGTGCTGCGTGGTGCACGATCCATGCTGCCAAGTCGGGGTTGTCGGACTGCATGCGATGGGCCGCGCGTCCGCTAGAGTGGCTTCAAGCCCAAATGGCGGCGCAAACTGCCCCGCGCCCGCGCCAAAGTGACGAGGTGCGGCACGCTTGCCGCCTCGTCCCTGCGCTTGGCCAGAGCGTAGCGAAGAGCATTCACACCGATCTTCGGCAGCGTCACGAGTGCGGCAACCGCCCGAGTGGCGAAACCCGTCCACACGCCAAAGGCGGGATATTGATAGCCGTCCGCCAGATAGTACCGCTCGACATAGGCGATCGTCTGGCGTTCAGCCGGGATGACGTGATAGACCAGCGCGTCCCACACCCATCGCCCCCTTCCACCCGAGGCGAGGATCGCCCAGATCACGGCGGTTTCCTCGCCCCCTCTGCGTCGGCCGGGAGCGACACCAAGCTCCGGATCGTAGAGGTGCGCGCGCTGGTCTTCCGCGCGGATGGCATAATTCAGCCCATACGGCACGCGCTCAGGGGTGATCTCCTGCCAGCTGGGCTCGTCGCGGATGACCAGCAAGGAGCCGAGTGTGGCCTCATTGGCGACCAACCACTCCTGGCGCGGCTCCTCATAGATCGGTACCGTGCGCCCGCCGAACACCGTGACGTCGGCATGGCGCCGGAACGCCGCGAACCAGCAGGCGAGCCAGTCATCGTGCACCACCCCGTCATCATCGGTCCACAGGATGAAGCGGCCACGGCTCGCGGCGACGCCGGCGTTCCGGGCGTTCGAAAGGCCTGCGACAGGCTCGTCGACCAGCTTTATGGGAAGTGTGCTCGCATGGCTGGCCACGATCTCGGTCGTGTTGTCGCTGCTGCCGTTGTCCACGACGACGAGCTCCCACTCGCCGTCCGCGCGTTCGGCCGCACGGCGCACCGAGTGCAGCGTCCGATCGAGCGAAGCGGCCCGGTTACGCGTGCAGATCACCACCGATACGAGCACTTCCCTGTCGGCGTCGTTGGCGCTCATGGCCTGGTGCCCACCCGTTCGTTCCCATAGTGTTGATCCGTAATACGACGTACGTATGTAGCCAAATCGCTGCCGTTGCCAAGGAGACCGCGTTGGCTGATCTGAAGAGCCGCGTCCTGGTGGGCAGCCTCTGGCTCGCCGGCGCGCGCGCCGTGGTCAACGCGATGGGCTTCCTCAGCACCATCGTCGTTGCCCGCTTGCTGCTTCCTGAAGATTTCGGCCTGGTTGCGCTCGGCACTGCGCTGATGGTGATCGTCAGATCGCTGACCGAGCTGTCGATGGCCCAGGCGCTGGTCCATCACCGCGATCCGCACGACGATCATTTCCACACCGCCTTCACCCTGAACGCCGCGCGCGGTGTGGCGCTGGCGCTGGTGATGAGCGTGGCCGCCCGGCCGATGGCCTGGGTCTATGACGATCCGCGGCTCGAGCCGGTGGTGTATGCCTTGGCGGCCAGCATGCTCGTTTCCGGACTGCTCAACCCCCGCCAGTTTGCGCTGGTCAAGGACCTGCGCTTCCAGCAGCAATTCGTCCTCACCGTCGCAGAGAACGTAGTGACGGTTGCGGTATCGATCGCAGTTGCGGTGATCTGGCGCAATTACTGGGCGCTGGTGGCGGGCCTCATCGCCGGTCAGGTGGTGAAGGTCGTCCTGTCTTATACGATGCTGCCGTACCGGCCGCGGGTGTGTTGGAGCCGCGCGTCCGAGCTGTGGTCGTTCTCCTTGTGGATGACCCTGAGCAACGCGATCAACACCGTCAATTGGCACTCGGACCAGTTGGTGGTGGGCGGCCTGCTGGGACGCACGTCGCTCGGGCTTTACGCGGTGGGCAACAATCTGGCGCAGATCCCCACGCGCGAGGCGGTTGGCCCGCTAAAGGAGACGTTTTTCCCGGCTCTGGCGCGGATCGCCGACGATCCCGAACGGCTGCGACAGGCATATCAGCGCTCACAGTCCCTAATCACCTTCCTGGCCTTGCCATTGGGAGTGGGCTTGGCGCTGGTGGCCGAGCCCGCCGTGCTGGCTGCCATGGGTGAGAAATGGATGCCGGCCGTTCCCGTCATCCAGGCGCTTTCGGCGGTGTTCGCGCTGCAGACGATCGACTCGATGGTACAGCCGCTGGGCATGGCCATGGGCGAGACGCGCAAGCTGTTCACGCGCAGCCTCGTCTTGTTCATCGTGCGCGTGCCGCTGGTGGTCGCGGCGACGATACTGGCTGGGCTGCAGGGCTTGATCCTGGCTCGCGTGTTCATCAGCATTTTCGGCATGTTCGTCCATCTTGCCCTGGTCCGCGAGCTCGTGGGGCTGTCGCTGCGGGACCAGATCCTGGTGAACTGGCGCTCCCTGGCCGCCGCCGCCACGATGGTGGCGGGCGTCTCGGCGTGGCACGCGACGGCCGTCCCGGTCATGGCGCGGGACGAATGGGCAGCGGCCCTGCTGGTCGGTCAGCTGGCCCTGCTGGGCGCGCCGCTCTACCTGGGCACCGCGCTGCTGCTTTGGCTGTTCGCCCGCCGGCCCGACGGACCCGAGGCGGAGGCGCTGGCGATGTGTCAGGCGGCCGTCAACCGCCTCGCCCGCCGCCCCAAAGGCGAGGCCGACCGGGCATGAGCGAGGTAGACGAGGCACTTCGCGCCCACCCCGCGGACGTGTGCGCGCAAAATCGCCCGGTGATCGAGCGCCTCCAGGCAGCCTTGCGTGGCGCCATCACCCAGGCGGTGCCGGAGACGGCGAACGGCTATGTGCTGCTCGACTTCCCCAACCATTCCAATGTCGGGGACAGTGCGATCTACCTCGGCGAGCTGCTCCTGATGCGCGAGCATTTCGGGAGTGGCCCGCTGCTCGTCGCCGAAGCGGACCGCAGCGTCTTGGAGCGGCTGGAGCGATTGCCGGACTCGGTGCCGCTGCTCATGCATGGCGGCGGCAATTTCGGCGATCTCTATCCCCGTTACCAACAGTTCCGGGAGATCGTGCTGGAACGGTTCCGGAGCCGCAAGGTCGTCCTCTTGCCGCAGTCGATTCATTTCGACGACGAGGCGAATGCCGAGCCCATCGCCCGCTCGATCGCCGCGCATGGCGACGTGACGCTGATGGTGCGCGATCGCGAAAGCGAAGCGTTTGCTCGGCGGCGGTTCGACTGTCGGGTGATGCTGGTGCCCGACATGGCCTTCATGATCGGCCCGATTGCGCCGCCCGCCGCGTGGGAGGTGGACCTGTTCGCGCTGCTGCGCCAGGACAAGGAGCGAGTGCTGCCCGAAGCGGTGGGCCTGGCGGGCCTCCCGTGCTCGCATGCCAGCGCCGATTGGCCCGGGGAGGGCCGCATGCGTGGGGTCATCGGTCGGGTGCCGCGTACCTTGCGCGCCAGCCTGCCGGCCGCGTGGCAAGGTGTTCGGCCGGAAACTCCGGCTGCCTTCGAGCGGCTCGCGCATTGGCGGGTCGCTCGGGGCCTGCGCCTGCTCTCGCGTGGGCGGATGGTGCTGACCGACCGGCTGCACGCGCATATCCTCTCGCTGCTGCTCGGAAAGCCGCACGTCGTGCTCGACAACACCTACGGCAAGATCGCTAGGTTCACCGCCAGCTGGACCGAAGGCGGTGCGTTCGTCCGCGCCGGCACGCTGCCTGCAGCGCTGGAGATGGTGCGCTCGGCGCATCGCGAGAAGTGACCGGGGCGTACTTCGCCGCCAAGCTCCGACGCTGCCGCAAACCGGCCTGGAAATCGAGTATGGCGCTCTCGAGGTCTCCAATACCGAGGGGCTACAGGTGCTGGACGAGAAAACGTCAAGGACTTACGTCTGAGCTGAACGAAGCGGGGAGCACGTCAGTCGCACTCAGTGACTCAGAGGGGCGAAGCGAGCGCGGCGAGCTTTCTGTCTCAAGCCGCTCCGTATAGAAACGCCCATCAAGAATTTCCGAGGCTAACGAAGTGATCCCGAGAAAAATTCACCTTACCGCGAAAAGCCGAGACCTACCTGGTGATCTTCAAAACAACATAGATCGACTAGCGCAAATCTATCCAGATCACGAGATCATCATTCACGACGATCAGGACATATGGGGATTCATCAAAGAGCATTTCCCAAAGTATTATGAAATAACAATCAAGAATATGCCTGATTTTATCATGGTCGTTGATGTAGTGCGCTATATGTGGATGAGCGTATATGGCGGAATATATGCCGATACCGACATTTTTGTCAAACGGAGGTTCGATTTTTCCGAGAAAGTGGTGTTTATCGGAAGAGATTGGACCTGGCCAGAGGATAGATCAATCACAATCAGCGTCCACAATTGCTTGTTCGCCAGCGAACCCGGTCACCCCATCTGGACTGTGATACTTCAAGGGATAGCTGAAAAGGTTCGCGCACTGTCGAGAGGTCCACGCCCGGGAAAGGGAGGGCATCTACTGGATATCACGCTGAGCAAACTCGGACTTCGAAGACCGGATATGCCGCAAGTCTTCAACGTCACAGGCCCAAATGCCATATCCCAGATCATCTCGACGAACTATTTGCTAGACGCATATCCCGAAGTGAAGGTTGTGCCAGGCGAAGCGATCTACCAGCCAGGCATGAGCAAGGGTCAAGTGGATGATGCGTTCTTCGTGCACGGGGGGTCGGCATCTTGGGTGAAGTAGGTCTGTGCGCAAGCGGCGAAGGCAGGCTTGAGCTCGCTTTCGTAACCTGCCGGCTTCTTCTACATGCGTCATCCGCTTCGCGGGCCCCGAAGCTGCCAGTCTGCTAACAACCCATTGCGGAAGCTGGGTTGAGCATACGCGATGCGAGGAAGGCGCGAACCACGGGCGCCGCCGCCTTCGCCGGTTTTCCTCGCGGGGCGGTGGCGCAGGCCACTCCCGCCTCGCTCGAGTGGTTCGCGGCCCCGTGGCGGGCGGACGAGGCGGCGCGCTTCGCCCGGCCCGCCGCTCCGCCGCGGGTGGCGATCCTGCACGCCTGCCAGGGCAGGGCGGGAGTTGGCGTACTACCGGCCCTGGCGAGCGGCGCGCGCGGCATCGTGCTCGCGGGCTTTGGCCAGGGCAAGGCGCCGCGCGCGTGCATTGCTGATCGCGGCAGGGACCGGCGAGCTGGCGGCCGGTCTGGCGGCGTTCGACCGCCGCTGACCTACGCAAGGTGCGCGGCTTCGGCGCCCAGGTCCGCGAAGTAGCGCGCCATCGCCTCGGCGGTGCGGTCGGTCAGGGCGATGAAGGCGCGGCGCTTGTCGGCATCGTCCTCCACCCGCTCGAGCAGGCCGGCGCTGGTCATCTGGCCGATCCAGCGCAGCGCCGTGGTCGGCGGCACGCCGGCGGCGATGCACAGCGAGGTGACCGAAACCCGGGCGTGCTCGGCGCGGGCGGCGGTCAGGTCGAGCAGCATGTCCCAGGCCGGGTCGGCGAACAGCTCGCCGGCGAAATATTTCGCCCGCGCCTGGCGGTGCTGGATGATGCGGCGCACCAGCCGCGGCTCGGGCAGGGGGGGTTTGGCCGACCGGGCCGGGCGCTCCGCGTGGTGCGCGGCGCCGTTGGCGCCATCGACCTCGCCCGCGTGTTCGAGGCCGGGGAACTGCCCGCCCCCGCTGCCTTCGCCGAAGCGGTCGAGCCGCAAGGCGATCTGGCCGACCTGCTCGGTCAGCCGCAGCAGGGTGAGCCGGTCGGTCTCCGACAGCTCGCGCACCCGCGAGCCGCCGGCGCCATCGTTCCCCCCCGCCAGGATCAAGCCGAGCGCGATCACCCGGCCGGTGCGGGTGGCGTTGACCAGGATCTGCGGCTCGGAGCGCGCGCAGGCGGCGTAGACCGCATCGAGCGCGGCGAAGGCGGTGGACAGGATGAGCTGCGTCCCGGTCCGCGCGGCGTGGGCGTCGAGCCGGGCGAGCGCATCGGCGCCGCGGTCGGACACTTCGGGGCAATCGACCAGCACCACCTCGCCCCGCGGCTGCGGGCCGTCTTCCAGCAGCCGCGCCAGCGAGGCGCTCTCGCACACGGCGAAGCCGGCCTGCTCGGCGTCCTCGCGCATCTCCTCGCGCACCTGCGCGCGGTTGGCGAAGATGGACATGGTCGGGCCGCGCCCGGCGCTGCCGCCCGCATCATCGTAGGAGAAATCGCTCGAAGTGGTCACGCGTCTCGTCCGGGGGTTGCCGATTGGATCTTGGCTGGACGCCAGCGTGGCGAACCCGGTGGGGCCGGGTCAAGCCTTTCCTGCCCTGCCGCATCGCGGCCAGCTAGTGCTGGTCGGCGAAGGGGTTGCGCACCAGGATGGTGTCTTCGCGCTCCGGGCTGGTCGAGACGCTCGCTACCGGGCACTCGATCAGCTCCTCGATGCGGCGGATGTACTTGATCGCCTGGGCCGGCAAATCGGCCCAGCGGCGCGCGCCAGCGGTGGTCTCGCTCCAGCCGGCCATGTCCTCGTAGATCGGCTCGCAGCGTGCCTGCTCGACGGCGCTGGCGGGAAGATAGTCGATCTCGCGCTCGCCGTCCGGCAGCCGATAGCCGGTGCAGATGCGGATCGTCTCGAATCCGTCGAGCACGTCGAGCTTGGTCAGGGCGATGCCGGTGACGCCGGAAATGGCGCAGGTCTGTCGCACCAGCACCGCATCGAACCAGCCGCACCGCCGCTTGCGCAGGGTGACGGTGCCGAATTCGTGACCGCGCTCGCCCAGCCGCTGGCCGGTCTCGTCGGTCAGCTCGGTGGGGAAAGGTCCGCTGCCCACGCGCGTGGTGTAGGCCTTGACGATGCCGAGCACGAAGCCCGCCGCGCCGGGGCCCAGCCCGCTGCCGGCCGCGACCGTGCCGCTGACCGTGTTGGAACTGGTGACGAACGGGTAGGTGCCGTGGTCGACATCGAGCAGCACGCCCTGCGCGCCTTCGAACAGGATGCGCGCGCCTTCGCGGCGGATGTCGCGCAGGCGCTTCCACACCGGCTGGGCGTATTGGAGGACGAAGGGGGCGATGGCGCGCAGTTCGGCGACCAACGCGGCGCGGTCGACCGGCGTTTCGCCGAAACCCGCGCGCAGGGCGTCGTGATGGGCGCAGAGGCGATCGAGCTGCGGTTCGAGTTCGTCCAGATGCGCCAGGTCGCACACGCGGATCGCGCGACGGCCCACCTTGTCCTCGTAGGCCGGGCCGATGCCGCGGCCGGTGGTGCCGATCTTGCCCTTGCCCGCCGCGCCTTCGCGCAAGGCATCGAGGTCGCGGTGGACGGGCAGGATCAGCGGGCAATTGTCGGCCACCCCGAAATTGTCGGGGGTGATGGTGACGCCCTGCCCTTCCAGCCGGGCGATCTCGGCCTGGAGCGCCCAGGGGTCGAGCACCACGCCATTGCCGATGAGCGAGAGCGTGCCGGTGACGATGCCGCTGGGCAGCAGCGAGAGCTTGTAGGTGGTCTCGCCCACCACCAGCGTGTGGCCGGCATTGTGCCCGCCCTGGAAGCGCACCACCACGTCGGCGCGCGCGGCCAGCCAGTCGACGATCTTGCCCTTACCCTCATCGCCCCACTGGGCGCCGATCACGGTGACATTGGGCATGGGGCTTGGGGCCTTCTCTGCATTCCGACCGAGGGCGAAGGACCGCCGGCTCACGGGGTGAGCGGCACCGGCCGCTCGGGCGCGATGCCCCTACGGGAAGCCGGTACGCCGGACAAGGCGCACCGGGGACGACGCTGGCATCCGGCGCCGGCACTTGTGTCCAGGCCTGACACAATGGCCATCCTGGCGGTTTTCAAACGCGTGTGCGCTGCTACCCGCCGCTCATCGACGCCCCGGCAGGAAGCGTCATGCGGGCGAGGAGGGCCTCTTCCGCTGCACTTCGCGGCAAGAGAAAGGTAGACGACATGAAGTTCATCGTATCCACAGCAGTACTCGCGCTGGCCCTTACTTCGACCGGCGCGCTGGCGGCGCCCATCATTACCTTCAACCAGGGCAGCGGTGCCCAGATTGCCGGCACCACGGTATTCGAAGACTTCGAGGGCATCGCCACCGGCGCCTCCATCGGCACCAACGCGTTCGCCTACGACACCAGCAGCAGCAACGGCGCCATCCCGGCGTTCGGCAGCACGGGCAATTACGGCTCGGTGCTGAGCGGCGGATCGTACTCGGTCGCCTTCAGCCCCAGCGACGTCTTCTCCTTCGTGCTGGGCTCGCTCGATACCTACAACTCGCTGACGCTCCAGTTCGCCGACACGTCCTCGCTGACCTATGACGGCGCGGAGATCGTCGGCGGCCTGCCGCCGGCCAATGGCGACCAGGGTGCGTCCTACACCAACGGCGTCGTCAGCTACGACACCAAGGGCGGCTCGAAGATCGTGGGCGCGCAGTTCGCCTCGAGCGAAAATTCCTTCGAATTCGACAATCTGGCGATCTCGGCCGTGCCCGAACCCGCGACCTGGGGCATGATGCTGCTCGGCTTCGGCGCCGTCGGTTCGGTGGTGCGCCGTCGCCGGCAGGCGCAGCCCAACCTCGCCTACGCGATCTGAACCCGCCAGCTTCGTCAAGGACGGGCGTCGGTCGGCAACGATCGGCGCCCGTTTCTTGTCTGCGCCGGGCAGGAATGACTGCGGCGCTGCCTGAGATGCCGGCGACAAGCCGCAACGAGGTCGCGCGTAGTCTCGACAGCGCCCTGGCCATGTGTCAAATCTGCACCACCTTGGGACGGGTTGGGGGAGGAGACGCCGTGGCTTCGACAAAGGAGTCGCTGAGGTGGCTTCAGCCGGTGATCGATACGGCCATCGGCGTGGTCAACAATTTCGCGCCGCTGCGGCGGGTGGTCAGCAGGTGGACCATCAACGGCTACGCCTATAAATGCCCGCCGCGGCCGCGTTCGGTGTCGATGGCGGCGGATTATACCAGCTGGCCCGGCCTCACCGACCGGCGCTATTCCGGGCGGCACCTGAGCCGGGCACTGGGCGACAAGGCGCCCGCGCACCCCGACCTGGAAGAGGTGGTCAAGCTGTTCGAACGCCAGCAGTTCAAGCGCGCCAATGACACCAACCTGCTGTTCCCCTTCTTCGCGCAATGGTTCACCGACAGCTTCCTGCGCACCAAATGGGAGGATGGCGAGGACCGCCATTTCCGCGAGAACGAGAGCAACCACGAGATCGACCTGTGCTCGATCTACGGGGTGGGCGAGATCCAGGCGCGGATGCTGCGCGAACTGGCGGGCGGGCGGCTGGCCACGCAGGTGATCAACGGCGAGGATTGGCCCGCGCCGCTGTTCGAAGAGGACGATACGGGCACCCTGGTGCTGGCAGCGCGCTACCGCCGCCAGCCCGAGGTGGACGAGCTCAACCCGGCCAGGCCCGGGCTCTATTCCCCGACCAATTTCCAGCGCGTGTTCGCCAAGTGGAGCGAGGAGGACAAGCGCCTCGCCTTCGCGGTGGGGCTCGAGCACGGCAATTCGACGCTGGCGAACATCGTCATGAACACGCTGTTCGTGCGCGAACACAACCGCACCGCCGGCATCATCCAGGCCGCGCACCCCGACTGGGACGACGAGCGGGTGTTCCAGACCGCGCGCAACGTGACCATCGTGGTGCTGCTCAACATCGTGATCGGCGATTACATCGTCCACATCGCCCCCATCGGCATCCAGCTCGAGGCGGTGCCCGGCATGGCCGAGAAGGAGCGCTGGTATCGCAACAACTGGATGGCGGTGGAATTCGCCCTGCTCTACCGCTGGCACGACCTCATCCCCGACACCTTCGAGCTCGCCGGCCAGACCCACGATGCCGCGCGCATGACCCGCGCGCACCGGCTGGTGCTCGATGCCGGGCTCGACCGGGTGCTGCTCGACGCCAGCCGACAATATGCCGGCAAGATCGGGCTGGAGAACACCGCCGCCTTTCTGCTCGACGCGACCGGCGCCAATGTGAAGCGGCTCAGCCTGGCGATGGCGCGGGCCTGCCAGCTGCCCTCCTTCAACGCCTATCGCCGCTATTACGGCTTGAAGCCGATGGCCAATTTCGAGGAACTCACGGGCGAGACCACCCTCGCTGCCAAGCTGCGCGGGCTCTACGGCGAGATCGAGCGGCTGGAATGGTTCGTCGGCCTGTTCGCCGAGAAATACGGGTCGACCAGCATGATGGGCGAGCTGCTGGTGACGATGGTGGCCAACGATGCCTTCACCCAGGCGCTCACCAACCCGCTGCTGGCCGAGAACGTGTACAACGCGGACACCTTCAGCAAGGAAGGGATGGAGATCGTCCGCGCGACCCGCACCTTGGGCGACCTGGTGGCGCGCAACACCGGCATCGGCGACGCGGGCGCGATGGCCTTCGAGGTGAGGACTACCGCAGCCTAGCGGCACCCGGGGCCGCAGATCCGGCGGCCCCGAGCGGTCAGAGCGGCCGCGGCTCCCCGCCCTCCAGCCGGTGGGTACAGCCGAGCCGCCCGCCATCGTCGCCCGCGTCGAGCGCGGCGAGCGTGCGCCAGCCCTGGCCGCGCAGCCGCGCCGCCACGGCCGGGTCGTGCCCGAGCGGGAGGAACAGCTTGGCGTCCAGCTGCTCGTCCGCCTTGACCGCCTCCACCAGGTCCTCGGGATAGAGCGAGAAGCCGGTCGCCGGCTCGTCGGTGCCCAGGATGCAATAGGTGCCGCCGCGGCCCAGCGCCCCGCGCACGCCATCGGCGTAGAGGGTGAAGCCGAACCAGGTCTGGTACTCGAAGCCATGGCGCTCGGCGGCATCGAGGGTGAGCTGCGCGCGGCCGCCGAGCCGCGCGGCGATCTGGCGCAGGCCGGCAATGCGGCTGGCCAGCGCCCCGCCGGAAACCAGGTTCTCCAGGCGCGTCACCGCCTCGTCGAACGGGCCGGCGGCGTAGAGCAGCGGGAGGTAGGCCGCGCCGCCGGCATCGCGCAGGGCGCCGGCATCCTTGGCATCGAGCTCGCGCCGCACCGCCGCGCGCTGCTCGGGCGCGAGCGGCAGGGCCTCGGCGGCCAGCGTATCGACCAGGTCGGGCAGCGCGAAATCGACCGACAGCCCCGTGGCGCCCGCCGCCTCGAGCGAGGCGATGGCCAGCGCGACGATCTCGCCGGCCGCCGCGGCGCCGTCGCTGCCGACCAGCTCGGCGCCCAGCTGCAGGTTCTCGCGCCGGGGATCGAGCATGTCGCCCACCATGCGCGCCACTTGGCCCGCATAGCACAGCCGCAGCGGGCGCGGCTTGCCGGCGAGGCCGGTGGCGGCGATCCGGCCGATCTGCGGCGTCATGTCAGAGCGCAGCGCCAGCATGCGCAAGGAGCGCGGATCGACGAAGCGGAACAGGTGCCGCGTGCGCACCCCCGCCATGCGCCGCAGCAGCGCGCTTTCGAACTCGACCAGCGGCGGGCGCACCCGGTCGTAGCCGTGGGCGTGCATCTGCTCCAACACCGCCAGCTCGATCCGCGTGGCGGCCGCGGTGCTTTGCGGCAGGCGGTCCTCCAGCCCCTCGGGCAGCAGGTCGGCGGAATGGTCGGTCATGGTTGCAATAACCTCCGCTCGCCTGGAGCTTGTTGCCGGAACGGTCTTGTTCGTGTCGCGCCGTGCCGCGCTAGAAGGAAAAGCGGTCCTTCGACAAGCTCAGGCCGGGCGGTCGATGAATAGCCTCAAAATGCCAGCGCCCGGGCCAGCTTCACCCCTTCGAGCCGCTCGGCGCTGCGGAGCACCTCCTGGGGGATCGGCTGGTCGACGCTGAGCAGCAGCACCGCCTCGCCGCCGGCCTCGCGCCGGCCCAGGTGGAAGGTGCCGATGTTGATGCCGCTTTCGCCCAGCAGCGTGCCGATGCGGCCGATGAAGCCGGGCGCGTCGCGGTTGACGATATACATCATGTTCCCGTCGAGGTCCGCCTCGATGCCGATGCCGAAGATCTCCACCAGCCGCGGCGCGCCCCCGCTCTCGGTCCCGCCGAACAGCGTGCCGGCCACCGAGCGGTCGCCCTGGCTGGTGGCCACCGTCACCCGGACCAAGGTGTGGTAGACGCCTTCGCGCTCGGTGCGGATCTCGCTCACCTCCATGCCGCGCTCGCGGGCGAGATATGGCGCGTTGACCATGTTCACGCTCTGCGAGAAGCGCCCCATCAGCCCGGCCAGCACCGCCGCCACGATCGGCTTGGAATTGAGCGCGGCGGCCGCGCCTTCGGTTTCGATGCTGATCTTGGGCAGATTGCCGTGCGCGAGTTGGCCCACCAGCGAGCCGAGCCGTTCGGCCAGCGCCATGTAGGGCTTCAGTTTGGGCGCCTCCTCGGCCGAGAGGCTGGGCATGTTGAGCGCGTTGGTGACCCCGCCATCGACCAGGAAATCGGCCATCTGCTCGGCCACCTGCAGCGCCACGTTCACCTGCGCCTCGGTGGTCGAGGCGCCCAGATGCGGGGTGCAGATGAAATTGGGGGTGCCGAACAGCGGGCTCGCCTTGGCCGGCTCCTGCGCAAACACGTCGAGCGCGGCGCCGGCGATGTGGCCGCTCTCCAGCAGGTCCTTGAGCGCCGCCTCGTCGATCAGGCCACCGCGCGCGCAATTGACGATCCGAACGCCGCGCTTGGTCTGCTCGAGCCGTTCGCGGCTGAGGATACCGCGCGTCTCGTCGGTCAGCGGCGTGTGCAAGGTGATGAAATCGGCGCGCGCGAGCAGCGTGCCCAGGTCTACCTTCTCGATGCCGAGCTCCACCGCCCGCTCGGGGGTGAGGAAGGGATCGTAGGCGATCACCTTCATCCTCAGGCCCAGCGCGCGGGCGGCGACGACCGAGCCGATATTGCCGGCGCCGATGAGGCCCAGCGTCTTGCCGGTGACCTCGACCCCCATGAAGGCGTTCTTGGGCCACTCGCCGGCCTGGGTGCGGGCATTGGCCTCGGGGATCTGGCGGGCGAGCGCCATGATCAGGGCGATGGCATGTTCGGCGGTGGTGATCGAATTGCCGAACGGCGTGTTCATCACCACGACCCCCTTGGCGCTGGCGGCGGGGATATCGACATTGTCGACGCCGATGCCCGCGCGGCCGACCACCTTGAGCCGCGGCGCGGCATCGAGCACCGCGGCGGTAACCTTGGTGGCGGAGCGGATGGCGAGGCCGTCATACTCGCCGATGCAGGCGATGAGCTCGTCAGGGCTCATGCCGGTCTTGACCTCGACCTCGCAGCCGCGGTCGGCGAAGATGCGCGCGGCATTGTCGTCCATGCTGTCGGAAATGAGGACTCTGGGCTTGGTCATGATGGTTTCCTCGAAGGTGAGTGCGGGTCTGCCGCAGGGGAGCTCGCATGCAAATTGAGCGCTTGGGAGCGTGCACGGCCCGCGCCTTGCGGGAACGCACACCACGATCAAGTCCGCGCCGATCAGGCGGTGATGGTGCTTTCGGCCTTAAGGCCCTCGTAGGCCCACTCGATCCATGGCAGCAGGCGGGCGATGTCCTCGCTCTCCACCGTCGCGCCGCACCAGATCCGCAAGGACGGCGGGGCGTCGCGATAGCCGTTGAAATCGTAGCCGATGTCCATCGCCTCGAGCTGCTTGGCGATATTCGCCGGCACCGTGGCCTGCTCCTCAGGCGAGAGGCTCTCATACCACGCGCCCTGGAATACGAAGCACACGCCGGTGTTGGTACGCTGCGCCGGGTCGGCGACCAGGTTGCGGACCCAGGGCGTGGCCTCGATCCAGTCGTGGACGATCTGCGCGTTGGCGTCCGCCCGCTGGAACAGCGCCTGGCGCCCGCCGAGGGCCTTGGCCCATTCGAGCGCGGCGATGTAATCCTCGGTCGCCAGCATCGAGGGGGTGTTGATGGTGGCGCCCGCGAAGATGGCGGTGTCGAGCTGGCCCTTCTTCTTGATGCGGAACAGCTTGGGCAGCGGCCAGGGCGGGTCGTAGCTCTCGATCCGCGCCACGGCCTTGGGGCTGAGGATCAGCATGCCGTGCTGGGCTTCCGAGCCCATCACCTTCTGCCAGCTGTAGGTGGTGACGTCGAGCTTGGGCCAGTCCATCTCCTGCGCGAAGATGGCGCTGGTGGCATCGTTGATGGCCAGGCCCGCGCGGCCGGGCGCCAGCCAGTCGGTGTTCGCGATCCTGGCGCCCGAGGTGGTGCCGTTCCAGGTGAAGACGACGTCGTTCTCCTGGGGCACCTGCGTCAGGTCGGGGATCTCGCCGTAGCCCGCGTCGAGCACCTGCAGGTCGGGCAGCTTGAGCTGCTTGGCCGCGTCCTGGATCCAGACGTTGCCGAAGCTCTCCCACGCCGCGACGGTGGCCGGGCGGGCGCCGAGCATGGTCCACATCGCGCATTCCAGCGCGCCGGTGTCCGAGCCGGGCATGATGCCGACGAGGTAGTCGTCGGGAATGCCGAGCAGTTCCTTCGACAGGTCGATGGCGTATTTCAGCCGGCCCTTGGCGTATTTGGAGCGGTGCGAGCGGCCCAGCGAGCGGGTGTCGAGCTGGTCGAGCGACCAGCCGGGGAACTTGGCGGTGGGACCGGAAGAAAACCACGGGCGCTCCGGCCGGAGCGTCGGTTCGGCAGTCATATATTCTCTCCTTGCAGAGAGCGCGCGCGGCGTTGGGACCGCGTGGCCCAGGCCGGGCACTAACCGCCCGCGGGGCTGAGTCAAGGGCGATTGCGGTCGCGGACGAAACCGGTGGGCTGCCCGAGCCGGTGCAATTCGGTTGATGTTAACCCGCGGCAGGGCAGGGCAGCCGCGCTATGTTTCGCCCGGCGATCGCCCCGTTTGCAGCACTGCTCCTGGCCGGCTGCGCCGTGCTGCCGGGCAGCTCGAACCAGAGCGCGCCGGCCGGAGGCGGCGGGCCGGGGCGCCCGGTCGATGCCGGGGCAAGTCGCCAGTGCCTGGCGCGGCTCGGCAGCGCGGGTGCCGACTTCACCCCGGTTCCCGATCGCTATCCCGCGGCCGGCTGCAGCCTGGTCGGGACGGTGCAGCTGAGCGATCTGGCCGGCGATCAGGTGCGGGTGTCGGTGAACAATCTGGGACCGGTGACCTGCGAGCTGGGCCGGACCTTCGCCGCCTGGGCGCGGTTCGGGGCCGACCGCGCCGCGCGGCAGATCCTGGGCCAGGGGCTGAGCGCGATCGAGACTTTCGGCAGCTATTCGTGTCGCGACGTGGCCGGGACCGGCCGCCGCTCGGCTCACGCCACCGCCGCGGCGATCGATATCTCCGGCTTCGTGCTGGCGGACGGGCACCGGATCACGGTAGCGACCGGGTGGGACGGACTGAGCGAAGCCGAGCGGCGCTTCCTGCGCGTCGCCCACCGGAGCGCCTGCCGCCGCTTCGCCACCGTGCTCGGCCCCGACTACAACGCCGCCCACCGTGACCACCTGCATGTGGAGGGAGTGAGCGACGGACGCAGTTACTGCCGATGAGGATGGGGACGGGCCGCAGCTATTGCGTCCGGTGCTCTGCCCGTGCAGGTTTGCGCGGGGGCAGAAGGCGAAGGGTCGGTTCCGCCTCCAGGTCGGAAAAAGGGCGCAGCGCGCTTGCCCAGGGGTCGGCGCGAGCTTCGAGCCGGTCGCGCGAGCTCCAGCGCTAGCGACCGGACCGTCGGGACCTAGCCGCTCCTCCAGCCGCGGCCGCTAGCCACGCCCGCTCCGACCAGAACACGCGTGCGACCCAGAAGCTTGCATCCCACTCAGCCCGAATGGCTATGCTCGTTCGCTTCAGGCGATGCAGGACAGATTCCGGATTCCAGGTCGGCCGCCGACCGGAAGCGCGCGAGGCCCGCATCGCGCTGGCGGCGAAGCTCCGCCTTGAGCTTGTCCGGACGGCCGGCGAAGACGAAGCCGAAGCTCACCCCGCCCTCCTTGCCGATGGTGGCGTGATGCAGCTTGTGCGCCTGCACCAGCCGCTTGGCGTAGCCGCTGCGCGGGACCCACTTGAAGTAGCGCTGGTGCACCAGCCCATCGTGAACGATCGTGTAGATGATCCCATAGCCAAGGATGCCCACCCCGATCCAGGTGGCCGGCACCCAGGCCGCTCCGGGAAGTATCGGCCCCATCACCAGCGGCGAGCCCAGCGCGAACATGGCGATGCTCGCGGCGGCGCCGACCAGGCCGAACAGGTCGTTCTTCTCCAGCACCTTGTCGTGCGGTTCGTGATGGTCGCGGTGCCAGCCCCAGCCTGCCCCATGCATGACGTATTTGTGGCTCGCCCAGGCGATCCATTCCACCGCCAAGATGGTGGCCAGCACGATGAGGATGGGAACGAGCACCGCCATGACCGCCCATATAGGCCCGCACGGCCCGCGGGCAAAGCCGGCTAGCGCGTCAGGGGTACGGATTTCTCGCGCGCGAGGCCGAACACGCCTTCCGCAAGCGCGCGGTCGATGCGCGCCGGGCGGCGGGTTTCGACATCGAGGCAGCACCACATGCTCGACACCTCGGCCAGCACCTCTTCGCCCATCTCGCCAAGGCGGGCGATGACCGTGTGGTAGATCGCCCGCGCGCCGGCCACCTTCTGCAGCACGGTGCGCGCGACGATGTCATCGGCGAGGAAGGCGGGCTTGCGGTAGGTGATCTCGTGGCGCAGCGCCACCCAGGCATGACGCGCCACCGCGTCGCTCGGCGCCAGCTTGCGCCAATGGCTGAGCACCGCATCCTGCACCCAGGTAAGATAGCGGGCGTTGTTCACATGGCCCATGAAATCAATGTCTTCGGGGAGGATGCGAATCGGCAGGAGGTGCGGGCGCGGAATAGGGGTGGCTGACATGGGTGTAAGTTACACCCGATTTGTTGCCTTTCCAAGGCAGCACCGCGGCGGTATCTGCGCGAACCTTGCTTGTCCGGCCCCCGGACGCCAGATTGGTCGCTCATGAACACCCCGCGAACGCTGTACGAGAAGATCTGGGACGCGCACGTGATCGAGCGGCGCGAGGATGGCACCTGCCTCGTATTCATCGACCGCCACCTGGTGCACGAGGTGACCAGCCCCCAGGCCTTCGAGGCGCTGCGCCTGGCGGCGCGCCGGGTGCGCCGGCCCGAACTCACTCTGGCGGTGCCCGATCACAACCTGCCCACCACCGCCCGGCTCGATGCATTCGGCGAGCGGCTGCCGATCGCCGACCCGCAGAGCGCGCAGCAGCTCGCCACGCTCGAGCGCAACGTGGCCGAATTCGGCATCCGCTACTTCGGCGCCACCGCGCGCGAACAGGGGATCGCGCACGTGGTCGGGCCCGAACAGGGCTTCTCGCTGCCGGGCACCACCATCGTCTGCGGCGATTCGCACACCGCCGCGCATGGCGGGGTCGGCGCGCTCGCGTTCGGCATCGGCACCAGCGAGGTGGAGCACGTGCTGGCGACGCAGACGCTGCTGCTCAAGCAATCGCCCACGATGGAGGTTCGCGTCGAGGGCGAGCTTGGCCCGGGGATCACCGCCAAGGACCTGATCCTGCACATCATCGGCGTCATCGGCACCGCCGGCGGCACCGGCCATGTCATCGAGTATCGCGGCGCGGTGTTCGAGCAGATGAGCGTCGAGGGCCGGCTCACCGTGTGCAACATGAGCATCGAAGGCGGCGCGCGCGCCGGGCTGGTGGCGCCCGACGACACCACCTTCGCCTATCTTAAAGGCCGCCCGCTGGCGCCGCAGGGGGCGGAATGGCACGCGGCGGTGGAATACTGGCGCACGCTCGCCACCGACGAAGGCGCGGTATTCGACAAGGTGGTGGTGATCGATGCCGCGAGCATCGAGCCCACCGTCACCTGGGGCACCAGCCCCGAGGACGTGGTGGCGATCGGCGGCGCGGTGCCCGATCCCGCCAGCTTCGCCGACCCGGCCAAGCAGGCGGCCGCGCGCGCCAGCCTCGCCTATATGGGCCTGACGCCCGGCCAGCGGATGGCCGACATCGCGGTGGAGAACATCTTCATCGGCAGCTGCACCAACAGCCGCATCGAGGACCTGCGCGCCGCCGCGGCGGTGCTGCGGGGCCGCCACAAGGCGCCCGGCGTCAAGTGGGCGATCGTGGTGCCCGGCTCGGGGCTGGTGAAGGAACAGGCCGAAGCCGAGGGGCTCGACGAGGTGTTCACCGCTGCCGGGCTGGAATGGCGCGAGCCCGGCTGCTCGGCATGCCTGGGGATGAACCCCGACAAGGTGCCGCCCGGCGAGCGCTGCGCCTCGACCAGCAATCGCAATTTCGTCGGCCGCCAGGGCCCCGGCGCGCGCACGCACCTGCTAAGCCCCGCGATGGCGGCGGCGGCGGCGGTGACGGGCCGGCTGACCGATGTGCGGGAGCTGGTGGGATAGCGTAGGACGGCGCGTTTCCGAGATGTCAGGCTCGGCTGCACTGAGGCCGTTCGGCCAATGTCCGCCGACGACCCATTTTCGGTCGTTGATCCCTATCCCACTGCCCCGCGAAACCTGACGTTCCGCCACAGGTATTTTTCACTCGCAATCCCGCAGAAAAGCGTCGGGCGGGTCTGTGGTGGCTCATCCGACCGGTTATGACACCGAGACCGACGGTCTGATCAAGCTGACGAAGACACTTCCTCCGCACTGCGCCTCGCATAGACCATCTGCCGCGCGGTTGCATCCGCAAGCTGCTTGCCCCCCAGCCGCTCGACGAGATGGAGACACATGTCGATCCCAGCCGCAATTCCCGCCGACGTCAGCACACGCCCCTCGTCAACCCAAAGTTCACTGGCGAGCACCTCCACTGCCGGGAACTCATCGCGCAGGGCGCCTACGTCCTCCCAATGGGTTGTGGCACGCAAGCCGTCGAGCAGACCGACCTGCGCGAGAAGAAACGCACCGGTGCATACCGATGTTACGACCGTAGCGGCGTCGGCCGTCCGCTTGATCCAGTCGAGTGTTGGCACGCTGGCGCGAGGCTGGTCCACGACACCTCCTGGAATCAATAAAAGGTCGATACGCGAGTGCTTTTCGAACTCGAAGTGCGGCTTCACCTGAAACCCGTAGCGCGCATCGACAATATCCAACCTTTCCGCGAGGAAGAATGCGTTGAACGGGTCGACGTCCGGATCGCGGTCACGTCGCGACACGCGTGACGCAACGGAGAAAACTTCAAACGGACCGGCGAAGTCGAGGATTTCAACTCCGGGAAAGATCAAAATGCCGATGTTCATAGTGTCCACCTCATCGTCGACCGCAAGCCACGGGACGCACTTGCCAAGCTGACAAATCACCTTAGCGGATGCAATTCATGGCAGAAACGACATTTCCTCCGCAATTTCGGCCAGTGCGGCAACCGACCGCTATCGAATCACAAGCACCGATCACTGTCGTGTTTGTTGTCTTCGACGGTTGCCAGATGCTCGACGTGACCGGTCCATGGGAAGTATTCGCGCAAGCAAATAAGTGGCGATCTTCTCACGACGACACCTGCCGGACGTACTATCGCCTTGTTCTTGCCTCGCATCGCCACGCGCAGATCGTCACGTCCGGCGGTATTGCCCTGGCCGGATTGGTGCCCCTGGAATCGCTTACCCTGCCAATCGATACCGTCGTGGTCGTTGGTGGTGAGCAGGATGCTGTCGACGAACTGGCGTCCGACATCCGGACGACAATTTGGCTGCGGCAACATGCGGCGCAATCCAGACGCGTCGCCAGCGTATGTACTGGAGCCTTTGTTCTCGCCAAGGCCGGCTTACTCAATGAAAGGCGGGCAACGACGCACTGGGCATCCTGCTCCCGACTAGCCAAGATGTATCCGACTGTGTCCGTGCAGCCCGACGCAATTTTCGTTGTTGATCCACCGCTTTACACCTCAGCTGGCGTTACAGCCGGAATCGATCTCGCACTGGCAATGGTTGATGCTGATCTTGGGCGCGCGGCCGCGCTGGCCGTAGCGCGCGAGCTTGTCCTGTTCTTTCGAAGGGCGGGCGGCCAATCGCAATTTTCCACGGGGTTGCAGGCTCAGTCGGCAGTCTGTGATCGCCTCCAAAACACGATAGCGTCGATCATCGAGTGTCCCGCTGCCGCCCTCAATGTCGCGGCGCTCGCTCAGCGGGCGGGCATGAGTGAGCGCAATTTCGCCCGTGTATTCCGTCGGGAGACTGGCCACACTCCGGCCAAATACGTCGAGCTGGCAAGGCTAGATCGCGCTAAATCGTATCTAGAAGACAGCAAATTGCAAATGGAGCGATTGGCGCAGCAATGCGGCTTCGGCTCGGTGGACGCGCTTAACAGAGCCTTTGTGCGGGTTCTTGGAGTTACTCCAAGTGACTATCGCCGCCGGTTTGCAGCTAAGGTTGTTTCTGGCGCGTAGGTGTCACACCTGAACGGTTGTGCATCTGAACGAAGGCAACCTTCCAACGTTTGCGCTGAAATCCGATCAGTCAGCATCCCACCAATTCACGACATTGACCCGCAAATCCTCCTTCCCGCCCGTCGTCGCCCCGCATACCCGGGTGCTGGTGCTCGGCAGCCTGCCGGGCGAGGCGTCGCTCGCCGCCGCGCGATACTATGCCCATCCACAGAACCGGTTCTGGCAGCTGATCGGCGGGGTGATCGACCGCGACCTTGCCCCCCTCGCCTACGCGGCGCGGCTGGCGGCGCTGCTCGAGGCAGGAATCGGCTTGTGGGACACCCTCGCCTCGGCGCGGCGCGTCGGGAGCCTGGATGCCGCGATCCGCGAGCCTGAGCCTAACGCGCTGGTGGAGCTGGCCGCCTCGCTCCCCCGCTTGCGCGCGGTCGGCCTCAACGGTGTCACCGCCACGAAGATCGGCGCGGCGTCGCTGGCCGGCAGCGGCGTGGCGCTGGTGCCGCTGCCCTCGTCCAGCCCGGCCTATGCCGCCATGCCGCTCGTCGAGAAGCAACGGCGCTGGCAGGAAATGCGCAGATTTCTCGCCTGAAGCTTGCCACCAATCGGCGCCAGGCGCATTTGGACACCATGAGCAAGCACAGAGATTTGGGCACCGGCGGCAAGGCTGCCATTGTGGGTGCGATCGGCTCGGCGGCGGTGGCCGCGGCGCTGCTGTACGTCGACCAGCGCAAGAAGCGCGAGAAGCGCAAGCGGTTCGGCACGCCCTTCGACGTGCCGCCAGAGACCGACTGACCAGGCCCGATTGATGGAGCCCTTCGCGCAGGTGGAAGGCCGGGCGATCCCGTTCGGCCGCGCCAATATCGACACCGACCTCATCATCCCGGCCCGCTGGCTCAAGACGATCAGCCGCGAGGGCCTGGGCGCCGGGGCGTTCGAGGCGGTACGGGCCGACGATCCCGCCAACGTGTTCGACCGCCCGGAGTTCGCGCGCGCACCGATCCTGGTGGCGGGCGACAATTTCGGCTGCGGCTCGAGCCGCGAGCATGCCGCCTGGGCGCTGCTCGACCTGGGCATCCGCGCGGTGATCGCGCCCAGCTTCTCCGACATCTTCGCCGGCAATGCGTTCAAGAACGGCATCCTCGCGGTGGTCCTGCCGCAGGACGCGGTGGACCGGCTGCTGGCGGTGGCCGAAACCGATCCCATTGCCATCGACCTCGAGGCGCAGAGCGTCACCACGCCGTTCCAGGACCGCTTCACCTTCCAGATCGATCCGTTCCGCAAGCGGTGCCTGCTGGGCGGGCTCGACGAGGTGGGGCTGACGCTGGCGCAGGACGCGGCGATCGCCGGCTACGAGGGCCGACTCGCGGCCGAGCGGCCGTGGCTGGCGCGCGGGACCCGCGCACCGGTCTGACGCCGCGTTCGTCCTGAGCTTGTCGAAGGACCGCTTTTTCCTGTAGCGCAGGACGCGCAAGCAAGGACGACCCCTCGACAAGCTCAGGGTGAGCGGACGGGGGGTGTGGTGCTCAACCTGGAAGGCTCAGCCATGACCGATTTCAATGATCGCCAGCGCGGCGAGGAAGCCAAGTACGCAATGGACGAGGAGACCGCCTTCCGCATCGCCGCCCGGCGCAACCGCCTGCTGGGCGAATGGGCCGCGGGGCTCATGAGCCTGACGCCCGAGGAGACCGAGGCCTACAAGAAGGCGGTGGTCCAGGCCGATTTCGAGGAAGCGGGCGACGAGGACGTGATCCGCAAGGTGCTGGGCGATCTTACCCATGCCGGCTGCGATGCCGACGAGGCGACGGTGCGCGCGCAGTTGAGCGAGAAGACCATCGAGGCGCGCCGCCAGTTGATGAGCGGCGCGTAATGGCGATGCCCGCCGCCGAGATCGAGGCCTTGATCAGGGCCGCGCTGCCCGGCGCCACCGTCGAGATCGAGGCGCTGGTCGACGATGGCGACCATTACCTGGCGCGTGTCTGTGCACCCGAGTTCGCCGGCCGCAGCCGCGTGCAGCAGCACAAGCTGGTCTACGACGCGCTCGGCGGGCGGATGGGCGGCCAGCTTCACGCCTTGCAACTGGTCACCTCGGTTCCCACCTGATTTCGCAGGGCAATCCGGCAGGGCAATCCGGCAGGGCAATCCGAAGGCGGGGACTATGACGACCGACACCAACCAGCGTATCTCGAGCATTGTCAACGAGCACGACGTGGTGCTGTTCATGAAGGGCACGCCGCTGTTCCCCCAGTGCGGCTTCTCCAATCGCGCGGTATCGATCCTCGACCATTGCGGGGTGGAGTTCGAGAGCGTGGACGTGCTGCAGGACATGGAAGTGCGCCAGGCCATCAAGGCGTTCTCCGACTGGCCCACTATCCCCCAGCTTTACGTCAAAGGCGAGTTCGTCGGCGGCAGCGACATCATGAGCGAGATGTTCGAGGCGGGCGAGCTGCAGGAACTGCTGACCGAGAAGAACGTGGCCCGGGTTTCCTGAGCGCACCCCCAGCAGCACCCCTTCGCCAGCGCTCGGGGGTTCCGCCCGGATCGACAGCAAGAATACATTTCGCCCTTCGCGATGTTAGCGAACCGCTGCTTCACGCCAGCTACCGACCTGCCCCGAACCGCGCCGACCGGCGCTAGGGCACCATGCGCGCGCCGCCCGCCACGGGCCACGCGGCGAGCGGCAGCGGCCGCGCTTGGTCGAGCGTGGCGGGTTGCGATCATGCCGCACACCCTGGTGCAAACTGCGCCCTTGCGGAACCTGGCGTTGGCTCAATCGGCGAACCAGTCGCCCATGCCGCCGATCGGCATGCCGGGGGGGATCGCGGGCACGCGCTCGCCTTCGCCCAGGACCGCCGACAGCCTGGCCTCGTCGGCGAGCAGCCCGCTCACGTAGGAGGCCCAAGCGCCGTCCTCGCCCGAGCCGCCCGCGGCCAGCCGGCGGCCGAGCGTCTCCAGGCGACCGGCGAGGAGCGCGGCGACGCTTGGCGAGGTTCGCGCATCGCGCTGAGCGGCCGCCATGGTCATGATCGCGCGGTAGGCGATGCGCCGCGCGACCGCGTCGGGGCGCACGGAGATCACCTCACGGTCGAGCGCCTCGATCAGCTCGGTGACCCCGGGCAGCGAGGGATCGCGGCGGTTCTGTTCGTACATGCGGGCGAGGCGATCGGGCGCGAGCAGGCTGTCGAGCGGCAATTGGGCGGCGACATCGGCCGCCACCAACGGATCGAAGGCGGCGGCACCCGCATTGGCGAACACCTCGGTGGTGAACTGCGGATCGCGGTTGCTGGTGGTCGGCACCGACAGCAGCGGCACCAGCCGATCGGGCACGGTCAGCGTCTCGGCCGACAGGGTGCCGATCAGCGCGTCGATTGCCCCACGCTGCATCGCCGCCGGGAATGGCGCGGGCACCGGATGGTTGTCGCCGCGCACCGCATATTCATAATCCAGACCGCCGATCACCTTGCCCGCCGCATCCACATCGTAGCGGTGAAGCAACCACACCGGCACGAATTTGCGCCGCAGATTGGCCAACGGCTCGTGGGCCAGCAGGACCTGATCGCCGAAATTGGCGACCGCGATCTCCCGCACCGCCAGCGTGTTGGCGAGCGCGGCGAGCGGATCGGGGCCGTCGTCCCACATGCTGCCGATGGGGCTGGGCAGGCTGGCGTCGCGCCCGTCAATGTCGGCGACGAAGCGCAGGCCGGCCTCTTCCGCCGCCAGCGCCTTGGCGCGGGCGGTCTCGTCCGGATCGACCCCCGGGGCCGGATCGCCGTAGAGCCAGTCAACCGAAAAATCGTCCCATGCGCCGCCCGCGGTGGCATAGGCATCGGAAAGGTCGATCTGGCCGGCGGTGATCTTCAGGCGCGGGCCGGGATAGTCCATCACCGAGCTGCGGTCCTGCGTGCTGCCGGCGAAATTGTGCATGAAGCCGAGCGCGTGGCCAACCTCGTGCGCGCCGAGCTGGCGGATGCGGTCGAGCGAAACGCGTACCGGATCGTTGGCGCTGCCGGTGCCGTTCTCGGCGGTGCCGACCAGCGATTCGAAGATCAGCACGTCGTGGCGGACCCGCAGCGCGCCGATCACCACATTGCCCTTGATGATCTCGCCGGTGCGCGGATCGCGGATGCCGCCGCCGTACGACCAGCCGCGGGTGAGCCGGTTGGCCCAGTTGATCATGTTGTAGCGCACGTCGAGCGGATCGGCGCCGGGGGGCAGGATCTCGGCGCGGAAGGCGTCGATCAGGCCCGCACGATCGAACGAGCGCGCCCAGTAATTGACCCCCTCCAGCAGCGCGGTGCGCACCGGCTCGGGCGCGGCCGGGTCGATGTAGAACACGATCGGCTTCTTGACCGTGGAGCGCGCCGCGGTGGGGTCGGTCTTCTCCAGCCGGAACCGCGCCGCCAGCTGGATCGCCACCGGCTCACCCAGCGTGGCGCCGTAATCGTACAGCAGCGGGCCGGAAACCGGCGCCCGCGGGTCGGCCAGCCGGACCTGGAAACCCGGCTCCGGCAGGCGGATGAAGCTGTGATGGACGATAAAGCTGACCTGCCGCGGATCGGGCGCCAGGTTGGCGATCTCCCGCCCGGGCGTATCCGAGGCGAAGGTCTGCACTGCGTCCACCTCGACATTGTCGGGGAAGGCCCTGAGCGAGGCGGTGTCGACCGCGCTCAGCTGCGGAGCGAGCCTGTAGCCCTTGCCGTCCTGGTTGAGCGCATCGGCGATGCCGACCACGTCCTGCGACAGGAACGGCGTCATGTCGACGACCACGCCTCCGTCGCGTTCGCCTGACACGACCGGCAGCATCGCCGCCACCGTGAATGCGAAACTCTCGCGCGCGCCCTGCTCGGTATCGCCGTCCCCCGTGGCCCGGAACCGCGGGTTCTCGAACGTCGCTGCAACCTTGTCGCCCATCCGGCGAAAGCAGAGCAATTGCTCGTCACCGATCATGCCGCGATCGAGCCGGATGATGGACGAGCCAAGCCCGCTGCGCAGGGAATTGGCATAGATGTAGCACCCCGACCGCCCCCCGGCATCGGGCGCGGCGAGGGTGAAGTGGACCGCGCCCTCGTCCGCCAGAACCTGGGTGGCGAACAGCGGCTCCTCGTCCTGGGCCAGGGCCTGCCCGGACGGCGCCGCGGCCGCCAGCAGCAGCGCCCGCGCGGCAATCCACCACCCCTCGTTCCGCGTGCGCGCCATTTACAACCCCCTGTTCCTGCGACCCTGTGTTCGGCGGGGGATACCATTCCTGACCTTGCGCATGTTGGGAAATGCGGCATTCATATTGCGAACATTTGCTGCATTCCCGCAGGAATAGGGGGGATTACGATGGAAAGCGTACGCAAGGGTCTCGACCGAACCGATTTCCGAGTCCTGCGCGCGCTGGTGGAGGACGGCCGCGCGCCCGACGTCAGCCTCGGCGACCGGGTAAACCTGTCGAGCACCGCGGTGGCGCGCCGGCGCAAGCTGCTGGAGGAGCGGGGCATCGTCACCGGCTATAGCGCGGTGATCAACCAGAAGCGGCTCGGTTACACGATCACCGTGCTGGTGCTGATCGAACTCAGCTCGCAGGTAGAGAGCCGGCTGGTGGAGTTCGAGAAGGCAGTGATGGACTGCCCGTCCATGTCGTTCTGCAGCTTCATCTCGGGCGAGAACGACTTCATGATGCTGATCAACGTGCGTTCCTTCGACCAATACGACCTGGTCTATCGCAAGGAGCTGTCCAAGCTCCCCCATGTGGCCAAAATCCGCAGCAGCTTCCTGCTGCGCGAGGTCACGAACCGGCTGATTGCGCCCGCGGTGCTCGATGAAACGTCCTGACGATTCGAAAAGTACGACCAAGACCAGAGACGTGGGGAAATTCATTGAAAAATCCCATAATGACGCAGAATTGCTTCAAAGATCGCGGGATAAGCGCATAAAATAGGCGCATATCGGCACATGGTTTCCCCTATGTTGCCAAGCGATGAAGCGGGAAGTCAGCCGCGCCGAGCCATGAGGGGCGAGGGGGGCGGCTGACTTAGGAGCCATTCGGGTCGGGAGAGGATCAGCACAAACCCAATCAGGGGGGTTGATCCAAGATGAAGTCAAAGCGGATTGCGGAACGCCCGGAACGCAAGGCCTGGCTCCTCGCCGGCGCCGCCCTCACATTGGGAGCGCTGGTGCTGCTGCCGGCCGAGGCCCGGGGGCAGGTCGTCCAGGAGCCGGAGGCGGAAGCGGAGCCCGCCGACCCGGCCCCGGCCGAAGCGATCATCGTCACCGGCTCGCGCATCACCCGCAACGGCTATGATGCGCCCACGCCCGTCAGCGTGATCAGCGGCGAGGAGATCGCCAGCGAAGCGCCGGCCAACATCGCCGATTTCGTCAACACGCTGCCTTCGGTCTCGGGCAGCCAGACGGCCGTATCCAACTCGGGCAGCCTGTCCAACGGCGCCTCGGGCATCAGCGCGATCGATCTGCGCTCGCTTGGCGAGAACCGGACGCTTATCCTCATCAACGGTCAGCGCTCGGTCGCCTCCACCTCCACCGGCCTGGTCGACATCAACACCGTCCCGCAGGCGCTGATCGAGCGCGTCGAGGTGGTGACCGGCGGCGCCTCCTCGGTGTACGGCTCGGACGCGGTGGCGGGCGTGGTCAACTTCATCCTCGACACCGATTTCACCGGCCTGCTCGCTGATTACGAATATGGCGTCACCACCTACAGCGACGTCCCCAATCACAAGCTCCAGCTGACCGCGGGCTCGCCCTTTGCCGATGATCGCGGCCATATCCTCGTCAGTGGCGAATTCTTCACCCAGGAAGGCAAGCACACGATCGATCGCGACTGGAACGACAGCGGCTTTTTCCAGATCGACAACCCCGCTTATACCGCCACCAACGGCCAGCCGCGGCGGATTGTCCAGTCGGGGATCGGCTCGTCGAACTTCACACCGGGCGGCCTGATCACCAGTGGTCCGCTGCGCGGCACCTATTTCGGCAACATCGACCCCAGCACCGGGCGCGCAACCGTCAACCAGCTCGCCTATGGCGAGGTCAGCGGCCAGTGGATGGTGGGCGGCGATTATGAAGTGACCAGCGCCAATCACCGCGGCTCCAACTCACTGGCGAACGACGAAGAGCGCACCTCGATTTTCGCCCGGGCCAACTTCAGGTTTGCCGACTGGCTGAATGTGTTTGTCCAGGGCTCGTATTCGATTTTCGATGGCCTGAGCTATTATCAGCAGACGCCGAGCGTGGGCGTTACCATCCGCTCCGACAACGCGTTCCTGCCGGCATCGCTCTACGATCCGGCCGGATCGACCTCATACACGATCGGCACCAGCAATGCCGGGATCCCCGCCGCCGGTGGCGACAATGCGCGCGAGGTCGAACGCTATGTCGCCGGCGCCGATGGGGTGTTCGACACCGGGCCGATCGCGTGGGACTGGGACGGCTATTACCAGCACGGCGATACCTCGACCCGCGAAACCCTGGTCAACACCTGGCAGAACTCGCGGATGTCGGCGATGCAGGATGCGGTCTACGACAGTTCGGGCAACGTCGTATGCCGGGTGAACGTCGACAGCAACGCTGCCAACGACCTGTCCGGCTGCGTCCCGATCAACCGCATCGGCATCGGCGGGGTCACGCAGGAGGCTCTCGACTTCCTGTTCGCCATCTATCCCGAGCGCCGACAATACATCACGCAGGACGTGTTCGGCCTCAACTTCGCTACCGGCGCGCTGTTCGAGAACTGGGCCGGCCCGGTCTCCCTGGCCTTTGGCGCAGAGTATCGCGAGGAAGCGATCGACGGATACACCGATCCGATCAACTACGAGACCACCTGGCTTTACGGCAATTACAAGGTCACCAGCGGGTCCTTCGACGTGAAGGAGGCCTATGCCGAGGTGCTGTTCCCGCTGTGGGAGGGGCTCGAGTTCAACGGCGCGATCCGGGTCACCGAGTATTCGACCTCGGGCAGGGTGACGACCTGGAAGGCGGGCCTCGCCTGGCAGCCGATCGACGACCTGCGCATCCGCGGGACGGTCTCGCGCGACATCCGCGCGCCGAACCTGTCGGAGCTGTTCGACCCGGGCACCGCGCGCACCAACTCGGTCAACGTCCCTCAGGCGGACGGCACGGTGGTGGCCGACGAGTTCATCCAGAACTTCACCGGCAGCCTCGAACTGGATCCGGAAGTCGGCATGACCTACGGCGTCGGCGTGATCTTTACGCCGACCTTTCTGCCCGGATTCGCGCTCTCGGCGGACTATTTCGACATCGAGGTAAGCGACTCGATCGACTCGATCACCGCCCAACAGACGGTCAACTTATGCTACGAGCAGAACCTTCAGGATTACTGCGACCAGATCAATTTTGCGTCGGGTACGCAGGACATCCAGACCATCGACCTGACATACTTGAACTTCGCCCGGCAGACCGCGGTCGGTGTCGACGTGGAGGCGAGCTACAGCCGTCCGGTCGGGCCCGGCCAGTTCATGCTGCGCGGGCTGGCGACCTACACGATCGAGAACATCAGCGACAACGGCATCGTCGCCCCCAACGACGCGGCCGGCGCGAACATCCCGCACATGGTCTATCGTGTCTCGGCCGGATACGCGTTCGACAGCGGCCTGGACATCATGTTCGTCGGCCGCGGTTTCGGGGACCACGTCTACGACAATGACTACATCGAGTGTCAGACCGATTGCCCGGAATCCGATCCGACCGGCATTCGCCGCACCATCAACGAGAACGACATTGCCGGCACCTTCTATCTCGATACGAACTTCAGCTACGGGTTCGAACTGGACCAGACCCAAATCGAGGCGGTGTTCGCGGTGAAGAACGTGTTCGACCGCGATCCGGTCTTGGTCGGCAACGGGCCGGACGGCAACAACACGCCCGCTTATCCCCAGACCCAGCGCACCCTCTACGACACGTTAGGCCGCGTGTTCCGCCTGGGCCTGCGGGTCCGCTATTGATGGGGGCGTTCGGCGGGCCACGCAGGTCGTGCGCCGTCCGCCTTGCGTCGGCCTCTCCTCGCGATCCAATGACAAGGGACACCAGCACATGACGACGGTTCGCAGCTACGCGCTCTCCAAAATTGCCCTTCTCGCCCTGCTGGCGGGCGCGTCGCCGGCCTTCGCCGAGGCGCCGGCCGAACTGAAACAGGAAGCGATTGCCGGCGTCGAGGCGCGGGCCAAGCTCGTGCAGGAGATGGTCGATTCGATCTTCAGCTTCGCCGAACCCGGCTTCCAGGAATTCCGGACGATGGAATACGTGACCGGTATTCTCGAGCAGAATGGCTTCACCATCGAGAAGGGCTCGGCGGGTATTCCGACGGCCTGGACGGCGACGTGGACCAATGGCTCGGGCGGGCCCAAGATCGCGCTCGGAAGCGACGTCGACGCGCTGCTCGGCCTCAGCCAGAAGCCCGGCTCGCCCGAACTTACGCCGCTGATCGAGGGCGCGCCCGGTCATGGCGAAGGTCACAACAGCGGGATTCCCGTGGTCGTCGCCGCCGCGCTCGCGGTGAAGGATGAGATGGTCGAGCACGAGATCGACGGAACCTTGATGATCTGGCCCGGCGTCGCCGAGGAACTGTTGGCGACCAAGGCCTTCTTCGTGCGCGACGGCATGTTCGAGGGCGTCGACGCGACGATCTTCACCCATGTCGCCAACGGCTTTGGCACCAGTTATGGCGACGGCGGGGGCAACGGGATGGTGTCCGTCGAATACACCTTCAAGGGCAGTTCGTCGCATGGCGCCGGCGCGCCCTGGCTCGGCCGCAGCGCGCTTGACGGGGTCGAACTCATGAACGTCGCCTGGAACATGCGGCGCGAGCACATCCACCCCACGCAACGCTCGCACTACGTGATCACCAATGGCGGCGGCCAACCCAACGTGGTGCCGGACACCGCCTCGGTCTGGTACTATTTCCGCCAGCGCGAGTTCGATTCCATTCGCGAGCTCTATGAAATCGGCAACCGCATCTCGGAGGCCGCGGCGATGGCGACCGATACCACCGTGACGCGGCGCCTGCTCGGCTATGCCGCACCCCAGCACGGCAACAGACCGTTGGCGGAGGCGGCGCAGGCCAACATCCAGGCGGTGGGAATGCCGCAATGGAGCGAGGCCGATCAGGCTTTCGCGCGCGCGGCGCAGGAAGCCAACGGGCGCGAGATCGAGCCGCTCGGAAGCGCGGTCGGCGAGCTGGCGGAGCCCCCGGAGTTCTCGATCGGCGGCGGCTCGGACGATATCGGCGACATCATGTGGACGGTGCCGACCATCACCATCCGCTTCCCCTCCAACATCCCCAACATGATCGGGCATCATCAGACCGCGGCCATCGCCATGGCGACCCCGATCGCTCACAAGGGCGCTGTCGCCGGCGCCAAGGCCGTGGCGCTGACGGTGCTCGACCTGTTGACCACGCCCGAACTGCTGGAGGCGGCCAAGACCTATCAGCAGGAGGTCCAGTTTGCCGAGCAGACCTATGAGCCCGTGCTCACTTCCGAAGACATGCCGGGCATCCACCTCAACGAGGACGTCATGAGCCGGATGCGCCCCCAGATGGAGCAATTCTACTACGATCCATCGCGCTTCTCGTCCTACCTTGAGCAGCTTGGCGTCGCCTACCCGATCGAGCCGGCTCAGTGAGGCTGCCTCTTCCCGCCGCTGGACTCCGCCTGCAAGACCGATGCGACCGGCCGCTTCAGCGAGGGGACGCCGGGGCGGGTGCGGCGCTGGCCGACACGATCAAGCTCGCGACGTCTAAAACGGCTGACCGGGTCCGCCACCACGGGAAAAGCGCTAGAGCGGCAGGCCGACATAGTTCTCGGCAAGGCTTTCCTGCGCCGCGCGGCTGGTGGCGATGTAATCGAGTTCGGCCACCTGCATGGCCCGCTCGAACGGGCCGTCTTCGGGAAAGCGGTGCATCAGCCGGGTCAGCGACCAACTGAACCGTTCGGCCTTCCACACCCGCGCCAGCGCCCGCGCGGAATAGCCGGCAATGGCGTCGTGGTCGCCAGCCATGAAGAACCGGACCAGCGCCTCGGCCGCGTAATGCACATCGCTGGCCGCCAGGTTGAGGCCCTTGGCGCCGGTCGGCGGGACGATGTGCGCCGCATCGCCGCACAGCAGCAGCGCGCCGTGGCGCATGGGCGCGAAGACGAAGCTGCGCAGCGGGGCGATCGATTTCTCCAGTGCCGGGCCGCGGACCATCTGCGCCGCCGCCTCGGGCCCCAGGCGGATGGCCAGTTCGTCCCACACGCGCTCGTCGGGCCAGTCCTCCACCCGCTCGCCCGGCGCCACGTCGACGTAATAGCGGCTGCGCGTGGGCGAGCGCATGCTGGCGAGCGCGAAGCCGCGTTCGTGGTTGGCGTAAATGATCTCGTGGTTGCATGGCGGCACATCGGCCAGGATGCCGAGCCAGCCGAACGGATATTCCCGCAGATATTCCCGTCCCGCAGCTGCCGGAAGCGCCCTGCGGCTCGGCCCGTGGAAGCCGTCGCAGCCGACGATGATGCGGCAGTCCACCCGTTGCGGCGCGCCGCCGCTGGTGAAGGTCACGAACGGCGCGTTGCTTTCAATCTCGTGCAAGGCGACTTCGTCGGCCTCGTACACCACCTCCAGCCCGCGCGCCCCGCTCGCGTCCATCAGGTCGCGGGTGAGCTCGGTCTGGCCGTAGACCACCACCTGGCGGCCGCTGAGCTTGGCGATGTCGATGCGGATCAGCCGCTCGCCGTCGGCCAGGTTGAAGCCGTCGTGCGGCAGGCCCTCCGCCCTGAGCCGCGCGTCTAGCCCCAGCCGCTCCATCAGCGCCACCGTGCCGCGCTCGAGCACGCCCGCCCGGATCCGCGAGAGCACGTATGCGGGCGAGCGCCGCTCCAGCACCATGCATTCGACGCCCTCAGCGCGCAGCAGGTGGCCGAGCAGCAAGCCGGCCGGGCCGGCGCCGATGATGCAGACCTGGGTGGTTGTCGCGCGCTTGTTCATGCCATGCGCTTGCGTGAGGAGGCGCCTGTGCGTCAAGACTGCTCTAAGGCCCGCATTCAGCCGAGGAACTCGCGGACCGCGGCGGCCGCCCGTTGCCAGGCGGGCTCGTATTCGAGCAGCAGGTGGTTCTCGCTCTCCAGCCCCACGAACCGGGCGCCGGGGATGCGGGCGGCAAGCTCCTTGCCGGCATCGAACGGCACCACCGCGTCGCGCGTGGTGTGCAGCACCAGGGTGGGCGGGGTGACCCGGGGCAGGAGGTCGCGCACGTCGATGACCGAGAAGGCCTGCTGCAGCCGCATGGCGTTCTCGGGCGAGACGCAGATCCGCTGCAGCTCGTTGAACCAGCCGATATCCTCGGGCCGGGCGGCCGGGAAGAACAGGGTGGAGAACAGCTGCCGGAAGGCGGGGTTGTTGCGCCCCCAGCCCGCCTTGGTGAGCGTGAGCATGGCTTCGCGGGTGGCGATCTCTTCGACCGAGGCGCGCTTGCGCCAGCCGGCCGCATAGCCGCCATAGAGCACCAGCCGGCGCACCCGCTCGGGGTGGCGCACGGCGTAGGCGATCGACACCGCGCAGCCCTGCGACAGGCCGAACAGGTCGAAGGTGTCGATGCCGGCCGCGTCCACCACCGCCGCCAGGTCGTCGACGAAGGCCTCGAAGCTGATGTCGGCGACGTTCCAGTCCGACAGGCCGTTGCCGCGCTCGTCGTACCGCACCAGCTGGCGGAACTGGATGAAATGGGCGATCCAGTGGCGCCAGACCGGGCTCGCCCAGTCGTGCTCGAGGTGGTTGAGCCAGTTGGCGGTCTTCACCAGCGGCGGCCCCTCGCCCACGATCGAGAAGGCGAGCCCCGTGCCGTCGGCCGCGGTGCAGAAGCGGATCTGCTGTACCGGCAAGGCGGGCGCGGGCTTGGTTCGCGCGGGCTGCAGCAGGTGAGGCCCTGGGGCTTCCCGGAGCTGGTGCTGATCGGGTTCGCCAGCTTCCCGGTAGTGTCCTCCCGAGCGCAGCGAATCAGGGATCGGCAAGTCCGCTTCGGCCAGATGGCGGATGCCGCTGGTGCGCTGCATCGCGGCCTCCTCGCGCCGGCCGGTGTGGTCGAGCAGGTGGACCAGCCGCGCCCGGGCGATGGCGTCGAGCGGATCGAGCGCGCACCAGGCGCGGGCGTATTCCACCGCCAGCTCAGGATCGACGACGCCGTCGGGGTTGCCGGTCACCGCGCGCAGGATCGTGACCTGCCAGCGCCGGGTTTCGTCGCGCATCGCCGTGAGCCAGGCCTGGAAGGCGTCGCAGGCGGGCAGATCGCAGCCTTCCATGAAGGTGCCCTGCTGCCCGGCCATCCGGGCGAGCGTGGCCGCGTCCGCCTGGCGCACGTCGCTGGTGGCTACCGCGCGCAGCTGCCGCCAGTCGACGGCCAGCGTCGCGCAATCGAGCCGCACCGTGTCGCGGGTCGCCACCAGCCGGCAGATCTCCGCCTCGTCGAGCAGCGGGCGCAGCTTGGAGAGGCTCCAGCGCAGCGCCCCGCGCGGATCGTCGGGCACTTCCCACAACAGCTCGCACAGATGGTCGCGTCGCGACGGCCGGTCGGTCGCGGCCAGATAGCCGAGCAGCGCGCGGGTCTTGCGGGACGAGGGCAGGACGAGCTCCGCCCCGCCGCGCATGACGCACAGCGGCCCGATGAGCCGGATCTGGGCTTGAACCGCCATGCGCAAACCCCCCGGGCGCCGTTTGCACGCCGCCCGGGCAGGAGAATACCTTTTCCACGTTCAAACGGCAAATTCCACGCCCGGCCTCACGCCGGCTTCCACGCGGCAGAGGCAGAAGGGGTCATCGGCAGCGCGCCGGGCAGCTCCAGCGGGGCGCGCCCGGCCGCTGCCGCGATCGCACCTCGATTAGCCGACCCGGAAGGAACCCGACGCCATGATCCACCCGCCCACCATCACTACCCGGCTGCTTTCGGCCGCGGTCTCCACCGTCCTGGCGCTGCTGTCGATCGCCATGGTGACCGATACGCTCGCCCTGTCCGCGCCGGACGGCGCGGCCGAGGGCGAGCAGGCCCAGCTCGCCGCGACCCCCCTGCCCGCCGAACCGCGCGGGTGATGCCCCTTCCGGGGCCGGTCCCGACCCCCCAACCGGCCCCGGAACTCCCACGCGCGACGCCGAACCGGCGCCCGCTCCTGAAAGGACCTGCCCGATGGATCAAGACCCAGCCTACCGCGCCGCCTTCGCGACCGCCGAGCGCGCCGCCTGGGAGATCGACGACGTCCTGCCCGAGCAGGCGCGGCTCGACCTCGCCTGTCCGCTGCTGCCCGAGAAGCTGGCGCGCACCGCCGCCGCTCCGTTCCTCGATGACGGCGAACGGCTGGTGCTCAACCACCTCGCGGGCAACACCTACCTTGCCATGTTCGGGCTGATCGAGGAATTCATCCTCCCCTTCGTGCTCGACCATGCCCGCCCGCAGCTGGCGCAGGACGACTGGCGCACCCGGGCGCTCATCAACTTCGCCGGCGAGGAGGCCAAGCACATCCAGCTGTTCCGCCGCTTCGGGCGCACCTTCGCCCGCGATTTCGGCGAGGAATGCCCGGTCATCGGCCCGGCCGAGGCGATCGGCCGGGAGGTGCTCGCCCACCCGCCGCTCGCGGTGGCGCTGGCGATCCTGCAGATCGAGTGGATGACCCAGGCGCATTATGTGGAATCGGTGCGCGATGCGCGCCAGCTCGAGCCGCTGTTCAAGAGCCTGCTCAAGCATCACTGGATCGAGGAGGCGAGCCACGCCCGGCTCGACGGCCTGATGGTCGAAGCGCTCGGCGACGGCGCCGACGACGATGCGCTTGAAGCGGCGTTCGCCGGCTACGAGGCGATCATGGCCTTCCTCGACGGCGGGCTCGCGGCGCAGGTGCAGCTGAACCTGGCGGTGCTCGAACGGCGCATCGGCCGCACCCTGCCGGCCGAGGCGCGCGACGCGCTCCAGGCGCAGCAGCACCAGGCCGCGCGCTTCACCTACCTCGTGACGGGCCTGGCGCATCCCCGGTTCCGCGCCGCCGCCACCGCCCTCTCGCCGGCCTTGGGCGAGCGCGTCGAGATCCTCGCCGCGCACTATTCCTGACCACTCTCGACCACCTGCCCTCAACCACCTGCAACAAAAGGAACTTCCCCATGGCCACCACTCTCGCCGCCGCGCCCTCTCCCGCCCCCGCTGCCACCACCACCAACGGGCTCGACCTCGCAGCGCTCGGCGCCTTCGTCGCGGCGGTGAAGGCCGATCCCGCCAAGGGCGCGGTGCGGTTCCGCGTGCAGACCCGCTGGACCGGGCAGACCCGCAGCGAGACCATCGTGGAGGGCTGCGAGGTGGGCGGCGAGTTCTTCGACCGGCGCTTCAAGATCGCCGCCGACGAGCCCGCCTGCCTGCTGGGCGGGGACAGCGCACCCAACCCGCAGGAACTGCTGATGACCGCGCTCAACGCCTGCATGTCGGTGGGCTACGTCGCCCAGGCCTCGATCCGCGGGATCACGCTCGATACGCTCGAGATCGAGACTTTGGGCGCGATCGACCTGCGCGGCTTCCTGGCGCTCGACGACACCACCCCGCCCGGATACCGCCAGCTCGATTTCACCGTGCGGATCGGCGGCGACGGGAGCCCCGAGCAGTTCATGGAGATCCACCAGGCGGCGATGCGGACCTCGCCCAATTTCTTCAACCTGAGCCAACCGATCTGCATGAACGGGCGGCTGGAGATCGCCTGAACGGCACGCTCGCCAGGAGAAATGACATGGCCAAGTACCGCGACCACCTGCCGCAGCTCGAGGGCGGCCTGTTCCTGACCGATGCCGGGCTGGAGACCGACCTCATCTTCAATCACGGCATCGAGATCCGCGAGTTCGCCGCCCATACGCTGCTGCCCGACCCCACCGGGCACGCCGCGCTCGAGCACTATTTCCAAGGCTACCTGGCGCTTGCCGACCGGCATGACCTGGGGTTCATTCTCGATACGGTGACCTGGAAGGCGCATTCGCACTGGTCGGCTGGCCTGGGCGAGGATGCCGTCTTCCTCGAACGAGCCAATCGCGCTGCCGTAAGCTTCGCGGACCGCTTGCGCGAGGGCGCGCCGAACCGCCGGCCGATCGTGCTCAACGCGCCGATCGGCCCACGCGGCGATGCCTACCGACCCGAGGCGGTCATCCCCGCCGACGAGGCCGAGCGGTACTATGCGCAGCAGCTCGGCTGGCTGGCGGATACCGCGCTCGACATGGTCAGCGGCATGACCTTCACCCAGGCCAGCGAGGCGGTCGGCCTGGTGCGCGCGGCGGGCACCGCCGGGCTGCCGGTGGTGATCTCCTTCACGCTGGAGACCGACGGCCGTCTGCCCGACGGCACGCCCCTGCGCGCGGCGCTCGATCAGGTGGACGCCGAGACCGGCGGCGCGGCGGCTTACTACATGGTGAATTGCGCGCATCCCGACCACTTCGCCGCCCTGTTCGACGGCGCGCCATGGACCCGGCGCGTGCGCGGCCTGCGCGCCAACGCCTCGCGCCGCAGCCACGCCGAGCTCGACGATTCGCCCGATCTCGACAGCGGCGATCCCGACGAGTTCGGCCGGCAATATGCGCTGCTGCACGCGCGGATGCCGTGGCTCTGTGTACTGGGCGCCTGCTGCGGTGCCGACCTGCGGCACGTGGCCCGGGTCGCCGAGGAGGTCGCCTTCAGGCTGCCTGACGCACGGAGCGGGGCGACGGCTTGGGGGAAACCCTAGGCCTGCTGCGCCAGCGTCCTCGGGCGCGCGAAATGCGGCTGCAGCGCCAGGTCGAGCGCGAGCAGGGCCGGGATCAACCAGGCCATGCGCGACTGGTAGCGGTCGACCGGCGCCGACAGGCCACCGAAGATGGCCGCGTTCACTACCAGCGCGAAGAACACCATCAGCGCCGCCTCGGTGAGGAAATGGCGCGTGCGGCCGGTAACGACGCGCCAGCCCAGGACCAGCAACGATGCGGCCGTGGCGACCAGCGCCACCCACTCGAACGCCCTGATGGCATCGTTGCGCTGCGAATTGCCGCCGGTCACGCGGACATCGTTGAGGACCTTGGCCTGGTCCGCGGGCGTGTAGAGCCACAGGTCGCTGGTGCCGATCATGGCGAACTGCTGGCCCGCATTGGCCAGCGTCGCCCCGATCTGCTCCAGCGGGTAGCGGCGGAAGGCGGCCAGGACGATGCCCATTTCTTCGGCCCGGATGCGCGCCATCTGCTCGTCGGTGGCGCGGCCGAGCCCCACCCACAGGAACTGGTGCATGTTGTCGGGGATGGTGTCGAACAATTCGCACACGGCATAGCTGGCGCCCTGGTCGCATTCCTCCTGCAGGTACCAGCGGCCCGGTCCGTCACCCACCGAGCGCGCAAGCAGCGCGGGGATGCGGTTGGGGGTGAGCGAGATGCCATTGGGCGCGGGCGCGGGCGCGGGCGGGGCGCGGCGGGGCGCCGGGGCCGTCGCCGCGGTCGCTGCGGCGGGGTCTGAAGTCGGCGCGGGCGCGGGCCGGGGCGGGGCGTCCGCCGGGGCGACCGCCAGCACGAGCGCCATCTCGGTCGGGCCGGCACCCGCCATCTCCTGCCTGGCCGGGGCCGCGGTGCCAGGCGGGCCGAGCGAGGCCATGTAGGCGCTGATCGCGAGGTTGACCCCGGCCGGCACGATCACCGGGAGCAGGCAGATCGCGAGCAGGCCCGGCGTGAAGCGCCTCCTCCAGGCGCGCCACAGCATGACGGCCACGGCCAGCACCAAAGCGAGCGGCAGGTTGCCATAATGCGCCATCACGGCAAAGGCGGCCAGCCCGCCCAGCAGGATCTGGCGCCCCGGACCCATGCCGTCGATCCGCCGCAGCGCCAGCGCATAGTAGATCGGCAGCACCGCGCCCAGCAGATCGGGCATCGCATAGGAGGCGAACCACGGCAGCGTGGTGAGCGCGCCCACCGCCGCGAAACCGACCAGCGCGCGCCTGCGCTCCTGCGCGGTGAGCGGCGGGACCAGGCCGAGGAACGCCCACAGCGTCATCGCGGTCTGCAGGATGCAGGTCAGCACGAGTCCCGCCGGCGACAGGGCGGTGGGGTAGAGGAACGCGGAATAGGGCAGCGAGCGCAGCGTGAGCGCGACATTCCCGCCCGCCGCCTGGTCGACGCCGCCCCCGGCTGCCGCCTGCTGCAACACCTGCTCGCCCAGCCCTGGCACGATGCGGCCGGCCATCACCAGCACGCGGAACCAGAGCGCCTCGCCATTGGACCAGTAGCTGATCGTATCGGTGAAGATCAGCGGCGCGCTGGATAAGAGCATGGGCCAGCACAGCAGCACCGCGGCGCACAGGGCCGCCAGCGCCCCGGTAAACGACAGGTAGGGGGCGGCGGAAAGGTGGCCGGCGTCGCTGTCCGCCGGGCTTGCCGCAGCGCTTAGAACCGCCCCCGGGCCGGCGGAAACTGTCATGCCGGTCGCGCCGACGGGCGAAATCGGGCTGGCGGGGATGCGCTAGGCCCTGGCCCGGGTGGGCGGGGCAGCCCGGCGCTCGTCCACCAGGGCGCGGACATAGCCCGATACCATGGCCAACTGGCTGAGCCCGACCAGCGCGACCTCGGTAAATGGTCGCTTGGCCTTGACGCGGAACGGATAGCTGAACATCCCGACATAGAACGAGGTCCGCTCCAGCTTGGGTCGTGAGTCCCCGCGCCGGTCCATCGACAGGTGCAGCTGCCGGGCCCCTCGCCCGTAATTGCTATGCTGCCGCCAGAACTTGGGCAGGTCAAGATGGTGGGCATGCTCGACCGCGGCATCGGCGGCATAGAACAGCTCGCCGCCGCTTTCCTGCCAGCGGATGCCCAGATCGCGATCCTCGCCGGCGGGAATGGGGAACGCCTCGTCGAAGCCGCCATGGGCAATGAAATCGTCCCGCCGGCAACACAGGTTGTTGCTGGTGAAGAAGGTCATCTCGCTGCCGCTGGCGAGATAATAGTCGTACAGATACGAACACAGCGTCTGGCTGGCGGAGGAGCAGACGTTCTCGGGCAACGCGTTGTCGACCCGGCCGCCCACCAGCCGATTGCGCACGCCGCCCTGGGCTTCGACGAGCCGCAGGATCCAGTCTGACCGGGGTACGCAATCATCGTCGGTAAAGGCCAGCAGGTCGGCCCCCTTGGCAGCCTCCGCACCCAGATTACGCGCCGCCGCCGGGCCGCCATTGACCTTTCGGACCAGTTCGACCCACTCACGATAGGGGTGGCAGATGGCCTCCAGCGATTGCTCGGAGCCGTCGTCGACCACGATCGTGCGATAGGGACCCCCTTCGAGCTGGGCCAGACGCGTCAGGCACGCGCTCAGCCGGGCCGGACGATTGTACGTCGGAACCACGATTGCGACCGTGAGCGGTGCGCTGTTCGGGGAAAGGCTGCTTGTCATGTTGCCTGATCTCCAATGACGGTGCGCAATGCCCGTTCCCAAGCTGGATTAGCAAGGCATCCGCGGATGTCACCGCGGGCCTGGTTGGTTATACTCCATCCCGAGTCCCGGAGTGGGACCCTGGCTGCGCTATGCTGGCCAAAGCATGGACATCCGACTATAAGTCTGTAGCGTGCTGCATTGCAAAATGATTCCTTCGCAGCGTGCGAACCGTCGCCTACGGGATGGCTCAGGTCGATTCGGGGAAAACATGTCCGACGTCATTGTAATCGGAGGGGGGCCCGCCGGTCTGACAGCTGCTTACGAGCTGCAGAAGCGCTCCAAACTCTATCGACCCCGCATCTTCGAGGGTGGAGATATTGTGGGCGGCATCGCCCGGACCGAGAGCCATAACGGCTATCGCTTCGACATCGGCGGCCATCGCTTCTTCACGAAAGTCGACGAAGTGAGGGAAATGTGGGAGGAAGTGATGGGGGACGACTTCATCACCGTCCCCCGCCAGAGCCGGATCTATTATCGCGGCCGGTTCTTCGCCTACCCCTTGCGCATTTTCAACGCGCTGTCGAACATCGGCGTCTACGAATCGTCGCGGATCATGCTCAGCTATTTGAAATGGCGGGTGCGCCCGAGCAAGGTGGAGGACAATTTCGAGGAATGGGTCATCAACCGGTTCGGCGGGCGGCTCTACATGCACTTCTTTCGCAGCTACACGCAGAAGGTCTGGGGCATTCCGCCCCAGCAGATCCGCGCCGACTGGGCCGCTCAGCGAATCAAGAACCTGTCGCTCGCCAAGGCGGTCTGGAACGCCATTTCCGGCGCCAACGACACCACCAGCCTGATCGAGGAATTCCAGTACCCGCGTCTGGGGCCCGGCCAGATGTGGGAAAAATGCGCCGACCTGATCGAGCAGCAGGGTGGGTCGGTGCAGACCCGCAAATGGGTCACCAAGGTCTATCGTGACGGCTTGAAGGTGACCGGCGTGGACGTGCAGAGCGCGGACGGAAGCGTCGAGCGGGTCGAAGGCGCCCAGTTCCTCAACACGATGGCGCTGCGCGACCTGATCCACGCCTTCGAGCCGCCGCCGCCGCCCGAAGTGATCGCGGCTGCCGACCAGCTGAAATATCGCGACTTCCTGATCGTCACCCTGGTCCTCAACCGCGCCGATCCGTTCCCCGACAACTGGATCTACGTCCACTCGCCGCAGGTGAAGGTCGGCCGCATCCAGAACTTCCGCGCCTGGTCGGCCGAGATGCTGCCCAATCCCGACACCGCCTCCATCGGCATGGAATATTTCTGCCAGGAGGGCGACGGGCTGTGGAACATGTCGGATGAAGACCTGCGGGCTCAGGCCGGCCGCGAACTCGCCGAACTGGGCCTGGCCAAGGTGGAGGACGTGATCGATGCCGCGATCATCCGTCAGCCCAAGGCCTATCCGGTCTATGACGACAAGTACAAGCACGCGCTGGACGTGATCGCGGGCTGGATCGACAGCCTCGAGAACTTCCAGACCGTGGGTCGCAACGGCCTGCACCGCTACAACAACCAGGATCACTCGATGCTGTCGGCGATGTTCGCGGCCCGCAATATCCTGGGGGAGCGGAACGATGTCTGGAACGTCAACGTCGAGCGTTCCTACCATGAGGAGTTTCAGACGCCCAAGAAGGGCAAGGAAGCCAACGGCAGGGACGGCGCGGCCCGCGGCGCGACAGTCGATGGAGCCGGCGGTCTGCCCGCTTCTAGCGCCCAAATGCCCCCCGCGCCGGCGACCGGCGGGAAGGCAGCCGAGCACGCGGCCTAGCGCGGGGCTTGGCGGGATCGGGGCGCCCTGGTGAAAAATCGGGATCGAAGCCCTCGGCGCCATTGATCGTGCGCCTCGCGTCGGGTTCCGATCAGTGCCCCGGCCCGACCTCCTCGGCCCACGCTTTGTAGCGGTCGCGCAGCCAGTCGTGCAGCGATGGCGGCAGCAACGTGGCCAGACAGGCGGCGGTGCGCACCCGGGCGTGCGGGTCGCCAATCGCAAAGCTTACATCGCACCACCAGAATTCCGCCGCCAGCCGCCGGGCGGAGGGCATCTCGCCATGCTTGTAGGCCGCCGTCGACCAGACCAGCGCATTGCGCGCGAGTGCCGCCCTGCGCGCCCGGCCGGTCAGGCCCAGGCCGAGCCGTTCGGCCCGCTCGGTCATCACCTCCCAGCCGCGGCGCATGCGGCGCCAGTCGCCGGTGATCTGCCCTGGCCGGGTGCGATAGTCGACCAGCACCAGCGGCAGAGCGGCGATGTTGGCCTGGCGATAGGCTGTCACCCTGATCCAGTAATCGAGGTCGATGCAGGCCGGCAGGCTGGTGTCGAACCGCCCTGCCGTCTCGGCGCATGCGCGCCGCAGCATCACCCCGGTCCCGCTGTGGATCGGGTTGGCGAACAACAGGTCCCGGGCGCTGTAGCGCGGTTTGCCGGCGGTCGAGACAATACCCAGCGGGCGGCCGTGCTGGTCGATATGGCGGCACAGCGGAAACACGAAGTCCAGGTCCGGGTGGCGCTCGAGCATCGCGGCCAGCGCGCCGAACGCTTCGGGATGGAGCCGGTCGTCGGCATCGACGAAGCACAGCAGCGCGCCGCGCGCCCGGTCGAGCCCGTCATTGCGCGCCGCCCCCGCCCCGCCCTGCTCACGCTGCAGGATGGTCATCGGCGTACCGCGCGCCACAAACCTCTCACGCCAGCGCTCGAGCACCTCCAACGTCCCATCGGTGGAGCCGTCGTCCACCGCGATGAGCTCGAATTGCGTGCAATCCTGTGCCTCGATCGACAGTAACGCTTCGTCGACATAGGGCGCGACATTGTGCGCGGGCATGATGACGCTGATGCGGGGATGAGCAGCGACTGCCAAGCGAGAGCCCGTGCTTGTTCAAACGTGCGGTGCACAATAAGGTGGCGGACGATGATTTGCCAGGCCCGCCATCGCGCTTCCGACCGATGATCAACCGGAACGGTCCCGCCCGCCCACCGGCGGGACCGGGCGCACCGTCCCGGGTGGCGCTCGTTACCTGGAACTTCCCGGTCATCTCGGAGCCGTTCGTCTCCACCCTGGCGCTCGATCTGCTGGCGGCCGGCCAGGATGTGCAGGTGCTCACCTTCGACACCGCCGATCAGGCCGGTCCCACCGGCACGATGCACCCCGAAGTCGAGGGCTCGGACCTGCTCGCACGCACCGGGCGCGCCGGCGCGCGGGTGCCGCTGCGCACGCTGCTCCTCGGCCCGGCGCCGGTGCGTGGGCTGCTCGCCGCGGCGCTTCCCGGACACCGGCTGGGCCGCGCCAGGCTCGTGGCTCGCCAGGGGCCGTTCGAGGTGGTCCATTGCCAGTTCGCCAACCTGGCGCTCGCCGCCCAGGGATTGCGCCGCGCCCGCCTGCTGCGGACCCGGGTGCTGGTCGTGCATATCCGCGGCCACGATATCACCACCTTCGTCGAGCAGCACGGGCGCGACGTCTACCGCACCCTGTTCGCGCAGGCCGATCTGATGGTCGCCAATTGCCGCCATTTCCGCGACAAGGCGCTGGCGCTCGGCTGCCCCGCGGAGAAGGTGGCGGTGATCGGCTCGCCGATCGATTGCGCGCGCTTCGCTCCGCCCGCAGCGCGCCTGCCGCTCGCCGGCCGCGCGCTGCGGCTGGTGGCGGTGGGGCGGCTGGCGGACAAGAAGGGCTTTGCCGACGCCATCGCCGCCGTGGGCCTGCTGCGCCAGGCGGGCCGCAAGGTCGGGCTCGACATCTTCGGCGAGGGACGGCTGCGGGCGCAGCTCGAGCGGCAGATCGCCGACCTTGGCCTCGGCCAGGCCGTCACCCTGCACGGCCACGCGACCCAGACGCAGATCCTGGCCGGGCTACACCGGGCGGATATCGCCCTGGCTCCATCGGTGCGCGCGGCCTCGGGCGATGAGGACGGTCCGGTCAACACGCTCAAGGAGGCCATGGCGACCGGCCTGCCGGTGGTGGGCACGCGCCACGGCGGCATCCCCGAGCTGGTGATTCCCGGCGAGAACGGCGCCCTGGTCGCCGAGCATGCGCCCCATGAGCTTGCCGCGGCGATCGCCGACCTGGCCGATCGACCCGGCGATTGGCCCCGGCTCGGGGCCGCTGGGCGCGCGTTGATCGTCGCGCGCTACGACCGCGCCGCGGTGCGCGACCGCACCCTGGCCGCCTACCGCGCCTGTCTCGATGGCGCCGTGGCGCGGTTCGTCGCCGGCTCCGGCCATTGATCGCGATCAGCGGCGCGATGCCGCCATCGTACTTGTGCGCCAGCCGGTGCCACCGGGTTCGGGCAGCGGCATGGCGGTGCTGGCGCGGCTGGTGGAGCCGGCGGAGTTCGGCATTTTGGCGACAATCACCGCCACCGCAGCGCTGCTCGAGTGCGCACTCGCTTCGGCCTGGCCGAATGCCCGGTCAGCGCGCCTCGCGGGTCGACCGGCCGGCTGCGCTCGATGCCGGGCGTTTCGCTCGCCATAAGTGTCACGGTGTTCACCCCGGCGCTCGCCTGCTCTGGCTGGCTCGTAGCGGGCTTCGTCATGTGCGGGTTGCACCTGTCCTAAACAGGTCCGGGGAGCGTTGTGCACTTGCAACATCGGGAGAATAGCGGACAATAGTCAGGCATGCTCGGTCCGATCGCACGAGCGAGGACGTAACACCTTCCAGCAGCCAAGGGGAACCAGGCCTTGATCAGCACCGCGACCGTGATCGTCACCCAGCGCGAGCGCTTTGGGATGACCGAGGAATCGCTCGACAACCTCTACCAGCACATCAGCGACCAGGTGGCGGTGATCGTCGTGGACGGCAATTCCCCGCCCCGCCTGGCCCGTTACCTGCGCGCACAGGCGGCGCAGCGGGGGTTTCAGCTCATCCGTCGCGAGCATTTCCTCACCCCCAACCAGGCGCGCAACCTGGGCGTGGCCGCCGCCGACACCGAATATGTCGTGTTTGCCGACAACGACGTGCTCTACACCCCCGGCTGGCTCGATGCGCTGCTCGCCTGCGCGCAGGAGACCGGCGCGGCGGTGGTCGCCCCGCTCACCTGCCAGGGCATTCCGGCTCATAGCCAGATCCACCATGCCGGCGGCGATTACGCCGTGGGCGACATGGACGCCTTCATCGCCAATCCCGCCGGCAAGCGCCCGTTCGACGAGGTGATGCACGCCCACGGCGAACCGCTGGCCGCCTGGGACGGCAAGCTCCAGCGCCAGGTGACCGGCATGTGCGAGTTCCATTGCGCCCTGGTGCGCCGCGACGTGTTCGCCAAGACCGGCCCGCTCGACGAGGCGCTGCTGTCCACCAAGGAGCACATCGATTTCTCGATGGCGGTGCGGGCGGCCGGCGAGAAGGTGTGGTTCGAGCCTGCCTCGGTCATCACCTACGTCTTCCCATGCCGCGCCCGCCCGCTCAACCCCGAGGACTGGCCGTTCTTCGCGCTGCGCTGGTCGAGCGTATACGGTGAGCGCTCGCTCGCCCACCTGCTGGCCAAGTGGCGGCTCGCCACCACCCCCGATTATGTGGCGAGCAAGCGCGCGATCTATTCCATGCGCCGGCGGCAGGGCATTCTCATACCCATGATGCGCAAGGTGCCTTGGCTCGGCAAATGGGCCCGCTTCGCCCGCGTGGCCGCGCGGCTGGCCAGCCCCGTCGAGGAGGTGGTCAACCGCGGGCTCGTCGCCTGGCACGAACGCCGCGTGCTGAGCGGACCCGGCAGGCCGCCCCACGCCAGGTCGGCACGCGGCGCGTTGGGGGCGGGATTGTCCTTGGCTGGGGCGACGAGCAGCTTGGAGATGATTTCTTCACAATAGCGCGGTATGGTGCGCACGGGCAACGGGGCCAGGGGGGCGGCCGGGGCAACCGATCTGCATTGGAGGTAGCGCCATGAGCGAGGTTGAAGCGCGCGACGATTTCGCCGCGAACGAGGGCACGGTGGGCCACAATATCGTTGCCGCCAACGGTCGCTGGAACTTCGGCGGCAAGGTGGCCGACACCTTCGAGGACCACATCGAACGCTCGGTGCCCTATTACCGCGAAGGGCACGATCTCGTCGCCAAGCTGTCCGACTACTTCCTGTACGACGGCGCCGCGGCGGTGGAACTCGGCTGCTCGACGGGCGCGCTGCTGCGGGCGGTGGCCAAGTGGAACCAAGGCAAGCAGGTCACCTACACCGGCGTCGAGGTGGAGGCCGGCATGGTCAAGGTGGCGCAGGAACGCTGCGCCGACATCCCGGGCATGACGATCCTGGAAGGCGACGCGCTGGCCGTGGACATCGCCCCGGCCGACCTCATCGTCTCCTACTACACCATCCAGTTCATCCGCCCGGCCATGCGCCAGAAGCTGATCGACAAGGTCTACGCCTCGCTCAATTGGGGGGGCGCCTTCATCATGTTCGAGAAGGTGCGCGCGCCCGACGCCCGCTTCCAGGACATCATCACCGGGCTGTATACCGAACACAAGCTGGAGCAGGGTTTCGCCGAGAAGGAAATCGTGCAGAAGGCCCGCAGCCTCAAGGGCGTGCTCGAGCCGTTCTCCACCCAGGGCAACCGCGATCTGATGGAACGCGCCGGTTTCCGGGATCAGATGAGCGTGTTCAAGCACATCTGCTTCGAAGGATTTCTCGCCATCAAGTGAGCAGGAACCGCCGTTTCGGCTTACCCGTTAGCGCCGGACCCACGCCTGACGATGCGCTTTGCGGCAGCAGGCTCGGCGAGCCCGTTTGCAGCCTCCGGGCCAAAGAGGGGCGCTTGGCAGCGTCCGAGCCCCGCAGCCTTGGGCAAGGACCGCAAGGCGTTGCTGGAGTCCCGGCGCCCGGCGGGACTGGCACCCTTGCTTCCCTTCGGCTTCACGGTCGCAGTCGAGGGCCTGATGAGACGCGGGGACGATCGCCGATCCGAACCAAACATCCGCTAACCGAGGCGGGGCCGGCGCCGGCGCGCCGAGCGCGACCTGCTCGATATCAGCGCGAGCGATGGCGACCGGCCGATGGAACCGGGCGGCGGCATCGCCACGGTGGCCTTCGATTCCTTCCGGCGGGCTCGCACAAGGTGTTCTCCCATGGAGCCAATCGTAATCGCGCCCGCCGTATCTCATGCATGAACCATCTTCGCGCGTAAGGCTCGGTTGCGGTCGAGGTGCCGGTGGCGGCTCAGCGGGGAACCCTTCCGCAACCGGCCAGCGTGCTGGTGGTCGACCTCCAGGCGGCGAGTTCGGCCTGATCCCGATGCGCCGTGGCCCATCGGGCTGCTGGTTACAGTCCGCACCACCGGATTGCGGGTTTGGCTCGGGCAGACCGGCCAGGCGGGGAAGCGGCCCGTTCCGCGGCCCGCTCCTCCCGCGCTCGGACCCATCGACCGGATTCGCAATCGGACTGAGGTGTGAGCGAAGCTTGCAGGATATCGGGGGGCTTGGGATGGTGGGCTCAAGAAGGGGGCGCACTTCCAGGCGATCGGGGTCAGCCGAGGCGGTCGCAGCACCAGGGCTCCACGCCGTCATCGACCGCCAGGTCGACCGCTCGCATCCTGCTGACGCCTGGTGGGAGGCTAAACCTTTGCCTTCAAGCCCATGAAATGGATTGGCTTGCTGGTGGCGAGGTGAGTTGGGTTTTCTGCGGAAAAGGGCGCGGTGTGGCTGGCGGGTGTTGGCCGAGCGAGGCGCAGTTGACGCGGTTGGCGCCGCTGCCGCCGAGGGACCTGCGCGGTGCGGCGCGGGTCGATCACCGAGGGGTGAGTTGCTTGATCGTGCCTGTGCCGCTCGCGCGGCGGGCGCTGGATCGATGCTCCGGCCTGTCGCTGCGAAACACACGCTCGCCGACCGCCGGCGCGGCGACGCACCGGTCGCGGCGCAACCCGTCAGCCTGCCGCCTGCCCGGGCCACACTCGCTGCCGACCGCGCCTGCGACAGCGCCGCGCTGCGCCGCCGGCTGGTCGCTCGGGGCACAATTCCCGTCATCCCGGCCGGCCGCGGCGCAGGAACCTGCAGCCCCTTGATCGCCACGCCTGCAAGCGCCGCAACCTCGTCGAGCGCGCCTTGCGCCGTCGCAAAGCCTTGCGGCGGGTCGCTCCCCGGCACGAAAAACCCGCCATAATCACCCCGCGCCAATCAGCCTCGCCGCCATCATCGCTCGGCGGATATCGGGCTTGGACCCGGCCTCACGGATCCGGCGAGCGTTGGGGGAACGCCGCGTGGCGGTGGAAGGTGCGTTCGTGCAGATCGGCGCGGTTTTCCAAACTGGCTCAAGGACAGCGGCCCGGCCCGGTCACGGCACGGCGAGATCGAGACTGACTGACGGCCGGGCGGCCATGAAGCTGCGCGGCAACTTCGCCGCTGGCGACGGGACGACGGCGCCCCATGAGCAGAGCGTCATCCGCATGGAGATCGCCCGGGCCGGGTGAACCGAGCGCGCCGGCGAGTCTCGGCCACACCCTTGTGTGGCAGCTTGGCCCGCGTTGCCGGTCTCGGGCTCATCGATGAAGATCGCCTCTGCTTGCATCCACAATACTCGGTCGTCGCACGCCGTTCTCCGCCGGCCCGCCGCCGCCACTCCGCCTGATCGCCACCGGTTGCGTCGGCGACGACGTGCTCAGGCTGACATACGTGCCGGCCCGAGCACACATCTTGCCGATGCGACTTTGGCGATCTGCGTCGGCTGATCTATACCGTCGGGCATGGACGATCCTGCGACGGACAAAGGCGGCAACCACGCGGAGTTCGCCGCCGGCCACGAGACGCGGGCCGGCAAGGTCTTCCAGGTCGTCGAACGCATCCTGCTGGCCATCGCCGCGATCATGACGCTGGTGGCGGCGGGGGCCGAAGTGGGGTCCGTCTACGAGACCGGGACGGTCGATCTGGCCGACATCCTGCTGATGTTCCTCTACACCGAGGTCATCGGGATGATCGCGGTGTTCTACACCGGCAAGGGCTCGTTCTTCGTCTTCCCGATCTTCATCGCCATCACCGCACTGGCGCGCCTCATCGTGCTCCAAGGCAAGGACATGGCGCCCGAGAACGTGGTGTTCGAGGCCGGCGCCATCCTGCTGCTGGCCTTCGCGGCGCTCGTAATGGGCCGCATCCATTCGAAGTGAGCGACCAGCCGGGACCGGCGCCGCGCGACGAGATCTCGTGCTCGCCCGGTGCGGGCGGTACTATCGCCGCCGCATGACCAGGTAGAGCGCACCCGCCCCGCCGTGGCGGCGCTGGGCGGGGCGCACGGCGGCGATGTCGGCAGCATGGGGACCGGCGGCGAGCCAGTCGAGGATCTCGGCCCGGATGGCGCCTCGTTGGCTGCCGCGGTCGGCGGGCGCAACGGAGCGCGGCTTGCCGGTGATCACCAGCACCAGCCGCGCGCCCTTGGCCTTGGCCTGGAGCAGGCCCGCATCGAGCCGATGGTGCGCCTGGTGGAGCGTGGCGCCGTGCAGGTCGAGCGTGAAATCGGGCGCGAGGGCCGCAGCCCGCAGCCGGCCTTCCCAGTGCGAATCCAGCGTCGAGGCGGTGAGCGCGGGTGGCGGGGGGCTCGGCCGGGTCGGCGGCGCCCTTAGCGGGGGGATCCGACCCTTCGGCTTACCGGGGGGCCGGGCCCCGGGAGCGGGCAATGGCTCATGCGTCGCGGCCCACCTGGCACGCTCCGGTTCAAGCGGGGTAACCGTGCTTGCCAGGCGCGCCCAAAGCGCCTGTTCAGCCTCGCTCAAGCCGCGCGGCGGTTTAATCGGAGCGCAACGAACTATCGTTGGAACCGGAGCGCTCAGGCTCCGTCAGTCTCGTCGAGGAGCCAACCCGGGTCGCTGCTGTTGACCTGGCGGGTGAAGGTCCACACGTCCCGGCTTTCGACGGCGTCGTCGAGCGACCCGGCGACCACGACCCCGTCCTTGTCGCGCGTGACGGTGGCGATGTCGGCCACGAAGGCGACGGCAATCCGCGCCGTCTTGCCCGCCAATTCGGCCGAATGGACGCCGACTTCCTCGATCCTGATCAGCCGGTTATTGAGCGTCTGGCCAGCCGCCTCGCGGGCATCGATCGCGGCGACGAAACTGGCATAAACGTCATCGTCGCACAATTCGCGCAGCTCGTCGCGGTCGCCACGCCAAAATGCTTCGAGCACCAGGGTATAGGCGCCTCTAGCACCCTCGAGGAAAGCGCCGACGTCGAACCGGCGGTCCGCGGCCGCGATCTCGCGCAGGCCCTGTTCGACGGCGGCGGAATAGGCGCCCGCCTCCGGCGTGGAGCGGGCAACATCGTTGACCGGCGAGGGCGCGGGGCGCAGCGGCGGGTTCTCGCCGGGGCGCTCGAAGCGCGTGGGCACCGCCTCTTCCTCGTGTTCGGCACGGCGGCCCAGAACCGAGTACAACCTCAGGCCGAGAAATGCGGCAATCATGGCGAGGATGACGATTTCGATGATCACGGGCGCTTCCTGTTTCCTCGTATAGGCCGATTACTGGCGCTTGTCTTGCTGCATTTCCGGCGCGTCAGGCATGCTTTGCCGCCCTCTTTCACGCCAATGACAAGAGCTGTAACATAGGATGCAAACGCCTATGGGCAACAGATGCTTTCCATCTGCTTAAGTCGAACCTTGTGCAATCCCGTCAGCGATGCCGATGCGCCAGTACGCGACAGCGCTGCGCCTGACCGCGACCGCGTGGTGCCTGGCGGCAGCGGCGATGCGGCGGCTGGCGTTGCGTGCACCGCGGGCCGGTGCTAGGCGCGCGGACCTGACAGGCCCGCCAGGGTCGCGGGCGCAGCCGCTCAGCACGAAAGATCCCCAGCCATGGCCGAACCAGGCGACGTCCTCACCAACCTCGACGAACTCCAGCGCCCCTCCGGCAATGCGACCGGCAACGGCGCGGATAGCCAGCCGATCGCGGGGGTGATCTCGCAATACGTCAAGGACCTGTCGGTCGAGAACCCGCGGGCGCCCGAGAGCTTTCAGTGGCAGGGCACGCCCGAACTCGACGTCCAGTTCAACATCGGCGCGCGCGCGATCAACGAGGAGGTGACCGAGGTCGAACTCAAGATCTCGGCCAATGCCAAGACGCAGCAGGGCTCGGCCTATATCGTCGAGCTCGCCTTTTGCGGCCTGGTCGGCATGCGCAACCTCGCCGACGAGCAGAAGCACGCTTTCACCTATGCCGAGGCGCCGCGCATCCTGTTCCCGTTCGCCCGCCGCGTCATCGCCGATGCAGTGCGCGATGCCGGCTTCCCGCCGCTGCTGCTCGACCCCATCGATTTCAACGGCCTCTACCTGCAGCAGCTGCGCGCCAAGCAGCAGCAGCAGGAGGCCGCCGGGGGCCCGGGCGGTTCGGGCGAGCCGCCGGCCTCGGGCGACGTGAACTGAGCGCGCCTGGGCCGGCGCGCGGGAATGGCCCGCGCTAACGCGGGGCGCGGGCGATGAAGCTCGCGCGCGCCCTCAGTTCCATCGGCAGCCTCACCCTCGCCAGTCGCGTGCTGGCGCTGGTGCGCGACGCGTTGCAGGCGCGCTACGTGGGCGCGGGCTTTGCGTCCGACGCCTTCCTGGTCGCCTTCCGCCTGCCCAACATGTTCCGCGCGCTGTTCGCAGAAGGCGCCTTTGCCGCCGCCTTCGTGCCGATGTTCAATCGCCAGGTGGCCGAGGGGGGGTCGCGGGGCGCTGGGCTCGACTTTGCCGAGCGGGCGCTCGCGGTCCTGTTTCCGGTACTGACGGTTTTCACCGCGGGGCTGATGATAGCCGCCTGGCCGCTGACCTACGCGCTGTCGGGCGGCTTCAACGATCCGACGCCGGCGCAATTCTCCTATGCGGTGATGCTGTCGCGGATCACCATCCCCTACCTCCTGATGATTTCCCTGGTCTCGCTCCTGGGCGGCATCCTCAACTCGCTCGAGCGCTACTGGGTGAACGCCGCGGCGCCGATTCTGCTTAACGTGGCAATGATCTCGGGCCTGGTCTTCTTCCACGGCGCCACGCCCTACCAGACCGCCACCGTCCAGGCCGTTTCGGTCACGGCGGGCGGCGCGCTGCAGCTGGGGTTCCTCATCCTCGCCTGCCGGCGCGTCGGGGTCAAACTGAGGCTGCGCGGGCCGCGGATCGATCAGGACATCCGCCAGCTCATGAAGCTCGTCCTTCCCGCCGCCGCGGGCGCGGGGGCGACGCAGATCAACCTGCTCATCTCCACCGCGCTCGCCGGCGCGCTGCTGGCCCCGGGCGCGATCAGCTACATCTATTACGCCGACCGCCTCAACCAGCTGCCGCTGGGCCTGATCGGCATCGGGCTCGGCACGATCCTGTTGCCGACGCTCGCCCGCCTGGTCAGCAGCGACCGCGGCGAGGAGGCGCTCGCGGTGCAGAACCGCGGGATCGAGCTGGCGCTGCTGCTCACCTTGCCGGCAACGGTCGCCTTCCTCACCATCGCCGAGCCGATCGTGCGCGGGCTGTTCGAGTATGGCGCCTTCGGGCCGGAGGACACGCGCGCCACCGGCCAGGTGCTGGCCGCCTTCTCGCTGGGCCTGCCCGCCTACGTGCTCATCAAGGTGCTCACGCCCGGCTTCCACGCCCGCTCCGACACCGCCACGCCGGTGCGCATCGCGATGATCGCCATCGCCATCAACATCGTGGGCAATGTCGTGCTCATCCCCGGCATCGGCTACCTTGGCCCGCCGCTGGCGACTGCGCTCTCGGCCACGGTGAACGCGCTGCTGCTCCATCGCACGCTGAAGCGGCGCGGGCAGTTCGTGGCCGATGCGCGGTTGCTGCGGCGGCTCTGGCGCCTGGTGCTGGCCGCCGTGTTGATGGGCGCCGCACTGCTGGCGACCCGCTCGTGGGTGGAGCCGTTCATGGCCGGGCCGATGGAAGTGCGCGCCGCCACCCTCACCGTGCTGGTGGGGGCTGGCATCGCCACCTACGTGATCGCCTGTTTTCTCACCGGCGCCTTCCGGTTAGGCGATCTCAACGCCATCCGCCTGCGGACCCCCGCCGTCCCGCCATCCGAGCAACAGGAGCCCTCGTAACGCCATGCGCGTCGTCTCCGGCATCCAGCCCACCGGCTCCCTGCACCTGGGCAATTATCTCGGCGCCATCCGCAACTGGGTGCGCATGCAGGACGAATTGGAGCCGGGCAGCGAGTGCCTGTTCTTCCTGGCCGACCTGCACGCCATCTCGATGCCGCACGATCCGGCCGAGCTGACCCGCGCCACGCGCGAGATGGCCGCCGCGCTGGTCGCCTGCGGCATCGATCCGGCGCGCTCCATCCTGTTCAACCAGGCGCAAGTGCCTCAGCACGCCGAGCTGCAATGGCTACTCAGCGGCACCGCGCGAATGGGCTGGCTCAATCGGATGACGCAGTGGAAGGACAAGGCCGGCAAGAACCGCGAAGGCCAGTCGGTGGCGCTGTTCGCCTACCCGGTGCTGCAGGCGGCCGACGTGCTGCTCTATCAGGCGACGCATGTGCCGGTTGGCGAAGACCAGAAGCAGCATCTGGAACTGGCGCGCGACATCGCCCTGAAGTTCAACGGGGATTTCTGCGGCCCTGACAGCGGGTGGGGCGATGCGCCGCTGTTCACCCTGCCCGAGCCGTTCATCGCGCCCCAGGCTGCGCGGATCATGAGCTTGCGCGACGGCAGCGCCAAGATGAGCAAATCCGACCCTTCCGACCTGAGCCGCATCAACCTCGCCGACGATGCCGACACCATGATGCTCAAGGTCAGGAAGGCGAAGTCCGACGCCGAGCCGCTGCCGGGCGAGCCTGGCGGGCTGGCCGGACGGCCCGAGGCGGCGAACCTGGTCGCGATCTATGCCGCGCTCGCCGGCACCTCGCCCGCCGCGGTGCTGAGCGAGTATGGCGGTACCGGCTTCGGCGCCTTCAAGCCGGCGCTGGGGGAACTGCTGGTCGAGACGCTGGCCCCGATCCGCGACCGGTTCGTGGCGCTCAAGGACGACGGGGACGCGCTCGCCGCCATCCTGGCGGGCGGGGCCGAGCGCGCCCGCGCCATTGCCCGGCCGACGCTTGCGGGGGTCTATGCAGCGCTCGGCCTGATGCGCGACGTCTGAGCCCCGCGTCAGCCGCAAGTGCCTCTTGGGCCAAGCTTTTCATGGCGGGAACGCATTCAACGGCGGTTCATTACAGCCTGGTTAATGCACGGGACATCGCCGAGGCCCCGGTTCGCAGTTCACCGGAACCGCCCGCCCGCACCTGGAGAGATTGCGCCATGATCCCGTTTTCCCGCATCACGCGCGGTCTGAGGCTGACGAGCGCACCCGTGCTGTTGGCCGGACTGGCAGCCTGTGCCACGCCGTTCAACGCCGACGTCTCGCGCTTCCAATCGCGCCTGCCGGCGCCGCAGGGGCAGACCTTCGCCGTGGTGGCGGAGGATCCCGCGCTCGCCGGCGGCCTCGAGTTCGCGCTCTATGCCGATTTCGTCGAGCAGGAGCTGCGCGAACTGGGCTACACGGAAGCCGCCTCGCCCGAGGCCGCCTCGCTGCTGGTGCGCTTCGATTACGGTGTCGACAACGGCCGCGAGCGCGTGCGCTCGACCGGCTTTGGCGATCCGTTCTATCGCTCGTGGTATGGCTACGGCCCGTATTCCTATCGCCGGCTCGGTTATGGCGGCTTCGGCGGCTTTGGCCACGGCCGTTGGAATTACGGCTGGCACGATCCGTTCTTCGGCGGCGGCTACGGCGGGGTCGACAGTTACACCATCTACACCAGCGGCGTGGAATTGAAGATCGACGACCGCGCCAGCGGCGAGCGGCTGTTCGAGGGCGATGCTCAGGCGGTGTCCACCTCCAACCGGTTGCAGTACCTGGTGCCCAACCTGGTCGAGGCGATGTTCACCGACTTCCCGGGCGCTTCGGGCGAGACGGTGCGGATTTCGGTCGCACCCGAGGATCAGCCGGTCCGCCGCGCGCAACGCTGATCCTGCTCGCCAACACGACGGGGCCGCCGGTTGATCGCCTGCGGCCCCGTTCGCTTGGAGCGCGATGCGCAAGCCGATGGTGCAGGCAGCCGGCCGATCGGTGCGCGCGAGCCGGCGCCCGCGCAGGATGCCGCCCGCGGCGAGGACGCCCAAGCCGATTGGCCGCAGCCAGGATCGCGAGGGCCGAGGTGCCAGCCATCGCTGTTTCATGATGTCCTCCCGGGTCGTCCTCTCCCGCATCGGTTTTATGCGTCGCGATGATGCTCGGGATCGCTCGACGGTTTCGCCAGGATCATCGGGCTCGCTGTTCCGCTACATCCCGGTCGATCCGAAACCGCCCGTGCCCCGCGTGGTGACGGCGGAGAAGGCATCCACCAGCGCAAAGCCGGGCCGCAGGATCGGCAGGAACACCAGCTGGGCGATCCGGTCGCCGGGCAGGACGGTGACCGGTTCGCTGCCCGGCGGAGTGCGCAGCCAGGCGGAGACGAAGATCTGGTCGGCGTAATCGGCATCGATCGTGCCCACCCCCTGCCCCAGCACCAGGCCCCGGCGATGCCCCAGCCCCGAGCGCGCGAGCAGGAAGGCGACCATGTGCGGATCGTTCATCAGCACGGCAATCCCGGTGGGGATGAGCACCGCGGCCGCCTGCGGCTGGAGTACCAGCGGCTCGGCCAGGCAGGCGCGCATGTCGAGCCCGGCGGCGAGCGCGGTTTCGTAGCGCGGCAGGCCCCATTGGTGCAGCCGCTGGTCGAGTACGCGCAGCTCGATGACGGGCTGGCGGGGAGGGGACATGGGCGGCTCCAGCACAGTGATCGGACGCGGCGAGCCTAGACCCGCGGGTGCCCGGGGCAAGCCGGGCGTGGCGATCGGGGTCAATCCCGGGGGCGGATATCCCCACCCGCTTCGCGCCGGCGCCAGGGCAGCAGCCAGCGGCTGCCCTCGTGCTCGCCGATCAGCGGGGTCACGCCGTAGACCTCCTCGAGCAGCGCCCGGTCGAGCACCTGCCCCGGCGGGCCTTCGCGCACGATCTCGCCGCCATTCATCACGATCACCCGGTCGAGGAAGCGGGCGGCGAGCGTCAGGTCGTGCAGCACCGCCAGCACGCCGGTGCCGGCATCGGCGCGGGCGCGCAGGATCTCCATCACCTGCAGCTGGTGGAAGGGGTCGAGCGCGGCGATCGGCTCGTCCGCCAGCAGCAGCGGCGCGCCCACCGCCAGCGCGCGCGCCAGCAGCACGCGCGCGGTCTCGCCGCCCGAGAGCACCTTGGCGGACCGATCGGCGATGCCGCCCGCGCCCACCGCCGCGATCGCCGCGTCGATCGCCTGCGCGTCGGCGGGGGTGAGGCGGGCGAAGCGGCCCTGGTAGGGGTGGCGCCCCAGCGCGACCACGTCGCGCACGGTGATGCCCCATTCCACCCGGCGATCCTGCGGCAGATAGGCGAGCGCCCGGGCCCGCTCGCGCGGGGCCATCCGGCGCGCGGGTGCGCCGTCGAGCAGCACCTCGCCATCGTGGGCGATCACCCCGGCGAGCGCGCGCACCAGGGTGGACTTGCCCGCGCCGTTGGGTCCCAGCAGGCCGACGAACTCGCCCGGCGCCAGCGCCAGCGTCGCATCGTGGACGATGGCGCAGCCCGCGATCCGCACGGTGAGCCCGCGCGCCGCGAGCCTCATCGCCCGCTGCCAGCGCGTGCGCGCAGCACCAGCCACAGAAAGAACGGCGCCCCCACCAGCGCGGTCAGCACGCCCAGCTTCAGCTCCGCCCCCGGGGTGACGAGGCGCACCAGGATATCGGCCACCAGCAGCAGCAGCGCGCCGCCCAGCCCGCTCACCGGCAGCAGTGCCGCGGGCCGGTGGCCGACCAGCGGGCGCAGCAGGTGCGGCGCGACCAGGCCGACAAAGCCGATCACCCCGCTCACCGCGGTCGCCGCGCCCACCGCCAGCGCGGTGCCGACGACGACCAGCAGGCGGGTGCGCGCCAGGTCCACGCCCATCCCGGCCGCCGCCTCCTCGCCCAGGGTGAGCGCCTCCAGGTCGCGCGCGCTGGCGAGCAGCAGGGCGATGCCGGCCAGGATAAACGGCGCGGCGAGCGCGACATGGACCATCGAGCGGTCGGTGATCGAGCCCAGCATCCAGAAGATGATCTCCTGCGCCGCGAACGGGTTGGGCGAGAGGTTCAGCACCAGCGAGGTCAGCGCGCCGGCGAGGCTGGAGATGGCGACCCCGGCGAGCATCAGGGTGAGCGTCGAGGCGCCGCCGCTCAGGCCCTGCAGCACCAGCACGGCGACGAGCGCGCCGCCGATCGCCACCAGCGGCAGCGCCAGCGGCGCCATGGCGGAAAGGCCGGTGTAGAGCGCGACGGTGGCGCCCAGCGCCGCGGTGGCCGAGACGCCGATCACGCCGGGTTCGGCCAGCGGATTGCGCAGGAAGCCCTGCAGCGCCGCGCCCGCGACCCCGAGCCCGGCGCCGATCAGCAGCGCCAGCAGCGCGCGCGGCAGGCGGATCTCGCGCATGATGAGCACGGCAGTATCGGCCTCGCCGCCGGTCAGCTGGCCGAACAGCGCGCCCAACCCTACCGCCGCCGGGCCGATCGACAGCGAGGCGAAAAGGGCGATGGCGACCAGGATGGCCAGCATCGTCCCGACGGCGAGCGCCCGGTTACCGGCGCGCGGCGGTCGGGCTGGTGCGGGCGCGGCGGGGGGCGGCGCGTTCATCCCAACTGGCGCCGCGCCTGGACCAGGGCGTCAAGCGCCCGCAGCGTCAGCGGCGAGCCGCAGGCGGTGTATTTGCCCGGCAGGCGCACCACCTGCCGCTCGCGCATCAGCCGGCGCAGCACCGGGTGGCGGTAGTTCTCGGTCGCCAGCGCCGGCCCGCCGTAGCCTTCGCCAAGGTCGATCACGTCGGGCGGGGTGACCAGCAGCTGTTCGAGCGAGACCTGGCGCGTGCCGGGCAGCCCGAGCCGCTGCGCCAGCGTGTCGAAACCCGCGGCATTGGCGACCTCGGTAATCAGCGCGCCGTCGCCCGAGGTGAAGCCGTTGGCCTGGTAATCGGCATAGACGGGGCGCTCGGCCGAGGGCGGCGGCACGACGGCGAGCGCCGCGTCGATCGCCGCGATCATCCGCGCGCCGCGCGCGGGCTCGCCGACCGCGCCGGCCAGCTGGGCGATATTGGCCTTGATCGAGGCGAAATCGCTCTCGGGCGCCAGCTCGAGCACCGGGTAGCCCAACCGCCGCAGGATCGCCACCGTCTCGCGGGTGCTGAAGGTGCCCGCCAGCACCAGGTCGGGCCGCATGGCGATGACGTCCTCGGCATCGCCGCGGGTGAGCGGGACGCGCGCCGCCGCCCGCGCCATGCCCGAGGAGCGCGGGTCGGCGGCGAGGTAGGTGACCGCGCGGATCCGGCGGGGCTCGACCAGCTGCAGCAGCAGCTGGTCGGTGCACAGATTGAGCGACACGATCCGCTGGGGCTTGCCGGCCGGCGTAAGCGACGGGGGTCCGGTGCCGGCACCCCCCGGCGGCGGCGCCGAGGCGCCGCTCAGCGCCGCGGCCGCCAGCAGCGCCGCCAGGGTGCGGATGATGGTCAAGCGGCCAGCCTTAAGCCGAAACCAACCGCACGACCAATACCACCAATACGACTAAGGCAAGGTCAGGCGGATGCCGGCATAGGCGGAGCGCCCGGGCGTGCCGTAGCTGATGACCTCCTGGTAGTCCTCGTCGAGCAGGTTCTCCACCCGCCCGAACAGCACCAGCGCCTCGGTGAGGCGCCAGGAGCCGGCGACGCGGACCAGCACATAGGCATCGAGCGGCGACTTTTCGGACAGGAAGCCGTTGGCGTAGTAATCGCGGAAATCGGTGTCGAGCATCTCGCCGTGGTAGATCACGCCCAGATCGAGCGTGCCGCGCTTCTCGGGGCCGACCTCGGCAGCGACCGACAGACTGGCCTGATGCCGCGGGCGGCGCACTTCGCGCGAGCCGTCGGGGTCGCGGGCCAGCAGGTGGGTGTAGCTGCCGGCCAGCGAAAGCGGCCCCAGAATGACACTCGCCGCCACTTCCACGCCCTCGCGCTCGCTTTCGCCGTCGTCGTTCACTACCGTGGGGAACAGGCTCACGATCTCGTCTTCCAGCGTGCTCGAGAAATAGGTCACGTCGACCAGCGCCGGCCCCAGCCGCTGCTCCAGGCCGATATCGAAGCCCTTGGCCTGCTCGGGCACGAGCGCGGGATTGCCGACGAACTCGCCGGGGATGAAGCCGAACTGCTCGGAGAAGGTGGGGTTGGTCACCCCCTTGCCGTAGCTCGCATGGAGCCGGGTCGCGGGCGTGACCACCCACGATCCGGTCAGCGAATGGGAAATGGCGTCGGCGAAGCGGCTGTTGTCGTCGCGACGCAGCGCGGCCTTGAGGAACAGCGCGTCGAACAGGGCGAGCCGGTATTCGGCCCCGAAGCCCAGCAGGGTGCGCCGCTGCCGGGCCGTCTGGCTCGGGTCGGACGGAAAGGGGTTGCGGTAGGTCTCGCGCTCGTAGTCGGTGAACGCGGTCAGCGCGTGGGCGAGGCCGTCGCCGGTGTCGAAGGTCAGGGTGAAGCGGCCGCCGAGCTTCAGCCGGTCGCCGATCTCGCCGAAGGTGTCGACCCCGCCCGACCCGCCGACGGTCTCGCGGCTTGTGTAGGCGGCGGTGAGCACGCTCTCGACATTGGCGGTGGGCGCGGCGGTGAGCGCCAGGCCGCCCGAGAGGTCCTGCGCCTCGGCGAAGCTGTCGTCGTCGACCGCCAAGCCCTGGAGCGGACCACCGGAGAAATCGAACCCATCGGTCTCGCTGCGCCGATCGACGAAGCGCAGCGAGCCGGCGAGGCGGAAGACCGGGCCAAGCGCCGCGCCGCCGCGCAGATAGAGGGTGGCGTTGCGGTCGCCATCGGCCTCGCTGCCGATCGCGGCGGTGGAGACGCCGTCGATCGAACGGAATACGCCGGTGGCGGTGAGGAAGCTGTCGTCCCGGCCCAGCGTGGCCGCGCCGCGGGCCATCACCGAGCCGTAGCTGCCCGCCTCGAGCGCGGCATCGAGCCGCGGGGCCCCAGGTCCATTGGCGCCGCCCCGGGTGATGACATTGACCACGCCGGCCAGCGCGTTCGAGCCGTAGAGCCCGCTCTGGGGCCCGCGCAGCACCTCGACCCGGTCGATGTTGGCGGCCAGCAGCGAGGCGGCGTCGAACTCGCCCTCGCCCACGCCCGCGACCTCGATGCCGTCGATCAGCACCAGCGTGTGGTTGCCCTCGCCGCCGCGCAGGCGCAGCTGCGCCGGGCCGCCGAACGAGCCGCTCTGGCTAACCGCAAGGCCGGGTACGGCGCGCAGGAGGTCGAGCAGATAGGCGGCGTTGCTCCGCTCGATCGCCTCGCCATCGATCACGGTAAGCGCGCTGCCCACCGCCTGGCGTTCGACCGGAAACGCGCCGCCGGTGACGACGATGGTCGCATCGTCCTGCGCCAGGGCGGCGGCCGGCGAGACCATCAGCAGCACGGGGGCGGCGCGGCGGACGAGGACAAAAGGCAGACTTGTCAGGGCGCACCCCCTCCTACGACGCGCCTTCCCTACACGGGTCCGGGACCGTGCAAAGCCGTTAATTGGTGCAGTGCAACGATAACCCGCCATTGCGATGCGGCCCAGCTTCAGCCGCCGGCGAACTCGCCGGCGATGGCCGCGACCAGCCGGGTGGCGACTTGCGCCTTGCTCATCCGCGGCCAGCTCTCCACCCCCTCGGCGCGGACCAAGTGGACTTGGTTGTCCGCCCCGCCCATCACGTCTCCGGAGACGTCGTTGGCGACGATCCAGTCCGCTCCCTTGCGGGTACGCTTGGCGAGCGCGCGGGCGAGCACGTCGTGGGTCTCGGCGGCGAAACCGATCACCAGGCGCGGGCGATCGGGACCAGCGGCGAGCGTGGCCAGGAGGTCGGGATTTGCCGCCAGTTCGAGCACCGGCGCGCCGCCGGCATCCTTCTTGAGCTTGCGCGCGCTCGGCACGGCGGGGCGCCAGTCGGCGACCGCGGCGACCATGATCGCGCAATCGGCCGGCAGCGCGGCCCGCACCGCACGCGCCATCTCCTGCGCACTCTCCACATCCACCCGATCGACGCCGGGCGGGGTGGCGAGTTGGACCGGCCCGGCCACCAGCGTCACCCGCGCCCCCGCCGCGGCGGCGGCCCCGGCGATGGCGAACCCCTGCCGGCCCGAGGAGCGATTGGCGAGGTAGCGCACCGGATCGATCGCCTCGTGCGTGGGTCCGGCGGTGACCAGGAAGTGGCGCCGGTAGAGCGGGCGGTGCGACGGCACGGTCGCGAACGCCGTCTGGCCGGCGAGCGGATCGCTCGCCCCGAGCAACTCGCCGATCACCACATGGATCTGCGCCGGCTCGGGCAGGCGGCCGGGGCCGAACTCGCCGCACGCCATCGGGCCTTCGTCGGGCGGCATGATCCGCACGCCGTCCGCCTTCAGCCGGGCAAGGTTGCGCTGGGTGGCGGCGTGCTGCCACATCCGCACGTTCATCGCCGGCGCCGCCAGCACCGGGGTGTCGGTGGCCAGCAGCAGCGTGGTGGCAAGGTCGTCGGCGATTCCGGCCGCCATCTTGGCCAAGAGGTCCGCGGTGGCCGGGCACACGACCACCAGGTCGGCCGCGCGCGACAGCTCGATGTGGCCGATCTCCGCCTCCTCGCCCGCATCCCACAGCGAGGTGTGCACCCGGTTGCCCGAGAGCGCGGCGAGGCTCATCGCGGTGACGAACTGGGCGCCGCCGTGCGTCAGCACGCAGGTGACCGCGTCGCCTCCCTTGCGGATGAGCCGCACGAGCTCGCAGGCCTTGTAGGCGGAAATGCCGCCGCCCACGATCAAGAGGATATGCCGGCCGGCCATCGCCCCGCGCTTAGCCGCGCCGCGCCGGCAATGCCAGCCGCACCGGCGACCGGGCTGCCGCGCGGGTTGATCGCCGAGCGGCATTATATCGAAAGTCTATCGAAAGTCGGCAAGCGCGGTCATGGACGCCGAAGCGGCGTTCACGCGCGCGGGCCATCGCCGCGGGCGAGAAGCGGGTGACCGGGCTGGGGCGCCTGATGCCTGCGTGCCTCGATGCGGACGGCTCGTTCGCCATCGCGGGCGCGGCCCGCGGGACGATCGACGCCGTCGCGCGCCCGGTGGCCGTCCGGCCCGGACGGTCGGGCCGACGCCGCCGAGCAAGCCTGCGCCGGTGGCGCAGAGCAGCGTGGAGCTGACCGCCGCGGGCGGCTCGGCGGGCTCATCCCTGCAGCGCGGCCAGGATGCCGCGATCGGCCGTGGAAGTGACCCCATAGGTGCGATGGACGCGCTCCCTCGACGATGCCGAGGCACGGGTCCGCTCGCCCCCGGCCGGCTCGCCGCGCTGAGTGTGTTCGCGCAAGGCCGAGCCTGCCGGCAGGCGCCATCAAGCGCGCCCGGCGCGGCGAGGGGCCGGCGGGCCAGCTGCCGCCCGGGCGAGATCGGCCAACGCCCGCGGCACCAGCGCCAGGCCGACCGCATAGGCGGGCAGCACCATCAGCACCCAGTAGAAGTTCTCTGCCCGGGCGAACAGCGCCAGCACCAGCGCGAAGCCGGTGAACCACAGCACCGCGAACAGGCCCAGTCGGCCACCCAGCCCCAGCCAGCCGACCAGCGGCAGCAGCGCCAGCGGCCCGGCGAGCCATGGCGGCGCGGCCAGCAGCGGGGTGAAGCGGATCAGCGCGTCGAGGAACAGGCGCGGGCCCTGCAAGCCGCCCCAGCCCGGCGAGGCCAGGTCGCCGGGCTGGAGGAACTGTTCCACCATGAAAGCGTGGAGCGCCAGGCCGGCAGCGAACAGGCCGATCACCACCGCCAGCGCGCCCGCCTCGCGCCAAGCCCGCTCGACCCACGCGAAACACAGCCACAGCAGCGCGAAGGGCAGCGCCAGTTCGCGCACGGCCAGCGCCGCGGCGGTGGCGACAAGCGCGGGCCACAGCAGCCCGGGCCGGTAGAGCGCGAGCGCCAGCGAGAGCAGCAGGCCGGCGACCAGCTCGTGCGACAGACCGGCGCGCGGCTCGAAGGCGGCGAAGCCGGCGAGGAAGGCCAGCGGCACGATCGCCAGCCGCTCGGGCAGCGACAGCCGGTCGGCCAGCGCGCGGTGCCAGGCGGCGAGGTTGGCGAGCAGCAGCGCGACCACCAGGAGGCCCGCCGGCCCGCGCCCCAGCCGGGCATTGGCGAGCGCCAGCGTCGGCAGGCGCACGGTCACGAAGGGCCGCACCGGATAGGCGCGCGCCCGGTGCTCGGCGAGGGCGGCGGCGTAGTAGTTCTCGCCGCCCGCGACGCGCTCGGCGAGGCGGGCGTACAGCGCGAAATCCCCGCCCTGCCCGGCGGCGGCGGCGGCCTGGCGGGTGCCGGTGGGCGACGGTGCCACCGGCGCCGGCCAGGGCAGCGCGCTCCAGGCGAGCGCCAGCGCCAGCAGCGCCAGCACGGCCAGCGCACCCCAGCGGGGGAGCCGGCGCAGCGGCCGGCCGGGAAAGGTCCGGCGGGGCAATGACGGAGCCAGGAGACTGGCGCCAAGCCGGGCGCGGGCGCGGCGGTCGGGGCTCAGCCGAGCCAGCCGGCCGCGCTCCCATTCAAGATCGTCAGGGCCCAGGCCAGCGCGCCGCCCGCGATGCCCGCCAGCGCGTAGCCCAGCCAGCTGCGCTCGCCGCCAGGCTTGCGGCGCCGTTCCCAGATCAGCTCCACGTCGGGCAGCGGCGGCGGCTCGGGGGCGCCGCCGCGCGGCGGATAGAGCTCCTCCAGCCGGCGGACCAGCGCGGGCACGCGCAGCAGCGTCTGTGCGTCCTCGCGAATCCGGTCGGCGATGGCGGCCTCGGGCCCCAGTTCGTCGCGCATCCAGCTCTTCACGTAGGGCGCGGCCACGTCCCACATGTTGATCTCGGGGTGGAGCTGGGTGGCGATGCCTTCCACCATCACCATGGTCTTCTGCAGCAGCAGCAGATGGGGCTGGGTCTGCATGTCGAAATCCCGCGTGATGGCGAACAGGCCGTCGAGCATCATGCCCACCGACAATTCGCTCACCGGCTTGCCGCGCATCGGCTCGCCCACCGCGCGCAGCGCCGTCGCGAATTCGTCGACCGAGTGATAGCTGGGCACGTATTGCGCCTCGAAATGGATCTCGGCCACGCGGCGGTAATTGCCGGTGGTGAGGCCGTAGAGGATCTCGGCCAGCCATTGCCGGGCGCGCCGGTCGATCCGCCCCATGATGCCGAAATCGATCGCCACGATGGCGCCGTCGGGCCGCACGAACAGGTTCCCCTGATGCATGTCGGCATGGAAGAAGCCGGCGCTGATCGCCTGGGTGAGGAAGGCGAGCACCAGCCGCCGCGCCAAATCGGGCAGATCGTGGCCGGCGGCCTGCAGCGTCGCCACCTCGGAGATCTTCACCCCGTCGATCCACTCGATGGTGAGCACCCGGCCGTTGGTGCGGTCCCAGTCGATCGACGGGATGCAATAATCGGCAATGCCGCGCATGGATTCGGCCAGTTCCGAAGCCGAGGCCGCTTCGCGCCGCAGGTCGAGCTCGCGGTTGGTCCAGCGCTTGAAATTGGCGATGGTGAGCCGCGGCCGCAGCCGCCTGGCCTCGCCCCCCATCGCTTCCAGGTGCGCCGCGGCCCATTCGAAGGTCTGGATATCCTGCGCGAATTTCTCGCGAATGCCCGGGCGCAGCACCTTGACCGCGACCACCCGCCCGTCGGTGGTCACGCCCTTGTGCACCTGGGCGATCGAGGCGGCGCCGACCGGCACGGGGTCGAGCTCGGCATACACCGCCTCGAGCGGGCGCTCGAAGCTGCGCTCGATCTGCTCGCGGATGGCTGCGAAGGGCACCGGCGGCAGGCGGTCCTGCAGGCTGAGCAGGTTCCTGGCGGCATCCTCGCCCACGATGTCGGGGCGGGTGGCGAGCGTCTGGCCCAGCTTGATCGCCGCCGGGCCGATCGCGCGAAAGGCACTGGCGTAATCGGGCTTGCGCGACTTGCGCGTCCCCAGGCTGAAGAACCAGATCAGCCGCCTGACCGGCAATGGCGTGTTGGGATCGGCGGCGATACCGCGCAGGGCGCCATGCCGGGCGAGCGTCCGGGCCCAGGTGCCCAGCCGCCAGATGTGCGTTGCCGGAGCCGTCATTGCGTGGCGTTCATTGCAGGGTGGTCAGACCTTCCAGCCGGAATGAATGGCGACCAGCCCGCCCATGATCGGCTCCACCCTCGTCCGGGCAAAGCCGGCGGCGCGGAGCATCTGTTCGAATTGGGGCATCGGCGGGAAGCGGCGGATGGATTCGACGAGGTAGCGGTAGCTCGCCTCGTCGCCGGCGATCACCTTGCCGAGCTGCGGCACGAGGCTGCGCGAATACAGGTCGTAGGCCTGCTTGAAGCCGGGCCATTCCACGGTGGAGAATTCCAGGCAGAAGAACCGCCCGCCGAACTTGAGCACCCGCTGCGCCTCGGCGAGCGCGGCCGGGATGTCGGTCACGTTGCGGATGCCGAAGGCGATGGTGTAGGCGTCGAACTGGCGGTCGAGATAATCGAGCACCTCGGCGTTCTGGCGCGACCAGACCAGGCTGCCGGGGTACTCCGCCGTGCCGCGCTGCATCGCCCGCTCGACGCCGACGTCGAGCATGTCCTGGTTGATGTCGGCCACCGTGACGTTCGCGCCCGCTCTGGCGAGGCGGAAGGCGATGTCGCCGGTGCCGCCGGCCATGTCGAGGATCGCCTCGCCCGGCCGCGGCTTCACCCGGGCGACGAAGCGGTCCTTCCACAGGCGGTGCAGACCGGCGGACATGGCATCGTTCATCAGGTCGTAGCGCGAGGCCACGCTCGAGAACACCGCGCCCACGCGCTGGGTCTTCTCGGCGGGGGCGACCTCCTCGTCGCCGAAGGAAACGCGCACGCCTTCGTCGGTAGGGTTGGGAAGCGTATCGTTCATGGCCCCGTCTCTAGCCCTCACCCCGCACTTGTGCCACCCGGCTCTCGCGGGCGAGCGCAATCGCGCCCAGCGCGATTCCGGCGCAAATCAGCACCATGCCCGCGCCATGATGGAGGTGCAGCGCCTCACCCAGCAACGCGGCCGAGAGCAGCGCGCCGAACACCGGCATCATGGTGATCGCCTGCCCCGCCCGCGCCGGACCGACGCTGGCGGCGGCCGAATTGTAGATGAAATAGCTCACGATGGAGGGCAGCACCGCCACGTAGGCGAAGGCGGCGACCACCCCCCAGCTCCAGCGGATGGTCTCGCCCGCGAGCCATTCCCAGGCGGCAAGCGGCGCCATGGTGGCGACGCCGACGCAAAACGTCGCGGCGATCAGGCTGACGGGCGCCACCTTGGGGCGCAGCCGCAGGAACACGGTGTACAGCGCCCAGACCACGACCGAGGCGAGGACCAGGACATCGCCCCGGCCCAGCCGGAGATTGCGCGCCGCCTCCAGGCTCCCTTCGAACACGATGACCATGACGCCCACGCTGCCCGCCAGCGTGCCCGCCACCTGCCAGCCGGTGCTGCGCGTGCCGAAGATCAAACGGTCGAGCACCACCACCAACGCCGGGATCGCCGCCTGCAGCAGCAGCGCGTTCGTGGCCGTGGTATATTGCAGCCCGCTGTAGAGCAGCGCGTTGAAGGCGCCGATGCCCAGCAGGCCCAGCAGCAGCACCCGCTTCCAGGCGGCCAGCAGCGCGGCGCGGTCCGCCGGCAGCGCCCGCAGCGCAAACGGCGCGAGGATCAACAGCGCGCCGCTCCAGCGCACGAAGGCCAGAGTAAAGGGCGGCACATCGAAGCGCACGGCCCGCGCAACGATCGAATTGCCGGCCCACAGGAGCATCACCAGCGCCAGCAGCGCGAACGCCCGGGCCTGGTCGCGATTGGCGAACATGGCGGGGCCGTAGAGCGGTTTGGCCGCGGGCGAAACCGCCGGCTTCCCGAGCGGCGATGACAGCGGCGAGCCGCCCCGCTAAGCGCCCGCAATGCCAGAACTGCCCGAGGTGGAGACCACGGTGCGCGGCCTCGCCCGCGTGCTCGATGGGGCCCAGATCACCCGCGTGACCCTGCGCCGACCCGATCTGCGCTTCCCCTTCCCGCCCGGCCTCTCCGAGGCGCTTCGCGGGGCGCGGGTGACGGGGCTGGGCCGGCGGGCGAAATACGGCCTGATCCACACCGCGCGCGGCGGCGCGGCGCCGGCCACGCTGATCTTCCACCTGGGTATGAGCGGGCGCTGGCGGATCGACCCGGCCGAGCTCGGCCCTCACGACCACATGCTGCTCGAGACCGCCGCGCACCGCCTGGCGTTCAACGATCCGCGCCGGTTCGGCTTGGTCGACCTGGTGGAGACCGCCGCGCTCGAGGGCTGGCGCGGGTTCGCGGCGCTCGGCCCCGAACCGCTGGGCGACCTGCTGACGGCCGAACACCTGCGCGGCGCGTTCGCCGGCCGGAGCCAGTCGGTCAAGGCGACGCTGCTCGACCAGCGGATCGTCGCGGGGCTGGGCAATATCTATGTCTGCGAGGCGCTGCTGCGCGCCGGCATCCATCCGCGAAGGGCAGCAGGCAAGGTCTCGCGCCCGGCGCTCGCCCGGCTGGCGCCGGCGATCCGCGCGGTGCTCGAGCAGGCGATCGGCGAGGGCGGCTCGTCCTTGCGCGATTTCGCCCAGCCCGATGGCCGGCTGGGCTATTTCGCTAGTTCATTCGCTGTCTATGGCCGCGAGGGCCAGCCGTGCGGGCGCTGCGGGGAGGGGGTGGTGCGGCGGATCGTCCAGGGCGGGCGCAGCACCTGGTTCTGCCCGGCCTGCCAGCGTTGAGGAGCGCCCGCGAACCCGCTTGACGCTGCGTGACACCATCATTACACGGCGCGCTTTCCGGCGGGAGGGATCCCGCCGCGCGTATCCACGCGTTTCAACCTCACCATCGCCCGCCACCAGGCGCGGCGACAGACGAACGAGCGACAAGGATTGCCATGGCCAACACGCCGCAAGCCAAGAAGCGGATCCGCCGCAACGCCAGCCGCGCCGAGATCAACGGCGCGCGGATCGGTCGCATCCGCACCTTCGTCAAGAAGGTCGAGACGGCGCTTGCCACCGGCGACAAGGACGCAGCGGCGGCCGCGCTCAAGAATGCGCAGCCCGAACTGGCCCGCGGCGTGAGCAAGGGCGTGCTCCACAAGAACACCGCGGCGCGCAAGATGAGCCGGCTGAGCAAGCGAGTCGCCGCGCTCTGATTCGCGGTTGGCGGGGCTCGCCGGACCAGTAAACGGAACGAACTCGGAACGGGTCGGCATATGGATTGCCGGCCCGTTAGTATATTGGATACCACGTTAGCGAGGCTTTCGGCGCAAAGCGCTGAAATCCCGCGATTCGCACGATTGTCATAATAAATCGTCGGAAATTCAACGCTTTGGACGGCCGCCCGCGGGACGGGTGGGTGTCAAGGCGATATATTTCTGATTTTTTGCAGTCGATCCCTTGCCCCGCATCGCCACCGGTTCATAACGAAAATCCGGTCATGGCGATATCGTCAGGGCCCTCACAGGCGAGAGACGGACGGACAGCTTCGTGAAGCCCCCTTGATTGGGGCGATTCACGGGGAGGCCAGGGGTTTGCTCTCGCCCAGGACAGCAAACCGAGGGCAGGCCTTTTGGGTAAAGGGATGGGGTTGAATGATACGGATGGGACCGCAGGCCGGACGGACCGGTAAGGCGAAACACGGCGAGAACGCGGCACAGATGGAGGAGGACGAGGCGCTCGCCGCCGACTGGTCGGATATCGTGCAGGGCCTCAAGAAGGACCTGGGCCAGCAGATCTACAGCCAGTGGATCAGGCCCATCCAGCTGGGCAAGTTCTGCCGCCACACCGGCACGCTCGAGCTGTTCCTGCCCACCGACTTCTCCGCCACCTTCGTGGCCGACCGCTTCAGCGACCGCCTCTCGCTGGCCTGGAAGATCGCCCGCAGCGAGGTGCGCAACGTCAAGATCGCCGTCCACCCGGGGCGGCGCAAGTTCGCCCACCTCGACTTCAAGGGCGATGACGGCTTCGGCCATCACGCCGCCAACGACGCGCCGCAGCCCCCGGCCACCCGGCCCGGGCAGCGGGCGATGGAATCGATCGGCGACGACGGCTTCACCTCCACCGTGGGCCTCGACCCCTCGCTCACCTTCGCCGCCTTCGTGCCGGGCACCAGCAACGTGCTGGCCAAGAACGCCGCCGAGCGGATGGGCCGGGTGGAACAGCCGCAATTCTCGCCGCTCTATCTCAAGGCCTCGACCGGCCAGGGCAAGACGCATTTGCTGCACGCGATCGGCCATGCCTATTGCGAGGCCTACCCCAGGGCGCGCATCTTCTACTGTTCGGCCGAGCGGTTCATGGTGGAATTCGTCCAGGCGCTGAAGGCCAATGCGATGATGGAGTTCAAGACCCGGCTGCGCGGGTTCGATCTGCTGCTGGTGGACGACATCCAGTTCATCATCGGCAAGGCCAGCGCGCAGGAGGAATTGCTGTACACGATCGATGCCCTGCTGGCCGAGGGCAAGCGGCTGGTGTTCGCCGCCGACCGCGCCCCGCAGGCGCTGGACGGGGTCGAACCGCGGCTGCTCAGCCGGCTGTCGATGGGCCTGGTGGCCGACATCAGCCCGGCCGACATCGAGCTGCGCCGGCAGATCCTCGCCAGCAAGCTCACCCGCTTCGCCCCGCTCGACGTGCCGGGCGACGTGATCGAGTTCCTGGCGCGGACCATCAGCCGCAACATCCGCGAGCTGGTGGGCGGGCTCAACAAGCTGGTCGCCTATGCCCAGCTGACCGGCCAGGAGGTCTCGCTCCAGCTCGCCGAGGAGCAGCTGACCGATATCCTCTCGGCCAACCGGCGGCGGATCACCATCGACGAGATCCAGCGCACCGTGTGCCATTTCTACCGCATCGACCGCAGCGAGATGAGCTCCAAGCGGCGCGCGCGGGCGGTGGTCCGGCCACGCCAGGTGGCGATGTACCTGGCCAAGGTGCTGACCCCCCGCTCCTACCCCGAGATCGGCCGCAAGTTCGGCGGGCGCGACCATTCGACGGTGATCCACGCGGTGCGCCTGATCGAGGACCTGCGCGCACGCGATGCCGACATGGATGGCGACGTGCGCTCGCTGCTGCGCCAGCTGGAGACCTGAGCGGCCAGGACGATGAAGCGGCACAGGCGACGAAGGCGACCGGGTGTCGCCTTCGAATATCCGGCTTTTATCGTTTGTTCGCAAGCGCTCGGATTGTGAAAACGACCGGTGACAGCCGGTGGATACCAGCTTTTCGCGCCGAGCTTGTCCCAAGTCTGTCCACCCGATGTCCCCAGCCTTGTGCAGGTGGTGAATAGTCGCGCCGGGCCGGTAGGACAGCGCCTCGCCTTACCGAGCGGCGCCTGGCTCCCTAGATAGGCGCGGTGCTCCCGCCCGACCGCCTCGACCGCTTCGCCCGCCATATCGTCCTGCCCGAGATCGGCGGCGCGGGGCAGGCGCGGCTGGCGCGCGCGCATGTCGTGCTGATCGGCCTGGGCGGCATCGGCTCGCCGGCGCTGCAATATCTGGCCGCCGCGGGGATCGGGCGGCTGACGTTGGTCGACGACGGCACGGTGGAGCCCAGCAATCTGCAGCGCCAGACGATCTACCATGCCGACAATATCGGCCGGCGCAAGGCCGCGCTGGCGGCCATCTGGGTGCATGAGTTCGACCCCGGGCTCGACGTGCGCGGCCGCTGCCAGCGGGTGGATGCCGGCGACGCCGCCGCGCTGGTGGCCGGCGCGGACCTGGTGTTCGACGGCTGCGACAATTTCGCCACCCGGCTGGTGGTCGCCGACGCCTGCACCGCCGCGGGCGTGCCGCTGCTGTCGGCCGCGGTTGGCCGGTTCCAGGGCCAGGTCGGCGCCTTCGCCGGGCACCTGCCCGACCAGCCGTGCTATCGCTGCTACGTGGGCGATGCGTTCGATGCCGACGATTGCGACAGCTGTGCCGAGGATGGCATGCTGGGGGCGATGGCCGGGTGGGTGGGCTGCCTTGCCGCGATGCAGGCGATCCGCGTGCTGCTCGCCGGCGCGGATGAAACGGGGGCGATGGGCGATCCGCAATGGGGCCGGCTGCATGTGCTCGACGGCCTGGGGCCGGGCATGCGCATGCTCGCCATCGCCAAGGACCCGGGCTGCCGCGCGTGCGGGCCGGCGGGCGCCCGGTCCGGCTAGTCGCCCGCGCGCAGGGTGCGGATGTCCTCAAGCGTGCGGTCGGGCGGAACGTGCCAGCGGCCGGTCGGATCGTGGGCGATCGCCGCGCACGGGCAGGATTGGGCCGGCCGCTCGAGGAAGTCCACCCCCAGCGGGATGGGCGCCGCCCCGCTGCATTCGAGCGGCAACTCCTGCGCCAGGGGGATGACGCGCACCCCGGCCGCACGCATCAGTTCGATGCGCGCATGCGCCGCGCCGAACGCGCCGCAGAACGGCGCTGGCGCCGCCTGCGCCGCGGCGATGTGCGCGCGCACCGTCGCGGTGTCGAGCAGCGCGTTGCGCAAGGTGCCGGCCGCGACCGCGGCCGAGTTCAGCGCCAGCGTGCCGGCGCAGGCGAGGCCGAGGTAGCGCAGCGCGCGGCGCTCCGACAGGATTGCCGCCACCGCGCACAGGAAGACGCCGGTCCACAGCTGCGGGATGAAGCGCGGCCACCACATGTAGGGCGTGACCACGCTCGAGAGCGCCAGGAAGCCGGCCACCAGCAGCACCGCGCCCGCGCGCGACCGGCGCAGCGGCACTTTCCACGCGGCCAGGGCGACGATGGCGAGCGCCAGCACCAGGGCGCCCGCGAACAGCGGGCCGAAACCGCCGACGACATTGTCCGGCCCGCCATGAAGCCACAGGTCGGCGGGGTCGACCAGGAATGGCGGGCGGATGCTGCCGTCGCTGATCGAGGAGAAGGTGGTGCCCAGGAACAGGACGATGTCCGGCAATTCGCGCACGTCCTGGGGCAGGAGCGCGGAGTTGATCTCGTACTCGGGCGCGCCGACGACCGGGTAGAAGGGGTGGCCATGATCGACCAGGTTGGTGACGTAGGGGTGGAAGCCCAGGCCCAGGAGCGCCACCAGCAGCGCGCCCAGGCACGCCAGGCCGAGCCCGATCGATGCCCTCGCCTGCCGCGCGAGCAGCAGGACCAGGCAGACGGCAGCGGTCGCGGCGCCGAAGATGGCGATGGCGTTGAACTTGGTGTCGACCGCCAGCACCAGGCAGCACAGCGCCGGGCCCAGCGCGTCCTTGCGCCCGTGCCGCAGCGCCAGCGCGAGCAGGCCGATGAAGGCGATGGCGAGCGAGCCCAGCATGCCGTCGACGTAATGCGAGCGCATCTGGGCGATGAAGATGGGCGAGGCGGCCGCGAGCACCGCCAGCAAGATCGATACCGGGCGCGCCAGGGACTCGCCCCTGAACACCGCGTACCAGACCGGCGCCACCGCCAGGCCGGGGAGCCACAGGATGCCCTTGGCGGCGGGCAGCGAGACGCCGGTGCTCCACGCCAGCGCGGTCAGCAGCCAGGCGCCGATCGGATAATGCTGCGGCCACAGCAGCGCCGGCGCGCCCGGCGGCACGAAGGCAGCATAATCCTGGCGGAACGGGTTCCAGCCGTGCCGCAGCGCGTAGACCGCATCGAAGTGATATTCCTGCCCGTCGTAGCTGGCGTCGATGACGTGCGCGGCCAGCCACAGCGCGGCGGCCAGGGTGGCGGTGGCGATCGCGGCGGCCGCGGCGGCGTGGCGGATCGTCCGGCAGACGAGCGCGGCGGCGGCGATCATGCTGGCGAGCAGCAGCGGTCCCCCCAGCGTGGTCACCGGAGCGAGCCCGGCGATCAGGCCCAGCGATGCCGCGGCCACCGCGATCGTCAGCCCCACGAGGATGGTCTGCGCGACCCGCAGCGCGAACAGCGCTCGCGGAGAAAGCTGGCCGGGCGATACGAACGCGCGGTCCGGGAGGCCGATCATGCGCAACACCCTTGCGGAAGGCCGGCCGTTGCCCGCGAGTATCCGGTGGCTGGAGGAGTTGCGCGCGCGAGGTGCTCGGAGCGGGGCGAAGGGCGCATACTCACCGATACGCTCGGCGCCCTGCCGCAGACTGCGCGGCCAGGCAATGGAAAGCTGAGCGCCGTCGCTGCCGGGTCAGCCGCCGGCCAGCACCTCAGCCACCCATTGCGGCACCCGCTCGCTGGCGGGCCCCAGGCGGGATTCGTCGAACAGGCGCGAGCCCAGGCTGGGTTCCAGGTTGAGCTCGAGCGTGCGGGCGCCGCTGGCGGCGGCCTGCTGGACGAAGCCGGCAGCCGGGTAGACCGCGCCCGAGGTGCCGATCGAGACGAACAGGTCCGCCCGGGCGAGCGCGGCGAAGATGGCGTCCATCCCATAGGGCATCTCGCCGAACCAGACGATGTCGGGCCGCAATGCAGCCTTGCCGCAGGCGGGGCAAGGCGGGCGGTCGCGCAAGGTGGCGAGCCAGCGGCGCCGGGCGTCGCAGGCGGTGCACCAGGCCGACAATGCCTCGCCATGCATGTGGAGCACAGGGGTGGCGCCCTGCGCCATTGCGCGCTCGTGCAGGTCGTCGATGTTCTGGGTGACCAGGAGCAGTTGGCCGCGCCATTCAGCGGCCAGCCGGCCGAGCGCCAGGTGCGCCTGGTTGGGCTGGGCAGCCAGCACCTGCTGCCGGCGTTCGTCGTAGAACCGCTGGACCAGGTCAGGATCGCGGGCGAAGCCCTGGGGGGTCGCCACTTCGTCGACCGGGTGATCTTCCCACAGGCCGTCCTCGGCGCGGAAGGTGCGCAGGCCCGATTCGGCGCTGATGCCCGCGCCGGTGAGGACCACGATATTGCGCAATCGCCGCATGCGCTTCATGAAGCACGCTCAGGGAGGTCAGGCAATGACACGCATCGGCATCGTCGGCAGCCGCGGACGGATGGGCCAGGCGCTGAAACGGGCGATCGCGGCGGCCGGGCACGAGGTCGCGGGCGGGGTCGACCGCGGTGACGACGTGGCCGCGCTGGCGGATGCGAGCGAGGTGCTGGTGGATTTCTCCGCCCCGCAGGCGCTTGAGGCCAATCTGCACGCGGCGATCGGCGCCGGCGTCCCCATCCTGGTGGGCACCACGGGGCTGGGCGAGCGGCACCGGCAGGCGATCGATTCGGCCGCCGGCGCGGTGGCCGTGCTGCAGACCGGCAATACCTCGCTGGGCGTGGCGCTGCTCGCCTACCTGGTGCGCGAGGCGGCGGCGCGGCTGGGGCCGGACTGGGACGTCGAGGTGCTCGAGATGCATCACCGGATGAAGGTGGACGCGCCGTCGGGCACCGCGCTGCTGCTGGGCGAGGCGGCCGCGGCCGGCCGCGGCATGGCCTTGCCCGAGGTCAGCGAGCGCGGCCGCGACGGCTACACCGGCGCGCGCGGCGAGGGGGCGATCGGGTTTGCGAGCCTGCGCGGAGGCACCGTGGCGGGTGAGCACAGCGTGATCCTGGCCGGCGAGCAGGAGCGGCTGGTGCTCTCGCACGTCGCCGAGAGCCGGATGATCTTTGCTCACGGCGCGATCCGCGGCGCCGCCTGGCTGATCGACCGGCCGCCGGGGCGCTACACGATGGCGCAGGTGCTCGGGCTGGGCACCGGGTTGGAGCCATTCGCGCGCCCGACGGGCGAAGACGCCATTCCTTGACCCGAACGCTGCGCCAGGAGACCTATCGCCAGCTGTTCGCCGCCTTCAGCGGCGGCGGTTTGACGCTCACCAACCGGGTGATCGTGGCCGTGATCCTGGTCTCGGTGGTGGTGGCGGTGCTGTCGACCGAGCCCGATCTCGCAAGCGGCCATTACCGGGAATTCCTCTATGCCGAGATGGCCTTCGGCGTGGTGTTCCTGGTCGAATACCTCGCCCGCCTGTGGTCGGTGGCCGAGGCGCCGGGTCCGGGTGGGGCGTGGTCCAAGCGCTGGCGGTTCGCGCGCTCGTTCATCGGGGTGATCGACCTTGCGGTCGTGATCGCCTCGCTGTTCCCGCTGCTGGTGACCAGCGCCTCGATCTTCCGGATCGTGCGGCTGCTGCGGCTGGCCGAGCTCATGCAGTTCGGCCGCTTCAGCCTCGCCCTGCGCGAGATCGGCAAGGCGGTGAGCGAGCGGCGCTACGATCTGTTCGTGACGCTGGCGCTGGCCGCCGGGCTGATCCTGATGAGCGCCACCGCGCTCTACTGGGCCGAGGGCGAGGTGCAGCCCGACGAGTTCGGCTCGATCCCGCGGGCGATGTGGTGGGCGGTGATCACGCTGGCGGCGGTGGGCTATGGCGATGCGGTGCCCATTACGGTGCTGGGCAAGGTGTTCGCCTCGATCGTGGCGCTGAGCTCGATCGCGCTGATCGCGGTGCCCACCGGGGTGATCGCGGCGGCGTTCTCCGACGGGATGCAGCGCCACCGCCAGCAGGTGGACGCCGCGCGCCGCTCGCACGATCATCATCATGAATGAGCCGGGGTGGGAATGATGCGGCCGCGCCTCAACCGGGCGGAGACCTTCGAGTTCTTCCGTTTGCTGGCGCAGGACAATCCCGCCCCCCAGACCGAACTGGCCGCGGGCAACACCTACCAGCTGCTGGTAGCTGTGGTGCTGAGCGCGCAGGCGACCGATGCGGGGGTGAACAAGGCGACGCGGGCGCTGTTCGGCCAGGTGCAGACGCCCGCGCAGATGGTGCTGCTGGGCGAAGAGGGGCTCAGGGCGCACATCAAGACCATCGGGCTGTTCAATGCCAAGGCGAAGAACGTGATCGCGCTGTCACAAGCGCTGGTGGCGCAGCACGGCGGGCAGGTGCCGGGCACACGCGAGGCGCTGGTGGCGCTGCCGGGCGTGGGGCGCAAGACCGCCAACGTGGTGCTCAACGTCGCCTTCGGGCAGGAGACCTTCGCGGTCGATACGCATGTGTTCCGCGTGGGCAATCGCACGGGGGTGGCGCCGGGCAAGACCCCCGAGGCGGTCGAAGCGGTGCTGGACAAGCGGGTGCCCGGGCTGTTCCGGTTGCACGCCCACCACTGGCTCATCCTGCACGGGCGCTACACCTGCAAGGCGCGTACGCCCGAGTGCTGGCGCTGCCCGGTAGTGGCGCTGTGCCGCTTCAAGCAGAAGGTGCTGGTGAAGCCACGGCACAACCCAGCGGGCAAGACCCCGGCGAGGGCGGCAGAACAGCGCGCCAGCTGAGCGATTGCGGCGGCGACATCCGCTCCACAGCCGCGCGAATGTCCGCATCGCTCATTTGGCCTGGGGACAGAGCCAAGACTTCGAGCATCTCGCGCAGGCCCTCGGATGCTGCGCGGATCGGATCATGGCGGGTCGAACGGCCCGCGACCGGCCGGCTGTGCCGCGCCGACATCATCACCGGGCTGCAATCCGAGGGCTCGCGCGCGCCGAGCCGCGGCCTGGGCCAGTTCCAGCCGATCGCGCTGCCCGGCGGCTAGGGCGCGGCCGGGGCGAGGGGTTCCGCCGCCTCACCGCCAAGATCATCGCGGCCCAGGTCATCTCGGCTGGTGGCGGTGATGACCTGCGCGGCCACCAGATCGCCCATCACGTTGACGGTCGTGCGGCACATGTCGAGGAAGCGATCGACCCCCAGGATCAGCCCGATGCCCTCGGGCGGCACCTCGACGCTGGCCAGGATCAGCGCGATCACCGGCAGCGTGCCGCCGGGCACGCCTGCGGTGCCGATGCCCGCCAGGATGCACACCAGCATGACGCCCGCCTGATCGCCCAGGCTCAGCTCCACGCCGAAGAACTGGGCGAGGAACAGCACCGTGACCCCCTCGAACATGGCCGAGCCGTTCTGGTTGGCGGTGGCGCCCAGCGTGAGCACGAAGCGGGAGATCCTGGGCGGCAGCCGGAGCTGGGTATGGGCCACGCGCAGCGCGGCCGGCAGGGTGGCGTTGGAGCTGGCGGTGGCGAACGCCATCACGCTCGCCTCGCGCGTCTGGCTGAAGAAGGTGAGCGGGTTCTTGCGCCCCAGCGTCGCCAGCAGCGTGGGGAACACCACGAAGGTCTGCAAGCCCAGCGCCAGCAGCACCGTGCCCACGAAGGCGGCGAGCCGGAACAGCAGGTCCCAGCCGAACTGCGCGGCAAGGTTGAACATGAAGCAGAAGATGGCGATGGGGGCGAGCTGGATGACGATGCCGATGAGCCGCATCGCCACTTCGAACAGGCCCTCGATGCCGTCCTTGAGCTTGGCGGTGCGCGGGGTTCGCACCAGCAGCAGGCCGATCCCGAAGAACAGGGCGAAGAACATGACCGCCAGGATGTCGTTATCGGCCATCGCCGCGAAGAGGTTGGACGGGACGATGGCGATGAACTGATTGACCCCCGCCTCGCTGGCCGTCGAAGCCTCGACGATGCTGGCCGCGCCCGCTCCGCCCTGCGCCAGCAATTCCTGCGCCGCCGCCGGATCGACCCCGGCGCCGGGGCGCAGCAGGTTGACCACCGCCAGCGCGATGACCACCGAAATGGTCGAGACCACCACGGTGTAGACCAGCGTGCGGATGCCGATGCTCTTCAGCGAGCGGATCTCGCCCATGTCGGCGATGCCCACCACCAGCGCGCTGAACAGCAGCGGGATGACCAGCATGAACAACAGGCGCAGGAAGATCTGGCCAATGGGGCCGGTGACATAGGTGACGATGGTTTCCACCCAGGCCGCGCCGGGGGCCGCGACATAGGCCAGCAGCCCGAAGGCAAGGCCGGCGACGAAGCCGATGAGGATGCGCCATTGCAGGCGGCCCTGGCCATGCGGCGCGGATTCGCGGGCGATCTCGGCCATAGCTGCGGAGCGGGGGTCACCGGAGCGGGGGTCGGCGGCGTCGGTGGTCATGGTCGGCGGCGCCCGTGATTGTGGTTGAAGATCACCAGAGTAGCGAAGCCTGCCGGAGCGGTCGAGGGGCCGCGCCTAGCTGAGGGCCGCGAGCGCGATGCGGCGGTAGATGCGCACCAGGGCTTCGAGGTCGGCGATGGCCACCGCCTCGTCCACCTTGTGCATGGTGGCGTTGACCAGGCCGAACTCGATGACCGGGCACACATCCTTGAGGAAGCGCGCGTCGGAGGTGCCGCCGCTGGTGGACGCCTCGGGGGTGAGGCCGGTCTCCGCTTCGACCGCCGCGGCGACCAGCGTCGAGAATGCTCCGGGCGGGGTGAGGAAGGGCTCGCCCGAGATCACCGGCCGCGCAGTGCCCCCGTGGCGGGCGGCGATGGCGGCGATCCGCGCCGCCAGGGCAGCGCCGCTGTGGCGGTCGTTGAAGCGCACCGAGAGCCGCGCGCCGGCAAGGCCCGGGATCATGTTGGCGGCCGGGTTTGGCACCGCGATCTCGGTGATCTCGAGATTGGATGGCTGGAACCAGGCGGTGCCGTCGTCGAGCTCCAGCGCGTCGAGTTCGGCCAGCATGGCGACCAGCGCGGGGACGGGATTGCGCGCCAGCTGCGGGTAGGCGACGTGGCCCTGCACCCCCGCCACCTCGAGCCGGACGTTGAGCGAGCCGCGGCGGCCGATCTTCATCGTATCGCCCAGGCGGTGGACGCTGGTGGGCTCGCCCACGAGGCACAGATCGGGCAGTGTGCCGGCGGCGCGGATGTGATCGATCAACGCGCGGGTGCCGTAGACCGCCTCGCCCTCTTCGTCGCCGGTGATGATGAAGCTCAGCGTGCCGGCCGCGCGCGGGAACTCGGCTACCGCTGCGACCATGGCGGCGATGGCGCCTTTCATATCGACCGCCCCGCGTCCGTAGAGCAGTTCGCCCCCCGGCGCACTGCGGCGTTCGGGCACAAACGGCGCGGTGCTCCAGCCCGGGCCCGGCGGCACCACGTCGAGATGACCGGCAAACGCGAAGTGCCGCGCGCCGGGGGCGCCGGTGCGGATGGCGAACAGGTTCTCGACCGGGCCGGCCGCTCCCGCTTGCTCGCCGGCGAGGAAGCGGTGGACGGCGAAACCGAGCGGCGCCAGCATCGCCTCGAGCCGAGCGAACACTTCGCCGCGTGCGGGCGTGATACTCTCACAGCCGAGCAGCGCCTCGGCATATTCGACAACCTGATCCGGATGCGGCATTGCAGCCGGGCTAGAGCAAGACGTGTGCGGATTCCAGCGGGAGACCGAAGCCCTCATGCCCAAGATCGACCTCGCAACCATTCCCCTGACCAATCGCACAGGCTACCCGCCGCCCTACGCCGAGGCGGTGGCCGGGCGCTGGTATCGCCGCCTCGCGCCGGCCGCCGGGCTGACGCGGATGGGCGCGAGCCACGTGGTGCTGCAGCCGGGCGCCTGGTCCTCGCAGCGCCACTGGCACCGCGAGGCGGATGAACTGGTGATCGTGCTGCAGGGTGAGGCGGTCCTGGTGGAGGATGCCAACCCCGAGACCGGCGGCGAGACGCTGCTGCGCGCCGGCGAGATCGCCGCCTTTCCGCGCGGGGTGCATAACGGGCACCACCTGCAGAATCGCTGCGAGGCGGAGTGCGTCTTCGTGGTGGTGAGCGCGGGCGCCGATACGGCCGACAGCGGCGCTTATTCCGATATCGACATGCTGTTCGGACCGGCAGGCTTCACCCGCAAGAATGGGTCACCATTCGAATGACGCCCGTTCGACTTGAACGGTCAGGCCGCGCCGCGTTCTCTGGCGCCGGCGGATCATCCCGCCGACCGCTCCCAAACCCACGAGCAGCAGGGCCCAGCTTGCAGGCTCCGGGACGGCCGGAGTGTCGGAGTAGACGACTAACGCCCGCGGAGTCGAATCGGAGAAGTACTCGTAGACCGGGCCTCCGCTGCCGTCCGGGTCGCCGAATTCTTCATCGGTATAGGCAACGTGTCCGCACAGCGTGATTGCGTCGCAAACCCCCTGCCACTGGGCGCTGAACGAATCGATCGGCCCCTCCAGGGTATATCCGCCCGAGGCCACCAGGCGCTCCATCGGGTCGTTTCCCAGCAGGCCGTCCATGTCATAGGCCAAGTCGATCAGGCCGCCCTCGGCATAGGCGGAGGTGCAGAAAGAGGGCACCGTCGCGCTCCCGGAGAAGCATGCATCGAAATCGAAGACTGTAACTATTTCGTCATAAGTTATCCATCCATCCAGGTTGAGGTCGCTCGCTTCGAAGAAGCCCTCGTACGATCCGCTGCCGGAAAATCCCGAGCCTGAGAAAACGAACCTCGCGGCTGAGACAGGCGCGGACAACGTGAATGCGGCCGCTGTCACGAGCATCACTGGCGAGATTTTCACATTCTTACTCCCTGGCTGGAAGATGAGGAGCGGCCGAATGCGGGCGTTGGCGGGATAGCCCTGCGCCGGCGCAACAGGGTGCCGATCGCGCCGAAGCCCAACAGCATCATGGCCCAGCTTTCCGGCTCGGGGATCGCGGCGGGCGGATCGTCGGTGAATGGGGTCAGGCTTACTCGCAGCAGCTGCGAGCTGAAGTCCGAATGGCTCGTCTCCGTCGCAAAATCGTAGCGGTAGATACCGACCCCGCTGCCGCTCGCCGAGAAGGCGTGATCGTGATCGTAGTCATCGCCCATTGCGAAGTCTTCGAGCACCATGGCCTCGTCGACGAGCCCCCATTCCGGCAGGTCCGCGGGCGGAGAATCGCCGATGATGCCGTCGAGATCGTAGCCAAGATAAACGACATGGGACTGATCGAACGTGATCGCCGGCACCAGCGAGTTGCCGCTGAAGCTGCCGGACAGGTTCGTGTACTCACTGATGTAGATCCAGCCGTCCTTGTAGTAATCGTAATAGTTGAAATGGTCGTAACCCTCGAACGTGCCCGTGAAGGTGGCACCCTCGGCAAAGCCCTCGGCCTTGAAGTAGTAAGTTTGCCAAGTCGCCGACGCGGGCGTGGCCACGCAGAGCGTAAAGGCGGCGATCAGGCAGGTGCGCAGCTGTTTCATTGCGATCCCCTTCGACGAGGCGCGAGGCCGCCTTCCTGGAAGAAGTTACCTCTGGAAAGAACAGCGCGCAATGACGTGTGTTAATTCCGTCACGATCGTCCAACACCCAAAGACTAACGATCCGTTCGACTGCAACCGTGCCGCATTAGCCAAGAATGGTGCATTCGCCTGATTTCAAACCTTTTCGGCCACTTCGAACTGCGAGATGGTCCACTCCTCCTCCTGCGCGGCGGCCACCCAGGCCCGCATCCAGTCGTGTTCCCGTACCGCCTGCATGTAGGCCTGGGCGAAACCGGGCACGCCGATGCCGTAGGTGATGAATCGGCAGACGACGGGCGCATAGAAGATGTCGGCCGCACCGAAGGTGCCGAACAGGAACGGCCCGCCCTTGCCGAACCGCGCCCGCGCCTCGGCCCACAGGCCCAGGATGCGAACCATATCGCGCCGGGTCTCGTCGGACAGCTCCACCGCCAGGCGCTTGCGGATGTTCATCGGGCACTGCCGGCGCAGCGCGAGGTAGGAGGAGTGCATTTCCGCAACCGTCGCCCTTGCCATGCCGCGCGCGGCCTCGTCCTTGGGCCAGTAGCGGTCGCGGCCCACCTTGTCGGAGAGGTATTCCAGGATGGCGAGGCTGTCCCACACCACCACCTCGCCGTCCCACAATACCGGCACTTTGCCCGCCGAGGGGCGGAACTCGCCCTGCTCGCGCCGGAGCGCCTGCCAGTCGTCACCGTCGATATGGACGGTGAGCTCCTCGAAGGCGAGGCCCGACTGCTTGGCCGCCAGCCAGCCGCGCAACGACCAGCTCGAATAGTTCTTGTTGCCGATGATCAGCTTCATGCGGGCGGTCCTTACGGCGGTGGCGCGGGGTTGTTCCTGCAGCGCCGGCGAGGCGGCGGGGCGGTTGCGGGCGGCGATCGAGGTTTAGGGATGCGGGCCGCGCGAGTCGAGGCCGAAGGCCGAACTTGGTGCAAGGTGCCGCGCTGCAAGGTCGATCGCGGCAGATTTTAACCAATAAAGCCGGGTGTCGGGCCGGATTGGCAGGCTGTCGTCAGCCTTTTGTTTACCAAGCGGTGGCTATGCCGGTCTGGCAGGGCAGCCATGCGGGCCGTCCGGGGTTGCGACACAAGGAAGCCATGACCGTCGTACAGGATCGCAAGCGGAGAAGCGAACGGCTGCGCCAGGTAGCGTGGTCGGGGCTGATTGCGCTGTTTCTGATGGTCTTGGAGGTATTCGCTCCCATCGACCAGATGGTGTGGGCCTGGCAACACCGCTTGGCCGGTTTCGAAGCTTCCGGCAGCATAGTCTTCGTCGGAGCCGATAAGGATTTGGCCGACCCTGACTTTCCGCAGCGGCGCGAGGAACTCGCGCTGGCAATTCGAAACCTGAAGCGGGCCGGAGCCCACAGCGTCTATCTCGATATGGCCTTCGAGCAGGAATCGCGCGGCACTAGCGACCAGACTCTCAACCTGGCGCTTCGCAGCTTCGATGGCGATGCATATCTCGTGCGCAATTTGGTCAACGGCTTGAGCAATGCCGATGTCAGGCTTGAGGAAAACGTTGACGCAGTCGGACGCGGGGTGGCCCAGGTCGGCGGCGACCGCGTGTTCGATTTCCTGGGCATAGTGTGGCAAATGCCCTTCGCCGTCACGTATGAGGGGAGCGCGCTGCCAAGTGCTGCCGCTTCGCTGGCCGGTGCGTCTGCAGGCAGCGAACCCGACTTCCCCGTCAATTACAGTTTCAGGATTGAATCCATCCCCTCGGTACGCCTCGAAGCACTGGTCAATGCCGGGCCGGTAGACCTCGCCGCGCACTTCGCCGGCAAGAAGATCGTGATCGGCCAAGCCGCACCAGGGTCGCAGTACAACATTCCGGGATACATCGGCATCCCGGGGGGACTGCTGCACATCTACGGGGCCGAGACCCTGAAAGCAGGCTACACCCGTTCGCTATCCAGTTACACCCTGCTGGTCGTCGGATTTACGCTGCTGCTCCTGTCTGCAGTATGGGAGCGCCCCCTCGCCCGACGCATGACCTATGCCTGCGTCATCCTGGGCCTTCCCGCATGCATCGGGATAACCACGCAGCTTGGCGTGCGCGCGAGTGTGAGCGGGCTGTCATTGCTCCTGCTCTCCTACCTCGCCTTCAGGTTGCGCTCGCGGTGGAAAAAAGAGATCTTGTTTGTCGATCAGGACACGGGCCTGCCGACCTTCGCCGCGCTCGAGGCCGACAAGCAGGTTTCGCGTGCGCACCCGGCCATCATTGTCGCCAAGATGCACCGGTTCGAGGAAGTGCGCCAATCGCTGCCGGGCGAACTGCACACCGAATACGTGCTGCGCATCATCGACCGCCTCAACGCCGCCGCCCCAGAGATGAAGATCTACCAGGGACCGGGACACGCGGTCGCCTGGTGTATGTCAGAGAGCGACCCGACGCTTATCGAAGATCATCTCGAAGGCTTACGGGCGCTGTTCGCTTCGCCGTTGCAAGTCGGTGGCGAGCAGGTCGACGTGGGCATGACCTTCGGCGTGGACATCGGCCCCAGCCCCGATGTCGCCCGGCGCCTGGCCAATGCCCTGGCTGCCGCCGAGCGCACGACCGAGACCTACCTGCCGATCCTCATCGCCGAGACCAAGAGCGATGAGGAACTGATCTGGAATATATCGCTGCAGGCGCGCATCGACGCCGCGCTGGATAACGGCGAAATCTTTCTCGTCTACCAGCCCAAGATCCGCACCGACACCGGCGAGATGGTTGGCCTGGAGGCTCTGGTCCGCTGGCGCGATCCGGTGCGCGGGATGATCCCCCCGGACAGCTTCATCCGGCAGTGTGAAGAAACCGGTCGGATGGGCCATCTGACCCGGCACGTCCTTAGCGAGGCTTGCCGTTCGCTCACCACCCTTGCACAAAACGGCTCGGCTGTCTCGATCGCGGTGAACATATCGGCAACGCTGCTCCATGACCGCGGGATTGTGGCCATGGTCCGCGATGTCCTGGACGAATCGGGCATCGACCCCCGCCGCCTGGTTCTCGAGATCACCGAAACCTACCGGATCTCCGACATGGATGTCGCCCGGACCCATTTGCAGCAGCTGACGGTCTTGGGGATGAGCGTCTCGATGGATGATTTCGGCGTGGGAGCGGCGAGCATGGAGGCGCTGATGCGGCTGCCATTCGGCGAACTCAAGATCGACCGCATCTTCATCGATCAGCTCGGCAAGGATCCCAAGGCGATGGCGATCGTGCGCAGCATCCTCGAACTTGGCCGCCTCTTGCGCATTTCGATCGTGGCCGAAGGGGTGGAGGATGCAGCGACGCTGAATTTGCTCCGCAACGCCGGTTGTACGCTCGCGCAGGGGTTCGGAATCTGCCGTCCGGTGCCGCTCGAGGATGCTGTCCAGTTCGGGGACAGGTCACGTAAGGTTACCATCAGCTTAAGTGTTTAAGCTTTACAAATAACATTGGTTAACGCAGGGATAAGGCCTCAGCAACAGGAGGCCTTGATCATGTGGGATTATCTTTTCCCCCCCCGCCGCGCCGGTTAATTTCGCGTTTGCGACAGTTTCGAAGGGCGCCCAATGGGCGCCCTTTTTCGTCGTGGTCTCCTGCCCTCGCGCGCTGCCGAATGAACCTACCCGCTAGCCGCGCCCTACTCCGCCACATCGGTCAGCACCGCCGCCCGCAGTTCGGCGATACCCATCCCCTTCTCCGCACTGGTCACGTGGACCTGGGGGTACGCCGCCGAGTGCCTGCGCGCCTCCCCTGCTATCGCCGCCGAGCAGCTAGCGAGCGATTCGGCGTTAACCTTGTCGGCCTTGGTCAAGACCAGCCGGTAGCCGACTGCCGCCTCGTCGAGCATGGCCATCATCTCGCGATCGACCGCCTTCAGCCCATGCCGGCTGTCGACCAGCAACAGGGTGCGCCTGAGCACGATTCGCCCGCGCAGGAAGCCGCGCACCAGGTGGCGCCAGCGCGCCACCACCTTGACCGGCGCCTTGGCGAAGCCGTAACCGGGCATGTCGACCAGGCGAAAGCGCGTCGGCTGGCCGATCTCGAAGAAGTTGAGCGCCTGCGTCCGGCCCGGCGTCACCGAAGCGCGCGCGATCGCGCGGCGGCCGGTCACCGCATTGACGAGCGAACTCTTGCCCACGTTGGAGCGGCCCCACACCGCCACCTCGGGAAAGTCCGGCGGCGGCAGGAAGTCGAGCCCGGGCGCCGAAAGCAGGAATTCGACCCGCCCCGAGAACAGCCGCCGCGCCTCCTCGAGGCGCTCCTGGCCTTCAACCATCGACCGCGAACATCGGGCGACGCGGCCAAAGCGAGCCGACCTTGGCGGTTCGACGAACGATTCGCGTCCGGGATGAGCCGCGCCGAATCTGTGAGCGAGGGTTCATCCCGGTCCGCCCGCCTGTTCGGCTGCCTTTTCGCGTTCTGCCGCCCGCGCCTTCTCCGCTGCCTCCTGATCCGCCATCGCCCGCAATTGCGGGTGCTTGGAATAGAGGTACTTCTGCTGCGCCAGCGTCAGGATGTTGGAGGTGATCCAGTATAGCAGCAGCCCGGCGGCAAACGGCGCCATCACGAACATCAGCACCCAGGGCATGATCATGAAGATCTGCTGCTGCATCGGATCCATCGCCGTGGGATTGAGCTTGAACTGCAGCCACATAGTGATGCCCAGCAGCACCGCCAGCACGCCGACCGACAGGAAGCTGGGCGGGGTGAAGGCCAGGAGCCCGAACAGGTTGAGGATCATCGCCGGGTCCTGCGCCGACAAGTCCCTGATCCACAGCACGAACGGCTGGTGGCGCATCTCGATGGCGATGATCAGCGTCTTGTAGAGCGCGAAGAAGATCGGGATCTGCAGGAAGATCGGCAGGCAGCCGGCGAGCGGATTGACCTTCTCCTCGCGGTAGAGCCTGGCCATCTCCTCCTGCAGCTTGACCTTGTCGTCCTTGTGCCGGTCCTGGATCGCCTTCATCTTGGGCTGGACGACGCGCAATTGCGCCATCGAGGCGAACTGCTTCTGGGCGATCGGGAACATCAGGGCGCGGATGATCACCGTGAGCAGGATGATGGCGACGCCGAAATTGCCGACCGCCTCGAACAGCGTGAGCAGCAGCCAGAAGATCGGCTTCATGAACCAGCGGAACCAGCCCCAGTCGATCGCGAGGCCGAAGTTCTCGATGCCGGCGTCCTCGTAGTGGTCGAGGACGCTGCTCTCCTTGGCGCCGACGAACAGCCGGGTGGTGCGGGTGACCTGGCGGCCCGGCTGCACGGTGACCGGATCGTAGATGAGATCGGCGCGGTACAGCTCGTTGCCGAGCGATCGCCAGACCCCCTCGGCCGTGGCGCCATCCTGCGGCACCAGCGCGGACAGCCAGTAGATGTCGGTAAAACCGACCCAGCGCGTCGCTCCGCCGGGGCTGACCGCGCCCTCTTCGGCCACATCGTCGTAATCCCAGTCGAAGTTCACCGCGCCCGCGAAATCGCCGATCGGCCCCGAATGCACGTTCCAGGTATCCAGGGCGGCATCGCGGCTGGTGCGGTTGACGAAGGCATAGGGCTGCAGCGCCACCGAACCAGCGCCGCGACTGGCGACCGTCTGCTCGACGCTGAGCATGTAGAACTGGTCGATCGAGAAGGTCAGGCGGAAGAACTGGCCCTGGCCGTTGCTCCAGGTGAAGACCACCGGCGTCTCCTGCGTCAGCCGCTCGCCCGAAACCTGCCAGCTGGTGTTCGCATCGGGCGTGGCCACGCCCTCGCCGATCCAGCCGAACTGGGCGAATTGCTGCGCCGGCGTGCCCGCAGGCGAGAACAGGCGGACCGGGCCGCTGTCGCGCTCCTCGGTCTGGCGGTGGGCCTTGAGGACGATGTCGTCGACCCGCGCGCCCGTCGCATCGAGCGAGCCGGCGACTTCGGGGGCATCGATCGGCACCCGCCCGGGCATGCGCAGCACGGTTTGCAGATCGCGCGCCTCCTCGGCGATGGCGAGCGGATCGGTCAGCCCGCCATCGCGGCTCCGGGTGGCAGCGCCGGGCGAGGTTGGATCGGCCCGCTCGGCCTGCACGACCTCGGCGGGCTGCGGATAGAGCCGGCTGACCGCCAGGTCCCAGCCGAACAGCAGCACCGCGCACAGCACGACGGCCAGGATGAGGTTGCGCGAATTGTCCAAAATGCGTGTATTCCGTGCGATGGTCGTCAGCTGGCGCCGGTCGCCTATCCGGCTTCAGGGCACCGGGTCATGGCCGTGACCCCCCCAGGGGTGGCAGCGCATTAGCCGCTTGGCGGCGATCCATCCACCCTTGATTGCGCCATGCTTCTCCAGCGCGCCGATGGCGTATTGGCTGCACGAGGGCTGGTAGCGGCAGCTGGGCGGCAGCAGGCGCGAAGGCCCCAGCTGCCAGAGGCGGGCAACGAGGATGAGCGCGCGTTTCATCGCGCGGCCCTGGTGGCGTTTGCCTGGCTGCCGACCCCGCCCCGGCCGCGCCGTTCCCGGGGTTTGCGTGGACGATCGCCCTGGCCGCCCGCGGCGCAGCGCAGCGCCTCGGCCAGCTCGGCGCGCAGCAGAGCGAAGTCGCGCTCGATCCCGCCAGCGCGGCCGATCAGCACATGGTCGTGGTCGGCCAGCCCCTCGCCCGGCAGCGCGGCGCGCAGGAGCTCGCGAAAACGACGCTTCATGCGGTTGCGCACCACCGCATTGCCGATCTTCTTGGTGACGGTGATGCCGTAGCGCGTGCCCAGCCCGCCATTGGCCCGGGCGAGCAGCACGAAACCCGGCCGCGCGAGGCGGATACCGTGATTGGCGGCGAGGAAATCGGTCCGCCGCGTGAGCACTGCCGGCGGGCTTGGGGTCGCAGGCGCGCCGGATACCGCCGCGTCTATCTCAAGCGCAGAGGATTTTGCGGCCACGCCGGCGCCGCGCGCGCAGCACCTTGCGGCCGCCCGGCGTCGCCTTGCGGGCGAAGAAACCATGCCGCCGGGCGCGCACGAGATTGCTCGGCTGGAAGGTGCGCTTCATGGGGTCGTCCTCGAACTCAAACGAAAAGGGCCGCCAGCTCGGGCGGCCATGCATTGGCGAGGGCATAGGCAAAGGCAGCCGCCAAGTCAACGTGCCCATGCGCGGGCGCCGCACGCGTGCCGCCGGCGCCTGTCAGCACCACACCATCGTGGGTACGCAAATGCGCAGCGGCCCCAACAGCGGCACGTTCACGTTGAAGCATTCGATCCGCCAGGTACAGCTGGTGCCGAAGGAGCTGATCCACACGTCCCAGTCGCGCGGTGCATCGTGGACCCCGATGCGCGACCGTGCCGCAGCCGGCCGATCCTTGTGGTCCGCCGCGCCGCCGTCGCAGCAGCCGCTCGGCCCCGCCGGCATCACCCGCTCAAGGCTCACCAGCATGTCCGCCCCGGCGCGCAAGCGCACCAGAAAGCGTTCCTCCCACTTGTGCACCTCGATCAGATCTTCCTCGCGGAACACCAGCTTGAGCGAGTCGCGTTGCGCCAGCGCAATGGTGCCGGGTGCGGAGGGCAGCGGGTGCCCGGCGAACCAATGCATCTCCCCTTCGGCGATCTTCTCGACCTCCGACAGCGGCGCCCCGCGCGAGGCGGCGGATTTCAGCTCGTCCAGTCCGGTGATCATGGCTCGTCTCCCCCCAGCGCCGGCAGGGAGAATAGCACGATTTGCCTGGAGGCGTAACGTCTCGGCCATGCCGGCCCCTCGACATGGCCCCACGCGCCGCTATCACGCCGAGCAGTCTCGGGGGATCCGCCTTGATCGCACTCGTATCGACGGTCGCCTATCTGGGCCTCGAGCCGCGCCCGGTGGAGGTGCAGTGCCAGGTGGCGGCCGGCATGCCGCGCTTCGCCATCGTCGGCCTGCCCGACAAGGCGGTGGGCGAAAGCCGCGAGCGGGTCCAGTCGGCGCTCGCAGCGATGGGCCTGTCGCTGCCGCCCAAGCGCATCACCATCAACCTCTCCCCCGCCGACCTGCCCAAGGAAGGCTCGCATTACGACCTGCCGATCGCCCTGGCGCTGCTGGGGGCGATGGGGGTGACCGACGCCGAACAGCTGGCCGATTTCGTCGCGGTCGGTGAACTTTCCCTGGATGGCCGGATCGTCGCCTCGCCCGGCGTGCTGCTCGCCGCCATGCACGCCAGCGAGGTGGAAAAGGGCCTGATCTGCCCCGCGGCGCAAGGCGCCGAGGCCAAATGGGCGAGCGGCGTCGCGGTGCTCGCCGCGCCGACCCTGGCGAGCCTGCTGGCCCATTTGAAGGGCACGCAGGATTTGCCCGAGCCGCCGCCGGGCGAGGTGGCGGCGCCGGCGTTCGGGCCCGATCTCAAGCAGGTCAGGGGCCAGGAGACCGCCAAGCGCGCACTCGAGATCGCCGCCGCGGGCGGGCACAACCTGCTGATGATCGGCCCGCCGGGCGCGGGCAAGAGCCTGCTCGCGGCCTGCCTGCCCGGCGTGCTGCCCGAGCTGGCCCCGGCCGAGGCACTGGAAGTGAGCATGGTGGCCTCGGTCGCGGGCATGCTGGAGGGCGGACGGATCAGCCGTGCGCGCCCGTTCCGTGCGCCGCACCATTCCGCCAGCATGGCCGCGCTCACCGGCGGCGGCCTGCGCGCCAAGCCCGGCGAGGTGAGCCTGGCGCATCTGGGCGTGCTGTTCCTCGACGAGCTGCCCGAGTTCCAGCGCGCGGTGCTCGATTCGCTGCGCCAGCCGCTCGAAACCGGCCGCGTCGACGTGGCGCGGGCCAATGCGCATGTCAGCTACCCGGCGCGCGTGCAGCTGGTGGCGGCGATGAACCCGTGCCGTTGCGGCCACCTCGGCGATCCGGCGCTGGCCTGCTCGCGCGCGCCCAAATGCGCGGCCGATTACCAGGCGCGCGTCTCCGGGCCGCTGCTCGATCGGATCGACCTGCATGTCGAGGTCGATCCGGTGAAGGCGGCGGACCTGGCCCTGCCCCCGGCTGCCGAAGGTTCGGCCGAGGTCGCCGCGCGGGTGTTGGCGGCGCGCCGGCGGCAGGTGGCACGGGGCGTGCGCGCCAATGCCGAACTCGAGGGCGAGGCGCTGGCCGAGCACGCCACGCCGCTGGAGGATGCCCGCGCGCTGCTGCTGCAGGCGGCCGAGGCGATGCGGCTCTCGGCCCGCGGCTACACCCGCGTGCTGCGCGTCGCCCGGACCATCGCCGATCTCGCCGGCAGCGAGCAGGTGGGCCGGATGCACGTGGCCGAGGCGCTCAGCTACCGCCGGCAGGCGGCGCGTGCCTGACCTCACCATCCGCGCGGCGCAGGACGCCGACCGCGCGGCGCTGTGGCGGATCCTCGAGCCGGTCGTGCGCGAGGGCGCGAGCTATCCGGTCTCGCCCGACGCGCCCCGCGAGGCGGTGTTCGCCTACTGGTTCGCGCCCGACAAGAGCGTGTTCGTCGCCGAGGCGGCGGGCGAAATCGTGGGCACCTACTACCTCAAGCCCAATTCGACCGGCCCGGCCGCGCATGTCGCCAATGCCGGCTATATGGTGCGGCCCGATCGGCGCGGGCAGGGGATCGCCGCGGCCATGACGCGCGACAGCTTCGCCCGGGCGCGGGCCCGGGGCTATCTGGCCATGCAGTACAACCTCGTGGTCGCCTCCAACCAAGCGGCCCTCCGCCTCTACGGCCGGCTCGGAATGGTGGAAGTGGGCCGCCTGCCGCTGGCGTTCCGGCACTTGAAGCTGGGCCTGGTGGACGCGGTGATCATGTACCGGCTGCTGTGAGAGCGGATGACGACCAAGCTCGGGAGCGCCCCGGCTTTCAGCTGTTCACGTCGGCGTAGTGCCGGGGGGCGGGAATGCCTTCCATCTTCAGCGACAGGAGCGGGCGGAAGCTGGGGCGGCTCTTCATGACCCGGTACCAGGACTGCGCGCCCTCGTGACCGGTGAAGTCCACGCCCTCCAAATAGTCGGCGACCGAGATCTGCGCCGCGGCGGCGAAGTCGGCCAGGCTCATGCGCGCGCCGGCCAACCAGCGCCGCGTGTCCACCAACCAGTCGAGGTAGTCGAGGTGCTCGTGCGCCAGCCGCATGGCGCTGCGCAGGACCTGGGCGCTGGGCGGCTCGCCCGTGACCAACCGCTTCTTCATCCGCTCGTTCAGCAGCGGCGCGGTGACATCGGAATAGAACACCTGGTCGAACAGCGCGGTCAGCCGGCGGATTTCGGCCCGGCTGGCGGCATTGCCCAGGATCAGCGGCACCGCCTCCACCGTCTCGTCGAGATATTCGCAGATGGCCTGGCTGTCGATGAGCGCAAGGCTGCGCTCGGCATCGTGCAGCACCGGCGTGCGCCCGGCCGGGTTGAGCGCGTAGAATTCGTCGCTCGCCGCCCACGGGTTTTCGCGCACCAGGTCGAAGGTGACCGCCTTTTCGCTCAGCGCCAGTCGCACCTTGCGGCTGAACGGGCACAGGGGGAATTGGTAGAGCTGCCACATCGGTGGGCCACGCATGCAATACTTGCCCTGTCTCGTCTACCGGCGCGCGCGGCCGGGGGTGTGCGAGCCGGCATCTACCGGCGGGAGTCCGCCAGGGCCTGGAGACAGGCGGGCATGATCTCGGCGAGCGTGCCGCTTGCCACCAGGTCCTGCGCTTCGCGCGTGAGGGCGGCGTCGATCGCCACCCGGTCGAGCCCGGTTTCTTCCATCACCCCAGCGGCCGAGCGGACGAAATACTCGCGCCCGCTCGTCGCCAGCCGGGGGTATCCGCGCATCGCCGCATCGCCCTGGGCCTGGCGCGCGGCGACCAGCGCGAACGCGGCCGAACAACGCAGCTTCATGCGCTGTTCCAAGGTGAAGGCGGGGAGCTCCCGAGCGTTTGCGGCGGATGCGCCGAACGGGCTGGCGAGAAGGGCGAGGATCAGGAGGGTGCGGCGCATGGCGGCCCTGGTAGGACAGGGAAGCTGAACGCCTGCCCTCTCGAACAGAATGGGTCGCGTCCAGGCGCCCCTCCCCGATGGCGGCGGGCTAGCACGTGGCCCCAGCCCGGCCGGCGTGCCGTGCTCGTCCGCCTAGAACTCCCCGATGCACTGCGTGAACCCGGTCACCGCCGTGCGGACCGACTCGCCCGATCGGATGGTGTGCGGGAACCGTGCCGGGTGGGTTGTTCCGACGCCCGCCCGCGGTGACCGTCGCGGCCAAGGAGTGCATGGGCTGCTGAGCGGCGGCGCGAGATCGGCGGCGAGCAGCCGGGGCGCCCGCCGCCGTTCAAGGCCATCACATCGTCGCAGCTTCGCCCGGTTCGGCAACCCCGTCGCCGCCCGAGACCTCGAACACGCCGCAGGCGATCCGGTCGCCGCTATCGCCCGAGGGGTCGGTAACCTGATCGTCGGGCATTGCGTGAATTAAGAAGGCCGACCCGTCGGCATCCATCAGTCCTTCGAAGGTCGCGCCGCCGGCCAGCGTGTAGGTCAGCGAGCCGGTGCCGTCCTCGGCAATCTCGAGATTGGGCATGTCGCCCGCATGCTGGCCGGCCGGGTCCTCGAGGCCATGCGTCGCGCCCGCGGGGTTCCAATGGCCGCCGGCGCTGGTGAACGCCGGGCCCTCGCACAGGCCGGTGGTGTGGACATGCACGCCGTGCTCGCCGGGCGGCATGTCCGCGCCCTCGATGCGGATCGAAACGCTGTCGCCCTCGGCGCTGGCGGTGGCGGTGCCGACTTCCGTGCCGTCGGCGGTCATCAGCATGGCGACGGCCTGCCTCGGCGCAGCCGCAAGCCCCGTCTCGCTCGCCACGGGATCGGCCGCGGCCTCGTCGGTGGCTTCCTCGGGCGCGCTGCAGGCGGCAAGGCCGAGCGAAAGGCCGATTGCCAGGTATGCAGGGTTGGTCAGGATTTTGCGCAAGTGTTCCTCCATCTGCTGTTCACCACACAGCCATCGAACCGGCAGTGCGTTCCCGTGCGCCTTGTGGCACCTACGGACAAGCCGTCAGGTCACCCGCCACCCACAAACCTGATACCGCTGGCATAGCGCGCCATGCGGCTCTTCTTGCGGCCGAATGTATGCCGGGTGGCGGATGAGGCAAGCGGGGGACACGGCGGCCGGACCGAATCAAAAACAAGTGGAATTGCGCGCCCGAATCCCCGAATGATCGCGGCAAGATCGAGAGGACGACACATGGCCGCAGCCCGGGGCGCAAACAACCCCGTCGCCGCTATCAACGACACGCCGATGGGCTTTCGCCAGATGCTCGTCGTCCTGCTGATGGTGATGCTGAACGCGCTCGACGGGTTCGACGTGCTGTCCAGCGCCTTTGCCGCGCCCGGTATCGCCGCCGATTGGGGGATCGAGCGCGCGGCGCTCGGCATCATGCTTTCGGCCGAGCTGGTGGGGATGGGCTTCGGCTCGGTCATCCTGGGCGGCCTCGCCGACCAGATCGGCCGCAAGCCGACCATGCTCATCTGCCTGGTGATCATGGCCCTCGGCATGTACATGGCGCACCTGGTCGATGCGATCACCCCGATCACCGCCTGGCGCTTCATCACCGGCCTGGGCATCGGCGGCATGCTGGCCGCGACCAATGCGGTGGTGGCCGAGACCACCAGCAAGAAGGGGCGGTCCATCTCCATGGCGCTCTACGTCATCGGCTATCCGCTGGGCGGCGTCATCGGCGGCTTCGCGGCGCAGGGCTGGCTGCTGGTGGAGTACGACTGGCGCGCGGTGTTCCTGTTCGGCTCGGTCGTGACCGTGGCGATGATCCCGCTGGTCATCGCCCTGGTGCCCGAAACTCCGGCCTTCCTCGCCACGCAGAACAAGCCTGGCGCGCTGGAGCGGGTCAACCGGTCGCTGCGCACCCTCGCCAAGCCCGAAATCGCCGCGCTGCCCGCGGTGATCGAGACGGGGCCGCAACCCAGGGTGACCGACATCCTGGCCAAGCCCAGGCTGCGCAAGGTCACCCTGCTGCTGGCCTTTGGCTACATGTTCCACACGTCGACCTTCTACTACATCCTCAAGTTCGCCCCCACCATCGTGGCCGGCGCCGGGTACAGCCAGCCCGATTCGGCCAGCAGCCTCACCTATGCCAATATCGGCGGCGCGCTGGGCGGGTTCCTGTTCGGCTTTCTGCTCAAGCAGTTCGACATCAAGGGCCCGACCATCATCGCCGCCCTGCTGGGAGTGCTGGCGGTCGCCTGGTTCGGGATCGGCCATGACACGCTCGACCAGTGGCGCACGGCCGCCTTCTTCACGATGTTCTTCCTCAACGCCGCCATCGTGGGCTTCTACGCCGCCTTCGCCCGCGGCTTCCCGGCCTATGCCCGCGGGACCGGAACGGGCTTCGTGCTCGGCGTGGGCCGGGTGGGCGCGGCCGGCTCGCCGATCATCGCTGGCTTGCTGTTCACCTGGTTGGGCGATGCCGAACTGCTCGCGGTCTCGCTCATCATGTGCTCCGGCGCGGTGCTCGGCGCCGTGCTGCTGTGGTTCCTGCCGGTGACCGATGCGGACGAGGAATTGGTCCAATCCGCACCCCTGCCGACAAACGATGCGGCAGCCGGAGCGCCGCTCCGCCGGGCAGCGTGAGCAAGCGGGCGGGGGCTGGCGCGCGGCAGCGTTCCAGCTATCTAGCGCCGCAACGGTTGGCGCTAGCAAGCAGAGGGAAGTGCCGATGAAGACCCGCGCCGCGGTGGCGTTCGCCGCCAAGCAGCCGCTCGAAATCGTCGAGCTCGACCTCGATGGCCCCAGGGCGGGCGAGGTGCTGGTGGAGATCAAGGCCACCGGCATCTGCCACACCGACGCCTACACGCTCGACGGGCTCGATGCAGAGGGCCTGTTCCCGAGCGTCCTGGGCCACGAGGGCGCGGGCATCGTGCGCGAGCTGGGCCCGGGTGTGACCTCGGTAAGCCCTGGCGATCACGTCATCCCGCTCTACACGCCCGAATGCCGCCAGTGTAAGTCGTGCCTTTCGGGCAAGACCAATCTGTGCACCGCCATCCGCGCCACCCAGGGCAGGGGGCTGATGCCCGACGGCACCTCGCGCTTCAGCTACCGCGGCCAGACCATTCATCACTACATGGGCTGCTCCACCTTCGCCAACTTCACCGTCCTGCCCGAGATCGCGGTCGCCAAGATCCGCCCCGATGCGCCGTTCCAGACCTCCTGCTATATCGGCTGCGGGGTCACCACGGGTGTCGGCGCGGTGGTCAACACCGCCCGCGTGCAGGTGGGCGAGAACGTCGCGGTGTTCGGCCTGGGCGGGATCGGCCTCAACGTCATCCAGGGCGCCAGGCTGGCGGGCGCGGGCGTGATCCTGGGGATCGACATCAATCCGGATCGCGAGGCCTGGGGCCGCCAGTTCGGGATGACCCACTTCCTCAACACCCGGGGCATGAGCCGCGAGGAGACCGTCGCCAAGGTCGTCGAGATCACCGACGGCGGCGCGGATTACAGCTTCGATGCCACCGGCAATACCGAGGTGATGCGCACCGCGCTCGAATGCTGCCACCGCGGCTGGGGCACCTCGATCATCATCGGCGTGGCGCAGGCGGGCCAAGAGATCGCCACCCGGCCGTTCCAGCTGGTCACCGGCCGCAACTGGCGCGGCACCGCGTTCGGCGGCGCCAAGGGCCGCACCGACGTGCCCCGCATCGTCGACTGGTACATGGACGGCAAGATCGCCATCGATCCGATGATCACCCACACGATGCCGCTGGAAGACATCAACCGCGCCTTCGACCTCATGCATGCGGGGCAAAGCATCCGCAGCGTGGTGGTCTACTAAGTGGTGGTCTACTAAGGAGTTCGACGCATGTTCAGCGCCTGTCTGCGCGATAGCGCGGGCGACCAGGCGGGCGCCGGGCCGCCCGACGCCGGCCCGCGCGTGGCTCCGGCGGAGTAGCGGCACGATGTTCACCCACGTCGTCGTCGGCTGCAACGACCCCGACCTTTCCGCCGCGTTCTACGATGCGACCTTCGCCGCGCTTGGCGTCGCCGGCAATCGTCACCCCACCGGCGCCTGGTACGGTCAGCCGGATGGCGGGATGTTCATGGTCAACCGCCCGCGCGATGGCCAGGCGGCCACCCATGCCAATGGCGGCACCATTGGCCTTGCCGCGCGCGATCAGGCCGCGGTGGATGCCTGGCACGCCGCGGGCCTCGCGCATGGCGGGGTGGATGAAGGCGCGCCCGGCCGCCGCGACATGGAGTACGCCAAGCTCTACGGGGCCTATCTGCGCGATCCGGTGGGCAACAAGCTCGCCTGCTTCACCACCAATTTGGCGGCAGGCTGAGGTGGAGACCGTCAGCACCCAGCGCAGCCACGGCGGGACCCAGGGCGTCTATCGTCACGCCAGCGCGGCTACCGGCACGCCGATGACCTTTGCGGTGTTCGTGCCCGACCATGCGCCGGGCGAACAGCTGCCGGTGCTGTGGTATCTTTCGGGCCTCACCTGCACCCACGCCAACGTCATGGAGAAGGGCGAATACCGCGCCGCCTGCACGCAGCACGGCATCGTCCTGGCCGCGCCCGACACCTCGCCGCGGGGTGAAAACGTGCCCGATGCCAAGGGTTACGATTTCGGCCAGGGCGCCGGTTTCTACCTTGACGCAACGCGACAACCCTGGGCCGAGCACTTCAGGATGCGCCGCTACCTCGAGGTCGAGCTGCCCGCGGTGCTGGCCGAACACTTCCCCGTCGCGATGGCCCGCCAGGGCATCACCGGCCACTCGATGGGCGGCCACGGCGCGCTCACCATCAGCCTGCGCAACCCCGGCCGCTTCCGCTCCACGAGCGCGTTCTCGCCCATCGTCGCACCCTCGCAGGTGCCCTGGGGCGAGAAGGCGCTCGGCGGCTACCTGGGCGAAGATCGCCAGACCTGGCGCGCATACGATGCCTGCGCCCTTATCGAAGACGGCGCCCGCCTGCCCGAGCTGCTGATCGACCAGGGCGCCGCCGACGATTTCCTCGACCAACAGCTGAGGACGCACCTGCTCGAAGAGGCCTGCGCCAGGGCCGGCATCGCCGCGACCATCCGGATGCAGGATGGCTACGATCATTCCTACTTCTTCGTCTCCACCTTCATGGGCGAACATATTGCCTGGCACGCCGAACGGCTTAAGGACTAGCGCCATGAGCGACCGGGAACGGCGCCTCGGCGGGATCATCGCCGACCATCTCGGCAAAGAAGGCCCGCTCCTGCCCGTCCTCCACGCCGTCCAGCGCGAATTCGGCTGCGTCGATGCCGCGGCCCAAGCCGTCATCGCGCTGGGCCTCAATCTCAGCCGCGCCGAAATCCATGGCGTGGTCAGCTTCTACCCCGATTTCACCCCCGCCAAGGATCCGCGCCCGGTGGTGCAGATCTGCCGCGCGGAAGCCTGCCAGGCGCGCGGCGTGGAGCGGCTGATCACGCAGGCCGCCACCGCCGCGGGCGACCGGGTGCGCATCGCCACCGTCTATTGCCTTGGCCTGTGCAGCGCCGGCCCGGCCGCGCGCACCGGCGACACGCTGCACGTCCGGATCGACCAGGCCGCCGTCGTCCGCCTGGTGGAGACCGCATGACCATCGTCCGCATCGCCGACGACGCCCTCGCCCGCGCGGCCGGTGCCGACCGGCTCGCCGAGGCCTTCGCCGCCGAGGGCCACGAGATCCACCGCGTCTCCAGCTGGGGGATGCATTGGCTCGAGCCGCTGGTCGAGATCGACGGGGTCGGCTGGGGTCCGGTCACGCCCGATCGCGTCGCCGAGATCGCGGCCGGCGGGGCGGATGACCTGTGCATCGGCCCGATCAACGCGCACCCGTTCATCGCCGGCCAGACCCGGCTCACCTTCGCCCGCGCCGGCAAGACCCGGCCGCTGAGCCTGGAGGATTACGCCGCCAGCGACGGCTGGCAGGGGCGCGCGCGCGCGGCGGATCGGCCGGGAGGCGATCGTCGAGGAGATCACCCGTTCGGGCCTGCGGGGCCGCGGCGGCGCGGGCTTTCCCGCCGGCATCAAGTGGCAGACCGTGTTCAGGGCCGCGGGCGCGCGCAAATACATCGTCTGCAACGCCGACGAGGGCGATAGCGGCACCTTCGCCGACCGGATGGCGATGGAGGGCGACCCGTTCCAGCTGCTCGAGGGCATGGCCATCGCCGCCGCGGCGGTGGGCGCCGACCAGGGCTACATCTACGTCCGCAGCGAATATCCCGACGCCATCGGCAAGCTGAACGCCGCGCTGGAGCTGTGCGCGCACATCATCGCCCCGTTCCGCTGCGAGGTGCGCGTGGGCGCGGGCGCCTATGTCTGCGGCGAGGAGACCAGCCTGCTCAACTCGCTCGAAGGCAGGCGCGGCGAAGTGCGCGCCAAGCCGCCGCTGCCCGCCCTCGAGGGGCTGTTCGGCAAGCCAACCTTGGTCAACAACGTGCTCACGCTGATGGCGGCGCCGCACATCATCGCCGAGGGCGGCGCCGCGCACTACCAGGGCCACGGCATGGGCCGTTCCAAGGGGACCATGCCGATCCAGCTCGCCGGCAACGTCAGGCACGGCGGGCTCTACGAGGTCGGCTTCGGCATCACCCTGCGCGAGCTGGTCTACGACATCGGCGGCGGCACCTATTCCGGCCGCCGGTCAAGGCGGTGCAGGTCGGCGGGCCGCTCGGCGCCTACCTCCACCCCGACCGGTTCGACCTGCGCTTCGATTACGAGGAATACACCGCCGCCGACGCGCTCGTCGGCCATGGCGGGCTCACCGTGTTCGACGATGCCACCGACATGCTCGAAATGGCCCGCTTCGCCATGGAGTTCTGAGCGGCGGAAAGCTGCGGCAAGTGCACGCCGTGCCGCATCGGCGCGATCCGCGGGGTCGAGGTGATCGAGCGGATCCGCAGCGGCGGCCGCCGGCGCGACACGCTCGAGCTCATGCCCCAGATGCACAACGCGCCCAAGCAGGCGGGCCGCGGCGCGGGCGACGAGATCGGCCTGCTGACCGACCTGTGCGAGACGATGAAGTTCGGCTCGCTCTGCGCGCTCGGCGGTTCCACGCCCTACCCGGTGTGAGCGCCCTGCGCCAATGGCCGGAGGATTTCACCCGCGAGCCCGCGCGCGTCGAAAAGGCGCTCGACAAGGTCACGGGATGATCGTGAGCGCATGATCCTGGGCTGCGTCCTGGCGGGTGGCCGCTCCGCCCGCTTCGGCAGCGACAAGGCGCTCGCGGAACTGGCCGGCCACACCCTCCTCGCACGCGCGGTCGATCGGCTGGCGGGCTGGTGCGAGCATGTCGTCATCGCCGGGCGCCCGACCGACCCCGCGCCCTGCCTGCCCGACTGGCCGCGCCCCGGCATGGGGCCGCTCGCCGGCATCGCCGCCGCGCTGCGCTTCGCCCAGGACGAGGGCTATCCCACCGTGCTCACCATCGCGGTGGATTGCGTGCTCCTGCCCGCCGATCTGCCGCGCATTCTTTCGCCCGCGCCCGCCTACCTTGAAACGCAGCCCGTTGTCGGGCATTGGACGAGGGAAGCCGCATCGGTTGTCGAGGCGATCCTCCAGGGTGCAGGACGCCACTCGATGTTCGCCTTTGCTGAGGCCGCGCGAGCGCGGCCCGTGCGAGGCGATCGGCCGCCTGCAAATATCAATACTCCGGCCGATCTCGCCCAAGCCGAGCGCGCCGCGATGGAGAGGGACGATGGGATTTGAGCGCCAGCAGGATTTCGGCACGCCCGCGGTCGATTCCGACACGCTGGTGAGCCTCACCATCGACGGGCGCGACATGGGCTCCTTCCCGCACGAGCTGCCCGGCTACCGCCACCTTTCCGACAGCGCCACCCGCGCGTCGTTCGAGGCCGACTGGGGCGTCAGCCTCGACCCCAACCCGGGCCTGCGCATTCCCAACATGCTCGATGCCGCGGTCGATGGCAGCTTCAAGGCGATCTACATCCAGGGCGAGGCCATCCTCCAGTCCGATCCCAACACCCAGCACGTCGCGGCCGGCCTGGCGGCGATGGAATGCGTCATCGTCCACGACCTGTTCCTCAACGAGACCGCCAATTACGCCCACGTCTTCCTGCCGGGCTCCACCTTCCTGGAGAAGAACGGCACCTTCACCAATGCCGAGCGCCGCATCCAGCCGGTGAGGAAGGTGATGGAGCCGGCCAACGGCCCCCCCGGTCAGGGTCTGGAGGACTGGGAGGTCACCCAGGCGCTCGCCAATGCGCTGGGCGCCGATTGGAACTACACCCACCCGCGCGAGATCATCGCCGAGATCGCCCGCCTGACGCCGAGTTTCTCGGGCCTCAGTTGGGAGCTGCTGGAGGAGCGCGGCTCGGTCCAGTGGCCGGTCAACGCGGCCCACCCCGAAGGCTCGCCGGTGATGCACATCGACGCCTTCGTGCGCAGCAAGGGCATGTTCGTGGTGACCGACTACGTCCCCACCGACGAGAAGACCGGCCCGCGCTACCCCCTGCTGCTCACCACCGGGCGCACCCTCAGCCAGTACAATGTCGGCGCGCAGACCCGGCGGACGCAGAACGTCGTCTGGCACCGGGAAGACCTGCTGGAAATGCACCCGACCGATGCCGAGAACCGCGGCCTCGCGGACGGCGACTGGGCCAAGCTCGCCAGCCGCACCGGCGAGACCACGCTGCGGGTCCACGTCACCGACAAGGTCGCGCCGGGCGTCGTCTACACCACCTTCTACCACCCCGTGACCCAGGCGAACGTGGTCACCACCGACTATTCCGACTGGGCCACCAATTGCCCCGAATACAAGGTGACGGCGGTGCAGGTGACCGCCTCCAACGGCCCGACCGACTGGCAGGAGGACTATCGGGAACGGTCCGACCGCTCGCGCCGCATCGCCGCCGGGGCGGCGCGGGAGCCGGCCGAGTGAGCGAAGAGAACCACGGCACCGGCGTCGGCACCCCGGCCCGGCTGCGCTACATGGCCGACCAGATCGCCCGCAACTTCATGGCCTACGGTCACCACAAGGCGGTGCTGGCGACGGCCGACCACATCGACATGTACTGGGACCCGCGGATGAAGGCGATGATCTTCGCCAACATTGCAGCAGATGGGGCCGGGGCGGGGCGCACCGCCCTTAGCCCGGTGGCTGGGGCGGCGATCGAGTACCTGGCGCGCGGCAACCACCCCGAGCACCAGACCCGCGCCACGCAGTTCAACTCGGCCCACGAGATCGGCCATTCCGACGCGGGCTGAATGTGCTCACGGCCCCAACCCGCTCGTCCAGAGCTTGTCGAAGGACCGCTGTTCCTTGATCCCACGCGCGAGGAGAAGGGCAACCCTTCGACAAGCTCAGGGTGAGCGGGATTAGAAAAGATGGGCGAGCCAATCGAATTCGCGCCCGATGGCAGGGCGGCGGGCATAACTCGCAAATGGGTGCCAGAAGCTCCGGTTGCGCTCGAATTCAACGGCCTCTCATACGCGGTGATGATGGCCACTCCCGCCGACCTAGTGGATTGATTCCAACGTTTGGTGCCCGCGCCTGACTGCGGCGATGATGTCATTGGGATTAGCGCGCCAGGTGAATGGTTGGGGCTGCTGGTTATGCTCCTTGATGAAGCGGTTGATGGCGGCCTGGAGGTCGACGAC